>JBKBHA010000005.1:0-278781 GCA_046297935.1 Chitinophagaceae bacterium
GGAGAGGTGAGAGGTGAGAGGTGAAAGGGGAGAGGTGAAAGGGGAGAGGTGAGAGGTGAAAGGTGAGAGGGGAGAGGTGAAACGAAAATTGGTGAAAATCTGTGAAAATCTGTGTTCAAATCTGTGAAATCTGTGGGAACAGAAATGCATAACCGCTCGGGTCCTACCTATAAAGCAACATGTAAGTTCCCACAGATGACGCAGATTACAAACAAGCCTTTCACCTTTCACCTCTCACCTTTCACCTCTCACCTTTCACCTCTCCCGATAACTTAACTTTTAAAATTTTTTCCAACCCATGTCACTCGAAACACAAATCATGTCCGAACTGAAAGCCGCCATGCTGGCGAAGAACGAAGCAGCATTGCGCAGTTTACGTGCAATTAAAGCAGCTATTCTGCTGGCGAAAACGGCAGAAGGTGGTGGCGGCGAGTTGAAGCCCGACGATGAAATGAAGCTGCTGCAAAAACTGGTTAAGCAGCGTCGCGACTCACTCGAAATTTTTCAGCAACAGAATCGCCCTGATCTGGCAGCGAAGGAGCAGGAAGAGCTGGATGTGATCGAGAAATTTTTACCCAAACAACTATCGGCCGATGAACTGAAAGCAGAATTGAAAGCGATTGTTGCCGAAACCGGTGCCAGCAGTCCTGCTGACCTGGGTAAGGTAATGGGTGTTGCGTCTAAAAAGCTGGCGGGTAAAGCAGATGGCAAGGCAATTGCGGCCATGGTAAATGACTTGTTAAATAAGTAACCTGTTATATGAAGCGGCGCTATGCTTCGTTATAAACCTGTACCAACCACCTTACCATGTTTCTCGACATTGTCCTGATCCTTCTATTGATTTTTGCCTGTATAAAAGGGTTCGAGCGCGGGTTGATTGTGGCTTTGTTTTCTTTTATCGCCATACTGGTAGGATTGGCAGCAGCCATCAAACTTTCTGCGTTGGTGGCTGAGTATCTTGGCGACAATGTGAAGATATCTGCGCAATGGTTACCCGTAGTGTCTTTTGTGCTGGTTTTTATACTCGTGATTGTGTTGGTACGCCTTGGCGCCAACCTGATACAGCGAACCGTGGAATGGTCTATGCTGGGTTGGGTGAACCGGCTTGGTGGCATGTTATTTTACTGTGCTATTGTGTTGTTGGTATACAGCGTCGCTTTGTTTTATACAACAGAACTCGGTCTGATCAAAACCGAAACCCGCGAGGCTTCGCTCACCTATGCGTGGGTGGAACCCTGGGGACCCCGGGTGATGAACGGAGTAGGCAATGTGGTGCCGGTGTTCCGCGATATGTTTGCCCAGCTTTCCGACTTTTTTGGCGGCGTGGCAGAAAAACTCAGTTCTGCCAGCCATTAATCCCGAGATAACTCTATTTTCTTTCATCTCTTTCCTTCCCGGCAATTTTTTGTAATTTGTAAGTGTCTGCGAGCTTGAAAAGGCTGGCTGCGGCTGTCGCTTCCTAATGGGCATCAACCTGTTATCTTTGCATCAAATAGCGGCGCTGCAGCGGCGCAAATGTATTTATTGCTTCAAAACGACTATTTTAGCAAAAATTAATTGTGCAGGGGAAGATGACCTACGAGATTAAACAGGATAACAAGTTCAGATTCATTGAAGAAGGAGAGGGCGAGCCATTGGTTTTGCTGCACGGCCTGTTTGGCGCATTAAGCAATTTTGAGCCACTGATCAGCTATTTCCGCCATCACAATAAAGTGGTAGTGCCCATGCTGCCATTGCTCGATATGGATTTGCTACATACTTCTGTTGGCGGACTTGCGAAATTCGTTCACAAGTTTATTGAGGCCAGAGGTTATCAGAATGTGCACCTGCTGGGCAATTCACTCGGCGGGCATGTGGGTCTGGTGTATGTGCTGAAGAATCAACCCAGCTGTATCAAGTCGATCATTCTCACCGGAAGCTCGGGGCTATTTGAGAACGGAATGGGAGATTCATACCCCAAAAGGGGCGATTATGAATACATTCGTAAGAAGACAGAATTGACCTTCTATGATCCCAATATGGCGACGAAAGAGTTGGTGGATGAAGTATTTTCCATCACCAACAACCGCCTGAAGGTCATCAAGATTATTGCCTTGGCTAAAAGTGCCATTCGAAACAATCTCGGCGATGAGCTGAAGCAAATTCAACAACCAACCCTGCTGATCTGGGGTAAGAACGATACCGTTACACCTCCATTTGTGGCGGAAGAGTTTCACAAGCTCATTGCAAACAGTGAGCTGCATTTTATTGATAAATGTGGACATGCTCCGATGATGGAAGTACCGGACGAGTTCAATGTGATCCTTCACAAATTTTTGAAAAAACTCAATGCGCCTGCAACAGTTGCCTGATTGTTGAGGTCTTAGGGATATATCAAATTCAGGCTACCATCCCATGCTGACCGGAGAAATACAATCTCAATCATTGCCCTGGCTGCAACCCGATGATACTATTGGTCGGGCCCTGCAACTCATGAGCGACAACCAGGTATTTCAACTACCTGTTGTAGAGGGAGACAAATATGCCGGTATGGTAACTGAAGACGATCTGTTGCAGGTTGAAAACGACGGCAGTGCGATTTCTGCACTTCCTGCTGCTCCGGATATAGCCGCCGTAAGGCAAACAGACCATTTCCTGAGAGCGCTTCAACTGGCTGCCACCAACAATTGGACCGTGGTGCCGGTGGTTGACGAGGAAAACCGACTGGTGTCGGTAGTCGGCGCCGCCGATTTGCTTCGTTGTTCCGCCGACTTTCTGAGTTTGAACCAGCCCGGAGCGCTGATTGTGCTGGAAATGGAAGGAATCCAGTTTTCCTTTAATGAGATCAGCAAACTCGTTGAAACCAACGATGCCCAGATTACCCAACTGAATACTTCGACCGATACCGAAACCGGAATGCTTCAGGTGACTATCAAGGTCAATAAGCCGGAAGTGTCGGATATTGTGGCTACCTTCCAACGGTACGAATATTCCGTGAAGTATTATTTCGGAGAGGAAATATATACCAATGAACTGCGGGATAACTACGAAAATCTGATGAACTATCTGAAGTTCTGAAATCAGGTTATTTTGCAGAACTTGTAGGCGCGGATGCTGAGAGAACTGAAATATGGAATATGGCTCCTTTTCGCGATTGCCTGCTGCCAGCATGTGTGTAGCCAGGGAGGCCGACCTGCGCCGCAAGGTTCGGACAATGAAATGATCGATTATTCCCGCCCCATCAAGCCCGCTCCCGACGATCGCCTGTTTGTTGTTCGCGACATCTATGTGGAAGGCAACAAAAAAACCAAGAAGAATGTAATTCTGCGTGAACTTTTCTTTAAGCCCGGCGACGCCATGTTGCTGCAGGATCTTGTTCGGCGATTCGAAGGCTCTCGCCAGCAGCTGATGAACACCACCCTTTTCCACGAAGTGGTAGTAGCACTAAAAAGTTTTCAGGGCTATGATGTAGACATTATCATTACAGTAAAGGAACGCTGGTATATTTGGCCGGTACCTTATTTTAAACCGGTGGACCGTAACCTCAACCAATGGCTGGTAGAACAAAACGCGAGTCTGTCGAGGGTGAATTACGGGTTGAAGATGATTCATAACAACACCACCGGCCGTGCCGATAAACTCCGGCTATGGCTGATACATGGTTATACCCGACAACTGGCACTGAGTTATGATCGGCCTTATATCGATAAAAAGATGAAGTGGGGTCTGAATCTGGCCATGGCACTCGGCAAAAACCGCGAAATCAACTATACCACTATTGCCGATAAACAGGTTTTTTTAAAGGGCGATGATGAGTTTCTGCGAAATTTTTTCAGTGCTACTGCCGAAATAAATTATCGACCGCGTATACGTACCAAACATCGCTTCGGCATTGGTATGGGTTACGAGAGAGTGGCCGATACAGTGATCGCACTGAATCCCTACTATTTCACCCGTAATCAACAAAAGGTTTCCTATCCCGAATTCTATTACGGCCTTTCGCACTATAACCTCGATTATATTCCCTATCCTACTCGCGGTTATGCGGCGGAAATCCTTTTGAGCAAGAAAGGTTTCAGCAAGGAAATGAACCTCTGGCAGCTGTCGGCCAAAGGCACGGCCAGTTGGCCATTGGGGCGAAAGACTTTCTTTAGCCTGAATGGCTTCGCTACCATCAAGCTGCCTTTTGATCAGCCTTTTTACAATCGACGACTGCTGGGTTATTCCGATATTTTTATGCAGGGCTATGAGTATTACGTGGTCGATGGCATGGCAGGTGGCTACCTGAAAGCTTCCTTTGGCAGAAAGCTTTTCAATTTCACCATGGGTATACCGGGCACCCGCAAACTGGCACCCAAGCGAATACCGTTTAATATCTATGGTCGCATTTATGGAAATGGCGGCTATATCTACAACAAGTATCCCGGCGAAAATATTCTCGCCAACCGCATGCTTTATTCTTCCGGTATTGGCTTGGATATCGTAACCATTTATGACTTTACATTCAAGTTTGAATGGTCGTTTAATCACCTCGGTCAGAACGCCATTTTCCTGCATCGCCGTGCTTTATTCTAGTGCAGGCTTTCGCCGCTTTTCGTTAGGAATTAATGTATCTTCCTACCTTTACAGGTTATGAAAACAGCCATTTATGGTCGGGTAATGGAAAAAGGACAACAGCACGATCTGCAGTTGTTTTTTGACGAGCTGCAGCGACAGCAGATTGAGCCAGTTATTTACCGCGATTATTATGAACAGATCCGGCATTCGGTACAATTGCCTGAAACGATCAGTTTATTCAATAGCTCAGACGATCTGAATGGCGAAGTGGAATTCATTATTAGTCTGGGTGGCGATGGTACCCTGCTCGACACCATCACGCTTGCACGTGATAAAGAGATCCGGATCATGGGCGTGAATTTTGGTCGCCTCGGATTTTTGGCCAGCATTGGTAAGGAGCAGGTTTGCGAAGCAGTGCAGGCCATTGCCAAGCGCAGCTTTGTGGTGGATAAACGCACACTCATACACCTGGAGGCCGACCTGCCTCTTTTTGGCGAAGTGCCTTATGGTCTGAATGAATTTGCGATACATAAGCGCGATACGGCAGCCATGATTAAAATTCACACTTACATCAATGGCGAGTTTTTGAATACCTACTGGGCCGATGGATTGATTGTGGCCACGCCTACCGGCTCCACCGGCTATTCACTCAGTTGTGGCGGTCCCATCATGTTTCCCGAATCGGGCAGTTTTGTAATTACACCCGTGGCACCTCACCATTTGAATGTACGCCCGATAGTTGTTCCCGACGACAATGTCATTTCTTTCGAGGTCGAAAGCCGGTCAGACGATATTATTTGTGCACTTGATTCCAGAAGGGAAATTGTCGGCAAAAACGTGTCGCTGGCCGTGCGAAAGGAAAATTTCAGCGCCAATTTGCTTCGGTTGAGCGAAAATAATTTCCTGCAGACCCTGCATAGCAAGCTAACCTGGGGTGTAGACAAAAGAAATTAAGACCCGCCGACAAAAGAAAATCCCTAATTTTCCGTTTTAATACTTTGGACATAAGATTTTTCCGGATATGATGTTGAAGAAGGTTTTGCAACTGGCCTCGGTAGCTATACTCAGCCTGATGGTGGCTCCATCGGCCTCTGCCCAGAACGAGATAGTGCAGGAAGGCGAATTTGGAGTTGGTTTGGGTGCTGGTCACTATTTTGGTGATCTGAACACTACAGCACAGCTGAACCGCCCCAAAATGGCGGCTTCCATCTTTTTCCGGAAGAATTTTAACAATTATGTGTCTGGCCGAATTGGCGCCACTTACGCCCGTCTGGGTTATTCCGACATTTACAACGACCACAACGAATACATGCGCCGCCGAAACCTGAGCTTCAACAGCAATGTTTGGGAGCTGACGCTTCAGGGCGATTTCAACTTTTTCCGCTTTATGCCCGGAGAACCGGGTTATAATTTCACCCCTTATGTTACCCTGGGTGCAGGAATATTCAGTTACGATCCCTTTGCCTATCTGAACGGCGAGAAATACTTTTTGCGTCAACTCGGCACCGAGGGGCAGGGGACCAGTGCTTTTCCCGATCGCAAACAGTATAGCAGTATGGGAATCAGCTTTCCCGTGGGTGTAGGTATCAAGTACGCCCTGAACGAGAGGTTTAATATCGGCTTCGAGATCCTGCATCGTTTCACCAATACTGATTACCTCGACGACGTGAGCAAAACCTATGTGGATCCATCGGTTTTTCCTGCTAATGCCGATGGCAGCCCTTCGGCAGCCCTGCTGTTGAGCGATCGCAGCTATGAACTGGGTGAGCCAATTGGCCTGCCCGGGCGCCAGCGTGGCAACAGCCGGCAGAAGGATCAGTTTGTAACCGCCATGTTTCACCTTACTTTCAACCTGCAATCTTATCGCTGCCCAACCGCGAACTAAGTCAGTATGTGTTAATTGCGCAATTTGGTAATTTGGATAAAGCCTTCATTTGGTGATCGTGGCCGATTTATCAGATTAACTCATCGTTGAATGGAACCTTCTTCGGCGTTTTTCCGCTAAAAAAGATACCTTTGCTGCCCTGTAAACCTGCACAGGACACGATTCTATGTCTTCATTGCTCGAACAAATCGACAAAACGCGCTTACCCCGCCATATTGCCATCATTATGGATGGAAATGGGCGTTGGGCGCGGGAGCAGGGCCAGGATCGGCTGTATGGCCATTTTCACGGAGTAGAAAGCGTGCGCAATATTGTGGAAGGCTGTGCTGAACTGGAAATCGGTTACCTGACGCTCTATGCGTTTAGCACCGAAAACTGGGATCGCCCCGAGTACGAGGTGGTAGGGCTGATGGAACTGCTGGTTACCACCATCCGAAAGGAAGTGGAGAGTTTGCATAAAAATAATATCAAGCTGCATGTAATTGGCGACATGAACATGCTGCCCGATTATGCCCGACAGGAGTTGAATGAAGCGCTGGAGTTTACAGCCGGCAATACGGGACTCAACCTGGTAATGGCGCTGAGCTATAGCGGGCGTTGGGAACTGCTGAATGCTGTAAAAAACATTGCGCACGAGGTAAAAGAGGGCCGGCTGGCCATTGAAGCAATTGATCAAACGGTGTTACAGCGATACCTGGCTACCAGCAATTTTCCTGATCCGGAACTGATGATTCGAACAAGCGGCGAATACCGGATCAGTAATTTTCTGTTGTACCAACTGGCCTATGCCGAACTGTATTTTACCCAGGTGCGCTGGCCTGATTTCAGAAAAGAAAACCTTTACGAAGCTATCCTCGACTACCAGAATCGCGAACGCCGGTTCGGCAAAACCAGCGATCAGCTGCAGCCAACACATTCATGAAACGGAGCAAAATAGGCGAACAACAAACAACCGCCATCGCAGGTTTGAAGCCGGTGGAGGTCAGGGGCTGTTTTAACAAAGGATTTCGATATTTACCGTTAATTTGCCGCCGCGACCTTCGTGTCGGACAACCGAATAACCACTAATAAACTAATTGTGAACCGCTTAGGCGAGTTTGACTGACTGAACAGACTATCATGCAACGAATTTTTATCCGGGCGGCAGCTCTGGCGACAATAATGATACTTGTGGTGACGGCCGTGCAAGCGCAGGACCCGGATACAACCAGGCCCACTTCGGTTGATCCAAAATTGCTCGAGTGGCAGGAAGCCACCATACCTCGCGAATATGTGGTGGGCAAAATAGACATCACCGGCATACGCTACCTCGATACAGCTATTGTACTCTCCATTTCCGGTTTGCAAACCGGACAGAGATTTACTTATCCCGGTACCGATATTTTTGCGAAATCGATCAGCAATATGTGGAGGCAAAAGCTGTTTGCCAATGTACAGATCTACGCTACCCGTATCGATGGAAACCGGGTCGACTTTGAGCTGTATGTGGAAGAGCGGCCACGCCTCGGTTCCTTCCGCTTTATTGGTATTAAAAAAGCGGATGCAGAAGAGCTGGCCGGAAAGATAGGATTGGTTAAGGCGACCATCATTACCGAGAACATGCGACGTAATGTGAAGGAAGTGACCTCCAAATTCTATCGCGAAAAAGGATTCCAGAATATCAAGATCAATATTGTTGAAACACCCGATGCCAGCCTGCCCAACAGCAACCAGATGCTGATTTATGTAGATAAAGGCAGCAAGGTGAAACTGGATCAGGTACTGTTTTTCGGAAACGAAACAGTGAACGGACTGAAGCTCAAAAAGCAGATGAAGGGCACCAAGGAAATGAGCAAGTTTACGCTCTACCCCAACAGTTATAAGAGCCCTTACGGAGACGTAAACAAAATGTCGTTTAAGGAATACATCAACGACTGGGGATTTCTTTCATTGTCGAAGACAAAGCAGGTACTGGATCCTTATGTTCGTTTCAAACTTTTCAGTTCGGCCAAGTTCAATCCAACCAAGTACGAAGAAGACAAGCAGAAGCTGCTGCAGTACTATAACTCATTAGGATATCGTGATGCGCAGATTATAGAAGACACGGTAGTACTGGATACATCCAGCTCGCGCCTGTATGTGAACATGCGTGTAAAAGAAGGCCGCAAGTATTATTTCGGAGATATTACCTGGAGAGGGAACGCGAAATTCACCGACTCATTGCTGAGTGTGGTGCTGGGTATTCAGAAGGGTGATGTGTACAATCTGGATATCCTCAACAGGCGTATTGGTAAAGAAATGTCGCAGGACGGTGGAGACATCTCCGGCTTCTACCAGGACGATGGTTATTTGTTCTTCCGTATTGAAGCCGTGGAAACAGCGGTATACAACGATACCATTGACCACGAAATTCGGATTACCGAAGGACCTCAGGCTCGTATTAAAAACGTAACTATTTCCGGTAACGAAAGAACCAAGGACCACGTGGTCCGGCGCGAATTGCGCACAGTGCCGGGCGATCTCTTTAACCGATCTAACCTGATCCGCTCAATTCGCGAGCTGGGTAACCTGCAGTATTTTAATCAGGAAACCATTAATCCGGGGGTGGTACCCAACGCCGAAGATGGTACCGTAGATATTAACTGGACCGTGGAAGAACGTTCTTCGGATCAGTTGGAATTATCCGCCGGCTGGGGTGGTGGTATCGGGTTAACCGGTACGCTGGGTGTTACATTCAACAACTTTTCAATTAAGAATATCTGGAAAAAATCGGCCTGGGATCCGTTGCCAACTGGTGATGGACAGAAACTCAGCCTGCGTTTGCAGTCGAACGGCCGTGCCTTCCGCTCCTATAATTTCTCTTTCACCGAACCCTGGCTGGGTGGTAAAAAGAGAAACTCCTTTACTATTGCTTACAACAACAGTAAGTACTCGAATGCATACGATTACCTGACTGGTCGTTGGGATAATGCCCGCTCGGATACCAACTATCTTAAAGTAAACGGATTCTCCGTGGCTTTGGGCAAGCAATTGAACTGGCCCGACGACTATTTCAGCCTGGTATACTCGCTCAACTTTACACAATATAAGCGTCGCAACTATGGCATCTTTCAGGGTGTAAGTGACGATGGTGTGTCGAACAACTTCAGCCTGAAGCTGGCACTGCAACGTTCGTCTGTGTTTGATCCTATCTTCCCCAGAAGTGGATCGAATATGGTTGCCAGCGTACAGTTTACTCCTCCGTATTCTTTGTTCAATCCAGATCTTGTTAACTCAGAGGATCCGTATAAGAATCCCGAGTATCATAAATGGCGATTCAATGCGGAGTGGTATGTGCCCCTTGGCCGTCCCATGGGAGCGGAAAAGAACAGGCAGTTTGTGTTGAAGCTGGCCGCCAAGTATGGCTTTATGGGTCGTTACAACCGCAAACTTGACTATTCTCCTTTCGAACGCTTCCAGGTGGGTGATGCCGGTTTGACCAACAACTTTGGTCTATTGGGTTACGATATCATTGCTCATCGTGGTTATCCCGTATATCAAACCTCCGATCCTACTATTAATCCTGATCAGCAGCAGGCAAGCCGCTTCTTTACCATCTTTAACAAGTATCAGCTTGAACTGCGTTATCCGCTCGTAACTAATCCGGGTAGTACTATCTATGGTCTCGCTTTCTTTGAAGCAGCCAATGGCTGGTACGATTTTAAAGACTACAACCCCTTCCGTCTGCGTCGTAGCGCCGGTGTGGGTATGCGGTTCTTCCTGCCCATGTTTGGCCTGTTAGGCTTTGATTATGGTATCGGGTTTGATCGTATAGTACCCGGGCAGGGTTTGAAAAATGCGAGCCGCTTTACCTTTATGCTCGGTTTTGAACCCGAATAAGCCCTCATTTCTAAACCTGAAAATTCAGCGATATGAAAAAAATTGTAATGCTGGCGATCCTCGGAATTTTCCTGGCAGGTACTGCCACGGCACAGAAATATGCCATCATCGATACCCGGTATATCCTGGATCGCCTTCCGGAATATACCTCGGCCCAGACTACGCTTGACCAGGTAGCTGCAGGCTGGCAGAAGGAAATCGACGACAAGCAGGCTGTACTGGACCGTATGTACCGCGAGTACGAGGCCGAAGAAGTGATGTTGAGCCCGGAACTGAAGAAAAAACGCCAGGATCAGCTGTTCCTGCTCGAAAAAGAAGTCCGCGATCTGCAACGTCAACGTTTTGGTTTTGAGGGAGATCTGTTCAAAAAAAGACAGGAATTGATCAAGCCTATTCAGGATCGCGTGTACAATGCCGTACAGAAAATATCGACCCAGCGGGGCTACGATTTTGTGCTTGATAAAAGTGAGGGAATTACAGTTATCTTTGCCGACCCCAAACTCGACAAGAGTGAGGATGTGTTGAAAGAACTGCAAACCAAGCGGCAATAGTTCGGCTGGAACTGTTAAAACAATGTTAGCAGGCAACTAATTGGTACAACAACTACTCTTATATTCAAAATTGACAGCCCTGAAGTGGCAACAAAAGAACAACTCATGAAAAAATTGAAAGTAATTGCGCTCGCGGTTTGCCTGGTTGTGGCAGCGAATCAAACGATGGCGCAAACCAAGATCGCTTACCTCAACATTGAGCAGGTGATTGGCCTGATGCCAGGCACAGCTAAGATTGACTCTATTCTTGAGCGTTATTCAGTTGATACAATTGATCGCGAATATCAGGTACTGCTTGAGAACTATCAGTTCAAGGACAGTGCTTACCGTGATACGGTTCGTACACCCAAATCAGTACGTGATCAACTTGCGCAGGAACTTCCTTCACTGGTTTATCAGATCACCAACTGGAACCAGATTCGTGAGCAGGCGCTTCAGGCCAAGCAACAGGAATTGCTGGCACCTATTTACAAAGAAGTAATTGACGCCGTTCGCGCAGTATCAAAAGAAAAAGGATACAGCCATGTTCTGGCTCGTGAAGCCCTGATTGTAATGCCTGATACCGACAATATAACGCAGGCAGTTATGACCAAGCTAAAGCTAAAAATGCCAGCGGCACCGCAGGGCGGAGCCAGACCCTAACACGCAGAATCGACGACTACATATTAGCCCCGGCATTTGCCGGGGCTTTTTCTTTGCTAACGACGGTCAAAACAATAACTACCCTAAACACGGTATTTTGCAGATTGCTCGTTTTTGTACTTTGCCACAAACGCGCAGGTATGTACAACAAATTATGGCTCATAGCAGTCGGATTCCTTTTTTCTTTTCAGGCAAATGCTCAAACGCTGGCCGAAGCCAATAAGTGCTACGACGAAAAAAGATACGATTGCGCAGTAACAAAATACCAGGAAGCGCTTCAAAACAAATCCTATCAGGAAAAAGATCTGGCTACAATTCAGTTTCGGGTGGGCTATGGGCTTTCCCAGCAGAAGCGGTATGCAGAAGCGGTACGGTACCTTCAGTCGGCCATCAACAACTCGCCTACTTGGGGAACCCCGGTTTGGGAACTTGCCTATACCTATTATCTGCTCGACAGCTTTAAGCTGGCTGCTGACTATTACCAGAAAACAGTTCCATTTTACAAAGATGACAAAGAGAGCCTGATTCGAATTTACTACTGGAAAGGAAGATCGCGTATGAAAAGCAATATGCTCGACTCGGCACTGGTAGAATACAAACGTGCCTGGGCTATTGACAGTACCCTGGATTATCTAAACGCTGCAGCTGGCGATGTGAGTTACGACCAACGACTATATTCCGATGCAGCCCGGTACTATGAAAAGTCAATTAAATACGCTAAAGCGGAGGAAGTAAAAAAAGAAACGCTCGGCGTACGATATTATTTCTATGGTCAGGCGCTGGCGCGCATTCAGCGCAGGCAAGAGGCGCATGATGCCTATTTGAAGTCGATTGAACTGGGTTATGATGTGCCAAGAGTTCAATGGGGTATTGCCGGTAACTATTTCGAGCAGCTAAAATATAAGGAAGCAGTAGAGTGGTACAACAAATGTATAACCGGATATAAAGACGATACCGCATCGCTGAAATCGCTGTACTACTGGCGCAGTCGCAGCTATCTGGGTCTGAAAGATGAAGCGAAGGCTCTGGCCGACCTCGATCGCTCCCTTGCCATTGATCCCAACTACTTTACCGGAATGAAAGAAAAGGCGATGCTACTGAAAAATCAAAAGAAATATCGGGAAGCCATTCCGCTGTTTGAGAAGCTGATTACCCGGTCGGCCAGTTATAAGAACGATCTGGCAGATTTTCACTACGAACGCGGTAAATGCTATTTGCAGTTGAAAGATAGCGTGCGCGCCAAGTCAGATTTCCTGATGTCGGTTGAATATGATCCCTACCTGCCCGAAGCAAATGTAGAGTTAGGTCATTTCGCTTTTGCGAAAATGGAGTGGGCCTCTGCCAGGGGTTTCTACATGGACAATATAGATGAGTTTTACGACGATAATCAGCAGGTATCGCTCGCTTATTTTCGATATGGTTTCAGTGCCTTCATGCTGGGCAGCAGTTATTACACTACTGCCAAAAATGCTTTTCAGACGAGCATCGTGCACGATTCCCTGAACAAAGAAGCTCATCGGTATCTGGCCGACGCTTTATATGGCCTTAAGGATTGGAAGAAAGCAGAAGACGAGTTATCGACCTGCATCAGGCTGTACGCAAAACAGAAAGACAGTTTGTCAATGATGTATAAATACCGGGGTATGGCACGTGCGCAGCAGAAGAATTATACCGGTGCCTTTAGCGACTATGAACAGGCTGATAAACTGAAAGCATTTAAAGAAGTGGGCGATGTGAAATACCTTGGGCAGCTTGCCTACGAAATAAAGGAGTACAACAAGGCCATTACCATCTTTACGCGAATGGAGCAGATGCTGACCGACACACAGAAATCAGACAAATTATTTGTGAACTACGCCCGCGGCCGCTGCTATTTTGATCAAAAAAAGAAAGCGAATGCTGTGGCCGACCTGAAGAAAGCGTTGGAGTATGAGCCCAATAATCAGGAAGTAAAATCCTGGCTCAGCAAGGCAGAAGCCCTGCCCTGATAACCGGAAGCTGCGAATTGGTACATTTGTGCCATGGCGGCAACACAACCTATCGGCGTTTTTGATTCAGGATATGGCGGCTTAACCGTGCTTCGCTCAATTGTGAACCGCCTGCCCGAATACGACTATCTGTATTTGGGCGACAATGCCAGGGCTCCCTACGGCAACCGTTCTTTTGAAACCGTTTATCATTACAGCCTGCAATGTGTAAAATGGTTTTTCGACCAGGGATGCCATTTGGTGATACTGGCCTGTAATACGGCTTCGGCCAAAGCGCTTCGAACCATTCAGCAAAATGATCTGCCAAAGCTGGCGCCCGATAAACGGGTACTCGGCGTAATTCGTCCAACCACCGAAATAATCGGCCACTATTCCGAAACCCGGCATGTGGGTGTACTGGCTACTCAGGGCACCGTTTTATCGGAATCATATCCGGTAGAAATTGCAAAATTCTTTCCCGACCTGCAGGTGCACCAGGAAGCCTGCCCCATGTGGGTGCCCCTGGTAGAGAACAATGAACACCTGAGCCATGGGGCAGACTATTTTGTGAAAAAGAATCTGCATCAGCTCCTCGATGCTGGTCCAATGATCGATGTAGTGTTGCTGGCCTGTACCCATTATCCACTGATGCAGGAAAAAATCCGCGAGCATTTGCCTGTGGCTATCCGACTGCTTTCGCAGGGTGATATTGTGGCCGACAGCCTGGCCGACTATCTGGAACGGCACCCCGAAATAGCCGCTCAATGCAGCCGGGGCGGCGGCAGGCAGTTCTTCACTACTGATTCGCCGGCAGATTTCAACAGACAGGCAACCCGGTTTTTTGGCGAGGATTTGCAGGCAGGGCATGTGGATCTGGGCTAAATTTCTATTGTTTTTCAATCCATTACAATCAAACCCCAAAAAATAAATACGCAACGCGTAGCGTTTCTGCTGCACAGCCCTTACCTTTGCCGTCCTTTCACAAACTGGCGGGTGTGGTGACCCGTTGGTAAAAGAAACCAGATCCGTTCTCCCGGGTCGTATTTCAGCCAGGCAGTTGTTGCTGCCGGGTACAAACGTGAAAAAGAAAAAATAGAATGAAACGTACATTTCAACCCCATCGTCGTCGTCGCAAGACTGTTCATGGTTTCCGTAAGCGTATGGCAACTGCCAACGGTCGTAAAGTGTTGGCGAGCCGCCGTGCTAAAGGCCGTAAGAAGCTGACTGTTTCTGACGAGCGCAAATTAAAATAAGCGGAAGGGCTCCGGCCCGGACCGATCGATACTTAATTTTGAGCTCCGGCTATTTGGCCGGAGCTTTTTTAATTTCAAATGCCTCCCATTTATACACTTGGCAAACAGGAACGATTAAAGAGTCGCAAGCAACTGGACGAGTTGTTTGAGAAGGGACAGGTTTTCTCACAGCCGCCATTTCGAATCTCGTATCGCTTCAGTGGCGGCATCGAAAAGGAGCCAGCGCTTAAATTTGGAGTAGGAGTGTCGGCCCGGCATTTCAAAAAAGCAGTGCATCGAAACCGGATCAAGCGGCTGATCCGCGAAAGCTGGCGATTGCAGAAACATCCACTTTCGGAACTGCTGGCGCAGCAGGGCCGGGGGCTTTGGGTGTTTATCATTTTTACCGGGCGCGAAATGACGGATTTTAAAAGTGTGAGCGAAGCCATGAGTCGCACCCAGAAGAAATTGCTCAAGTTGTCGTCGGAAACATCAACATGAAATTCCTTTTACGCATACTTGCCCTTCCGTTTATCCTGCTGATTAAAATTTATCAATGGGTTATTTCGCCATGGATCGGGCCTAAATGCCGATACACGCCTACCTGCTCGCATTATGCGGCAGAGGCATTGAAAAAGCACGGCGTGTTTAAAGGTTTGTGGCTTTCTATTAAAAGAATCAGCAGCTGTCATCCCTGGGGTGGAAGCGGCTACGATCCGGTTCCGTAACTCAGCAGCTCACCCCCCAGCGCCCTAAAGGGGGAGCGCCATGAAAACTCGATAATACTCCCCTTTAGGGGGCTGGGGGGTCAGGGTGTTGGGTCTACTTCCCGATACGCTTTTATCAAGGCCAGTTCTCCTTCTTTTCCCTGTCCTGCTATACCGTGTTCCATACCCATTACACCGCGGTAACCTTTTTTATAGATATGCTGAAAGAGGTTTCTGTAGTTTATTTCTCCGGTACCTGGTTCGTTGCGCCCGGGGTTGTCGCCAATTTGAATATAGGCGATTTCGTCCCAGCACTTATTGATATTGCTGATCAGGTCGCCCTCGTTGCGCTGCATGTGATAGATATCGTAAAGTATCTTGCAGGATGGACTGTTTACGGCCTTACAGATCATATGGGTCTGATGAGAGTGACGAAGAAACAAATCAGGATTGTCGCTCAGCGGTTCAAGCACCATGATCAACCCACCCGGTTCCAGTATAGCTGATGCTTTACGCAGCGCCGTTATCACGTTAGCAGTTTGCATATCATGCGACAGACTGCGTTCATAGTTTCCCGGTACTACAGTAGCCCATTTTGCACCACAGCGTTTGGCCACTTCCAGCGCTCTTCGGCAATCTTTTTCCATTTTATCAATCCATTCCTGCTTGCCGGTTGTGAGGGAGGTGCGCCAGTGCCAGCTATCGGATGTGATTACAAACACACCCATACGCATGCCCAGTTTGGCCAGCAGATCACCAATCTTTTGTTGTTGTTCCGGACTCCGGTCCATCATGCCATTATCTTCAATGGAGCGAAATCCGCGATCATGTGCATATCGGATCTGATCCAGAAAATCGGCACCTGCATGATGGCGGAACATACCATCATGAAAACCAAAATCCATTCGAAATGGTTGGTCGGCAGCGGATGGGTCAGTACCCGTATTACCCAGTGTGGGCAGGCTGCCCAGAGCGGCGCCGGCCAGCAATCCGGAACGCACAAATTTTCTTCGATTCATGTTGATTGAGTTGTTGATCCAGTAGATCGAATGTAACAATTTCAGTTCAGCTAATGCAGAATCTTATTGCGCAAACGATTGTACAAAAAAAAGATCAGCAGGCTTTCCTTCTCATTGGCTGCATTGCCTAACTTCATGGCCTACCGCAAACCACACGGTGCAGTCCGGATTCTGGAGAATGCAATTTCAACACAACATGAGGAATCTTCTTTTTGCGTTAACAATTTTCGGTATTAACCTCCAGGCACAGGCACAGGCAACCGATTCCAGTGCAAGAGCCTATACACAGACGCTTCCCGGTGGAGCAGTGAAATTTACCATGGTGCCCATACCTGCCGGAACATTCATGTGGGGTGCTCGCGCGGGCGACAAGGCGGCGGAAGCCGACGAACAGCCGGCACGACACACGAAAGTTGATGCCTTTTGGATGAGTGAACATGAAGTGACTTTTGATCAATTCAATTTGTTTTTTAATGATATCAATCTAAGCCAGAACATACCGGCCGATGGCCTCACCCGACCCAGTTCTCCTTATATCGATATGACGCTGGGTATGGGAAAGGCAGGAGGTTTTCCGGCCAACAGTATGCAACAGTACGGTGCGCTCATGTATTGTCGTTGGCTATATCAGCAAACTGGTTTGTTTTACCGACTGCCTACTGAAGCCGAATGGGAATATGCCTGCAGAGCTGGCAACAAAGAACTTTTTCCGTTTGGAAATGCTGAAGCAGATTTGGCGGACTATGCCTGGTATGCCGCCAATAGCGAGGGGCACTATCATAAAGTGGGATTGAAGAAGCCGAATGCCTGGGGTTTGTATGATATGTTGGGTAATGTGGCTGAGTGGGTGCTGGATCAATACCAGGCCGATTATCTGCAATCGCTGCGCGACACGGCGGTTAACCCGCTTCGAATGCCCGAAGCCCGCCATCCCCGTTCGGTAAAGGGGGGCTCGTATAAGGATGCCGCCAATCAGTTGCGACCATCGGACCGGCTGGCATCTGACCTGGCCTGGAATCGTCGCGATCCGCAGATACCCCGCAGCCGATGGTGGAATGCCGATGCTCCCTTTGTTGGTTTTCGCGTGGTGCGTCCGGTAAAACAACCAACGGAAGAAGAAATAAAAAAGTTTTTCGAAGTATTTCTCGGATCATAAAGCTAAAGCACATGTCACAAAACAAACCAACTCCACCGGCGCAAAGCCGCCGCGATTTTGTAAAACAAAGTTCATTACTGGCAGGAGGACTGATGGCCGCTCCATTAATTGGTGGCGCCAATTTTTTCTCCGGAGCCGATGAAACCATTCGTGTGGCCCTGATAGGCTGCGGCGGTCGTGGTACCGGAGCAGTGATGCAGGCGCTTTTAACCAAATACAATGTGAAGCTGGTAGCCATGGCCGATGCTTTTCGCGACAGGATCGACAGTTGCTTCAAAACGATTGCTGCTTCCGATCTGTCTGATTCGGGTATACAGGGAAATCTGCTGGCGAAGATCGACGTAACGGAGGATCGCAAGTTTTCTGGCTTTGATGCCTATCTGAAAGCGATTCCGCTGGCCGATGTGGTGATACTGACTACTCCTCCCGGCTTTCGACCCATACATTTTGAAGAAGCTGTTCGGCAGGGCAAGCATATTTTTATGGAAAAGCCGGTTGCAACCGATCCTGCCGGAGTACAGAAAGTATTGGCTGCTGCAGCGATAGCGAAAGAGAAAAAACTAAACGTGGTGGTGGGCTTGCAACGTCACTATCAAAACTCCTATCGCGAATTATTTAAGCGCAAGGATATGATCGGCGACATTCTATCGGCTCAGGTGTGGTGGAATAATGATGGTGTTTGGGTAAACAAGCGAAAGTACGGCCAAACAGAAATGGAATATCAGATGCGCAACTGGTATTATTTTAACTGGCTCTGTGGCGATCATATCAACGAACAGCATATCCACAATATTGATGTAGTAAACTGGTTCAAGGGTGCTTACCCGGTGAAGGCACAGGGCATGGGCGGCCGACAGGTAAGAAAAGGCAAAGACCACGGTGAAATATTTGACCATCACTATGTAGAGTTTACCTATGCCGACGGAAGTGTTATGAATAGTCAGTGCCGGCATATTCCCGGAACCATGAGCCGGGTAGACGAGATGCTGGTGGGAACAAAAGGGGTGATTCGTTGTGATGCTGCGTTTATCAGCGACAATAAAGGAAAGGAGCTATATCGATTCGATAAAAAAGGTGAAAACAATCCATATCAAACCGAACACGACGAATTGTTTGAGGCCATTTCAAAAGGGAAATATGTGTTTGCTGATGCCGAGAATGGCGCAAAGAGTACAATGACATCGATCCTGGGGCGTATGGCTACTTACAGTGGCCAATTGATTGAATGGGACAAAGCAATCAATTCGGGGATTAGCCTGATGCCGGAGAAATTTGACTTTAATGCGTTGCCGCCCGTGTTGCCCAATGAGGATGGCTACTATCCCGTGGCAGTACCGGGAGTTACAAAATACTTTGGGTAATTTGAAGAAATGATAATTGGGGAATTTGTGTTCATGTTTTGAATCAGAACTTCAACAAATTCCCCAATTATCAAATCATCGAATTATTTCGTGGCGTTGGCGTAGTGTTCGCCAACTTTCTTCCAGTTGATAACGTTCCAGATAGCTTTCAGATAGTCGGGACGCTTGTTCTGATATTTCAGATAGTAAGCGTGTTCCCACACATCAATGCCCAGGATGGGAGTTCCTTTTACATCGGCAACATCCATCAACGGGTTATCCTGATTTGGAGTAGAACTTACTTCCAGCTTTCCGTCTTTCACAATTAGCCATGCCCAGCCTGAACCGAAACGTGTAGCACCCGCTGCACTCACTTTTTCCTGCATGGCTTCGAGACTGCCAAAGGTACTGTTGATGGCTTCAGCCAGCTTGCCCTCAGGCTGTCCGCCAGTGGGAGAAAGTATTTCCCAGAAAAAGCTATGATTCCAGTGTCCACCACCATTGTTGCGTACCGCTGCTGAAATGCTGCCGGCCTTTGCCACCAGTTCTTCGAGCGACTTGCCTTCGTTTTCGGTACCGGCAATTGCCTTGTTCAGATTATCAACATAAGCCTGATGATGTTTGCCATGGTGAATTTCCATGGTCCTGCTGTCGATATGCGGTTCCAGTGCATCGGTTGCATACGGAAGGGCAGGTAATGTAAATGCCATAATTATTGTTTTAGATTCTGTAATTGGAGTTGCTTAATGGTTTAACAAAATTAGGGTAAGGTGGTTGAAGGCAATTAAAAATAAAAAGTAAAAATGCAAGGCCGTTGAATTATTCTGCGGAAAGCTGCGTTTCAATCTGTGTAAATCTGTGTAAAAATCTGCGCAATCTGCGGGAACAGAAATGTTATTCCTGTTTTCAATCTGTCAATCAGGGCAATAGTTCAGTTCCCGCAGATTGCGCAGATTTTTACACAGATTTACGCAGATTTGTTTGCCAATAGCTCAAAAACCTTTCACCACTCACCTCTCACCTCTCACCTTTCACCTCTTCCCCCTGAAAAACTCCTTCATCAGCAACGCACATTCATCTTTAAGCAAACCATGTATCAGTTCTGTTTTTGGATGAAAAGGCCAATTGCTGCCGGTGGTTTTACGGTATCCGTTCTTTTCATCTTCGGCGCCGTATACAATTCGGCCAATTTTGCTCCAGTACATCGCTCCACAACACATTAAACAGGGCTCCAGTGTGACATAGAGGGTCGCGGTGGGGAGATATTTGCTCCCCAGTGCGTTGAAAGCCGAAGTAAGCGCAATTATTTCCGCATGGGCAGTAGGGTCCTTCAGCCGTTCTACCATATTGCGGCCCCGGGCTATTACACGCTGATCCATCACCACCACTGCGCCTACGGGCACTTCGCCTTCATCAAATGCACGGCGGGCCTCTTTCAGCGCCTGCATCATGTAGTATTCGTCGTTCAAAGTCTGTGCCTGTTTGCATGAAGGTACGCCAACCACTTAAATTGGTTAATTTGCCGGGGGCGAACTGTTCAGATTATCCAGCAAAAAAATGATCACATGCGGCAAATTCCGGATCAGGCATCGTTAGTGGCTCAACGCAGATTTTTTGAATCGGGAGCCACGCTTTCTTACAATTTTCGAAAGCAGCAACTGCAGGCGCTCAGCGAAGCCCTGAAGCGCTTTGAAGAGCCGCTGTTTGAAGCGCTTTACAGCGATCTGAAAAAATCGCGTGAAGAAGCATGGGTAACCGAGATCGGTTTTGTGCAGGCTGAAATACGGGTAGCCATTCGTGAACTGAAGCGGTGGATGCAGCCACGCAGGGTATCCACCAATCTTGTGAACCTGCCATCGAGCAGTCGCATAATGCCTGAGCCGCTTGGTGTGGTATTTATTATTGGTCCATGGAATTATCCTTTTCAATTGTGCATGGTGCCGCTTGTTGCGGCCATTGCTGCGGGCAACTGTGTAGTGCTGAAAACTGGCGAAGCGGCTACGGCTACCAACGAGGTATTGAAACGTCTCATCGAGTCCTGCTTCTCACCCGAGCTTGTACAATACGTTAGTGGTCCGGGCGTAGATGTTGTGCCAGCCATCATGCAGTCGTTCCGTTTTGATCATATATTCTACACCGGCGGACCAGGGCCGGGTCGTGCTATCTACCGGATGGCGGCGGATCAACTGATACCGGTAACGCTTGAATTAGGTGGTAAATCGCCCTGTATTGTTGCCGCCGATGCCAACCTGCCTGTGGCAGCGCGACGTATTGCATCGACCAAGTTTTCGAATGCGGGACAAATGTGTGTGGCTCCCGACTACATATTAGTGCATAGTTCCAGAAAAGAGGAATTGATCGCCGAACTGAAAAAATGTATTCAGCAGTTCTTTGGGGAAGATCCCGCGTCTTCCTATAACTATGGTAAGATCATCAATACGCAACAGTTTGATCGGCTGGTCAATTATTTGAAGGATGGAAATATTGTTGCTGGTGGAAACAACAACCGTGAATCGTTGTACATTGAGCCCACACTGCTGACGGACCTTTCATGGGATTCGCCGGTAATGCAGAACGAGATATTTGGGCCTATTTTGCCCATACTTAGCTTTGAAAGCGAAGAAGACTGGAAAGCAGCTATAGCCAGACACCCTAACCCGCTGTCGGCTTATATTTTCACCAATTCCAAACATACTCAGAACCGGTGGATGCGCGAGCTGCATTTTGGCGGCGGCTGTATCAACAACGCCAGCTGGCACCTTACCAATCCTGCCTTACCATTTGGTGGCAGGGGAGGCAGTGGATTTGGATCCTACCACGGCCAATATGGCTTCGATCGATTTAGTCATATGAAGTCGATATTGAAAACACCAGTCTGGCCCGATCTTCGCATCAAATATCCTCCTCTGAAAGGTCGTCTTTCACTGTTCCGAAAATTTATTGGCTGATGCGAAAAAAAAGAAAACTTTATCGCTTTATCCTTGTTCTGCTTACAGTGTTTGCTGCCTTCGCCATGTATGTAGTATGGGCCAACCGCGACTCGAAGAATATGAATACACGTCAGAAAATATTAAAAGCAGTTTATCCCGCTCTAATGTGGATCCGTAATCTGGGAGGGTCAAATACGGTTCAACCCGATGAAACCAAACTGGTAGTTGAACCTCCGGTTTCCTTTTACTCGCTGCAAATCACGCTCAACAATGGTAGTTCGTTCAGCTTCGACAGTTTGCGTGGCAGAAAATGCCTGTTGGTTAATACCGCCAGCGAGTGTGGATACACCCGGCAGTACGAAGATCTGCAAAAATTAAGTGAGCAATATGCGGACCGGCTGACCGTAATTGGTTTTCCTGCCAATGACTTTAAACAGCAGGAAAAGGGCAGTGACCAAGAGATAGCAGAATTCTGCCGATTGAATTTTGGCGTCAGTTTTCCCTTGTCGAAAAAGACAACGGTGGTGCCCGGACCCGATCAGCATCCTGTTTATCGCTGGCTCACCGACAAAAAGCAAAACGGCTGGAATGAGCAGACACCAGCCTGGAATTTTTCCAAATACCTGATCGATGAGAATGGCCGGTTGCTGGGCTATTTTGATTCTGGAGTGTCGCCACTTTCGGAGACCATTACCTCAAAACTTTGATTGATGAACTGGGTGTTACTTATTATTGCTGGATTATTTGAAGTAGGATTTGCAACCTGCCTGGGCAAGGCCCGTGAACCGGGAGCAAACTCGGCCTGGTGGATGACGGGCTTTTTTGTATGCCTGGCCATTAGCATGACCCTGTTATACCAAGCCAACAAGACCCTGCCAATTGGTACAGCCTACGCGGTATGGACTGGCATTGGTGCTGTGGGAACCGTGTTGGTTGGTATTTATTTTTTCGAAGAAGAAGTAAGCTTCTGGCGCATCTTTTTTCTTACTACCCTGGTACTGTCGATCATCGGGCTCAAACTGGTGGGCAAACTTTTTTAGCCGTCGATAATTCCCATTTTCCGCATTAGGAAGGAAGCGCTCAACTTGCTACATACCCCTGTCTTCAATTTGTAATCAAACAGCAGTTCGTCGTTTACGATGTTAGATTCAAAACAGTAATTACGTACGTAACCAGGATGTTGATTTTCGAGATCAGCTACCGCCAGGTCGTGGGTAGCGATGATGCCTACTGCCTGTTGGGCAATCAGTTTACGGATCAAACCTACGGTGCCACTGTGTTTGTCGTGGCTGTTGGTTCCACGCAGTATCTCGTCGAGCAGGATAAAAGTGGGTTCGCCGGATTGCAGTTGTTCTATAATACCGTGCAGGCGTTTTAGTTCGGCATAGAAAAACGATTCACTATCCTGCAACGAATCGGTGATGCGCATGCTGACGCGAATGCTGAACGGATAACAGGTGAATGATTTGGCACATACCATGCTCCCGGCGCGCGCCAGCACCATGTTGATGCCGATGGTACGCAGAAAGGTACTCTTGCCCGACATATTGGATCCTGTGAGAATAATAAAGCGGTCCTTCTCAAACGATATTGAATTAGGGATTCGCTTATTTTCGGCGATTAGTGGATGGCCCAGGTCGGTGGCTGACCAGTATTTTTCTTTCGTTATTTCTGGTCTTGCAAAGCCGGGATTATTGTACGAAAGGTTGGCAAAGCTGCATAGTTCTTCCATTTCCCCCAGAGCAGATAGCCAGCCTTCCACACGAGTTGCATGTCTTTTTTTCCATTGATCCAGTGCATAAAGAACGTGCACGTGAAAAAGGAAGATTCCATTTAGCAGCAGACTCACTACCAGGTTCACGATGGTTTCGAGATAATTAAACAGCGACGATAGCCGCGAAATACTAACCGAAGCCAATACCGCCTCATCTTTCAAGCGTGCTTTCAGGGAAACCAGCAGCGGCGATTTTACCTGCAGCGCTTCTATCATGCGCAATTGTCCGGCAAACTGTTGCAGTACACTGGTTACTGATTGCGAAATGGAAAGTTGTAGCGCAATCTTTTTCCCAAAGCCAAAGGCAATGGCAAGATTTAAAAGAAAACTATAGTAAAAAAAGTTGAGTGCCTCACTCTGCTCTGTCAGCAGGTAATAAACGAGCAGGGATATGGTGAGGACAGGAAAAATAAACATGATTCGGTACGATCGGGCTGATGCAAATACCGGTTCAGACTTTAACCAAAGCTGCAAATGGCGTAATCCTTTTTCTGATTTTTCCTGCAAACTGCCTTGGGCCTGCAATTCCTGTCGAAAGTCGATCAACTTGCTCAATTCGACAATCGCTTCCTGCCGAGCTTCTAATTCCGATACGTTTGGATGTAGCAGGGCCTGTGCCAGCGCTCGACGACCGAATTCAGTGCTGCACCTGTTCACATAAGGGTAAAGACCACCATCGCCAAACAGGTCGAGATCGTAGGAGTATGGGTGGTGGGGGTCAATAAATTCTTCGCCCTGTTCAGTGGAAAAAGACCTGCCCTGTACAAAACCCGCTTCCTGTGCGTTTATTTTTGCCAGCGCCTTGAAGAAACGTACCCTTTGCTGCAGTGCATCGTAATAACGAATGGTCCAGAAAAAAAACAGCAGACAACCAATGCTGCTAATGATAAAGATGGCCGCCCCCGTTGACACTGCTTTGTAGGCAAGCGCCACAATGCCTGCGAAAATCAGGAGTCGCAGCAGACTCATCCATTGCAGCTGACGATTCAGTTGTTGGGCTCGCAATTCAAATTTTTGAAGGCGGGCCTGGTATATGTCGGGGGCAATCACTAGTTAACGGGGCATTTTTCGTGATAATTCACGAGTTGAATAGGGCTGCGGCTGAATTCGAAGCCACGGTAGGTTTCCGTTACCTGGTCAAGCACTTCGTTGATGGCTGCTTCTTCGGTGAGTGTTACCAGCTTTTGGCGAAACTCTTTAATATTGGGAAGACCTTTCAGGTAGTTGGTGTAGTGACGGCGCATTTCGTTGATGCCAACGATCGGATTTTTCCAGGAAACAGAAAGCTGCAGGTGTTTTCGGCATACTGCTACCCGTTCCTCCACCGTAGGTGCAGCCAGATGCTGACCGGTGTTAATGAAATGCCGGATTTCGCGAAAAACCCAGGGATAACCAATCGCAGCACGTCCAATCATGATGCCGTCAACGCCATAACGGTTCCGATACTCGACAGCTTTTTCAGGTGAATCGATATCGCCGTTTCCGAATATGGGTATCTTAATGCGTGGATTGTTTTTCACTTTACCGATCAGGGTCCAGTCGGCCTCTCCCTTATACATTTGCATACGGGTGCGACCATGGATGGCCAGTGCCTGTATTCCCACATCCTGTAAGCGCTCTGCCACTTCTTCAATATTGAGGCTGTTCTCGTCCCAGCCCAGGCGGGTTTTTACCGTTACCGGCAGTTTAGTCGATTTTACTACGGCAGAAGTAAGCCTCACCATCAGGTCGATATCCTTCAACACGCCTGCCCCCGCGCCTCTCATCGCAACTTTTTTTACCGGGCAACCGAAGTTGATGTCGAGCAGGTCGGGATTTGTTACATCCACAATTCTGGCTGCCATAGCCAGACTATCTTCATCTCCACCAAATATTTGAATACCGATTGGCCGCTCATAGTCGAAAATGTCGAGCTTTTTACGGCTTTTGATGGCATCCCGAATCAAACCTTCTGAAGAAATGAATTCGGTATACATCAAATCAGCACCGTTGTCCTTGCAAACTGCCCGGAACGGAGGATCGCTCACGTCTTCCATGGGCGCCAGCAGGAGCGGGAATTCGGGGAGCGTTATATTGCCGATTTTTACCATCTTACCGTCGTTAATCAAGACAAAGCTCTCAAAAAGAAATACTTAACAACTGTCTGCGTTCTGCGGGCAGTCGCCTAATTTTGAGCCTGCAAATTTACACCATTCCGGGCGAAAACTATGTACGATCAGGATTCCAAGCATATTTCCTACATGAGCGGGTTCTTTATGCTCATTGCATTTGTAGTTGGCAGTTCTATTTTGGCAGGCATGCTTAGTAGCGTTATCTGGACCCAGGTAACCGGTCAGCCATTTGCCGGCATCAATGATCCGGACCTTCAGCTCCGTTATGCCACTCTTTTGCAAATTTTGCAGGGGCTGACTGCTGTGGTGGGTTTTCTGTTGCCGAGTATACTGACTGCTCAACTCATGAACCGCCGGCCTATGAAGTTGCTGGGGTTTACCGGACCCATTCAGGCAAGCCAGGCCCTGATTGCGCTGGCCATCGCAGTGTCATCGGTGTTTGTTGCATCCGGCTTTGCATGGGTTACTACGGAAATTCCTTTTCCGGCATCGTGGGTTACCAGCTTCGATAGCATGGAAAAAGCCTATGCCGAACAGGCCGCCCGGGTGCTGCAACTCGATTCGGTGCCGGGATTGTTGTTGTCGCTGTTGGTAATGGCATTTTTGCCTGCGGTTAGCGAGGAAGCCCTTTTTCGAGGTGGCCTGCAAAACTTTCTCGCAAGGGGCACAAAAAAACCCTGGCTTGGTATTGTTGTTGCCAGCATCTTGTTCAGCCTCGCTCATTTTTCCGCATACGGATTTTTATCGCGGGTGGTACTTGGCATAGCGTTGGGAGCCATTTTTCAGTTTTCCGGTCGCCTTTGGATTGGCATCCTGATACACTTTCTGAACAATGCTTATATCGTGGTTTGGCTGTACTTCAGCAAGGCGCAGGGCGAAAATGTGGAAGAACTATTGCTGAAGAAAACAGACTGGCCGCTGGGCCTGCTGGCCATTCCCATATTTGCCGCGTTGATTGTGTGGTATCGAAAACGAAACGCCGCCGACGGGCAGCCGGTTTAAAATTAACAGTATGGCACTAAACTGGAACGTCTTTAAAACAAGAGCTCTCACAGCCGTTGTGTTTGTGATTGTGATGCTGGCCGGCCTGCTATGGAACCAATGGAGTTTTCTGATTCTTTTTTCAATTATTCATTTTGGCTGTTGGTGGGAGTATTTTAATCTGCTCGAAAAAATCAACCAGTCTCCTGTCAATCCGTATTTGCGCCAGGGGTTTATGATGGTGGGCTATGGCTTCCTGCTTTTCAATTTGAATAGCAGCTTTCAAATTTCAGGTTACCCATTGAACTATAATCTGGCATTGCCCGTGTCGATTGCCGGCTTTGCCATGTTGCTGATCGGTATTTTTCAGCCGGAAAAAATAGTGCTAAAGCAAATGGCCCAGTCGGCGCTTGGCTGGATATACATAAGCCTGAGTTGGACCCTGATGCTGGATTTATATCAAACATCCTTCGACATCCATATGCACGATACCATGCTGGTGTTTGAGGGCAATTTTATACCTGTTGTTCTGATTGCCAGCATTTGGATCAATGATACCATGGCATATATTGTCGGCTCTTTTATTGGCCGTACGCCGCTATCGCCTATTTCGCCCAAGAAAACCTGGGAGGGAACCATCGGAGGTATTGTATTGAGCGTAATAGTAGTGGCTTTGCTGGCATCGCTGTTATTCGTCGGGCCATTCGACTGGATCGTGGCTGTGTTTGGAGCAGTGATTGCACTGGTAGCATCCATCACCGGCACTCTAGGCGACCTGCTGGAATCGAAGATAAAGCGTAAGGCGGGCGTTAAGGACAGTGGCAGCCTGATGCCTGGTCATGGAGGTTTCCTGGATCGTTTTGATTCGTTGCTGTTGGCAACAACGGCTGTGGCGTTAACTATTTTCTTGTTGACAAAAACCATTGGAAGCTAAGTTCAACAAAATTTATATCTGCGAAATCTGCGTTCTAAATCTGCGTTATCTGCGGGAACAGAACACCCTGCTGCAGATTACTGCCTGATTACGGGCGCAACAGTTCTGTTCCCGCAGATAACGCAGATTTAGAACGCAGATTTAAACCGATTTTGAGCGCAGATGACGCAGAATATAACCTTCGATTTCAGTCTTCAAACCCAACAAACCTAAACATTATTATCTTTGCCCCTCAATTCAACCGTATGACAATTCATAAAGAAGGATATCCCACCATTGCATGGTCGGCTATTGCTTTTGGCCTGATAAATTTGCTGTCTTTTTACCTGCTCAGTTTCGACTGGCCCATTTTGAGCATCCTGATTTTCATTGTGACCTTTGGCGTGTTTTTGTTTATCATTTCTTTTTTTAGAATACCCAACCGGCAACTGACCATTTCAGAAAACGCCATTGTGGCTCCTGCCGATGGAAAAGTAGTAGCCATTGAGGAAGTACAGGCCGACGAATATTTCAACGACCGCCGCATTCAGGTTTCTATTTTCATGAGTCCACTCAATGTGCATGTCAATCGTAATCCAATTACCGGCGAGGTGGTGTACAGCGAATACCACAAAGGGAAATACCTGGTGGCCTGGCACCCCAAATCCTCAACCGAAAATGAGCGCCACACTGTAGTGTACCGGAAAGATGGCAAAGAAGTACTGACCAAGCAGATTGCCGGCGCGCTTGCCAAGCGAATTGTCAACTACCTGAGCGCAGGACAACAGGTACGTCAGACCGAAGAAATGGGATTCATCAAGTTTGGCTCGCGCGTAGACCTGCTGCTGCCACTTGATGCCAAAATCAAAGTGAAGATTGGCGACAAACCCAAGGGTGGGGTGACGGTGGTGGCGGAATGGTGAGTGGTGAAAGGTGAAAGGTGAGAGGTGAGAGGTGAGAGGTGAAAGGTGAGAGGTGAGTAGCCCCAACGCACGCGTTGGGGTTTAAAAGATTGATTCGAGTTCCTTGAGGGATTTTATTTCGTAGGTGCTGGGCACAGTGGTGCTGATCGATTTAAAATTTACAAATACCTGGTCCATACCTGCATTGATGGCGCCCTGAATATCTACTTCGGGAGTATCGCCAATCATAATGCTTGTTTCGGGCGTTGCGGAAGTTTTGCGGAAGGCGTACTCAAAAATTTCCTTGTTTGGTTTCAGACTATTCGATCCTTCGGAGGTAATAACTTCTCCAAAAAATTCTGTCAGTCCTGAGTGTTTTAGTTTATTGTGCTGCACTTCTTCGAAACCATTGGTGATTAAATGCAACTGGTAACTCCGGTCGCGCAGATACTTCAGTATATCATGTGTATGAGGAAAAACAGCGTTTCTGGTGGGAAGCAGTTGCAAAAACTGCACATTCATTTGCTGCGCCAGCTTTTCATCTGCAATTTTGAAGTCGAGCAGTGTCAGCCACATCCGCTTTAATCGAAGTTCGTCCTGCCGGATATATCCCTTTCGATACCGATCCCAGAGGCGATCATTATGCACCAGGTAGTTCTGGTAAAACCGTTCAAAGTCGTTCACCCCTCGTTTCTCGAGTGCCAATTCTTCAAACAGGTGTTCAAGTGTAATGCGCGCATTGGATTCAAAGTCCCAAAGGGTATGATCGAGGTCGAAAAAGATATGGCTGTATTTTCGTTTCATCGGCACAAAATTACGTGCTGGCAAATGATGAACCTTTTTTGAAGCAAAAATGTTCGTACTTCGTAATCGAAATCAGGTGATGTTATGACAATTTTAATCACAGGCGCTTCCCGCGGCATAGGTAAAGCGCTGGCAAGGCAATTTGGAGCACAAGGCTACGATTTACTGCTAAGCTCGCGTAGCGAAGTGGCACTTTACGCCTGTGTGGAAGAAATGATGACTCATTTTCCCAACATCAATGTATGGGGTAGGGCATTTGACCTGGCAGAGAAAGATTCCTGCAAACAACTGGCGGCCTGGGCCATTGAAAAAGCGGGTGGTCCGGATATTGTTGTAAACAATGCCGGCATTTTTGTTCCGGGTGCTGTACACAATGAACCGGAAGGCGCGTTGGAGCAACAGATTGAAACGAATTTGTACAGTGCCTATCACCTCACCCGGGCCATTCTGCCGGCCATGATGGAACGTGGGAAGGGACATATTTTCAATATTTGCTCCATCGCATCACTGAAAGCTTATCCCAACGGAGGCGCATATGGCATCAGCAAATTTGCCCTATATGGATTCAGTCAGAATTTGCGGGAGGAAATGAAGCCTCATGGCATCAAAGTAACTGCCGTGCTGCCCGGAGCGGTTTTGACCGATTCCTGGGGTGGTTTCGACAACCGTAATCACCGCATTATGGAAGCGGAAGATGTTGCCAGGCTCATTTATGCCGCCAGCCAGCTTTCGCCAGCGGCCTGCGTAGAAGATATAGTGCTGCGCCCTCAACTGGGCGACCTTTAAAGCTGGCATTTACCGATCATCGATTTTAATCTTTTTTACTGTTGACCGGCGCTTATTTTTAGGCAAAACTGTTTTTCACTTGCTGATTGTTCGCGTAAGCATACTGCTCCTGTTCTTTTTATTTCATGTGCCTGGCCTGCATGCTCAGGCGGGCATAAAAGTGCTGGTACCCGATCATGATTTGGTTCAGGGGGAGTCGTTTCTTTTGCAATACCGGTGGCTTAAAAATAATACAAACGACGAGTTCAAAGAGCCGGTGCTGGAGCAGTTTCGACTGGTAAAGTCACCTGAGAGCAGTGATTTACCCCTGGAAGATGGTTCCAATGAATGGCAGCATATTGTATCACTGGTGCTGGAGCCGCTGGAAGCGGGTCGGGTTCGATTGCCTGTAGCCAGAGTACTTATCGGGAATCAGTTAACCACTTCTTCGGACCAGTATGCAATAGTTATCAGCAAACAGGAAGCAGACCGTCGTTTGCAGGCGGCATGGAATGCACAGAAAGGCAACCCCAACCTGATGCTGAAAGAAGGTGAAGACCCTCAGCGCAAAATAAATGAAGGTCTGTTTATAACGGTGGAGGCAGACCGCCAATCGGTATGGGTTGGTCAACCGGTTACTGCTACATTCAAACTTTATTCCAGCTTAAGATCTCAATCAGATATCGTCAAAAATCCTGCGTTCTACGGTTTTGCTGTTCAGGAAATGATTGGTTTGAAGGAGGGCTTTAAAGAAACGAAACAACTGAATGGACGCAGTTATGAAGTACACACTTTGCGGAAAGTGCAACTATACCCGCAATCTGCCGGACAGCTAAGCATTGATCCAATGGAGCTGAGCTCTAAAGTGTGGTTTTCCAGAAAGCCGGTCAATGAACCTGCTTCTCAGCAAATATTCGAAGGTGTGGTGGAGGGTAACGATGATGAGACCATACCCGGATGGGAATTGTTTGAAGTAGTGATGCGCAGTTCGCCCCTGACGATTAGAGTAAAAGCCCTGCCGGAAGCAAAGAAACCGAAAGAATGGTCGGGTGCAGTAGGTCGATTTAGTATCGACATGCAACTTGGGAATGAAAATCCAGCAGCCAGGGAAGAAAATCAACTCGACATTACCATAAGTGGAAAAGGAAATTTTCTGCAACTGGTGGCTCCAAAAGTGGAATGGCCAAAGGGGATAGACGGTTTCGGTGCTATAGTGCTGGACCAGCTCGACAGTAGCAAAGCGCCTATGCAGGGGCAGCGCCGCTTTCGTATGCGATTTGTTGCTGATCAGTCTGGGGAGTTTAGCATTCCAGCGATCAATTTTTCCTTTTTCGATCCCGATAGCAATCGATATGTAACAGTAGCATCTAAAGCACTCAATTTTTTTGTAGCGCCAGCTATCGAAAAAAAGGATATACCGCAGAATGAATCTGCACCAGAGTCAGGCTCATTTGATCCATCGCGCATTTACCTGATTGCAATTGTAATATTGGTGGTGCTGGGCGTGGTATATACCTGGCGCCGCGAATCAAAAAAGGAAAAAATACCAGCTCCAATCCCTCCGCCGCCGGCATTACAGGTTAGCGAAGCGCTTTCCACAGCAGCCGATAAATTGGAGGATCCGGCAAATTTCTATTCTGCGCTGTACCAGGGAATCTGGCGATTTCTGAATGACCGCGTGGGGGTAAGTGCATCTGCAACGAATAAGTTTCAACTCTGGCAGCGACTGCAGCCCTTGTTGCCGGAGGAAGAACGCAACCAGCTATGGCAGATAATGGAACTATGCGAAATTAGATTATACACCGCAGCCAACGAAGGCGACGACCGTCAATGGCTGTTGCAAACGGCTACTGTAATACTTAACAAGATTGATGAGAAACCTGAGTCAGGCTCAGAGGTTTGAGTTGCATTAGCCCTGTTCAGAATATTTATATCCTACCCCGCGAACCGAATGAAAGAAGCGCGGATTACGGCTGTCTTCCTCAAAATATTTTCGAAAATTAAGAATGAAATTATCGATGGTGCGTGTGGTAGGATACACATTGTAGCCCCATACTGCCTGCAATATTTTCTCCCGCGGAACTACTTCATTTTTGTTTTCTATCAGCAGTTTTAGCAGCATCGTTTCTTTCTTGCTCAATTGAATTTTGCCCGACGATCGGGTAGTGGCTTCCTGTGCCTTGAAGTCGATGATATTATCGCCGAAAGTGTAACTGTTACCAACCGTGCTACGGTCCTGCAGCTTTTTATTCTTTTGGATCAGCTTGGTTACCCTTAGCAATAATTCTTCAAGGTTAAAAGGCTTGGTAAGATAATCGTCAGCCCCTTTTTTCAGTCCCAACACTCTGTCGGCGCTGCTATTCTTGGCGCTCAAAATAAGTATGGGAACCTCGTTGTTGCGTAGCCGAACAGTTTCAGCAACACTGATGCCATCCATTTCGGGAAGCATCACATCCAGTATGATCAAATCGAAATACTCATCTTTTACCGCTTCCAGTGCCGCGGCTCCATCGAAGGCAGAGGTCACTTCGTAACCCTCCAGTTCAAGGTTCAGCTTGAGGGCTTCGTGCAGGTTCTCTTCGTCCTCCACCAGTAGAATGGATATTTTCTTTTCGTCGCTCATAATCGTACAACGCAGCCGGAGAGGCTTAGTTCTGAAAACTAACCGCAAAAATACTTCCGGTGGGGTGATTGTTTGTCACCGAAATGTCGGCATTGTGATCGCGTGCAATCTTGCTGCAAAGATACAGCCCCAGGCCTGTGCCCTGTGTTTTACGGGTTGATTCATTCCCGATTCGGTAAAACTTGTCGAAAACACGTGCTTTTTCACTCTCCGGAATACCCGGGCCTTCATCAATTACTTCCAGCACTACCAGGCTTTCGGTACGGTACAGCCTTACCTGTATTGCTTTGTCTCTGGGAGAGTATTTGTGAGCATTTTCGAGCAGGTTATTGACCAGAATCTGCAGCAGCAGCGGGTCACCCTTCAGGTCGAGCTCGGGTTCTATGTCTCCCTGCAATTGCCGATCTGAAAATCGATTGCTAAAATCCTGCAGGCTATCAGATACCAGATCCGACATATCAAGTTCCTCGAACGAAAAGTGATAACCGCCTCCTTCCAATTGGGAAGCGATCAGAATATTGTTGGTCAAAACATTGAGCCTCGTTGTTTCTTCCAGCGTCATTCGAATCAGCTTCTGTTGTTTTTCCGGATCCAGCTGATGTTTTTGAAGTGTTTCAAGATTAATTCGGGCTACGGCTATAGGCGTCTTCAGCTCATGTGTTACGGCCATCATGAAATTCTGCTGCTGCTGTTGCTGGCGAAACTGACGACGTACCGAACGATAGATAAAAGCGGCACCTACAAAGATCAAGGCCAGAAATACGATTCCTTCGCCCGCATATTTGGTCTGATTGCGCCGGTGTTCGGTAACGATGCTTTCCCGTTTCAGTTTATAAACGATCGGCGATTCGGTGCTATCGGTGGTCAGGGCAAGCTGTTCAAGTTTGAACTGCTGCATCTGGCTATTTTGTCGTTCCAGCGAAATAAACCACCAGATGTAGGCTGCAATGATATAGATGAGCAGCAGCCAATAGGTCCATGTAGCCCGGCGGAGTTTTTTTCGTACGGTATCGACCATGCGGTGCCAGTTATTTTTTCTCTACGCGCAGACCCACGTCCAGTACGTGGTTAAGCGGATCTTCCCTCATTATTTGTTCCAGTGTGAAATGGTAGGTTCCTGGAGTTAGTGCTTTGGTGTCACCCAGCAGACCAATGGGAGTGCGATGCTCGTAAATATCATCCATGCCTTCGCCCAGCCAACGTTCATTGTTGGCCAGCTTAAGTTCCCGCCTTAGTACCAGTGCCGAGTCGTTGCCGGGTCCCTTGATCCGAAGGTTGAGGTATATATTGTTGTATCGGTATTGCTCGGTATGCCGGATTACAAGGAATACCTGGTATACGCTGCTGCTATCGGTGATGTCGAAATCGAAGCCGGGCTTAAAGCTGCTGCTCCAGGCATGCTCCGGCACAGTAACGGTTTTTTCGTAGATGTTAATCTGGCCGCAGGCGATCATCATTGTGCTTAGCGCAACGAGCAGGACGGTAAGGTGCCGTAGTTTCATATTGCAAAATAACAGCTAATTTGACGAATTTGCCAGTTGGTTAAAGTACATTCAATACCTGCTCTTTGGCTTTCTCCAGCTCGTCTTTCATTTCTACTACCGCTTTTTGAATGGAAGCGTCATATGCTTTGGAGCCGGTAGTATTGATTTCGCGGCCAATTTCCTGCAAAACGAACGAGAGCTTCTTGCCTTTGGCGCTGTCGTTGTCCGACAAAAGGGCTTTGAAGTAATCGCAATGATTGCGCAGGCGAACCTGCTCTTCGCTAATGTCTATTTTTTCGATATAGTAAATAAGTTCCTGTTCAAGTCGGTTGTCATCATAATTCTCCTTACCCACCTTTTCTTCCAGCAGTCGGGTTATGCCATCGCGAATACGTTGTTGGCGCAGCGGTTCAAGTCGGATCACTTCGGCTTGCAGACGCTCAATATTGCTGATACGGAGGTTCAGGTCTTCTTCCAGGGTTTTGCCTTCGTCGAGGCGATGATGATTCAACGCAGCGGCCGATTTTCGGATGACAGCCTGCAACTCTTCCCACTCCGAATCCGTAAGGGTTTCACTACTCGGTGTAATCACTTCAGGCAACTTCACCAGCGTACTCAGTATATGGGAAGCATCGAGACCCAGCTCGGCCGATAATGCAGCAAGCGGCTGGTAATAGGCACGGGCCAGTTCGGTATTGATAGTAACCGGCTTGGCATTACCCGTATCTTTCAGACTGATGATGCAATCCACACTGCCGCGGATCAATTCTTCCGACAGGATCCGACGGATGTCAAACTCGAACGGCTTTAGTAAGGCGGGCATTTTCAGTTGTAGTTCGAACTGTTTTCCATTGAGCGATTTAATGTCGACGAGAAAGGTCTTTTCGCCAACGCTTTCCTCGGCGCGACCAAAGCCGGTCATTGATTTCAGCATGAATAAAATGTTTGTGTAAGTATAAAGGTATCGAAATAAAAATCCCCTCGAGAAATCGAAGGGATCATTATAATGGATGGGTTAGTAAGTACAGGGAAACGAATTTCCCAACACAATATTAAATATATTTTTTGCTATCCAAAAAATATTTCGCATAAATTTTATTCACATTTTAACCGGGGCTGTGGAAAAGGCAGTTCCCATATAGTTCCTTTTACCCGCTTTCATTTAAGTTTTGAATTTACTTTTTTAGTTCGCTTTTGAAAAACTGTGTTCTACTTCCGGCTTGAATAAAATGTTTTTCTCTTCGGAAAAACGGTTTCCATCATTGTTTTTTAATCCGTTTTTTTCATTCTGATATTTCCTTTTTTCAAGCGCTACCTTTGCTAAAACTTGTTTATATGCGCTTTGATCAACCCGTTCCATTATCCCGAATTGCTACACTTATTGGCGCCCGGGTAATTGGTAATTCCGACGCCCTGGCTACCGGCATTAACGAAATTCACAAGGTAGAAGAAGGCGATTTGGTATTTGTGGATCATCCGAAGTACTACGAAAAATGTATCAACAGCGCGGCCAGTTTCATAATCATCAATCAGGAAACTGCATTTCCGGAGGGTAAAGCGCTCTTGCTTACCGACAATCCTTTTGAAGCATATCAAACAATAGTGCGCGAGTTCCGACCGTTTCGTCCCTCTATGCAAATGCAGGCCGATTCGGCCCGAATTGGCGAGGGCACAGTAATTATGCCGAATGTGTACATCGGAAACAGGGTCACTATTGGTCGCAACTGTATTATTCAACCTAACGTCACCATTCTGGATCATTGTGTAGTAGGCGACGACGTGGTGATACAGGCGGGAACGGTGATAGGAAGCGACGCTTTTTATTATAATAAGAAAACCAACCGACCTGTGCATTACAACAAAATGCTTAGTTGTGGCCGAGTGGTTATTGAAGACTCGGTGGAAATTGGCGCGGGCTGCACCATCGACAGGGGTGTAAGTGGCGACACCCTAATTGGCCGCGGCACCAAGATCGATAACCTGGTTCATATTGGCCATGATACGGTAATAGGACAAAACTGTCTGCTGGCCGCCCAGGTGGGCATTGCCGGTGCCACCATCCTTGAAGATAATGTGATACTCTGGGGACAAGTGGGAGTGAGCAAAACCCTGACCATTGGCAAAGACGCAGTGGTGATGGCGCAAAGCGGAGTACCTGCTTCACTACCCGGGGGCAAAGCCTACTTCGGTTCACCAGCGATTGATGCCGGCGATAAGAAAAAGGAACTGGTTTGGATCAAGCGTATTCCGTTGTTGTGGGAGAAAGTGATGGGAAAACAGTGAGAGTGTAGTTGTTTGGTTGTGTAGTCGTTTAGTTGTTCTGCGGGAACCGAACTTCTGCATGTCAAATTACATCTTTCAACAGATCTCCGTGCCCTCTGCGAAAAAAATACTCTGTGCCCTCTGCGGTTAAACAGGGTAACAGTTCTCTCGAACAATCCATAACCTGAAAGAAATTGATTTTCTGTTCCCGCAGATTTGCGCAGATTTCCAACCGCGGATCGCGCAGATTAATATATCATCAACTACACAACTCTGAACCGCTCTCCGCGCCCTGCGGTTAAAGAAATGCTGAGCCAGCAGGATACTTGTATGAATGCAGAAGAACCGAAAACCAAATTCCTTAAACATTGAAAACAACCTTAGAGCACTGCTACCATTCTTACCACAGAGTCCACCGAGGCAGGAACAGAGTTCGCGGAGGTCGGTTCAGAGCAATGGAAGTTGCTGCGCATTTACTCTGATAAGCTCTCTGTGCCCTCTGTTCCTAACTCTGTGACCTCTGTGGTTAAAGAAATGCTGAGCCAGCAGGATACTTGTATGAATGCAGAAGAACCGAAAATCAAATTCCTCAAACAGCGAAAATAGCCTGAGAGCACTGCTATCCTTTTTACCACAGAGTCCACCGAGGCAGGAACAGAGTTCGCGGAGGTCGGTTCAGGGCAATTGAAGTTGCTGCGCATTTACTCTGATAAGCTCTCTGTGCCCTCTGTTCCTAACTCTGTGACCTGCGGTTAAACAGGGTAACAGTGCTCTAAAGCAATCAACAAACCTGAAAGAAGTTGATTTTCTATTCCCGTAGATTAATACAACAACAACTCAACAACTCAACAATTCAACAACTCAGGGGCTGTAATCAAAAGGCAACTGATCAGCCAGATTTTTCCAGCTCCAGTATCCCTGGTTGATCCAGTTGCGCGGATCATGGAAATACCCGTTTTCCTGAATGAAGACTGCATTATTCAGATCGATGTAGGAAATCTGCATGGGCACATCAGGAGGTAGATTGAATTGCTTCAGGTACTCCGGTTCAGGTTTGCTTCGGGTATAGGTAACGCTGATCTTATGTGGAAACCATAGTTCCACCTGACCGGTGCTGTCGATATAACCATAATACCGCACATCGTAAGGGTTAGCAAGTCTGCTGAAACTACTGTTCTCGCCATCACCCGATTTAAGGTCGATGGTAAAACCCTGTTGTTGCAGGCTACTATCGTAATAGCTCCGCATGAAATGCATCTTGGAGCCGTAATATGCCTTAGCTCTGTTCTCTGCCCATTTCGCCCGCTGTCCACGATGGCCCTCCATTTCCTTGTAAAGGCAGAAACCTCGATAAGAATTTATTTCCGTTTCGTAGTAGTAGATGAAGGAATCAAGCTGAAAGCGTAATTCATAACCCAGCGCTTCGTTACGGATCTGAATCGGCTCGGTAGCCATTACCCGCAATTTGTTGGTTCTTTTGATCAGGTAAAATTTCAGTACCTCAGGATTAATTAGTTTGGTTTCGCTGGCAAAAGGAGTGGTTCCAATAAAATGGTCTACAAAAAACTGACCGTATTGCTCCCAGCCATCGGGCACTTCATTGCTGCTCTTAATGATTACTTCCTGCAGACTTTTGTCTTCCTGCAACATCAGGATATCGCCCAGTTGACTGTCGGAGCCGGAAACCTGAATCTGTTTGGTCTGGTAACCCGTAAAGCTCACGATCAGTTCGTATCCGCCCGATTTCAAAGGCAAACTGAATTCGCCATTCGAATTGGTGATGGTACCCTGCGTGGTATTCTGTGCGTATACGGAAGCGCCGGTTAATGGTTGCTGACTGGCCGAATCAATGATCCGGCCGGTAACAGTAAATTGGGCATTTAATGCCAAAGAAGCCAACGAGGCGAACAGAAGGGAAAAAATTTGTTTTATCATAGAATGTACTGGCTATAAAGATACCGGGCATTTTCAAGTTTTGCCAGGGTAGAAAAGTTAAAGCAGCTATTCAGCGGTCTTTTTTGTATGCTGCACAAGCTTCGGCAATGGTTTTTTCCAGCGGGGTATAGGAAAAGCCCGGTAGAAATTTCAACAGTTTCTGGTTATCAAAAACCGTGCGACTATGAGCCACGCGGGCACTTTCGGGCGTTAAAAGAGGTCGATTTCCACTAAACCAGGACTTAAAGCGTTCCCAGCGCCATGCAAATGCCAGCAGAGGCAGGGTGGTTTCCTTACTTGCTTTCTTCTTTCCAAACTCTTCGGCAATGGTATGCATCAAACGTTTGAATGGCCAGTTGTCGCCATTAACGATAAACCGCTCACCCTCGATATCTGATTCCAGTAGAAGGCGGCAGGCAAGAGCCACATCGCGTACGTCTACAAAACCATTCAGCCCGGGACTATACCAGGGAAATTCATTGTACACATTTCTAAAAATGGCACTGCTCCCGTTGTTCCAGTCGCCATAACCTAAAATGGTACTTGGGTTAACGATCACAGCGGGGAGTCCTTCGGCAATGCCTCGCCACACTTCAAGCTCAGCTTTGTATTTGCTGCGGGCATAGTTGGTATTGTTTCGGGTTTCGCTCCATTTTTTTTCTTCGTCAACTCTTTGTCCGTCCGAAGTTCGCCCAAGTGCAGCTACGGAGCTTACGTGTATCAGTTTTTTTATTCCCGCTTCCAAAGCCATATTCACAACATTGGCTGTACCCTCCTGATTCACGAGAAACATTTGATCGCGATCGCGTTTATCAAACGATACGATAGCGGCAGAATGTATCACAGCATCCACCCCTGCCATACCTTCCTGTAGAGCCACTACATCCAGTATGTCACCATCTATCCATTCCAGGTGTTGCCATATGGACGCATCTACAAAGCCCGGCAGTTTGGAAGAGCGTCGAAGGGCGCGCACCGAGTAGCCGTTTTTTACCAGCTCCTGTACGATATAAGCACCCAGAAATCCGGTTGCACCTGTTATGAATACCTTCTTCAAATTGGAATTTTACTAGTATTTGAAATATCCTTCTCCGCTTTTACGTCCCAACTTCCCTTCTTTCACTTTTTGTTCCTGAAGCGGCGAGGGTCTTAATCTTGCAGGCTGACCCATTTGTTCGTATACGGAACAACTTACTGCATAATTAACGTCGTTACCTATCAGATCCATCAGCTCAAAGGGTCCCATCCGAAATCCGCTTGCCCTGAGCAATCGATCCATTTGGCCATAATCAGTTCGCCCCTCTTCAACCAGGCGAAGCGACTCGATATAGAACGGACGCGCCACCCGATTCACGATGAAGCCGGGCGAATCCTTGCAGAGCACAGGTGTTTTGCCCATCCTTCGGGTTAGCTCCATTACCTGCTCTATCAGTTTTTCTGAAGTCTGGTCGCCGCGAACCACTTCAACCAGTTTCATCACCGGTGCAGGATTGAAAAAATGCATACCAATAACCCTTGCAGGGTTCATGACCTGGCTCGCTATTGTCGAAATCGACAGCGAGGAGGTATTGCTCGCGAAAATGCATTCGCTGTGATTCAACTCTGCCAACTGGTTGAATAATGCCACTTTGGCTTCCGTCTTTTCCACAATTGCTTCTATGAACACATCAGCCAGGCATTGTTGAAGATCGCTGTTGAAATGCAGCCGCTGCCAGGCTGCATCGCGTTCTGCTTCGGTCCACTTTCCTTTGTCTACCAGCCGCTGCCACTGTTCCTGAATGGAATGTTCGGCATTTTTCAATGCCACTGCATTCAGATCGAACAGAATGCAATGAAAACCAGCCTGTGCCGCCACCTGAGCAATACCACTGCCCATGGTGCCGGCGCCGCAAACACATATGCTGTTGATTTGAAAATCCATGCTGGCAGCAAAGATATTGTTTCAATAGCAGCCGCTTCAACCAGCGTGCTGAAAGTTTTTTATTACCTTTTCCCTACAAAATCACCATCATGGAACCAGTCAGCTACAGCAACCCGGTTAGTCCGGAACCAGCATCGAGAGGAATATTCGGAACAAATATTCCTTCTTCTGTTTCGTCGATCGTTGCATTTCTGCTTTTCTTTCTGCCATTTGCAGAAATCAGATGTAAAGACAGTACATCAGAAATCTCGAATATGTTTAATTCCAATACAGCCATGGTGGCCAGCAATAGCGGCGTGGGGCTGGCCCTGGGGCTAAGCTGGAGATCGTCAATGGAAAATCTGGGTCAGCAAATGGGAATGAATGGAGAACGCAAGCTCGGCAACCGCGAACAACCGAACTACTATGCATTGGTTGCCTGGGTGCTTGCCCTGGCTGCTGCGGTATTGTCATTGATAAAATGGAAATGGGGCCCGCAACTGGCAATGGTGTCGGCTGTACTCTCCTTCTCATCCATGATTGCGTTGTATATCGATCTAAAGGGAAAGGTGAAAGATGTCGGGAACGGATCGAATACCGGAACAGCGGTCGATCAATTTACGGACGTACAATTGGAAATGTCGTTTACGCCCTGGTTTTATGCGGTGGCGCTGTTGTTGTTGGCTACGGCATTTTTTGCGTACAAGAGGCGTGAAACGTGAGAGGTGAGAGGTGAGAGGTGAGAGGTGAAAGGTGAAACGTGAAAGGTGAAACGTGAAAGGTGAAAGGTGAGACGTGAAACGTGAAACGTGAAAGGTAGCCCCAACGCATGCGTTGGGGCGTGGGAAGTAGGAAAATCTGTGTAAAAATCTGTGTAAATCTGCGGGAACAGAAAACTTGATACTGTAAGCAAATTGCCTTCAAGAGTAACAGTTCTGTTCCCGCAGATTTACGCAGATTATTTCGCAGATTAACGCTGATCCCTTTCACGTCTCACCTCTCACGTCTCACCTTTCACCTTTCACGTTTCACCTTTCACGTTTCACGTCTCTCACCTCTCACCTCTCACCTCTCACCTCTCACCTCTCACCTTTCACCTTTCACCTTTCACCTCTCACCTTTCACCTCTCACCTTTCACGTTTCACGTCTCTCACCTCTCCCCACTAACCACTCCCCATACCCCTCTCTCCACTCCCTCCAGCGCGGTTCGTTTGTGAGGAACGAATTATGCCAGATGATGCAGAACAATCCCCCCGTTTGGTGTAGCTTCTCCTGATACCTGTTGAGCTCTGCAAAGGACGTTTTTGCATCCTGTTTCTGTTCAAAATAGCTGTTGGCCTCCATGAAGCAGAAAGGAAAAATCAATAACTCTGTTTTTTCTTCCCGATCCAGATCATACCAATAGAAGGGAAGTGCCACCGATGCCCTGAAACCATTGATGCTGCCATAGCCCATGCTGAAATCGAAGCGGATACCTGCTTCAATGAGCCGCCGATAGGTTTCGGGAAGATGCAGGCGGATATAGTGCTGCCTCGACGCCTGTACCGGGGTGCCGATTGCTTTCGACAACAACTCTATTTCTGTTGTCATCAGCTCTTTCTCGTCGCCGCTGCGCCAGCTTGGGTGAATGCCGACAGGATACCTGATGGCATGATCGTAGACCAGGGCCTGCATGGCTTTATGCCGGGGATCAATGTTCTTGTCGTAACGGCCTCTCTTCGGAGCAAACAAAAAGAAATAGTAAGGCTTTAGCTGGTGTTTTTCATGTAATCCGTTCAACCAGCCAAAGACATCGAAGGGATCGGGCTTCCTGCCACGCAGCACATTTATCCTGCTGGCAATAGCACCAAAATGGCCCTTTAGCAGATCTGCACAAGCGCCCGTCATATTTCGCCAGAAACCCTTGTGGCGATAACTCCAGGCAATATCAATATCGTAGCTGGGCAGAAAACTGAAAGCGGGCTTGCGGTAAAATGGACTGTTGCTGCCAAAGGCTGCTATGGAAAAACGGTCAGCATGCGCCTGAAGTTGCCGGGTGAATTCATTTAGCCATTCGTTTATCAACGGCCGGTCTAAAAAACCATGTTGAAAGGCCAGACTTTGCCGATGATCGTAGCGGCCATAGCTGTCCTTTTCATGAGGCAGATATTCTTCGTATCGGCTAAGCAGGTAAAATACGGCTGAAAAAATGTCGAAGGAATGATCGCCGGCTGTTTCGAAAAATACAGGTACCGCTCCGTTATTGTTAACAACAATCTGCTTTGGCTGAATACTTCTCTCGCTTAAAAGACCGGCGGGTACGATCCAGTAGGCATCCTTCCGGATCCTATGGTAGTGATAACAGATCAACAGCCCATCGTAGTGTTCGGCTTCCTGTTTATTGTTGGTGATGGCAGCCGATTTAGTAAGCCAATTTTCGCTAAAGAAATCGATAGCGTATTGCAGTCGGGCTGTTATCGTTTCAGCAAATATCAGCATGGGTTATCAGCCCCGTGCCTTTTCACGTTCGCGCCATTGTTGATTAAAACTTTTCTTCGGAAACTGAAGTGCAGCACGGTTGGCCGACCAACCCTTCATCAGGCGGTTCACCATCCAGCCCTTGATTGCACCCGTGCCCATATTCATAAATTTACGACGCAGCATTCCCTGTCGCCACATTTTCCAGGCCATTCGTTCAGAGAAATCAGAAAAGCCTTCTTCCACTGCTTCGTGCCGGTTTTCAAGCAGCAGCTCATGCAGATTGATTTTAACCGCACACACTTCGGTACAGTTGCCACAAAGCGAAGAGGCATAGCTCAGGTGTTTCCATTCTTCCATTCCTCGCAGGTGCGGGGTAATTACCGATCCAATAGGGCCGCTATAAGTGGCGGCATAGGTATGGCCTCCAATATTTTTATAAACCGGACAGGCGTTCAGGCAGGCACCACAACGAATGCAGTACAGACTTTCCCGCTCTTTTTCGTTGGCCAGAATATTCGTGCGGCCATTGTCGAGCAAAATGACGATCATTTCTTCCGGACCGTCGGTTTCGCCCGGTTGTTTGGGGCCCGCAATGATCGTGTTGTAAGATGTAACCCGCTGGCCGGTGCCAAAAGTGGCCAGCAGTGGCCAGAACAACGCCAGATCGTTCATGGAAGGAATTACTTTTTCAATGCCCACCACCACAATATGGGTCTTCGGCATCGAGCAGCTTAGTCTTCCATTTCCCTCGTTTTCGGTTACAGCCACGGCTCCAATATCGGCGATGATAAAGTTGGCACCTGTTACACCCACTTCTGCATTGGCATATTTCTCACGCAATACCCGGCGCGCAACCAGGGTAAGTTCTTCAGGTGTCAATTTGGGGTCGGTGCCCAGTTTTTCTGCAAACAACTTCGCAATATCCTCCTTGCTTTTATGCATGGCAGGAGTTACGATATGGTAGGGTGGTTCGCCATCCAGTTGCTGGATGTACTCACCCAGATCGGTTTCCACACTCTCAATGCCTTGCTTTTCCAGATAATCGTTGAGGTGAATTTCCTCGGTGACCATGCTCTTGCTTTTCACAAGAGTCTTGCAGTTTCTTTCACTGCAAATTTTACCTATTTCGTCCAGTGCTTCCTTTGCATCATTTGCCCATACCACTCTGGCTCCACGCCGGGTGATGGCTGCTTCAAAGGATTCCAATTGCTTATCGAGCGATTCAATCGCCTTCCATTTCAGGTTTTTGGCCCGCTCTCTTGCAGTGTCTAAAAGGGCAAATTGTTCTTTTCCCTTTGGCACCACGGCATTGTATTTACCTATATTGAAATTGATTACACGCCTATGGCTACGGTCGGCGGCTTTAAGGGCACTTTTGGCTAAAAAATCGGCTGCTGTCTCTTTCACCTGATCTAATTTTAGTCTGAATTTACATCGCCAGGCTCAAATTGTTGAGCTATGGCGTGGAGTGTTTCATAAAATTCCTCACCGTACTTACGGATCAGTGGTTCTTTCAAGAATTTGTAAACGGGTACCTGTAGTCTTTCACCCAGCTGACAAGCGGGTCGGCAAAGCGTTTCACGAGGCTCGTAGTTCACCCGGTCGTAGTCGCCATGAGCCCCCTTTTTGGCGATGATCGGATACAAATGGCAGCTGATGGGTTTTCGCCAACCGATCTGGCCGGCAAGGTAGGCCTGCTCAAAGGCACATTTTATCATGCCGTCTTTTTCACGAATGGCGTAGACGCATATCTCGTTGTCCGAAGGCAGGGTAGGTGTAACCCATCCAAACTCCGTATCGTATTCATAAAACCCTTTTTTTTCGGCCTCCGCGGCCGCTTCGGGTCGCAACAGGTGCTTAATAAGGGGGAAATATCGCCTCACTTCCTCTTTTTCCTCAATGGTTAGTGGAGCGCCGGCATCACCATCTTCGCAACAGCCGCCCTTGCAACGGCCCAGGTCACAAACAAATTTCTTACTCACCACCTCATCGCTGATGATGACATTGTCGATCACAATCACAATAGCCAAATTTGCTGCAAATATAGACAGGAGTTTGGCAATACTAAAACCTGCTCAATCCCACCCGCCCAAGGACCTTTTCGGGGACAAACAGATAAAATTGTTTTTTAGAACAACCCTTTCTGGAGCTAACCGGGCTACTGTCCCTCTATTTTTTTGCGCCTGAACCGCTGCAATAATCCCTGGCCGCTGGTAGTAAGCCGGTTATGGGAAGTCAGGTAGTGTATTACTTTGTGTTCCAGCCAATGGTGCAAGGGCAACAATAGTGCTGCAAGTCCGATCATAAACAACAGATCCTTCCAGGGCTCACCTTCGGTTATAGTGGCAATATTTTTTTTGAAAATGAGGAAGATAAATTCAAAAAACATCAGGAAGGCAAAGAAACCCACCAGCTTGATAGTGGTTGCAGAAACCTTGAACATTCCCATCATCACCATCAATACAAAAACGGCGGCAATGCCAATAGTGATGGCCAGGTATTGAATATTGAATCGTTTTCTTTTGGCCTCCTGCCGTTCTTTTTCTAAACGCTCTATTCGCAATTGTTCGTCGGTAGCTTCTACCTGGGCCAACTCTTTCTCTTTTGCCAGTTTGGTGAGACTATCTTTGTACAAATGATACATTTCATTGTATCGGATAGCTTCGGTCAGGTTGCCGCTTCGGCGGTATACGGTATCAAGATGCTTAGCCGCCCTTTCCATTACTTCCAGTTCGCCAATCGATTCGCTCATACTTCGCACGCGTTCAAAGTACTCGGCCGCATTTTTGTTGTCGCCCTTCTTTTTGTAGTAAGAAGCCAGTTGTGCGTAGAAATTAATTCGGTTACCGAAGCTGGTGGCGTTTTCAAAATAAGGGCGCGCCCGTTCAAAATGATAGGTGGCGGAATCAAGCTGACCAGTTCCGGTAAAAATTACGGCATAAGCCTGGTCAATGATGCTCGACAGGCCAAAGTCGCCCAGAAATTTGCTAAGTGCCGCGCCTTCTGATGAACGCATAAACCGAAGGGCTTCAGACGGCTGATCATTTCGCAGGTATTCGTTCAGTAAGCTGGTATAGCCAGGCACTTTCAGGGTTGAAAATTTCAAACTGTCGGCCATCGCAATCGAACGCCTATAATATTCCATTGCCAGCGTGGAGTTCTTTTTTGCTGCAAACAGATTGCCCAGTCCATTTATGTCAATTGCCCGCTGATAGGGGACATTACGCTGCTGAATTTTATCGAGTGTGTTATAGGCCAGCGTAGCATAGTCGATCGCTTTATCGTAGGCTTCAATATTGGCATAAAATGTAGAGAGATTGCTGTAGCATTTGCGCAGCCAGGTGGCTTTGCGAGCTTCTGCCTCCTCTTTCCCGCCTTTCAATTCATCGGCAATGCGAAGTGCGTTAAGGAAATGGCGAAGCGCCATTATCTTTTCTTTACGCGCCAGGTACACCACACCGTAGGTGTTATGCGACTCCATACGCAGGCTGTCGTTGTTCAGTGTGCTAATTAAAGAAAATGCTTCGTTGGCATAGCCCAGCGATTTTTCCTTGTCGGGAATGGATAGGTAAATGGAGGAAAGTCGCAGCAATAAACCTCCAATGGAGCTATCGAGTTTATTCTCGCGTGCAATATCAAGTCCCTTTTGAAAAAAGGCAATAGCTTTTTCAGTATACCCCTGCTGACCGGTAAAATAGGAGCAACGAATGCCATTTGATTGATAAGCGAATACCATCAGTCGGCGATCGCGACTTGATTCAGCCATTGTGATCAATTCCTGGCCATAGCGCTCCGCTTCCTTCAGATCTACATTCATGTAGGTGCGCGACAAATTGTCGAGCAGGTAAATTTTCTCGGGCATCGAGTTGGCTTCCTGTAAGGCCTTTTTGATGGAATCGATGGCAGCCGCCTCCTGTGAACTTGCATTAAGCGTAAGAAGCAAAAAACTCAAAAAGATCAGTATGCGTGAGCACATAAAGCAGTTGATGGTTTGGTTAGAGAAGGCAACGAAGCGTACAACCGAATTGGAATTTCTGAAAAAAAGTTGAAATGGCAGAGCTAATCTAAAAGAACATTAAAAAAAGACCGAATAAACAACCGTTCAGTTAGAAAGTTAATCTGGAAAGCGCTAATACCGTGTTATCGCCATTTAAGTGTATTGATCAAATGGCGCAGATCCTGTTTCAAAAATTCGTTTACGATACCAAGCGAGTCTTCGTTTGGACTGGCATCAAAATATAATGCTCCGCGAAGGAAATGGCTTGTGCTGTCGGAAAGAAAAAACTGATTAGCGGTAGCCGTATTGCCACTCAGAGAGAAAAACACTCCATCGGCGCCGTTGGCAGTATGCATCACACTATCGCTGATGCCGGTAGACATTTCTGTATGCTTTTTATACGCCATCGTAAAGCCATCGCTCACGAGTGAATCGAAATTGTTGCCCCGAACAGGTTTATAGCTTACATAAAAGCGGCCGCGAAACTGAGGAAAATCGATATTGATCCACCAGTCGCCAGCCTTGGTATCGAAAAAGGATGTATCGCGACTTATTTTGCCGTACACGGGATACTCAAATGTGTAAGGGTAGCCAGGTTCATCGAACACTCGGTATTCTTTTTCCGGAAAATCGATACGGAAGTAGCCTTTTTTCTTAAATGAAAATGGACTGTTGCATGCCAGCAGACAAACGGCAATGGTAAGCACGCTGAGGAGGATAATGGAATATGATGCCTTTGAATGCTGCATAGAAATTAGCGTCTGACTTTTTTACTTATTAATCATTTTCACTTCCACCAAACCCACCCGATTCTTAGATACTTCCAGCACTTTGAATTGAAAGTCGCCACTCACGATGACAGAATTTTCCTCAGGAAATTCACCGGCAAGTTCCAGTACAAGGCCGGCAACTGATTCACTTTCGCCGCGTACTTTGTCGAAGGTGTCGCCGGAAATTTGCATTACCCGGCAAAGATCGTGCAGCATGGTCTTGCCTTCAAAGATAAATGTGTTGTCATCTATCTTCTGATCTCGCGATTCTTCGGTATCGAATTCGTCGTTTATTTCGCCGATCACTTCTTCAATAATATCTTCCATGGTCACAATGCCGCTGGTGCCACCAAATTCATCCACAACCACCGCGAAATGTATTCTGCGTGTTTGAAAGTCGCGTAGCAGGTCGGCGATCAATTTACTTTCTGGTACAAAATAAGGTGAGCGCATCAGGCTATGCCAGTTGAAGTCGTTTGCTTCGTTAATATAGGGCACCAGGTCTTTGGTGTTGATGATACCTGCTACATCGTCCATACTGCCGCGGTAAACCGGTAGTCGCGAGTAGCGTGTTTCCTGCACGCGCTGTACCAGACCCTGAAAATCGAGTTCATGGGAAATGCCATTTACTTCTAGCCGGCTTCGCATGATTTGTTTTACGGTAATGGTGCCAAATTTCACCATACCCTTCATAATGTTCTTTTCTTCCAGGCTGGCAACTTCGTCGGTTTGAATATCGATGGCTTCGTCGAGTTCTTTGATGCTGATGGCTTCCGCTTTGTTGGCACCCAGGCGCTGGCCAATACGGTCGGCCAGCGATACCACCCAGCGGCTGAAGCGGCGCAGAAACAGATGAACCGCTTCTACAATAGAAGCTGAGCCATAGGCAAAACGGAGATTGTTTTGTGTGGCCCAGTATTTTGGCAGCAGTTCGGCAAAAAATACCAGCACAAAGGCGATCGACAACACTTTGATCAGCAGGACCACAACCGGGTGAAGATTTCCGAACGGCACAAACTCGGTGATCAGGAAATTGCTGAGTACGATAATGCAGATATTGATGAAAATTCCTGCTATGAGTAGAGATGCGAATACTTCTTTCGGCTCTTCCAGAAATTCGATAATTCGCCGTGCTGCCGGATGCTGTTTGGTTTTAAGCCGGTTTACATCATCGGCATTGAGGGAAAATATGGCAACTTCGGCCCCCGACAGGGTAAATGCCAGCAGCAGAAACAGCAGCAACAGTATACCCAAGAGGGTAATCACCTGGGTGTCGGCCGCCAGGAGTACAAAAAGTGGAAAACCGGGTATGGTAGTTGAGGCCGAATGCGTGTCCAATGCAGGATATTTTGATATAGATAGCCGCTCCGCTCTGCGAAACAGCGCCAGGGCAAAGGTATTATTTTGGCTGAATTAATTAAAAGGGAAGCGATTCGGAAGGATCGCCTAGTGGAGCATCGGAACCGCCCATTCCCTCCATGCCTCCGGAGTCGGTACTGTGGCCGGAGCCGTCCATGCGTTTGTCGAGCATGATCAAATTGTCGCCAACCACTTCGGTTGCAAACTTGCGGTTGCCGTCTTTATCTTCCCAGCTCCTGGTGCGTAGGCGCCCTTCGATGTAGACCAGGCTGCTTTTGTGAAGATATTTCTGGGCCAGTTCTGCCAGTCCCCGCCATAATACTACCGTATGCCATTCCGTTTGCGAAACAAGTTTACCTGTTCTGTCTTTAAATGTTTCGGTAGTGGCCAGCGGAAATTTTGCGACGGCAATATTTCCCTCCAGCACCTGTACATCAGGATCCTTTCCTAAGTTGCCAATGAGCATGACTCTGTTTACGCCTCTCATACGGTATACTTTTTTCGGTTATATAAATCCTCCTGGTTCTACAGTTTCCTGGCTTGCAACGGGCACTCGATTTACAGGCATCCTGGAGCTAAACGGCTGAAACAGCAAAAAGTTCCGGTGTGGGAGATGACCTGGTTGTGATTAACTAAAGTTAATTTTTTTTGATCGCAATGGGAAATTTATCGTTGTAAACGCGTGAAAATCCGCGGGCATTGTCAACTCAGACAGCCTTTCACACAATTCGGGCCACATTTAACTGCCGATTAACGATCGGCTGTGTAATTTAGAGTTCGTAACCATCAACCTGAATTATGAAAAAAGTTCTACCCTTACTGTTTGTTATCCTATTCTGGGCTGCAGCCGGGCAGGCTCAAAATGAACTGGCACCGGACCAGAATCCTAATTATGCCGTTAGCAGGTCAAAATACATGGGCTTGGCTGATTCATTGATAGCGTACCATGGTACTACTGTTCAGGATACCTATCGGGCTATCGACTGGATGGCCGACCGAGCTGAAGCCAGAGCCGAAAGACGCGACTTTCGCCGGCAGCTGAGATTGATACGTGCACAAAACTGGTATGGCAATTATTATCCCGGCTTTAATAATGGCTGGAGAAATTACCGCTATCCATTTTGGCGTGGCAATTCTCTTACACTCAGCCCCTGGGGTGGACGCTACTGGTGGTAAATCATTTTTTCACTCAGATTTATTCAAGGAAATTTGACAATGATACAGGCAGAGCTGCTACACATATAGCGGCACGGATGCACTGTATCTAAACGCTCAACAATCATTGTTTATGAAATACATGTCCCGCTCGTTCCTGTTGTTAACAGCAACGCTCTTAGTTTTGGCCTCCTGCTCCCGCAAAGTAACTCGTATCGACCCGTCTGAACAGGTTGATATCAGCGGCCGCTGGAACAACACCGATTCTCGCTTTGTGGCCGAAGAAATGACAAAAACCATTCTTGGTGCACGCTGGCTCACCGATCATATGGCAGCCAAAAACGGGCAGCGTCCCGTTGTGATCGTTGGCTTCGTTAGCAACAAGAGCCACGAACATATAGAAGCCGAAACTTTTGTGAAGGATGTGGAAAATGCATTTGTGACTTCGCAGCGGGTGCGCCTGGTGCAGGGTGGCAAGAAAAGAGAAGAGCTGCGGGCTGAAAAGGCCGACCAGCAGTCAAACGCTACTGTAAGCAGCATGAAGAAATTTGGAATGGAACAGGGGGCCGATTATATTTTGCAGGGGTCTATCAATTCTATAGTTGACTCGCATAAGCGCAAAAAAGTGGTGTACTACCAGGTTAACCTCGAGCTCACCAATATCGAAACCAATGAAGTGGTTTGGATCGGCGAGAAGAAGATTGCGAAATACGTCAAGAATTAGATATTGTTTAGTTGTTTGGTTGTGTAGTTGTTTAGTTGTTGGGTGTTTGGTTGATCTTGTATTAATCTGCGAAAATCTGTGTATAAATCTGCGAAAATCTGCGGGAACAGAACACCCTAAGCTTATTGGCAACTTGCAAATTGGTGAGGCATTTCTGTTCCCGCAGATTTTCGCAGATTTATACACAGATTTTCGCAGATCAGTACACCAAACAACAACTAAACAACTCAACACTTCAACAACTCAACAATTCAACAACTCAACAATTCAACAATCCCCGTGCGTTTCTACCTGCTGTTTCTCGTCTTCCTTGCTTCCTGCGCCAGCTATAGGCAGCAGTCAGCTGATTATTACAGCCGGCTGCAGTCCGGCGATTACCAGGCGGCAGAGAAGGCGTTGGATAAAAACCGTTTGTTGAACAAGAAGCGCAATCACCTGCTTTATCTTCTCGAAAAAGGTAAGCTAACACATATGCAGGGCAAATGGGAGGAGAGCAACCGCTATTTCAATGAGGCAGATGGCATCATGGAAAGCCAGCGAAACAGCTTTGGCGATATTGCGCTGGGCAACCTTCTCAATCCCATGATGAAGCAATATCGTGCTGAGGCCTTTGAAGCTTATCTCGTTCATTACTACAAAGCCGTCAACTATCTGCAGCTGGGCAATCGCGAAGAAGCTATTGTAGAAGCGCGTCGCATCACGCTGCGTACTTATATGCAGGACGATAAAGTGGGAAATAAGAATAAATACAGCGAAGATCCCTTTGCTTTATCGCTCCAGGGAATGATTTACGAAGCCGGTGGCGATATCAACAATGCTTTTATTGCTTATCGCAATGCTGCCAATGTTTATCTCGAAAGCAATGGCATGCACTATGGCACCAAACTGCCAGATCAGTTAAAACAGGATGTACTCCGCCTGGCCGATGCCAATGGTTTTGTAGATGAGTTGCAGCGATACGAAGACCGCTTTGGAGAAAAGTACCAGAAATCGAAAATGGCAGATGGTGGCGAATTGCTGCTGTTTTGGGAGAGCGGCGAAGCGCCCGTTAAAGCGCAGCAGGACCTGTTCTTTGCCGCTTCGCGAAACAGTACAGGGTCGCTGTTTTTTACCGATAACCGCGGGCTTTACAATGTTCCATGGGATAATAGTTCGAGCCTCAACAGCTCGGCAAATATAACCGATCTGCGTGGGTTCAGGGTAGCTATACCCGTGTATGAACCTCGCAATCCGGTGTATAGTCATGCAGTGCTGCAACAGGATGGCGTGACCCGTAATTTTGAGTTAGCAGAAAACGTGAATGAGCTGGCCGTACGGACTTTGCAGGAGCGTATGCTGAAGGAGTTGGCGCAAACACTTACCCGGATGGCTGTAAAGAAACTCGCGGAAGCTGCTGTTCGCAATGCGGGGTCTGATAGTAAAGACGACAAGAACAAGACGGAGGAAGAAAAGAAAAAGGAAAAAAAGAACAAGCAAACGCGGGAAGCGCTTGCGTTCGGATTGCAACTGTTTAACCTGGCTACAGAAAAGGCCGATACCCGCAACTGGCAAAGTCTGCCTAACAGGATCTACTATACCCGCATTCCTCTTCAAAAGGGCGAGAACCAGTTAACGGTCACACTTCAGGGCCCCACGGCTCAAAAGATTAATCTTAATGTTACCGGTAGCGGATCCCTTCAGTTCCGTACCATCAGCAGCAGGTAAAAATTGTTCTTGAAAGCATCAAAAATGCTCGGCAGTTCTATGACTACTCTTAAACTCTCTCCGTGCCCTCTGTTCTTCACTCGGTGACCTCTGCGGTTAAACAGGGTAACATTGCTCTAAGGTTGTTTCTATTCGCTAAAGTATCTGACCTTGTTTGTTCCGGAATCATGCGAGTATCCATCGGGCTCAGCACCCTATTTTACCACAGAGATCACCGAGTCAGGAACAGAGGGCGCGGAGGACTTTTCAAGGCAAAGGACTCAAAAATTCAATTGCTTTGAATATCTCTCCGTGCCCTCTGTTCCCCACTCCGTGTCCTCTGTGTTTAAAAGGGTAATAGTGTTCCAAGGTTGTTCCCACCCTTTAAGGACTCTGATTTTGGTTCTTCCGGATTTATGCGAGTATCCATCGGGCTCAGCACCCTATTTTACCACAGAGATCACCGAGTCAGGAACAGAGGGCGCGGAGGACTTTTCAAGGCAAAGGACTCAAAAATTCGATTACGCTTAAACTGTTTACCATTTAATCCGGCTATTAGCCCCCAACCGGGAATGACGACGCATCGATAAACTCGCGCAACAACCTGGGGAAAGCGAAGGATTCCAGGTCTTTTTGTTTTACCCAGATTTCCCCTTCCGGTAAATCGGGTTTTCTGCTCACCTGCACCTGTACAAAGGACGCAAATATACGTTGGTGCGAAAGCTGTTGTTGCGCCTCTCCGAGTGCAGAAAAGGACTGAAGATACTTTTTATCCAGTCCATACAAATCCAGAAATTCTTTTTGCAGCTTTTCGACCAAGACCAAGCTTGTTGTTTCCAACATCGGAAATTCGTAAAGCCCCAGCCATATATCTTTTTGCCTGCGCTGTCTGATGGCCAGCTCCCCCTTGTATCGCAAGATGAAATAGGTAAAATAACGGGTACGCTGTTTAATCTCTTTTGTTTTCAACGGCAATTGATCAACCCGGTCCTGTTTATATGCCATACAGGTTTTTTGAAACGGACATTCTTCACAAAGCGGCAACTGAGGCTTACAGATGCTGGCACCAAAGTCCATGATCGCCTGGTTATATGCAGCCGGGGCTGCCGGATCAATCAGCATTTGCGCCAGTGTAGCAAAGTATTTTTTCCCGGCCGTAGAATCAATTGCCTCATCAATTCCGAATACGCGCGCCAGTACCCGGTACACGTTGCCATCAACCACGGCATGTGGAAGATCGAATGCAAATGACGCAATCGCTGCAGCAGTGTAGGGTCCCACACCTTTCAAACTCTGAATGCTCTCGAGGTTACGTGGAAATTCGCCCTTCAACTCCTGGCTGATGTACCTTGCCGTATAAATCAAATTGCGGCATCGAGAGTAGTAGCCCAATCCTTCCCATAGTTTCATCACTTTTTCATCGGGAGCGGCAGCCAGGTCTTCTATGCTTGGGAATGTTTTTACAAATCGTTCGTAGTAACTCCAGCCCTGTTCCACCCGGGTTTGTTGAAGTATAATTTCACTCAGCCAGATCCTGTAGGCGTCTTTAACCCCTTTCCAGGGCATCTGGCGGTGGTTATGCCGGGTATTCCACCCCAATAATTGGGTACGAAACCGGTTAATAGAGGCTTTAGTAGGCGGCTTGGATGGCATTTTTGGGCGACGAAAATCAAATTTCCGGCAATTTTTTGGCAGAAAATGGCCTTTTTAGATAAAAATTTTCTGTATCCTATTGACAATCATATTATTTTGTCATAAATTGGCATTCTGAAATCTTAAACCTAACCAACAATGAGGAAAGCCGATCTCGTTAACCAGATATCAGAAAAAACAGGCATCCCTAAAGTGGATGTGCTTGTTACACTGGAAACTATGTTCAAAGAGGTGAAAGACACCCTTGCCAGTGGTGAAAATATTTATATCCGCGGCTTTGGCAGCTTTATTACCAAGAAGCGCGCCGCCAAGATTGGTAGAAACATTAAAAAGAATATTGCTGTTCATATTCCTGAGCACTATATACCTGCGTTCAAACCTGCCAAAGAATTCGTGGCAGAAGTTAAAAAGCTGAAGGAGCCCAAACCAGATGACGGTCCGGGTGAAGATGCATAGTCATCATCCATTTAGCATTTAATGCCACATATTACCGTAACCGTCGGTAACTTTGCTGTTCAAATACGATTGATGTGAAGAAACCGCAATGGATTACGATCGGAGTAAGCCTGCTGCTTACCCTCTTTATTTATTTATTTGCAAATACTACCCCTCCCCGCAAGGCTGTTAATTCGGTAGCCCATAGCGACGATGATGGCCACGATCATGGCAATACATCGAGCCTGACCATCGATTCCATATTGATTATTGGCAAAAAGCAGCTTAATACTGAGCAGGTTACTTATGTTAACCTGCTTGAACAGTCTCTTTCCCGCGGCGATGTGAAGAACCAACAAATGAAGGTTTTTCATGAATTGTCTCATTTCTGGGGCGATTCCATGGGATTTTTCCCCGCCTACGCCTGGTATGAGGCTGAAGCAGCAAGATTGGAAAATTCGGAAAAAACCCTCACCTTTGCTGCCCGCTTGTTTTTGGAATACCTGCAGCGGGAGCCCAATCCCGCTTTGCGGAAATGGGAAGCGCTGCAAGCCAAAGACCTGCTGGAACGTTCTTTGACGATCAATCCTGACAATGACAGTGCTCGTGTAGAGCTGGGATCTGTTTACCTGTTTGGCGGTATTTCTGATATGCCCATGCAGGGAATTGCGGAGATACGCAAGGTCATTGATAAAGACAGTACCAATGCTTATGCACAAATGATGCTGGCACGGGGTTCTTTATTATCGGGTCAAACTGATAAGGCCATTCGAAGACTGGAAACAGTATTTAAGCTGGAGCCGGGCAACCTTGAAGCCGCGCTTATGCTGGCTGATATAAATGAGCGGCTTAAGAAGAATGAAGAAGCATTGCGCTGGTATCGAGAAAGTTTGAAGCTGACCGAGCGGCCAGACATCAGGGATGAGATCGAAAAAAGAATCAAAACATTAAGCAAATAAAAAGAGTCGTTACGGACTCCAATTTATTCATAAACACGTTTTAATTAAATTATTCAGAGTATGCCTTGTGGTAAGAAAAGAAAGCGTCATAAGATTGCGACGCATAAGCGTAAAAAAAGACTGAGAAAAAATCGTCACAAAAAGAAAAACAAATAGTTTATCGCTGAAGGGTTTGAAACAAATTCGGATCCCGTCGGGAATACCCTGCTGCCGAGCTTTGTTTCAAGCCCTTCCTGCGTTAAGCGGTTTCTGCCTTTTTTCGGTTTACTGGTTGTTTGTCGTACGCAAGTGCACCCCACTGATCTCTGCTGCAAATCCTCCCTCCCGCATCCAGGTACACTCAACATCAGCCAGTGTTTACAGCACTAAGGTGATTCATTATTATTAAGCTGTAATGAACAAAGAACTTATTATCAATGCTGCTCCGCAGGGTGTAGAGATCGCCCTGCTGGAAGACAGGAAACTTGTGGAACTGCATAACGAGAAAACGGATGCACGTTTCGCGGTGGGGGACCTATACCTCGGTAAAGTCAAAAAACTAATTCCAGGACTCAACGCGGCTTTTGTAGATGTAGGCTTCGAAAAAGATGCCTTCCTGCATTATACCGACCTGAGTCCCTATGCCCGATCTCTGCTCAAATTCACCACTATGAGCATGGCCGACAAATCGGAAACAGGGCTCGACTTTGCCAAATTTCAGATTGAACCGGAAATCATTAAGACAGGAAAGATCAACGAAGTACTGGGTGGTAAACCTCATGTGCTGGTTCAAATTCTTAAAGAGCCTATTGCTGCAAAAGGACCGCGTTTGAGTTGCGAAATTTCGCTGCCAGGCCGTTTTGTAGTGATCACTCCTTTCAACAATATAGTAGCGGTATCGCGCAAAATACATTCTTCAGAAGAGCGCAAGCGGCTTCAGAAAATCGTAGAAGCCATAAAGCCAAAGAATTTTGGTGTTATTGTGCGCACCGCAGCGGAAGGAAAGAATACCGCAGAATTGCACGAAGATCTGTCGACGCTGGCTGAAATGTGGAAGACCATTCAGCGCAACCTGAAGGGCGCTGTAGCACCGGCCAAGATACTGAGCGAGCAAAACAAGACCAACAGTATTCTTCGCGATCTGCTCAATGCCGATTTTAACCGGATCGTAGTAAACGATCGCACGATCTTTACCGAAACAAAAAGTTATATACAACGGATCGCTCCTGAAAAGGCCGATATCGTTTCTTTCTACCAGAACGGTTCTCCCATCTTCGATTCTTTTGGCATTACCAAGCAGGTAAAATCCTCGTTTGGTAAAACGGTTAACCTCAACAGTGGTGCCTACCTGATTATTGAACATACCGAAGCCCTGCACGTAATTGACGTAAACAGCGGCTATAAGAGCGTGAGCAATAACCAGGAGCAAAATGCCATTGAAACCAATCTCGAGGCGGCAGAGGAAATTGCGCGTCAGCTTCGGCTGCGTGACCTTGGAGGTATCATCGTGGTCGATTTCATCGACATGAAGCTGCCAGAAAACAAGCGCAAGCTGGTAGAGAAGATGGAAGAATTTATGGCTCCCGACAGGGCCAAACATGCCGTGCTGCCGATTTCAAAGTTCGGTATCATGCAAATTACGCGGCAGCGTATGAAGCCTGAAGTGAACATCAACACACAGGAGCTTTGTCCAAGCTGCCACGGCACCGGCAAAATTTCATCGACCATTCTGCTTGAAGATGAGATTGAAAAAAATCTGGGCTACCTGATCACACACAAGCATCGCAACCTGAAGTTGGTCGTGAATCCCATCATGTATGCCTACCTCACCAAGGGCTGGCCCTGGCAGACTCGTATGGCGCAATGGCGTAAAAAGTTCGGGCAAAAAACCCGTGTAGAAGCCGATACCAACTGTCACCTGACGGAGTATAAGTTTTATGACCAGCATGATGAGGAGATAAAGCTGTGAGAGAGGTGAAAGGTGAGAGGTGAAAGGTGAGAGGTGAGAGGTGAAAGGTGAAAGGTTAGAGGTTAGAGGTGAGACGTGAGTAGAAAGTAAATTGTAGCCCCAACGCATGCGTTGGGGCGTGGTGAAACGTGAGACCATCTGCGAATATCTGCGATAAAAATCTGCGCAATTTGCGGGAACAGAACTGTTACTCTTGTAGGTAATTTACCTATAGAAGTAAGCTTTCAGTTTCCGCAAATTGCGCAGATTTTTTCGCAGATCGTTTCACCTCTCACCTCTCACCTCTCACCTCTCACCTTTCACCGCATCAGCACCGCATTCGCCATCATCAGCTTCCCATTTTCCCAAAAATTACGAAACAGCACATTATCGGTAAGGAACACGACCTGACCACGCCCCAGTTGCTGTACACCAAATACCAGCCCGTCCTGCAATTTTTTCTTCAACCGGTATCCAACAAAGCCTGCCAGTTGATTATCCTTCTTGATTACCCCTGCATTCCAGCCACCCGATTTAATGTAGTCGTACACAACATCATCCATTTTGAGCGTGTAGTAGTAGGAGGGGAAGCCATACATCAGCGGGTGGGTGCTGTCAACATCTACCCGGTATACCGATCCCGGGGTGTAGCGAGTAATCTGTTCTTTTTCGCGATCAGCAAATACTTTGAGCGGCGTGTAAGGATTGCTTTTTTCCGCGGTGTCCGGACCCGAATCCGATCTTTCTTTCAGTGCACTCCATTCCAGCCTGGCCAGTTGTGCAACGGCGCTTTCCAGAGCCACCACTTTTCCGCCTGCAGCTACCCATTCCTGCAATCGGGCTGAAGCCGATTTATCCTGCAAAAACCGATAATTGCCCTCCGGCAGAATCAACACATCCAGCTCATTCCAGCTGATGCGGCTGAAGTCAGTGGCATTGAAAAGCGACAGCGGATAATTCAGCTCCCTTTCAAAGAAATGCCATACTTCGCCCGCCGCATTCGAACTCACTCCTTCGCCCGTCATCAAGCCTACCCGTACTGGCTTAATCTGCTGCACTTTCGAACTACCAAAGTCGAAGCCCTTATCAACCATGCCACTGCTTACCAGATGCATTTTCACCTGTTCGCTGTCGCAGGCTGTGGCTACTATTTTCCAAAGGCGGTTACCAAATTTTTCGTTTCCATTTTTCAAAATAATAACCGAGCCGGGTGCAAAATCCTGCCCATTGCTGGTAAAGCCTGCTTCGGTTACCCGCAGCCGGATGCCCTGCTTCAGGAGCTGGGTCACTACTCTTGCCGACGACATGCCACGCCAGCGAATCACGTATCCATACAAGTCGCCCGGCTGATTGCGAATGGTATCGGCCGGTGCTGCAGGCAACATGTTTGCAGACTGTCGGCTTGCGTAGGCGTTCAGCCCGTATGCGTAAGGAAGTGCCCATGCGGTAATATCGTAGGTAAGCGAATCTGTGAGGCGGGGTTCGGGTTCCATCAGTACCTGCAGCATGGCTGCACGTGGTTGGGCATTGCTGAGAACAATATCGTTGGCAGTAATGGAAATATTTTCTTCCTTTCCGCTATGGTAGTTGATCGCTTTCAGCTGACCCTTGCCCGTACCATAGCGAATTCCGTTGCGGTCCAGCAACTGGCAAAATTCCCGGATGCGCTCTGCATCCTGAGCACGGTAGCGAATGATATAAGTTTTGTACTCGCCGGTGTTCCCTTTTACTGCATTTTCAAAATAGCCCCGAAACTGCTTAATCAGTTCAGGAGCATGTTGCGCAGCCGTTTCTACGGTGCTGAGTGCCGTAGTGAAATGATGCGTTACCCGGTCCACGAGTGTGAGCGTATCTTTTTCGTCGGTAACAACTCCCAAACCTGCAGCTCCGCTACCACCCTGTTCGTAGGTCATACCAATAGCGCCATTGTAAATGGGATAGGTGTCGCCGTAGGATGGGTAGAGCAGGTCGAAGGTTTCGCGGGTAAAATAAAGCCAGCCGTTCTTATCGAAATAACGCGCATGGTTGCGACCAATAGTTTGCTGAAAGGAGCGCTGCCATTCGGTGATCACATCGTGGTAAGGTTGTGCGGCCGGAGCAAAATAATAAGGCGAATTATAGCCCTGCTCGTGATAGTCTACATGAATTTGCGGCATCCATTGCAGGTACTGCTTTATGCGAGCGCGGCTTTCTTTCTGCGTTTGCCATACCCAGTCGCGGTTAAGATCGAAATTGTAGTGATTGGTCCTTCCACCTGGCCAGGGCTCGCGATGTTCGCGGCTATCGGCACGGGCATCGAACTGATCGCCTACCATCGAATTATACCAGTTTACATAGCGGTCGCGACCATCGGGATTGATACAGGGGTCGATAATAATTACAGTATTGTTCAGCCATGCCTGACTTTTTGCGTTGGCCGGATTGGCCAGTTCATACAGCGTGAGCATAGATGCTTCCGAGGAAGACGCTTCATTGCCATGCACATTGAAGCTGAGCCATACTATTGCTGGCGCATCTTCGGTTGGCAGCGCCTTATCGTTAGTCAGTTGTGCCAGCCGCAAGTTGTTGAGGCGAATGGCATCGAGCCGTTGCATATTTTCTTCCAATGCAATAATGGCAAGGTAGAGCGGGCGATGCTCATTGGTTTCACCATACTGCTCGAGCCGTACGCGCCCAGGCAGGGTTTCGGCAATTTTCTGGAAATAGTCTACAATTTTCCAATGCGGCGTAAAGCGCGTACCAACCTTATATCCTAAAAATGATTCTGGCGAAGGAAGCTGTGCAGACAATGTTGTAAAAAACAATAACAGCGCCGCCAGCATGAATGAGTTTTTCAACCTGATCTTAGTTTTGGTTGGCACTAAGATAGCCAAAGTGTAAAATGTGCAAATGTGCAAGTGTGGAAATGTGCAAATGATCAATTCTCTAATTTCCGAATTGCACATTTCCACATTTGCACACTTGCACATTGCCTGCCGAAGGCAGGCTCCTCAGCTTCTATCCCTGCTCCCCATATAGATGAGGATATATTGAATAAGGGTTACCACGGCGGCCAGTGCGGCAACCACATAGGTAGTGGCGGCCCATTTCAGGGCATCTTTTGCCATGGGGTATTCGCGCTGGTTGGTTACATTGGTATGATTCAACCAGGCCAGGGCCCGCTTGCTGGCATCGAACTCAACCGGCAGGGTGATCAGGGTGAAAAGTACGGTTACTGACATCAGGACAATACCAATCAGCAAAACTGTCGGATTGCCAGAGTATGCCATTATTACCCCGATCAGCAGGATCCAGTTGACCAGCATAGAGCTGAACTGTACCGCCGGTACCAGCTTGCTTCGCATGGTGAGGGGGGCATAGGCCGTGGCATGCTGCACCGCGTGGCCGCATTCGTGGGCCGCTACAGCGGCAGCCGATACGCTGATGCCGGAGTACACTTCGGGGCTCAGATTTACCGTTTTATTTACTGGATTGTAATGATCTGAAAGAAAACCATTTACGGAGGTTACTTTCACGTCATATATTCCGTTTTCCCGGAGCATTTTTTCTGCAATTTCCCGGCCCGTCATACCATTGCTCAGGGGCACTTTAGCGTACTTGTTAAACTTGCCCTTCAGCACCATGGATACTACCATACTGATCCCTAAAAAGATCAGCGAAACGATCATAATGGATGGTGTCATTGTCTAAAATTATTTGATTTCTGTTGTTAATCTAACAAACTTTTGACCACTTTGATTAATGCCTCAAACTCAGTCGTTTTGTCACCTTTCTGAGTTACAGAGTAGCATGTACAAATTTCTTAATTGGGACTGGAATTATTTGTTAAAAATATGAAAATTAGCGAATTAGAATTGTATTATTTTTTATGCGAATTGAATCACAACAGGTTCCGTTCATCCCTATTTTTTATTCACAGGACCAAAATTTTATTTTGAAATGTTCTTCAGAATTGTAACTTAGCAATAGAATTTAATGGGTTAGTAAGTAATGGGGGCCGTCGAAAGACTGGCCCCTTTTACATTTCAATACTTTCCGATTTTATCGCTGTTTTCATCTTCCCTTTTTATCTTTTTTAACGTGTTTACACGCGTTTATTACACGTTGCTTTCATGTATTTTTCGGTGCGCTGTAATCAATGCCTGCTTCTACTTTAACTTTAGCGCATGAGTAAAACGAAGACTGCTTTTTTTTGTCAGCATTGTGGATACGAAAGTGTGAAATGGGTTGGACAATGTCCGTCCTGTGGTCAGTGGAACAGTTTTGTGGAAGAAGTAATTCAGAAAGACAGCGACAAACAACCACGCAACTGGAAGGATTATAAAGAAGAAAAAAAATCGAAACATCCTATTCCTTTATCAGAAGTGCGTAGCAGTGAGGACCGGCGCCTGGTTAGTTCTGATGCGGAGTTGAATCGGGTTTTAGGTGGAGGAATTGTTGCGGGCAGCATAGTGCTGGTAGCGGGTGAACCTGGTATAGGTAAGTCGACCTTGTTTCTTCAAAATGGATTACAGCTGCGTGCAAAAGTGCTTTACATCAGTGGCGAGGAGAGCGAGCAGCAAATAAAGATGCGGGCCGACCGGCTGGGTATTCAGAATGATCAGTTTTACCTGCTTACGGAAACCTCCACGCAAATTATTTTTCAGGAAATCAGAAAACTGCAGCCGGATATTGTAATTGTAGATTCTATTCAGACATTGCAAACACCTTTTGTTGAGTCCTCACCCGGCAGTGTATCTCAGATACGCGAATGTGCAGCCGAGTTTCAGCGTTTTGCCAAAGAAACCAATACACCTGTCTTTTTAATAGGTCATATTACAAAAGATGGTGCTATTGCAGGTCCCAAGATTTTGGAGCATATGGTTGATACGGTGCTGCAGTTTGAGGGCGACAGACACTATGCCTACCGTATTTTGCGCACCCTCAAAAACCGGTTTGGCGGCACGGCCGAACTGGGTATTTATGAAATGACGGCCACGGGCATGCGGGGCGTGGCCAATCCGAGCGAAATACTGATTTCCCAAAAAGAAGATCACCTGAGCGGTATTGCAATAGCTGCTACTATTGAAGGATTGCGGCCATTGCTGATTGAAGTACAGGCCCTGGTAACCCAGTCGGTATACGGTACGCCACAACGAACCGTTACGGGCTTCGATCTGCGGCGTTTGCAATTGCTGCTGGCGGTGCTCGAAAAAAGAGGAGGCTTTCACTTTGGGGTGAAGGATGTGTTTTTGAACATAGCGGGTGGATTGAAGATTGAGGATCCTTCTATCGATCTGGCGGTGCTTTGTGCACTGCTATCGTCGTACGAGGATATACCACTGCCACCACAAATTTGTTTTGCGGGCGAAATTGGACTGAGTGGCGAAATAAGAGCAGTGAACAGAATTGAGCAGCGTATTGCCGAGGCAGCCAAGTTGGGCTTTGAAAAAATCATTGTTTCCAAATACAACCAGGGCCGTTCCGGTTCCAAAGGAGCAGCGCCCAGTAATCCCGGCATTGAGGTGGTGCCCATGGGAAGGGTGGAGGAAGTGTATGCGTTTCTCTTTTAGTCATTTTCAGCTGGCGCTGAAAATGCCAATTAATCTTAGAGGTTGGCAAAATTTTTCAGAGCACTGATACCCTGTTTAACCGCAGAGGGCACTGAGTTAGGAACAGAGGGCGCGGAGGACTTATTACAGCAAATGCTTTAATCAATTTTATTACGCTGAACTGCTCTCCGTGTCCTCTGTTCCTGGCTCTGTGATCTCTGTGGTAAAAAAGGCTGCTGAGCCAGAATGATACTCATATGAATTCGAGAAAACCGAAAATCAGATTCTTAGAGAATTGGAACAACCTTTGAGCACTGTTACTAATTTAACCGCAGAGGGAACAGAGTTTTTACGCAGAGGGCACGGAGAGAGTACCGAGAGTCAGCTTTCTTGAATTGATTAAGTCCTCCCGTGTCTCCGCGTAGATCCTCGGCGAGCTCCGCGGTTAAGGAAATGCTGCACCGCCAGGCTGTTCGGGAGTAAATCGATTTTTTAAACTGGTTAGTGATGAAAGGCTGGAGTTTTGTAAAGGAGAGTTTGCTGCATTTGATGTTTCCGCATATATGCAGTGGTTGTGGTACCGATGCTATTCGATATGATCGGTCGCTGTGTTTTAGATGTGTTAGCAGGTTGCCGCTGACGGGTTTTGCACCGCTTGCCGGAAATCCGATTGAAAGAAAATTCTATGGTCGCCTGCCCCTGCTGTCGGCTTTTTCACTGTTATACTTCACACCCGATTCGCTGGTACAGGAGCTGATGCATGCCATCAAGTATCGGGGCCATCGCGAGTTGGCTATTGAACTGGGCCGCATGCTCGGGCAGTCGATGCTTGATGCGAAGCGTTTGGAGCCGGGCACGCTAATTCCCCTTCCTTTATTTGCTTCCAAAGAAAAAAAGAGAGGGTATAATCAGGCAACCCTGCTTTGCGAAGGCATTGCAGAGGTCACCGGCTGGCCCTTACAAAAAAACCTGGTGCTTCGCATCCGTCATACCGAAAGCCAGACCCGCAAGAGCCGTATTGAACGCTGGATGAATATGGAAGGGAATTTTGAAATCAGCCCTGTAGAAGGCATGACTTCTCAACAATTCTGGCTGGTCGATGATGTACTGACCACCGGTGCTACTCTGGAAGCCTGTGGTCAGGCTTTACTTACCCTGCCTGGTGCTCGTCTAAGCATCGCCACCCTGGGCTATGCCTGGCGCTAGTAGTTTCGGGGTTTAATGTATATTTTTGGAGTCGATGAAAAACTCCCTTCTGCTAATCGCCGTATTGCTCATGGGCCTGTTGGCCTGCCGTAAAGATTCGGTGATCGACAGCGGCGATGCCCGCATCCGTATCACTGCCGACACCCTTCACTACGATACCGTATTTGCCCAAACCGGTTCTGTAACTAAAAGCTTTAAAATCATCAACGAAAATAGTCATCGTCTGCGTTTGTCGGAGGTAAAGTTGATGGGGCTTGATCAGTCGAACTACAAACTGAATATCGACGGGCAGGCAACCAGCCAGCTCAGCAATATTGAAATAGCTGCCAACGACAGTATTTATGTTTTTGTACAGGTAAATATTGATCCCAATAGTGCACAGTTACCTTTTGTGGTGCGCGATAGCATACGTGTGGCCTTCAATGGCAACGAGCGCTGGGTGCAACTGGAAGCATGGGGACAAAACGCGCATTTTCTGCGTGGCTATGAGGTAACCGGGTTGGAAACCTGGACCAACGATCTGCCTTATGTGATACTCGATTACCTGTATGTTGCTGAAAACAGCAAGCTGTATATCGATGCCGGCTGCAGGCTGTATATGCATGCTAATGCCCCCATTATTGTAGATGGCTCCTTATGGACTAATGGTGGAGCCGACAGTGCGTATCGCGTCTATTTTCAGGGCGACCGTTTGGACGAACCTTATCGCAATTATCCTGCATCCTGGCCGGGCATTTATTTCCGCGAATCGAGTACCAATAATTTTTTGCGCTATGCCGTTATTCGTAATGCTTATCAGGCCCTGATTACCGAGGGCGGTGCGGCCTTGAACCCCGTGAAGCTCGAGCTGGATGCCTGTGTAGTTGACAACGCCTACGATGCAGGTATCTGGGCAGTGAACAGTTCGGTGAAAGCCGTAAACAGTCTGATTAGCAATTGCGGAAAAAACCTGCTGGTGGAAGGGGGTGGCAGTTACGAGTTTACGCATTGCACAATAGCTACCATTTCGGGTGGATATATTGATCATAAGGATCCAGTGGTCACATTGCGCGATCAGTATTTGAATACGCTGAATCCATTATCTGCCAGCTTTGTCAATAGCATCATCTGGGGTGAGGGTGGACTGGTGGAAAATGAAGTGGCCGTAACCCATAGTGGTCCTGCTACCAATGTGCTGTTTGATCACATATTGTGGAAGCAGGCGGTTAACCCCGCCGCGGCTACAGTGGTCAATTATATTCCAAATCAGAATCCGTTGTTTGATAGTGTTGATGTGAGCAAGCGCATCTTCAATTTCCGGTTAAAGGAAAATTCCCCCGCGCGCCAGGCCGGATTGAATGCAGGCATCCTCACTGACCTGGATGGGCGAAGCCGTTTGAGTACTTCGCCCGACCTGGGTGCGTACGAGCGGCCATAAGACGCGCGGCAGCGTGTCTCTGCCTGTCCCCTGTTCTTGCCTCCGTGGCCTCTGTGGTAAAAAAAGAGTCTTGTTATCACAGGTTCTTCGCTCCAAGCATTCACTCCGCATTCGAAGATTCAAAGCAGCTCAGCAGTTTTTTAACCGCAGAGTGAACAGAGTGAGGAACAGAGGGCGCGGAGGACTATTTTCTGAACTATTCTCTGTGTCCTCTATTCCTTCCTCCGTTTCCTCAGTGGTAAAAAACTGCTGCGCTACCTATTATCCCGCAAAATGAAGTGTAAGCCTGCACTTAAAGTGCTTCTACAGTACTTTTACTGCTTCCGATACACTTCTTTAATCAGTCGGTCGTTGTCGTCGCGGAAGGTAACTTGGTAAGCAGGATACGCCCGCATCGGTATAAACGAACGTACCATCAGCTTTCAGCTCATTGTTATCGTCCAGTTCACAATCGTCGTAATTGTTGTGTCGCGTATATACAGCCTGCCAATTTGTGTTTTGTAGAGACGCGATGCATCGCGTCTTTACAGCCTGTTTGATGCGTCGCGTCTGTACAGCACGCAAATTTGTTTCTCGTAGAGACGCGATGCATCGCGTCTGTACGGCCCGTTTGATGCATCGCGTCTCTACTGCACGAGGGTCACCTCTATCCCCTTACGCAGGGTCTGGTGGATTTCGGCAATTTGGTTCACGTATTTGATGAGATCTTCAATTTCGCGGGCAGATGCTGTTGAATTTATATCTGCCCTGTACTGAAAGTTAGCGCCTGGTTCGCCTTCGGCTCCAAACTCACCCGTTGCCTGAACCTTTATTCCCTGTATAGATAGGCCTCTTTTTGCCGCTTCGCGGTAAATATCATTGCAGAAGCAGGTTGCTATCGACAACAACAGCAATTCGCCTCCATTGATCGACGAGCCAAACCCACCAGGTTTGGGTGAAATATTGATTTCCTTACTGGCTCCATTGGTTTCAACCATTACCTGGTGAAGGTTGAGTTCGCTGTTGATGGTTGCTGAGATTTTCATGTATGGCGTATGAGATTCCTGATATTTTGTTGGCCTTTCACTCGTGCCGGCCGAATTCGGCTTTAATAAAGATAGTATCGCCGGGCTGGTTATAATAAATTCGACGCGCCGGACCGTCTTCCCATTCAAAATCGCCGTTTAGAGTAAATTTATACTCAGTATACAAAAAGCCGGTTTTGCTGATAAAGCTGGTTTCGTATAGCGAGTCGGCCACCACAGGTTGCAGCAAACGGTCCTCGTACCACGACAATGGGTTGCCTTCCCCGCGAATGCCCAATTTTTCGATTCCGGTTTTGCCGTGCACGAGCACTTGTACCAACACCGTTTTTTCCACTGTTTTCTGTACGCAGGATGTGGCTACCGATAACAGCATGCAGGCTAATAGCACTGCTTTAAACTTTAGCATGTTGAATTTTTTTAGAAATGAAGTAATCAATACTGAACCGGCCGCCGCCAAGCACGCTGGTGTAGAGGCAAAGCCATAAAAAGCCAAGCGCCGGCAACTGAGACCACAATCCACGATCGCCCTGCTGCATATAAGCTGCCACCAGCATGGTACAGCCAATAAGTACCGAAAACAAGCGGGTTTGAAATCCGAGTATTAATGCAAGTCCGCCCACTGCTTCGCTAAACGCCCCCAGCCAGGCCAGCAGTGCAGGGAATGCGGCAAACGCGCCCCCGTACTCTGCCACATCGGTCGGAAACCAGAACACGACTTCAAAAAATCGAAGGTTGGTTTCGGGCGGGCTCCAGGGCATACCAAACTTGGGCGCTCCAAACTCGAAAGCCATCAGGTAGCCGGCAAACAGCCTGGGGTACAGCAATAGCAGATCCTGCCAGAAATGCGGGAGCAGTACGGGCCTCATAAGCGAGAGAAGTATTTTTTTCATGTTGAACAATTAGGCCCCGAAGATGCTTTGTGGCCTAAGATCAGTCGCTTCAAATTATAATTTGATACCAATAAAGAGTAGAGACGCGATGCATCGCGTCTCTACTGGCAATGTATCGCGTCTCTACTGGCAATGCATCGCGTCTCTACACTGGCGATGCATCGCGTCTCTACACAGGCAATGTATCGCGTCTCTACAGTTGCCCCGCTTTCCCTAACTTTACACCGCTAACTAAAAAATTGAAACGATATGAAAAGCTTAATCCTTACAATCATGCTAAGCACAGTGCTGATGGGTGGCAGTATTTACGATTTTAAAGTGCCGGGACTGGAAGGTGGAACGATCGATTTTTCGAATTTTAAGGGGAAGAAAATACTGGTGGTAAATACGGCGTCGAAATGCGGGCTGACGCCCCAGTATGAGGGGTTGGAGGAGCTGTATAAAAAATACAAAGACAAGCTGGTGATTGTTGGTTTTCCGGCCAACAATTTTGCGGGACAGGAACCGGGCAGCAATGAAGAGATTGCAGAGTTCTGTAAAAAGAACTATGGGGTGAGTTTTTTGATGGCAGAAAAAGTATCGGTAAAGGGGGATGATATTGCTCCATTGTTTAAGTGGCTGGTAGATGAAGCAGCCAAAAAAGGCTTCAAGGACCCAATTACCTGGAACTTTACGAAATTCCTGCTTAACGAAAAAGGGGAACTGCAAACGGTATTTGCACCCAAGGTAACCCCCATGAGCAAAGAAGTGGTAGCGGCGGTAAGCGAGTAAGCAAATAATCGCAAATCCTGTCTGCCTGTTTTTCTGCCATATGCAGCATAGGAAAGGACTGCTCAACAAAGCAATACCGTCAGACCCCCGGCAGCCAAACAGCCAGACAACTTAACAACTCAACAACCACGCAACCCAACAACTAAACAAATAAAGAACTCAACAACTAAACACCCCACGCCCCAACAATTCAACAGTTCAACAATTCAACGATTCAACACCACAAATTGGGTTTCAAAACAGTCATAGGCCAAACTCATCTGAAAAAAGAGCTTCCCGAGTTGCTGCGCGATAATCGCCTGGCACATGCACTGATTTTTTTGGGTAAGGAGGGCAGTGGAGCATTGCCGCTGGCGCTGGCTTTTGCTCAGTACGTAGTATGCGAGCGGGCGAATGGGGGTAAGACTTCATCGGCTTCGGGTGGAGGATTGTTTGGCGAGGAAGGGCCTGCAGCGCCTGCCTGGCTAAGCGAAGCCTGCGGTGAATGTGCGGCCTGCCAGAAATCGGGCAAACTTATCCATCCGGATATTCATTTTTCCTATCCGGTTATTACTAAAAAAGCGGGCAGTCCGCCATTGAGTACCGACTACATTACGGAGTGGCGCAGCTTCATGGAGGCACAGCCCTATGGCAATGTGTACGACTGGCTGCAGCATATTGGCGCCGACAATAAGCAGGGGAATATTACGGCACACGAGTGCAACGACATTATTCGCAAACTGAACCTTAAGAGTTTTGAAAGCGAATACAAAGTGCTGCTGATGTGGATGCCGGAATACCTGGGCCTGGAGGGCAACAAACTGCTTAAGCTGATTGAGGAGCCTCCGGCCAACACGTTGTTTATACTGGTAGCCGAAAACGAGTCGCTGATACTGCCTACAATATTAAGCCGCTGCCAACTGATTAAAATTCCTTTATTGGAAGACGAAGAAGTGGAGGCTGCCCTGCAGGAACGTGAAAACGCCGATGCGGGAACGGCGCGGCAGATAGCGGGGGTAGCCGGAGGTAACTATCGGGAAGCGTTGCAGCAATTGCAGCATGCGGACGAAGACTGGCATAACCTGCTGCGCGACTGGCTAAATGCGGTTTTGAAAGCCGGCCCCATTGCTCAGGTGAAATGGGTGGAAAAAGTGAGCGGGCTGGGACGTGAAAAGCAGAAGCAGTTTCTCCGCTATTTTAATCATATGCTGGCTCAGGCAGTGCATCTGAGGGTGATGCCCGACGATGACCGGATACCGGACCAGGAAAGGGATTTTGCACTGCGGCTCAATAAGATTGCGGACCTGGGTCAGCAACAGGCGATCATTGAGGAACTGGATCGCGCGAGCTACTTTATTGAGCGTAACGCCAACGCCAAAATGCTGTTTCACGCGCTCACCATCAAACTCTACCATATCATTCAGGACAAAATTGTATTTTTGACTGAATGAGCCAGCGAAAGGTGCGATTGAGTGAAGGGCGGCGGCGTGCGATAAGTGTAAAGGGTTGCCCGGTGTAGCGGTATTGCAGATAGGAAGATTCTACTTATTATAATTTTCGGCAGTCTTTTTTTGAAGACCCGCGTCTGCTGTCTGCGGCATCAGTTGTTTCCGATTCGGGAGGTTCATCCAAATTTTTTTATTTCACTAACTTGACAAACAATGGGTTGTACCAGTTGTGGCACAGCGGGCGGGGGTAAACCGTCGGGTTGTAAGAGCAATGGAGGATGCAGTACGGGCGGATGCAACCGCATGAATACCTACGATTGGCTGCACAATTTGCCGATGGCCGATTTCGACAGCGCCTGTAAGGTGGTTGAAATCAGTTTTAATAAAGGGACTCGCAAAGATTTTTTCCGGAACCCCAGCCTCCAGCCTTTTGAAAAAGGCGAAATGGTGGCGGTAGAAGGAGTAAGCGGATTTGATGTGGGTGAGGTATCGCTAACGGGTGAAATAGTTCGCCTTCAGATGAAAAAGCGGGGAGTAAAAGAGGATAACCCGGAAATGAAAAAAGTATTGCGGGTGGCGAGCGACCGCGATATAGACCTGATGATTCAGAATAAGGCGCGTGAACCGGAAGCGGTTATCCGCAGCCGGGCTATTGCGAAGCAACTGAAGCTCGACATGAAGATCAGCCAGGTAGAAATGCAGGCGGATGGCCGTAAGGCAACCTTCTTCTATATTGCTGATGGCCGGGTAGACTTTCGCGAACTGATCAAGGTATATGCTTCCGAATTCAAGGTAAAAGTAGAGATGCGCCAGATTGGGGCTAGGCAGGAAGCAGGCAAAGTGGGGGGCATTGGCAGTTGTGGCCGTGAGCTGTGTTGCAGCACCTGGCTTACGGATTTTAAATCGGTGAACACGGCAGCGGCACGGTATCAAAATTTGTCCATCAACCAGTCGAAACTGAGCGGGCAGTGCGGAAGATTGAAATGCTGCCTCAACTATGAATTGGATACCTATCTGGATGCGTTGAAGCATTTTCCGGATGGTTGCGATCAGATTCAGGTAGCGAAAGGAAACGCTTACCTGATCAAAAAAGACATCTTCAAAAACCTGATGTGGTACACGCTGCCGGATAGCACGAAGCAGTATCCGCTGACAATTGAACGGGTTTTAAAAATAAAACAGCTGAACCGGCAGGGTGTGATACCTGAAGAGCTGGAGGCAGTGGAGGTAACAACCAATAAACCGAAAACGGAAGAGCCGGCATTTGTGGATGTAGTGGGTCAAATTACGCTTCGCAGTCTTGAAAAAGCCGACAAGAAACGTAGACAGCAGCGTCAACAACAGCAGGGTCGTCCGCAACAAAAAGGCGGACAGGGCCGGCCGCAGGGGCCTCAGCAACCTCAACAGGGGCAGCGGCCTCCGCAGCAAGGTCGGCAGCAGGGGCCACAACAGCCTCAGCAACGAAACCGCGGACCTCAGCAGGGTGGACAGAATAACCCTCGTGGTAATCGTCCGCCGCAGCCACCGCGGCAGCAGCGACCGCCGCAGGATAGTCGTGATAAGCCGGCTGGTTAGTTGTTCTTTTCAACAATTTCTCAGTTTTCTTACCTGTATTGACTAGTCCTCAAGTGCATGCCGTTAATTTAACCGCGGAGTTAACGGAGGTTCTACGCGGAGAAACGGGAGAGCTTTTTAAAGCATGAAAGCGAAATCTCTTTGCTATCAATAGTCCGCCGCGCTCTTTGAAAAAAAAGCCCCTTACTCTGATTAGACTGATCAAACTGAAGTTGATTTGTCCTTACTTGTATTGAATAGTCCTCAAGTGCTTGCCGTTAGTTTTACCACAGAGGACGCAGAGTTTAATGCACAGAGGACACGGAGGACTTTTAAGAGTTTAAAAGATTTTTTATTACTCTAAACCGATCTCCGTGCCCTCTGTGCATTAAACTCTGTGTCCTCTGTGGTTAAAGAAAAACCTGCACAGTTTTACTCCTAACAACATGAAGCAAAGGCCAACGAGAAAAATATCACAGTTTTGCTCCCAACAACAACAGAGAGAACTTAATACCCAAGTGCAGAATAAATAGCATCCTGAATCTTAGGACGCACATTCATTTGCATGAGCCGCGGATTATTGCGGGTGGGGTACACACGGTTGCTGAGAAAGACATAAATGATTTTTGTTTCAGGGTCCACCCACACACAAGTACCCGTGAAGCCCGTATGTCCAAAAGTTTTTGGCGATGCCTTCGCACTGGGATAAGGCTCTGGCCGCTTATCATTGTCTTTTTCTGGTTTATCGAACCCGTATCCGCGGCGGCTGATCTTACTATGATAGTCAGTAAACAACGCGATCGTCTTTTCTTCAAAATACCGACGCCCGTTCCACACGCCACCGTTCAATAACATCTGATATAGCGCCATCAGGTCGCTTGCATTGGCAAATAGGCCCGCATGTCCCGCAACTCCTCCAAATAACGAAGCACCCTCATCATGCACATCGCCGCGAATGAGCTGTTGACGGAAATGAGGTTCCTCTTCAGTAGGCACAATCTGCTCCAACGGCGCCCGCTTGCGTGGATTAAAGCCCATGCTCGTTAAGCCCATCGGCTTGTAAAAATTTTCCTGCACATACTTATCAAGCGTGAGTCCGCTAACGGCTTCCACTATTTTACCGAGTAAAATAAAGTCGTTGTCGCTATACACATATTTGTTGGCTGGCCCTACAGGACTTTGAATAATGCGTTTCATCAGGGTATCGCTCCAGTCGTCGCGGCGATAAAGATTTTCCGCTACGCGAACGGAAAAGCCTTTTTTCCGTGTTTTCGAGTAGTAAGCGGGCAGTGGCTCGCCAGTGGCCGAATCGATGGTTTCGCGATAGAAGGAAATAAAGGGAACCAGGCCCGCCTGGTGCAGCAGGATATCATCTATCCGAATTGATGCCTTGTTGGTACCCCGCATAATTGGCAAATAGTCGCCCAGTGTACCATCAAGCTTTACCTTTCCCTCTTCATACAGCTTCATTATCGAAATGGTGGTAGCCGAAATTTTGGTGACCGATGCCAGGTCGAAGATGTTGTTGACGCTCATGGCTTCTGATGGTCCGTATTCCATGGAACCGAATGCTTTGCTATAGACCAGTTTTCCATTATGCGCAGCCATGACCACGCAACCGGGAAACGCTTTTTGTGCAATGGCATCGAGTGCAATAGAATCAACTACTCCCAGCTTGCCCGGCGTAATGGATACACGTGCCGGCTTGATGCCACCGTACACCAGTCCATCGCCAAATTTGAACTGGCACACGGAAACCGGCAGTCGGCCGCGCGCAAATATGCTGCCCTGCAGCAGATCAGCAGCAGCCTGTTGAGTAATATCATCATCCTGATAGCAGGCAACCAGGTTGGCCGCTTCGCAAAAATTGGAGCTGGCAAGCACATTGCCAAAGAGCAGCGTAACCGGTTTGTAGCTCTGTAATTGCTGTACCAGTTGTATCGCATCGGCACTTATGCCATAGTTGTTGGCCGGGCGATTGCTATAGTTATGGATGCCAATGATCAATTCCTGGTACCGACCATTAATAATGGCATCACGAATCTGTCCTGCCGCAGCGCTTCCGCCGTTGTACGGAAAATAGTAGTTGTCGGTGCCGGCATCTTCGATCATTCGCTTACCAAAATCGTTCATATCGCTGATGCCTATACCGATATAGGCCCGCTTTTTCGACCCGGCCATAGGGATGGAAGCAGTCTCCTGGCTTAGGATGGTAATGGTATTGGCGGCTACCCCGTAGCGAATACGATTGGTATGCTGGTTCAAATCTTCCAGCAGGTGATCCATTTCAATGGGCTGCATATTGGCCAGACCCAGTTGGTATTTGGCATGCAGCACTTTTCTCACTTTATCGTCAATATCTTTCCAGCTGAGTTTTTTCTTTTTGATAGCGGCCTTAACTGCTTCGATAGTTTGAGGTACCGATTCAGGGAGGCAAAGCATATCGTTGCCGGCAATCAGCGCCTCTACAGCAATGGTGCCGCCGGGGAAATATTTTGCCACTCCTTTCATTTCCAGTGCATCGGTAAAAGTGAGTCCGTCGTACTGCAGTTTGTCGCGCAGCAGGCCGGTAACTGCATTTTTTGAAATGGAAGTGGCGCGGTTGGCGCGGCTATCGACCGAAGGGATGGCCAGGTGGGCAATCATAAAGCTGCCGACTTTGGCTTTTATCTGTGCAATAAAGGGATAAAGCTCCAGCGAATCGAGCTGGTCGATGGATTTGTTGACAACCGGCAGATCGTAGTGTGAGTCTACATCCACATCACCATGGCCGGGGAAATGTTTGGCACAGGCCATGATTCCCGCATCCTGCATGCCACGGGTATAGGCAGCTCCAAGTTCTGCTACTTTTTCGCGGTCTTCGCCAAAGGAACGAAAGCCGATAACAGGATTGCTAGGGTTGTTGTTGATATCAACAACGGGTGCATAGTTAACATGCACACCCAGGCGTTTGCATTGTTCACCTACGGCTACACCCATGCGGTATACCAGTTCAGGATCGGAAAGAGCTCCCAGGGTGAGTTGATATGGAAACTTGGTTACACTATCGAGCCGCATACCGAGTCCCCATTCCCCATCGATGGTAACCATAATGGGCGTTTTAGCAAGAGCCTGGTAGGCATTGGTTAGTTGTGCCTGGCGATAAGGGCCACCCTGAAAAAAGCAGAGAGCTCCAATATTATATTGTTTAATTTCCTGGGTTACTTTAGCAATATGATCGGGTCCCAGGTTGGAGTGGGCGCGGATCACCATCAATTGAGCAATTCTTTGTTCGGCCGTGAGGCTGTTGAACACGCTATCGACCCAGGCCTGTTCCGACAGGCGACTGCTGAATTGCGACAGGGCCATCAAGGGAAAAAGAAAGCTGAGCGAGGCAAGAAGTTTCAATCGACGCATACTAATAGTTTGAGGGTCAGGTGGCTATAAACCAATTAATCAGAGTCAGTTGTGGGCCGGCCCTTTACAGGTCGGCGGCCCTAAAATTAATTCATTTGCAGCCTCAACGGCTCAAGAGTTCCTTAAAAATCAATTCGTTATTTTTGACGCCGGAGAAATTTTCATTTGTGGCTGACAAAATAGTTTTATTGCCCGACAATATTGCCAACCAGATTGCTGCTGGGGAAGTGATACAGCGTCCGGCAAGTGCGGTGAAGGAGTTGTTGGAAAATGCGGTAGACGCAGGTGCCAACGATATTCAATTGATTTTGCAGGATGCCGGAAAGGCGCTTGTGCAGGTAATTGATAACGGATCAGGTATGAGCGAGACCGATGCAAGGCTTTGTTTTGAGCGCCATGCCACCAGCAAGATCCGGCAAATAGATGATTTATTTCATATACGGACAATGGGTTTCAGAGGCGAGGCCCTTGCGTCTATTGCGGCCGTAGCGCAGGTAGAAATGAAGACGAAGCGGGCAGAAGATGAAGTGGGGGTGTATCTGGAAGTGGAAAACAGCATAGTTAAAAAGCAGGAACCGGTTGCCTGTTCCACTGGTACAAGCATTGCGATGAAGAACCTCTTCTTTAATGTGCCGGCGCGGCGAAATTTTTTGAAGAGCAACGCTGCTGAAATGCGGCATATTATTGAAGAATTCACACGCGTGGCGCTCGCGTTTCCTGCCGTTCGTTTTACACTTACAGCCAATGGTGAGCAGATGTTTCATCTGGAAGCAGGCAGCCTGAAGCAACGTATTATACAACTGCTGGGCAATAACTACAATGCCAAACTGGTAACAGTAAAAGAGCATACCGATTACCTCGATATTCACGGATTTGTGGGCAAGCCGGAAACGGCCAAGAAAACCAGGGGCGATCAGTATTTTTTCGTGAACCAGCGCTTTATCAGAAGTCCTTATTTGCAGCACGCGGTGATGAATGCTTACCAGGAATTGATTCCCGGCGACAGCTTTCCGTTATTTGTCCTCTTCATTGACCTTGATCCCGCGCAGGTAGATGTAAATGTGCATCCCACCAAACAGGAAATTAAGTTTGAAGATGAAAAGATCGTGTATGCTTTTGTGCATGCCGCTATTAAACATGCATTGGCGCAGTTTAGCGTAACTCCTACACTCGATTTTGAACTGGATGCGGGGATACAGCAATTGTCGTCCATACAACAGCCATTTACAAGCGATAAACAAACTGCGGTAGCCTCCTCATCTTTATTTCAAGGATTTACCCAGAAGCACCAGGCTCATCTGATTGAGCCCGGCCGCCGGCAGGGACTGCCCGACTGGAGCGAGTTTTATTCGGCTCCCAGGGATCCCGTACAGGGACCGGCACAGATGCCATTGTCGCCGCCAACATCAATGGCAGATGAGGATCTGGATCTGCATCAATTGCTGAATACCTATATCGTGATGCAATCGGCCAGCGGCTTTTTGCTGATACAGCAACAGCAGGCACATGAGCGGGTATTATACGAGCGATTTGTGGAAGCCGCCCAGGGCCAGCCCATTGCCTGTCAGCCCAGCCTTTTTCCCGTAACGCTTGAACTTACGCCTGCCGACGCGCAGTTGCTACAGGAACTGATTCCCGATTTGCAGTTGTTGGGCTACCGGGTGGAATTGTTTGGTAAAAATAGTTTTGTGATTCAGGGTAGCCCGGCCGATATTGAATCGGGCAACGAAAAACATATCATCGATTTTCTGCTGGAACAATACAAGCATTTCAGCAGCGAATTGAAATTTACACCCCGCGAAAAACTGATTCGTTCTCTGGCCCGACAGCAGTCGATCAAAACCGGCTACCGGCTTACGCTACGCGAAATGAGGGGGCTGGTGCAGGACCTGTTCAAATGCCGGCAACCACAGGCTACACCCGACGGCCGCCCTACTTATCTCGAATTCAAACAGGACGAACTGGAAAAAATGTTTCGTCAGTAATTTGTTTTAACCGACAATAGGAACTGTTCCACGGCCCGACGCACGTCGGTGGCGCTGGCCTGGTGGTTGTTGATCAGTACCGAAAAGATCAGCCAGCGGCCGCTGTCGGTTTTCAAAAAACCACTGAGAGCCACCACTCCTGAAAGGGTGCCGGTTTTGGCATACAGAAAAGGAGTATCGGCTTTGTAATAATTCGATAAAGTACCTGCACCACCGGCAGGAAAAATGCCCTGAACACGTGGTAGTCCGAATTCGGTTTGCATTTTGAGTAAAATGGAAACAAAGTCGCGGGGTGTAAACAGGTTGTAGCGGCTCAGTCCCGAGCCATCTACCCAGCGGGGTGCGTCGGGCAGGTCGGCCAGCAGGGTTTTCAGCAGACTGTCAATGGCCAAACGTTCTCTCATCTGACCCGTTAGCCGGTTCGATGTCATGAGCAGCAACTGCTCTGCCATAAAATTGTCGCTGCGGTTCATCATCGGTTTTAGTACCGAGTCGAGTGGCTGCGATTGAATATTTTTCCATTCTGTGTTTTTTCCGGGATATCTGTCGCGGTAACCCAGTTCGCGCTGGAGGCTGTCGGCTAGTATCGGTATGGCGGTCTGAAGGCCATTGGTAACAAAGGGCAGTTCCACTTTTGGATTCGATTCCGCACCTTCATGAATGGTAAACAGGTTTTCGGTCATCGCCCTTTCTATCCGGAACTTCCCATTAGGATCGTCGAGTGAAAACAACACCTGCCAGTCGGCCGAAGGATCGGAGGATACGGCCGATTGCATCTCTTCGCTATCGGGATCCATGATCAACACTTTTTCCCAGACAACGGTGTTGCCATAAACCGGCAGGGGGCTTCGTTCGGCCATATAAGTAGCATCATAATCGCTCCAGCTCCATCCCGATCCCCAGGCATTGGTTTTCCAGTGGTCGTCTATAAAATAGACCGGCTTTTTTATAGTTTTCAGCCAGTCAATTGCCGGTTGTTTGCTGTAGTCGCGATGCATAAAGCTCGGATCGCCTGCCGGCCGGATAAAAATGGCTGTGTCGTTTTCAGCAAAGCGAAACGTGAGTGTACTGTCGCCCAAAAACTTCATGGCCGCATAGCAGGTAGGTATTTTCGTATTGCTGGCAGGCACGAAATATTTATTGGCCTGGTGGTTGTAGAGGTGTTCGCCGCTAGTCGGATCAAATACGCTAATCCCCACATGGGCCGATTGAAGCGGAGTGCTGTTTAGCAGCTCTTGCAAGGCATCGGCTTTGGTAACAGCGCCAGCCGAATTGCTTGTTTTCCGCGTACTATTGCAGGCTGAAAGAATTAATGTCGCCAACAAGCAACCTGAAATGACAATTCGCATACAACAGTTTATTTAGCTTTCCCGCAGGGAAAGCTCTTTTACAGCTCAATTATTTTCCCTAAACGTTGACTTTCAAAAGCTTTTTCAATTACGCTCATCGATTTTACCGCATCGGCAGCAGGTACGGGATTGGCGGCCTGATGCTTTAGGGCCTGGTACACATCTTCGTAATAGCCCATATAATTGCCCGGCAGCGAAGTAGTTAATTGACGCACTGAGGTCCCATTTTCCATATAATGTAAAATCCCATCGGGCTCTGAGGGACCGGGACACCAGTCGGTTAGTGCCGGCTCCACTTCTTTCAGCAACTGCTCTTCCTGCTGGTCGGAGCGTTGTTGTAAAAAGCTACCGTTTTTTCCGTGGACTACATAAGCATAGGTTGATTCGCGAGCCATAACAGTACTCTTCAGTCGCACCCGGTTGTTGGGATAGTAAAGCAGCACTTCAAAATAGTCGTTGGCTTCCACGCCATCGGTACGCAGCACGCGTATATCGGCAAAAACCTGTTGAGGCATGCCGAATAGCTGTATGGCCTGGTCAATAAGGTGTGCACCCAGATCGTGCAAAATACCTGCACCGGGCAGGGCCCCTTCTTTATGTTGCTTGCCGCTGTATTGGGTTCGATAGCGATCGAAACGAAATTCGGCTTCTACAATCTCTCCCAGTTTCCCTTTGGCCAGCACGGCTTTGATGGCGCGAAAGTCGCCATCGTATCGGCGATTTTGATAGACGCTCAGAAAACGGCCTTTATCGTGTGCCAACTGATCAAGTTCTTTTGCTTCGGCAAGTGTTACGGTAAATGGCTTTTCTACTACCACATCCTTTCCGGCCAGTAGTGCCTGCTTCACATAATCGAAATGGGTTTGCACGGGGGTATTTACCACAATCAATTGAAGCGATGCATCGGTGAGCATTTCCTCAAAAGAGCGATAGAGTCGGCTGTCGGGATAGCGGCGGCGCGATTCGTCCTTGTTGCGTTCAACAATAGCAGCCAGCTCATATCCGGGATGGTTGGCGATAAATGGAGCATGAAACAATTTTCCGCTCATTCCGTAGGATGCGATGCCGGTATTTATCATGGGTTCAAAGTTAAGATAGTTGAGGGAGAGAGGAAAGCGGGGAGTGGTAAGAGGAAAGTGGAAAGAGGGGATATCTTTGTAAATCTTCTGGGACAGAACTGTTCCTCGGGAATGGAATATGTCTACAGTATTTGGTTTTCTGTTCCCACAGATTCACAAAGATTTTTTCGCAGATAACGCAGATACCAGGAAGATTACTCCTCACAATCCGCTCCCACGGAGCGGTGGGGGCGGGTATGCGCTTGTTGCTATAAACAATTCGCTGCTACAGTGCGGTGCAGGATATGTTATTTCTTATTTCAACCCCAATCCGCTGCTACGGAGCGACGAGACGTAATTCTCTAAAAATCTTTTCCACTCCCCACTCCCCACTTTCCACTCTCCACTCCCCACCCATCACTGCCTCTCCTGCGCACGCAACCATCGTTCGGGGATTTCGTTGCTGCTGGCCAGCAGGTAATCTTTGTAACTGCAGGCAATGAAACTTTTATCTGGCAGCTGCATCCACCAGCGACCGGTTTTTTTACTTTGTAAAAAAATGGTCTCCACTTCAGCAAAAGCCATATGATATTCAGAAAATGAATCTTTTTCGTCGAGCGAGGCTTCGCGTTTGCCTCTGCTGCGTCCGTCGAGTATATACCAGATCATTTGTGCAATTTGGCGAGCCGTTAGTTCATCGCGGTCGTGCTGCGGCTGATAGCCATAGATGCCGATGCTGCTCATCATGGGGCTCATGCCGGCAAAGCGCATAAGCTGACAGGCTTCATCGCCATAAAGTCCATTGGGCGAAAGGCGATTGGCGGGTGCAAATGCCTGAGCCATGGCCGCAATATCGAAGCTCAGAAGATTACTGCTGCGGAGCACGGGCTCCATTTCCTCGATGCTGTCTTTGACATGTCCCACCCGAAAACAGTCGAAGCGAAGCTTATCCATTGTTTCGAGCATCCGGGGGTGTACATAGTAACTTTGAAAACCGATATGGTTATAGTGCCTCACAAAGTTGGGATCGCCGGTGAGCATTTCCATCAGGAAATTTTCGTGCCGGAAAGGCGAGTCGATATTGAGATCGATAAGTGCATCCACACAGGAAGCTTCAATGAGTCGTTTATTGTCGGCATAAGCATGGTACTGTGCGAGGGTCAGATCATGTGAGCCTCCGAGGATGATGACCAATTTGCCTGCATTGATCAGCTCATTACATACCGTTTTCAGTGCGGCATAGGTATCAGTATAGCTGGCTCCTGTCTTAATATTCCCGATGTCGGCAATATGGATATCGGTATGCCAGTAGAATAGTTGGTACAACTGCCGCCGGATAGCTTCGGGTGCTGTGCTTTCCTGGCCAATCATGCCGCTGCCGCGTTGTTCGCCGCAGCCAAGCAATACCACCTGCACATCTTCCAGATCAGGAAACTCTTCTTCAAAAATATCCAGCACTTTACCCAGCTGGCGGTCTTTATATCCTTCGTCGAACGACAGTTCGTAGCGGTTGATGGGGTTTAAAAAATCGGAAATATAAAGCAGATCAGACATGTACGCAAGATAGTCAAAATGGGTTGAGCGCAGGAAAGGATTCGCCCTGCTTCACCTATCTTTGCGGCGTATGGAACAGCTGCTGCAACAGATACAGGACTATCGTCGCGAAATGGAAGCTTATCAGGCCGCCGATGAAAAGGCGTTGGAAGAATTCCGGATTCGGTTTTTGGGTACCAAGGGTATTGTGAAGTCGGTAATGGCCGGCATGAAAGATGTGCCGGTGGATCAGAAGAAAAGTTTTGGACAAACCCTGAACGAATTTAAGCAGTTTGCCGAAGCACGGTACGAAGATTTGAAATCGGCTATTACTGTCCACTCCTCGTCGGCAGCCAGCGGGCTCGACCTGAGTTTGCCAGGAGATCCTGTTCCCCTGGGCAGCCGTCACCCCATTACCCTGATGCGAAATCGGATCGTGTCTATTTTTCAGCGTCTTGGTTTTGCTGTAGCCGAAGGACCGGAAATCGAAGACGACTGGCATAATTTCGGAGCGCTTAACCTGCCGGAGCATCATCCGGCGCGGGACATGCAGGATACCTTTTACATTCAACAAAATCCAGACTGGGTATTGCGCACGCATACCAGCAGCGTGCAGATACGTGAAATGGAAAAAGGAAAGCTTCCGATTCGGATGCTGATGCCTGGCCGTGTTTACCGCAACGAAACGGTGAGTGCGCGCAGCCATTGCTTTTTTCACCAGGTAGAAGGTTTGTACATAGACGAAAACGTAAGCTTTGCCGACCTGAAGCAAACACTTTACTTTTTTGTTAAGGAAATGTATGGTAAAGATGTAAAAGTTCGTTTCCGCCCCTCCTATTTTCCCTTTACCGAGCCGAGTGCTGAAATGGATGTAACCTGCTTTATTTGCGGTGGTGAAGGATGTAATATCTGCAAAAAAACGGGCTGGGTGGAGATACTGGGTTGTGGTATGGTTCATCCCAATGTGTTGCAAAACTGTAATATCGATCCCAACAAATACACGGGCTTTGCGTTTGGTATGGGCATAGAACGCCCTGCACTGCTGAAGTACGATGTTAAGGACTTACGGCTGTTTAGCGAAAACGACGTACGTTTCCTACGACAATTCACCAGCGCTATTTAAGCTTCTGAACGCCGGTTATTTTTCGTAAATTCCATATCGAAAACTTAACCTATGGCATGTTTCCGGAAATGGCTTTCATTTATCCTCTGTGTTTCTATTTGTATTCACGCTTCGACGCAGGATCTGACCGGCGACTGGAATGGTTATCTGACTCAGAATGATAAATCGTGGGCTTTTACCCTAAACATGAAAATCATTCAATCGGGTAATCAGTTGCAGGGTTATGCACGAGCTACAGAACCCGGTGGTGCCTTTGTAAGGCATGAGTTTACCGGCCAGATTGTTGGCGATCAGGTAACCATTCAGGAAACGCGAGTGGTAGAGGATGGGGGTCGTGGACTTTGGAGCTGGTGCATCAAGATATTGTCGGGCCGGATAACTCAATCAGGCGGGCTTTATGTAATTGAAGGTGGTTGGCGCAACGATGGCAGTAAATTTTATCAAAACGGTCCCCAGAATTCCGGTTCGTATAACTGTCCACCCGGCCGCTTCAAGATCAGCAGACCTTATACCTGTGCTGAACAAAACAGTAGCCGCGTGCTGGATGCAGTAGAAAGCTGGAGAAAGCGGGGGCAATACGAAACTTCCACCCAATGGCAGCAACGAACCAGCAATATCAATACCGACCGGCATTTTAAAGAAGTGCTGGCCGACATGTCGGCTGAGCTATTGAAAAAAGCCGAGTTAGTGGTCGACTATAATCGCGAATCGGAACTGGCAACAATCCGGTCGAACTGCTTTGGCGAATTTCAGCTTCGGGTGCCGGCAGCAGAAGCCAATTGTTTTACCCGCAATTTCAGGAAGGAAGATATTCAACAGTTGGTATTTGCTTACAATGCAGATACCAGGACAATTTCAGTTGATTCGGTATTGTTGTCGAATCCCTGTCGCGAAACAGCCTATACGTATCCTTTGCCTTTGCCAACGGATATCGCGTCATCAAAGGTAAAATCGGTTGACTCCTCATTCAGTCAGCGAAGCCTCGCCATCAGTCGTGAAATGCTGGTGAGCCGGTCGAGTGTGGAGTTGCGGATTTACGACAATGGTAATATTGATGGCGATATTATATCCATTTATTTCAATGGTCAGCAAATAAGATCGCGGCAAACGCTGACCAGTTCGCCTATCCGGATCATATTGCAGCTCGACCCCACGCGTGAAAACATCATTGCCATGTTTGCCGAAAATCTGGGAAACATTCCACCCAATACCGCATTAATGGTGGTGGACGATGGGCAGCAGACACAGGAAGTGCAGCTTGCTTCGACCCTGCAAACAACGGGAGCCATACGGTTAAGAGTGAAAAAATAGATACCTGCTTATTTGCGCCCGATACGGAAGGCGCGATTGACCAGGTAAACGCCGAGCAGGGTAATTGCACCACCCACAGCAATGTACAGCGTAAGTGGTTCGCCAAACATGGCGGCACCCAATAGCACCGCTACCACAGGATTAACGTAAGCATAAATGGAAGTTTGGGCCGGCGGAAGGCGCTGCAGTGCATAGATATACGCTACGAATGCGATGATGGAACCAAATAGCACCAGCACTGCGATAGCAGCCCAGGACTGCCAGGGAATATCGGCGAAGGGAATCACCATAGGTATGCCTCTTGCATGTAGTAACTGAGTAATTGCCGTGGTCAAAAGGCCGGAAATCAACATCTGCAGTCCCAGGCTGAAGTAGGGATTGAATCCCGCTGCATGTTTTTTGGTATAAATGGTGCCAAAAGCCCAGGTCCATGTTGCTGCCAGCGACAATAATATTCCAAATCGGAAATCGGCATTCAGAAAATCAGACAGGTGTTCGGCAAAAATGATGCAAACACCTCCGAAGCCAAGCAGCAGGCCCAGTATGGCTGCCAGCGGCATACGACCATCTTTGCTGAACAAGCCAATTACCACCAGCCAGAGAGGAAAAATGGCTGCCATGATGGACCCCAGCCCGGCCGAGATATACTGAACGCCCCAGGTGCTAAGTCCATTGCTAAGGGTAAAATTGAGCAGGCTGAGGATGAAGATGGGCCCCCATTGGCGGCCTCGCGGCATGCTGGCACCTTTGGCCAGAAAGAAAATTACATAGCATAGTCCACCCAGGAACTGGCGAATGCCGGCCATTTGTAGGGCAGGCATATGTTTGACCCCCGCCTTGCTGGCTACCCAGGTCATGCCCCAAAACAGGCAGACCAGTGTAAGTGCGAAAACGGCTTTTGCTCTGGACCCTTTGCGGTGAATGGTAAGCGGATTGAAGACAGAAAGCCGCTTCAGGTTATCGCCTGATTGTACCAGCAGCCTGTTTATTTGTATCCGCGCCATACCCCGTGGGTGCCGGCTGTACCGAACCGGTGCGGTTGTTGTTTACAGCAATATTAATGTTTGAAGTGGCGCATGCCGGTGAGCACCATGGCCAGCCCGTTGTTTTTGCAGTATTCTATTGAATCGTTATCACGAATGGAACCGCCGGGTTGAATAAAAGCGGTAATACCTGCTTCGTGGCCCAGTTGCACACAATCGTTGAAGGGGAAGAAGGCATCGCTGGCCATAACTGCACCGGAAAGGTCAAATTGAAATTGACGGGCTTTTTCAACCGCCTGCCGAAGCGCATCAATGCGGCTGGTTTGACCGCAGCCCTTGCCGATCAGCTGCCGGTCTTTTACCAGCGCAATGGCATTTGACTTAAGGTGTTTGCATACCAGATTAGCAAATGCCAGATCGGCTTTTTCGGCGGCGTTTGATTCGCGTGCGCCCGTTTCTTTCCATTCGGTATAGTTGCCCTGGTCGGTGCCCTGAACCAGTACACCGTTCAGCATTGATTTGTATTGAATGGGGCGTAATGCCTGCGCTTTGTATTGAAGCAGTATGCGATTCTTTTTAGAACGAAGTACCGCCAGTGCATCATCGTCGAATGCCGGTGCTATTAATACTTCAAAAAAGATTTCGTTGATGGCTTGTGCGGTAGCCGAATCTACGGTACCGTTGGTTACCAGTACACCGCCAAAGGCGCTTTCCGGATCACCGGCGAGGGCTGCATCCCAGCTTTCCTTTACCGATGGCCGGCTGGCAATGCCACATACATTAGTATGCTTGATAATGGCAAATGTGCAGTCGGAATTTTCCGTTTCAGGAAACTCAGCAATGAGCTGACAGGCTGCGTCTACATCGACAATATTGTTATAAGAAAGTTCTTTTCCGTTGAGTTGCTGAAATAGCGCATCCAGTTTGCCATAGAAAACGCCCACCTGGTGGGGGTTCTCGCCGTAGCGCATGGTTTTGGCTTCGGGAATAGATTCCAGGAAATAATCACTCCCTTCGGGTTGAAAATAGCGGGCGATGGCCACATCATAATTGGCAACAATTTGAAATGCCTGTGCGGCAAGTGCTTTTCTTTGTTCCAAACTGGTTTCGCCCTGCTGATCGCGCAGCATGGCTTCTACCTGCGGATATTGGCTTTTAGCAGAAATGACTGCTACGTCTTTAAAGTTCTTGGCCGCTGCCCGGATCATGCTGGGACCACCGATATCAATCTTTTCGATGATCAGTTTTTCTTCGCTGGTGCTGGCCACTGTTTCTTCAAACGGGTACAGATCAACGATCACCAGATCTATTTCCGGAATCTTGAACTCTTTCATTTCCTGCTGATCCGATTCCAGGTCCCGCCGGCCCAGAATGCCGCCAAACACCGAAGGGTGCAGGGTTTTAACCCGACCACCCAGAATGGAAGGATAATGAGTCAGGTTTTCGACCGGCACTACCGGAATGTTGAGCTTTTCAATAAACTGCTGCGTTCCTCCGGTTGAATAAATGGTCACACCCAATTGATGAAGTTGCTTTACCAAAGGCTCGAGACCATCTTTGTAAAAAACCGAAATAAGGGCTGACTGAACTTTTTTATTCATAACCGGAAATTGTAGGTTGGGGCCGCAGATCGTTACTGTAAATCGCCTGCCGGAAGCAGGGCGGGTGTTTGTGAGGCGCAAAGGTAAGTTACCGACAGCGCAAAACAAAGTAACCATCGGTCTTCACATCGTGAAATGGAATGCCCGCTTTCAGAGCAGCCCGGCGCCACTGCCGGCTATGGTACGTTGAAAGACTGCTACTGGCAACTATTTGGCGGATTCGCATAGAGTCAAGTTGAAAATGCCGACCGATAGCCGCGCTGTCGGCCAGGCAAAGAATATCAGTTGTTGGAATATCGGCTGAATGAACGGTCTGCCGCAGCAGGTAGAGGCGCTTGCTGCCTAATGTAAATGTGTTTGTACCCAATTTCAGGCCTGGAAACTCGTTCGGCTCCATTTCTTTCCAGCCATGCCGGGCATTGGCAAGTGCGAATTGATAGGAAGAATGGTTGCGATCAACGCTATCAACACTCCATTGAACAAATTTTCTTCCCGCAACAAAATCGCTGACCGTTTGTTGGGCCACCTGATAGAGGCGCCATTCCAAACGATCCGCATCCTGTTGTTTTTGACAATATCCGTATACCGCCAGCCCGAATAGCGCCAGCAAAGCCGGATAGCGTGCGTGTCGATGTCCCAGCAGGAAAAATGCCGATAGGGATGTAACCGCAACAAAACAGAAAATTGCCTGCCATTCGTCCATGGGTATATTGGTGCTGACAGCAGCAGGCAATCGCTGAAAGAAAAACACTACCTCATTCATCGCCAGCAGTCCGGCGTTGATTAATTGTCCTACCAGAGTGGCGATGGGAGGAAAGGGCGAAAGCACACAAAGCAGGATACAAGCCATGAGCAGAATGCTTGACAGTGGAACGCAGACCATGTTGGCCAGCAAGAAATAGCTGGGGAACTGGTGGAAATGATAGAGACATAAGGGTAGGGTAAGTATTTGAGCCGAAAGAGTTACTGCGTTCATTTGCCAGATATAGTCGAGCCATTTTCTTCGAAAACTGATTAAACGATAAACAGGCTGCATAAAGATGATCAGGCTTGCCACTGCAGCGTAGGAAAGCTGGAAGCCAATATCCCAGAGCCAGTTGGGCTGCCAGATCAGTAACAGGAAGGCCGAAAAGCAAAGCGTGTTGATAGCCTGTGTTTTTCGATGTAAGGAATCGGAAAGCACCATGAAGCTAAACATCACAGCCGATCGGGTTACCGAGGGCTGACCACCCGTGAGCAAACAAAATATCCAAAGTCCGGAAAGGACACAAACCGGTTTGATCCAGCGATACGGTCCTTTTGTGGGAAGAAAGCGGGTAATGAAGCGAAGCAGGACGAATATTAACCCAAGGTGTAGACCTGAAATAGCTATGATGTGCACGACACCTGTGTTGGCATAAGCCTGCAGAAGGTTACGATCCAGGTCTTTCTTGTACCCGATTAATAAAGCTTCGGCAAGTCCACTTGCCTGAGGGTTGCTGATGTTTGTTTGAATAATTCGTACTACATTACTCCGGATACGGTGAAGCCAGATTGCAAGTTTGCCGGATTGATTGGGGAGCAATACTAGTTGCTGGTCGTTGGCAAAAACCTGGTGGGTGATATTGTCTAACTGACAATAGCGCTGATAGTTAAATTGACCAGGGTTGCCGGGTGCCGGAATAAGTTGGGGCCATTGATGAAGGAGCGCCCATTGACCTGTTGCAGCTCGTTTCCATCGTATCGAGTCAGAATTTGTTCGCCTTACATACACCAGGATCCGTCCCCCTGCCAAAGCAATATTTCCGCTGCTATCAACAGTAGCGATGACGGTAGCTGTGGTTTTCCACGATTTTTCGCGAAGCTCAAATGGTTCTTCCATGCGAAGCAGCAATGAGTTTTTTGAAAAGTTTGGTCCTATCCATCCCGGATCCTGGCGTATATCCCGTTCAACATAGAGGAATGCTCCTGTAGCGAAGAAGAATCCGCAGGCAAAGAAGCCAGCGAGCGATGCCAATCGGAACCTGATGGAATAGGAAAGTAGCTGAAACCCAAAAAGGCCAGCCAGGTGAAGCAACAGCAGGTAAAATAGCAGTGCTTTCGGAATCGGCCATTCCGACTGTGTCAGGATACCGGCAGCCAGGGGAAACAGAAGCCGAACGGCGGGTAATTTTTTCCAAAATGGAATCATTCCCAATGGTCGGTTTTGTAGAAGGCGAAACCATGGGAAAACGACGGCAGTTTTCGGGAAAATGACCGAAGCGGGCCGAAAACCATTTTTTACCCCCTTTTCCGGCATTATTTTACACGGGTAAAAAATCAGTTTTTTTCACGTATTTTTTGCAGTATTTATCACGTATTTTTTTCATATTTTCCTCGTTAACACCTGATTTACTTCGATCTATGAATAAATTTAATTTGTAATTGATTGATTATTCTTCAATTGCAAAAGGTTCGCCTTGCCCCTGTCTCTAGTTTTAGCCTGCAATTCAAAATTTTAAAAACACTAAAAACTAAAGGCAATGGTTAAGACTCAAAAAAAATCACTAAAAGTTGGCAAATTGGTGAACAGTACACATGTAGACACAGCGATCCGTAACTACAAACAAAACCGTTGGGTGCACAATTCCCGGCGTTTGGGCAAGGAGGATTCGCTGAGTATCTGGTATAGCCTGGAAGAGCTGCAGGAATTCTTTGAAATTGCTCAACAGAATGGCGCTGATGGTGTGCGCATGTATTTTGGTGCTTACGACGAAAATTATACAGAACAGCCGTTGTATGCAGGAAGGCAAACAATTATGCTTGTTGCCACTCGCAACAGGGCAACAGAAGACGGAACGTCTGACAAAGACATTTATATTCAAACCAATCAGGGAACTTCGATCCTGGCTTATAATGCAGGACGTCCCTGTCCGCCAGTTTGCTCCAGCTTTGGCGGTGGCATAGACGATAATGGCGAGATCGGAATTACCATTGTTGACAAAGGTGACGATGGTCTGGTGATCGCATAAGACGCTTGTTCTGATTCCGGAAAAACCCAACCCTCCTTAGCGCTAAGGGGGGTTGATTTTTTTTACCGGTACTCAATACTCTAATTTCGCATCAACTATGATAATTTTTCCGGCATATGTTTATTTTCTGGCAGCGAGCTTTCTTATTTGCACGCTGGCTGTGTTGTCGGGCAAATATCCGGAGCGCCACCTGCGATTATTTTCACCCTTTTTGGGCGCTACGCTGGCGGCAGAAATAACCGGTAACCTACTGGATATGCGCGGGAAAACAAATCTCTGGGTTTACAACTATTTTACCACTTTTGAGTTTTGCTTTTATCTGTATGTAATCTGTTTGATGATACAAAGCAGGCAGATGAAAAAGGTAATCTACTGGGGAATTGGTATCTACGCTATCGTGGCTCTTGCCAATATTATTTTTGTGGTGCCTCAACTGGAATTTCATACCGTGACCTACTCGCTCGGATGCCTGCTGGTGGTAGCAGCGGCTGTTTATTATTTCCTGGAACTATTTCGTAAACCTAAAAATGTGAAATTGCAACATAGTCCGGAGTTTTGGATATGTTCCGGATTATTATTCTTTTATTGCAGTAGTTTTCCTTTGTACAGCCTGCTTAATTTTTGGGCTGATATTTCACCGTTGATCATTGACAATTTTGGGTACATCATTTCAATACTAAATGTGTTCCTTTATTTATTGTTTGCGATCGCATTCTTATGTCGAACGAAAAACCGGAAATATATTTCATAGTTGTCATCGGCATTATGCTGGGGCTTATTTTGGTGGGATTCATCATCACCACGCTGCTTTTGTATCAACGACGACAACAGAAGCAGGAACAGGAGCTTCAACGTATGAAGGATGCCTATGAAAAAGAAGAATTGAAATCGCAACTCGAAATTCAGGAATCCACTTTCAAAACAATTGCACAGGAATTGCACGACAATATCGGCCAGATGTTGTCGGTTGTGAAGTTGTCGCTTTCAGTTCTTCCCATAGAGAAAGACCATAAGGCTTTCGATCAGATTGAGAATAGCCGCCAGATCCTGAATAAAGCCATATTCGATTTATCGAATCTCACCAAGAGTCTGCATACCGATCGGATTGCACAGATTGGTCTGGCCGACAGCATCCGATACGAATGCATGGCCATCAGCAAGGCGGGTATACTCAGCACCCGATTTGATGTGCTGGGCGATGAAGTGCAACTGGATGACCAAAAATCGATCTTTCTCTTCCGTATATTCCAGGAAGCCATGAATAACGTGCTGAAGCACGCGAAAGCCACCAGGGTGGAGGTTACTCTCAATTATTTGGACGAGCGCTTTTCGCTGGAAATCAGCGACAACGGCAACGGTTTCAATGTGGCCGAAAAAAGGCAATCGTCCGATTCTTTCAGCGGTGTCGGATTAAAAAGTATTTTTAACCGCGCAAAACTGATCGGTGCCGATATTAGCATCGACAGTAAGCCGGGGCAGGGAACCCGGATACTCATACAATTACCGCTGGACGAGGTTTGAAAATCCATGGCAAAAGCTAACAGGAAGATTTTAGTGGCCATCGCCGATGACCACGGTTTGCTGCGTAATGCGCTGGCAAACCTGATCAATACATTTGAAGGTTACAGTATTTTGTTTGAAGCTGACAATGGAAAAGAGCTTCGAGACAGGATACAAAAACACCAGGTGCCAGACATAGTGCTACTGGATGTAAACATGCCGGAAATGGACGGCTTTGAAACAACAGTCTGGCTTCACAAAAATTATCCGCATATTAAAATCCTGGCACTATCGATGCTGAGCGATGAGAAAACGATCATCAAAATGTTCAGGCTGGGGGTGAAGGGGTACCTGCTCAAAAATGCAGAGCCGGCTGAACTAAAAGAGGCGCTTAATTCGCTTGCTGATAAAGACGTGTATGTTTCCGACTTTGTTTCAGGCAAATTGGTCAGCGGTCTGCAGGACCCCCATCTCGACTCTCCACAGCCTGAAGTGATATTGAATGAAAAAGAAAGAGAATTTCTACGCTGGGTCTGCTCCGAACTGTCTTATAAGGAAATTGCCGCCAATATGTTTATCAGCCCACGTACAGCCGACGACTACCGGCAGGCACTTTTTCAAAAACTGAAAGTGCATAGCAGGGTGGGGTTGGTAATGTATGCGATAAAGCATGGGATTGTGGCGGTGTGAGGGTGGGGAGTGGAGAGAGGGGAGTGGTGAAAGGTGAGAGGTGAGAGGTGAAAGGTGAGAGGTGAGACGTGAAGGGTGAGAGGTGAGAGGTGAAGGGTGAGAGGTGAAAGGTGAGAGGTGAGAGGTGAGAGGTGAAAGGTAGCCCCAACGCATGAGTTGGGGCGTGGGAAGTAGAAAAATCTGCGCAATAATCTGCGTCAACTGCGGGAACAGAAAACCACCAGCTGTTTGGGTGCTTCAAAGCAGTGCAGCAGTTCAGTTCCCGCAGTTGACGCAGATTTTTGCGCAGATTTACACAGATTCAACTATATATCCCCACTCCCCACTCACCTCTCACCTTTCACCTTTCACCTCTCACCCTATTTACTCAAATACATACTCCTATCCTTATACAGCTGCCTGAAATACGGATCGCGGAGGTCCTTTACAAATCGGATGGCTTCGCCGGTTGATTTCATTTCAGGGCCGAGCTCCTTGTTTACTCCGGGGAATTTGTTGAAGGAGAACACAGGTTCTTTGATGGCAAAGCCTTTAAGCTTCTTCTCGAATTTGAAATCGGTCAGTTTTTTATCGCCGAGCATAACCTTGGTCGCGATGTTCAAATAAGGGATCTGGTAGGCTTTAGCTATGAATGGAGTAGTTCTCGATGCTCTCGGGTTGGCTTCTATCACAAATACCTTTCCGTCTTTGATCGCAAACTGAATATTGATGAGGCCACGGATATTCAATGCTCTCGCAATTTTTTCAGAATAGTATTCCATAGTAGTTACTTCCATGGGGGTGAGGTTGAATGCCGGCAGCACGGCATTGCTGTCGCCGCTATGAATACCGGCGGGTTCAATATGTTCCATCACGCCCATTACATGAAAGTTTTCGCCATCGAAAATGGCATCCACTTCGGCTTCCTGACATCGATCGAGGAAGTGATCGATTAGAATCTTGTTGCCGGGGATATGTTTGAGCAGGCTTACCACAGCTTTTTCCACTTCTTCGTCGTTGATCACGATACGCATGCGCTGACCACCCAGTACGTAGGAGGGACGCACCAACACGGGATAGCCTACTTTGTTGGCCACAGCAATGGCTTCCTCCACATCGTAGGCAGTGCCATAATCGGGATAGGGAATATCGAGCTCTTTCAGCAGATCGCTGAAGCGCCCACGATCTTCGGCAATGTCCATACTGTCGAAGGAAGTACCGATGATGCGAATGCCCTTTTTATGCAGGCGCTCGGCCAGTTTCAGCGCGGTTTGTCCGCCCAGCTGCACAATCACACCTTCGGGTTGTTCATGTTCAATGATCTCCCACAGGTGTTCCCAGTAAACGGGTTCAAAGTAGAGTTTGTCGGCAATATCGAAATCGGTGGATACGGTTTCGGGGTTACAGTTTACCATGATGGCTTCGTAACCCGCCTCTTTAATTGCCAGCAGGCCGTGAACACAACAGTAATCGAACTCTATACCCTGTCCGATCCGATTGGGACCAGAGCCCAGCACGATGATTTTCTTTCGGTCGGAGGGTTTGCTTTCATTGTAATTACCACCTTCAAAGCTGGAATAGAAATAGGGAGTGCGGGCTTCAAATTCGGCGCTGCAGGTATCCACCATTTTGTACACCCGGCGTATGCCGAGGGATTTTCTTTTCTCATAGATCTCGTCTTCGTGGCCCTGACCCATGATCCGACAAATCTGCTCATCGCTGAAGCCATTGATTTTGGCCTCCCGGAGCAGATCTTCGGGCAGCGTGTCTATATTATACCGTTCAATTTGTTTTTCCAGATTGACGATCTTCTGTATTTCGTAAAGAAACCAGCGGTCGATACCGTTAGTGGCTTTTGAAATGGTGCCAACGGTAATGCCCGCCATCAGGGCATCCTTGATCCTGAAAATGCGATCCCATTTTGGTGTCTTAATATACTCGAGCAACTCGTCGGCATGCATCAGACTTTTTCCATAGTAGCCAAGTCCCACCGCGTTATTTTCAAGGCTTTGACAGGCTTTTTGAATGGCTTCGGTAAAGCTGCGACCAATAGCCATCACTTCACCCACGCTTTTCATTTGCAGGCCCAGTGTGTCGTTGGCTCCTTTGAATTTATCAAAATTCCAGCGTGGCACTTTCACAATCACATAGTCGAGTGCGGGCTCAAAATAAGCCGAGGTAGTTTTGGTGATCTGGTTCTGCAGTTCATCGAGATTATAACCGATGGCCAGTTTGGCCGCGATTTTTGCAATGGGATAGCCAGTTGCTTTGGAGGCCAGGGCCGAAGAACGGCTTACGCGCGGGTTGATTTCGATAGCGATTATCTCTTCCGTGTCGGGGTTCAATGCAAACTGCACGTTGCAACCTCCCGAGAAATTACCCAGATCGCGCATCATCATGATTGCAGTATTGCGCATCAGCTGCATAGCGGTATCGCTGAGGGTCATGGCAGGAGCAACTGTAATAGAATCGCCGGTATGAACGCCCATAGGATCGAAGTTTTCGACCGTACAGATGATACACACATTGTCAGCAGCATCGCGTAGCAGTTCCAGCTCAAACTCTTTCCAGCCCAGCACGGCTTGTTCTACCAACACTTCATGTATGGGCGAAGCCTGTAAACCACGGTTTAGGGCTTCATCCAGTTCCGATTTATCGTGTACAAAACCACCTCCCGTTCCACCCAGGGTGAACGAGGGGCGGATCACCAGCGGGAAACCAATTTCCTGTGCATATTCTTTTCCTTCAAGAAATGAATTGGCTGTTTTGGCCGTGGCTACGGGCACACCCAGTTGAATCATCCACTGACGGAATTTTTCACGGTCTTCGGCTTTATCGATGGCCTTGATATCAACGCCGATCAAACGAACGTTGTATTTTTCCCAAACACCGAGATCTTCGGCTTCCTTCGCCAGGTTCAGAGCAGTTTGGCCACCCATGGTGGGCAAAACGGCATCGATCTGGTTTTCTTCCAAAATCTGTTCTATACTCTCAACCGTCAGTGGCAACAGGTACACTTTCTCGGCCATCATTGGATCTGTCATAATGGTGGCCGGATTGCTGTTGATCAGGTATACCTTAATTCCTTCTTCGCGCAGACTGCGAGCGGCCTGGGTTCCGGAGTAGTCAAATTCGCATGCTTGACCAATAACAATAGGCCCTGAACCAATTATCAGGACCGAACGAATGGAAGTATCTTTTGGCATTTTTGCTTAAAGGGGAGGGTTGAATAAACAAATTGCGCAAAGGTAGGGGGAAAATGTAAAAATGGGGAGGTAAAAATTAAAAAAAGTGAGAGGTGAGAGGTGAAAGGTGAGAGGTGAGAGGTGAGAGGTGAGAGGTGAAAGGTGAGAGGTGAGACGTGAAACGGGAGACGTGAAACGGGAGAGGATTGTCGGGTGACAATATTAAATCTGCGTAAAAATCTGTGCAAATCTGCGGGAACAATACTGTTTCGCTCTGTGCATATAGCCAACCGGAAGCGTGTTACTGTGCGCCCGGATTTCGATGGATTGTATAATACTGCACACCTAAACAACTATACAACTAAACCTCTAACTGTGCCAGGCTTCCAGTTCGTACTCATCGAGATTGATCTCTTCAGAAGGAACCTGCATGATGGGTTTGTTATCGTCGGGACGACCTTTCATTTTCGCAACCCAGCGTTGGCGCACATCCTGTCCTTTGAACATTCCCACAAAAAGACCTGCTACAAATATGGCTGTGTAAATAATCCGTTTCATACCGCTCGATTTAAGAATTTTCAGGATAAACATTACTGGTAAAAAACCATGCCAGAAATAGTCTTTTGGATGCGCCAAATGGGTGATAACAATAATTTCCCAATGAATGCCCTCCGATTAAAGAAACGATAAAACCGGGCAGATGGTTTTATATATAGACAATTCTTTTCTGAATTCAGTTGCTTGGCAAAATGAAGTTAATTTTACGGATGCTTCGATTGAACGGAATCCTCCTATTGCTGCTGATAACGACGAGTAACCTGATAGCACAAAAGCCCAAATATCCCAAGGGGTATTTTCGCTGGCCTCTCGACTTGAATCCGGAGATAGTAGCTAATCTGGGCGAGTTGCGCAGCAACCACTGGCATATGGGCCTGGATATACGTACGGCTCAACGTGTAAATCAACGGGTATATGCTGCCGCCGACGGCTTTATTTCTTATATCGGCATTCGACCACTCAGCTTCGGACGATTTATCATCATTCAACATCCCAATGGTTTTTCAACGCTCTACGCGCACCTCAATGATTTTGCACCGGCTATTGAAAAATATGTGACGGAGCAACAGTATGCCAGGCAGTCGTGGTCAGTAGAATTAACCCTGACGCCCGACCAGTTCCCGGTAAAAAAAGGAAGTTTTATTTCTTACAGCGGCACTACCGGCGGCTCGCAGGGGCCACACGTGCATTTCGAAATCAGGGAAACTGCCACGGGCAAATGTCTCAACCCGCTCCTGTTTGGCATGCCCCTGAAAGATGCTGTGAAACCAACGCTGGTTAAACTGGCGATGTACGATCGTACACTGGGAATTTATAATAGTAAGCCGCAATTGTTTTCGGTAAAAACTACCACGGCCGGACCTGTACTGACCGGTGGCAATCTGATCAAAACTGCAAATGAGGCGCTGAGTTTTGGTGTACAGGCATTCGACCGGATCAGCGGATCGGCCAACCGCGATGGCATTTATTCGGCCGAACTTTTTTTCGACAATGAAAAGCTGATCAGCTATATCATCGACAGTGTGGGCTACGACGAAACGCGCTATATGAACGCCCACATCGACTACAGTTTCGAATTTAATGGAGGTGTTTATCTACAGCATCTATCGCGACTGCCAGGTAATCGGAGTTCGGTTTATCACCCACGGGATGCGGATGGAGTAATTCGGCTAACTGATCAGGAGGTTCACGACGTTCGTGTTGTGCTGCACGATGCATATGGAAATAGTACCCGCCTCGATTTTCAATTACAGTATGATCCGGGCCTTTCGCCAGTACAACGAATTGCCAGTAGCAGCATGCCATTTTTACCCAACTATGTGAATCTGGTTGAGAAGCCAGATTTTGAGGCCTATCTGCCTGAAGAAGCGCTCTACGATACCACGCTTTCATTTTACTATCGTACCAGCCCTGCCGGCACCAATGCAGTCACCGCCATGCATCAGCTCAATGATCCTTCGGTGCCTTTACAATCGCCCATTCGGATACGTTTGAAACCAGAAGCAGTTCCACAGGATTGGCGCGACAAGCTCGTAATAGAAAGGAGCTACCGAGGTAGTCGCAATTTGAGGAAAGCTGAATGGCAGGGAGAATGGATATCAGCCGAGTTCAGCGATTTCGGTTTTTACAGAGCATATGTCGACAATTCGCCGCCGGCTGTGCCTAATATCGGCGTGGGTGATACCATTAACATGTCTGGTAAAAAATCAATTGCCATAACGCCCACCGACAATTTTGGCATCAGCAGCTTCCGGGCCGAACTGAACGGAGAATGGATACGTTTTACGAATGACAAAGCACGCACCTGGATCTATTCGTTCGACGAACGTTGTCCGTATGGGGTTCATCATTTAAAAGTATGGGTGACCGATCTGGTGGGAAACGAAACAGTGAAGGAATGGTGGTTTAGGCGAAGCGCTTATACGGCCCCGGCTAGAAAAGCACCTGTAAAAAAGACAACGAAAAAAGCACCTGCACGCAAAAGCAGTACGAAGCGGAAATAAAAAATTATGGCTACTCATTTACAGGAAGGAATGCGCGCACCTGCATTCAGTGGAACTGATCAGGACGGAAAAAAAATTTCACTGGCCGATTATAAAGGCAAAAAGCTCCTGCTTTATTTCTATCCGGAAGACGACACACCGACCTGTACTTTACAGGCCTGTAACCTGCGCGATCATTTTGCAGAACTAGAAAAGGCATCCATTGCAGTGCTTGGCGTGAGTCCTGATGATAGCAGTAGTCATCAGAAATTTCGTTCAAAATTCAGTCTGCCTTTTTCTCTGATCGCTGATACAGACCATAAGATCCTTCAGAAATATGGAGTGTGGGGTGAAAAGCAAATGTTTGGGCACCATTATATGGGCGTGCACCGAACCAGTTTTTTGATTGATGAAAAAGGTCATATTCAGAAGATATTTTTGCGCCCGAAAAATAAGCAGCATGCCGCAGAGGTGCTGAAAGCATTGTAAGAATCGGACACCGGGAACCTATTTCTTCATTTTTTACTCAACGAAAGCAGCCATTTGCTCAATTACTGTAGCAAGTGAGGCCAGTGCAATTACCTTGCGGCGATGTTGCGTATTGTGAAAGGCCTGACAGTATTGCTCCTTTTGCTGCCGACTTTATTTCGCGCCGCAGCACAGGCCCCTGTACTTTATTTTGACCGCATCAGCCAGGCAAACGGGCTGAGTAACAATAAAGTGAACTGCTTTCTGCAGGATCGGCGTGGTTTTATGTGGATAGGTACCGACGATGGCCTCAACCGATTCGACGGAACTCACTTTCAAGTTTTCAAACATGTAGCCGGCGATACCACGGGTTTGTCTGGCAATACAATCACGGATCTGTTGGAAGATTCAACCGGCGTTATCTGGATATCCACTGCCGATGGGGGGCTTACCCGCTATGATGCAGCTGCGCCAGGTAACCGGCAGTTTCGTCAGTACCGCCACCAGCCGGGAAATGCAGCGAGTATACCAGTCAATATCATTCATGCCATTGAAGCCGATGCCGACGGATATATCTGGCTGGCAACCGGTGGCGCCTCTGTAATTCGGTTTGATCCGGAAAAGGAACTATTCACGTCGGTTCATCCGCAAACCAGGGGCACGATCTATGATCTTTGTTTTGACGACAACCATATCCTTTGGGCCGGTCGTGAAGGCGGAAGCATTATCAAGATCAACCCACAAACACTAGAATCGCGGACAGATCAGCGATACAATAATTTGTACGCAGCGCTACCACATATGGTGGTCACCAATTTGTTTCGCGACAGCAAACAGAATATATGGTTTGGGTCCTGGGATAAAGCCCTCTATCTGCAACAGTCCGGCGCGGAACAGGAACAGAAATTTGAATGGCAACCCAATCGTCCGGGTGTATTTGGACTGGATGAAGCCCGTGCTATTGGTGAAGACCGCAACGGCTATATCTGGGTGGGTGGGAAAAAATCGGGTCTGTATCTGTTTGACCCTGCGCGCAATTTTTTCTACAATTATCGACACGATCCGGCCCGCGATGGTACTATAGGAAGTAATACCATCAATTGCATATATACCGACCGGCAGGGACTGATGTGGATTGGTACCAGCAACGGCATTAGTTTATATCGCCCCAATCTGCTTCCCTTTCAACAGGAGTTTCTGCCTCGTGAATATTGGACAGATGGGACTGGACCCGAAATATTCGACTTCTGGAAAAGGGAAGATGGTACGCTTTGGATTGGTACTTCTGTTGGTTTGATCGTAAGGCAGGCCAACGGCAGCTATCAGCACCATGCCCTCGAATACAGGGGACGCAGGCTGGCTGTTACAAAATTCCATTCAGCATCAGATGGTCAGTTATACCTTGGCACCGACTATTCCGTATTCAGGTTCAATGAAAAGAATAGAAGTCTGTCGCTACTACCAAATACGGAATCGGATGCAGTGATGTCGCGGCTGATTGAATCGCGTGTTGTGTCGATGGCCGACGATAGCATCTGTGGCCGGCCCGTGTTGCTGGTGGCTCCCTATGGTCATTTTTTGGCATGGTACGACTGGCAGGAACAGCGCTGGGTTTCGCGGATGGATTCGGTGTCGGCCATTCTCGATCGATTTGAGATCAGAGACAACCTGATCAGAAAACTACTGCGTACCCGCAATGGTCAGTTGTGGATGGCACAGGCAAAAGATGGGCTGGCTTTAGTGAAGAAGAATACAAGAGGGAAAATTCAGTATATAAATGATCCCAGCGTTCCCAATACAATCAGCAATAATCATGTATTCGATTTGGCCGAGGATCCGGCGGGTAATCTTTGGGTGAGCACTTATGGTGGAGGGCTAAATCATTTCGATCTGCGCAAACGGACATTTAGCCGTTTTTCATCAACCAACAATATTACAGAAGGTTTATCGATAGACCGGATGGGGAGAATTTGGGTGGTTAGCAGCGGTCATCTTCAATTGTTTGACCCCATACGTGGCAGTTTCCAATATGCTGAACTACCCGATCTGGAGCGTTCGGGAGGCGTGCGTGGATATATTTATCAGGACCAGAAAGGCGCCATGTATGTGGCTGGATCCGGTTACTACATTCAGTTTGATCCCACACAGATCAAACTTCGGCAGCAGCCACCCAGAGTTCAACTGACTGATATCAGTATTTTCAATCAGTCGCATTCGCAGTTGCTGAGTCAGGATGAAATTGTGCTCACAGAACGACAAAACTTTTTCACGTTGCATTTCGCCGCCCCTTACTTCCAAACATCATTGCCGGTGCAGTATCAATACATGCTGGTGGGGCTGCATGAGGATTGGGTTGCGGCAGGCACGGCCACCCAGGCGCTTTTCACCAACCTGACCGGTGGCGACTATGTGTTTAAGGTGAGGGCCAGTACGGGCGCGGGTGGCTGGAGTGATCAGATAACGCAGTTGCGTATTCGCATAGTACCACCATTCTGGAAAGAAACATGGTTTTATGTTATCTGCACCTTGTTTGCCAGCTTGTTGATATTTGTAGCGTACCGTTATCGCGTGGCTGAATTATTGAAGCGGCAGGCTATTCGAAACAAGATTGCGCAGGACCTGCACGACAATATGGGCTCAACACTTAGCAGCATATCGGTTTACAGCCAGGTGGCCCGTATTTACCATAAACAACAAAAGCAGGAGCAGCTTGATCAAACGCTGGAAAAGATCAGTGCCACTTCCGGCGAAATGATATCAGAAATGAATGACATCGTGTGGGCCATTAACCCCCGCAACGATAATATGAACACCATTCTGCAAAGAATGGAATCCTTTGCCAGGCCGTTGCTGGCAGTTCAGGGAATCAACTTTCATTTTTTTGTGCAGGAGTCGGTTCGGCAACAGGTGCTGGAGATGACGCCGCGAAAAAATTTCTATCTCATTTTTAAAGAGGCGATCAACAATGCACTGAAATATGCAGATTGTAAAAATATCTGGGTGACAGTTGAGCGTAAGCAACATAGGCTTCGCTTGACAGTGCGTGACGATGGCCGCGGTTTTGATCAACATGCTGTACCGGGCAACAATCTTGCCGGCAATGGACTGGCTAATATGCGAATGCGTGCAAAGGAGATAAGGGGACGCCTTGAGTTGCTAAGCCAGCCAGGGCGTGGTACCGAACTGATCCTTGAATTTGGCTAGTTACTCACCGGTTTCGGGGATGGGATCATAAAAATTAATTCAACACATTTACACAAACACGATCATGAGTACGCGAATCGCCATTTTTGATGACAATAAAAATATCCGCGAAAGCATCAGTCTTTTGCTGGAAACGGAGCCGCAGTTTGAAGTGGTTGGCCGCTTTAGCCATGTGCTCGATTGTGTAGATGATGTACGCAGTTGCCGACCCGACATCGTGTTGATGGATATTGAGATGCCTGGTATGTCGGGCATTGAAGCCGTTTCATTGATAAAATCCGCATTTCCACAAATTCAGATACTGATGCAAACAGTATTTGAAGATGATGATCGGGTGTTTGACTCCATATGCGCGGGTGCCTCAGGCTATATCCTTAAAAATTACCTGAATACCCGGTTGGTAGAGGCGATTCATGAATTGCAGTTTGGCGGCTCCCCCATGAGTCCGTCTATTGCCAGAAAGCTGTTGAACAAAATGCAGGCTTTTTCGAAGGTAATACGCCCCGAAGCGGCACCCGACTACCAGCTAACTGTACGCGAAAAAGAAGTATTGAGTTGCCTGGTGAATGGACTTAGCTACAAAATGATCAGTGCCGAATTGCATATCAGCTACGAAACCGTGCGTTCGCATGTGAAAAAAATATATGAGAAACTGCACGTGGCATCTCTGACAGAAGTAGTGGCTAAGGCCATACATCAACGGATTGTGTGATTAAATTAAATACATCGGCTAATCACTCTACTCGATCAAGGCGGGTTCTTCCTGCAATTTTCAGTGTTGTACTTTTCGTTGCGACAATCAACGAAACTGCCTGTTGCCAGCCAACTATTCAGCTGACGTTGGGTATAGAAGGTCAGCGACAATCGGCCAGCTGGCAAGGTGCTATTGCGTCCCGCGTGCCATCCAGCACTCGCGATTCGATGGCGACGCAAACGCGGCCTTTAAATTTAGAGGAACTTCAATGGTTGAACCTGATTCAGGCCGAAGCGCAGAAATGGAATAGTTGGCGCGATTCGCTCAATCGCCTTTTCACTGATGTCGGAGTGCCGGATTCCATTTATCTCCTGCTCGGGTTTTTAGGTAACGACGACGGGTTCACCTACGGTTCAGATACTATTTGTTTTGATCTTACTGCATTCTCACGTGAATATGGAAATGCGAATGCCAACGGGAACAGGGAGCGTGCGGGCCGTATTTTTTCGCATGAGTACACTCATCTGCTTCAAAAATCCTGGATGCAAAAGAATCAGTGGACACCTGTTAGTTTTCAGGATAGTATTGTCTGGGAATGCTGGTACGAAGGAATCGGCATGTATCGATCCCTGAAGCCTGCCTGGCATCCTATAGACAATCGGTTGCCGAATCATACGCGGGCTGTACTTCGCGATCTGGGTGAAGTATTTGATAGCTATATGAAAAAGTTGACGCAGGATCCTGATGTAGCAGAGCGGACAGCCATTCGCAAAAATCTGTCGCGCGGCCGCGTGGAACAAAAATGGGGCGCTACCACAGTCGCGGTATGGTTGATGCTGGCAGCTCTTGAGGGAGATGAACATTTGCAACGCGTGGTACAGCGCGGTCCACAAATGATTGGCTACTTGAGGCAACGTTACGGGTATTGAATGCTCAATTCAACCTTACCACCCAAACGCCTTTGCAACCATTCTCTCCATTGCGCTACTGGCCTGGCATTGGGTTTTCCCGGGGGATAGATGGCAGTGACCTGCCAGCTGGTATCGGATTGGTTGCTGCCGGGATTGAAATAATAGCGCGGCTCTACCGACAACTGTGTAAGCAGGCTGTCCTGTTGCCGCCATTCCCTTGCAATTGATTTGGGCAGAGAATCGGAGGCTGCATGCCGGGCTATAATTTGCTGCATACTATCCATGCGGAGGTAGAGATTTTTGATCGACAGCTTCTGGTTCGACAGATCATCACTCACCGCGTTGAATACATCGCGTGCTGCTTCGCGGCTGTCGGGACCCTGGTGCAGAATCAGTTCGCAATTGCTCAATCCGTACCGGGTTTTCATGGCATGCTCGAGCGACTGTTTTTCAGTGCTATCTATGATATTGCCTAACAGGATTAATTCAAGGCGTGATCCACGGTTGCGGTATACGAAACTGCTGTTTACCACGATATGTTTGGGGTCCTGAACTTCTTTTGATATGAACGCTTCAGCATTTTGTTTTTGGATGTATTTGCGTACGATATGATAGGTCAGGTAAATGCTTGGAGCAATCATCAGTACTATAATTAATGAAACGATCCAATAAATACGTCTTTTGCCACCCGATTCGAGTCGGTTTACATTGGGATAATCAAGAATACTTACGATGAGGTAGGTGGCTATGGCAATGAAGACGGCATTGATCATGAACAGATAGAAGGCGCCAAAAAAATAGCTCCACTGAAGGCTTGCCAACCCATAGCCCATGGTACATAGGGGCGGCATTAATGCAGTGGCAATAGCAACGCCCGGAATAACATTACTCTTGCGCAACCGGCTGGCACCGGCGATAATGCCGGCAACCCCACCTATAAATGCTATTAGCACATCGTACAGCGTGGGGGAAGTGCGGCCCAACAATTCGGAGCCAGCGTCTTTCATGGGGCTGATCAGGAAAAACATGGTGGAGGTAGCAAGGCTGGTGGCAACCATAATGCCAAAGCTGCGTGCTGAACTTCGAATCAGGCCAATGTCGTTGATACCAAGGCCCAGCCCGAAGCCCATGATGGGTCCCATGAGTGGGGAAATTAACATGGCTCCGATGATGACCGCGGTGGAATTGGTATTTAATCCAAGTGAGGCAATGAATATGGCGCAGACCAACACCCACCGGTTAGCGTTGGTGGTGGTAGCCGATTCACGAATATTACTAATGGATGTTTGAATATTTTCTTCGTCATTCGGAAGCCGCAATTTTCGAATGACGTATCGTACCAGGCGTGAGCGGAGCAGTGTCATAGGCAATATATTCGGAGTGATCTGTTTTCAAGAGGTTTCAATAATAAATATAAATGAAGTTTTGGTATAGCGAATGGCATGCGTGCATCTATTCACGATACTACAAACAGGGTATACCGGATTCGGGGATCGAATTACCCAGTTTGGTGATTGAAAAGCGAATGCACCTGCTCTATGTTTGCGCCAGCAATCATTCCATTAAACCTTAAACGATTTTTATGAAACGTATTATTCTTTTGATGATGTTATCATTGGCAATTTTCAGCCAAACAGAGGCGAGCCGGTTGCCTGACCCGGTAGAACAAACCATTATGCGCTCTTTGCGCGAGAAATTTCCGGGGGCTGAGTTTTCAACTACCAGAAAAATTGAAAACGAAGAGTTGTACACTGTTCGTCTTGTGTATCAGAACGAAGCCTTGCTGGCTTATGTTGATGAGGCCGGCGAACTGAAGGCCGTGGTACGTAGCATGACCCGCAGCCGACTTCCGATTTTGGTAAACCTTCAACTCACACGCAATTATGAAGGCTATACCATGCGTCAGGCTGAGGAGCTTTCGATGAACGGTGAAACAAGCTATATGTTTCTAATGCAAAATGAACGCGAGCAGGTTACCGTTCGGGTGTATGCTACAGGGGATGCCAGGGTGATTAAGCGTAGTAAACTGAATTAAGTCACGACTCGTTGAAAACAGGCTGTACAACTATTGTATAGCAGGCAACCGTTGGTTTTTGTATGCCGTTTGGATACAAAAAACCAACGGTTATGCGTTTATTATTGTTTTCCTTTTTTGCAGGCGTTTACATTTCTTCTTTCGCGCAAGACAGTAGTGGCTTGGCGACAAAGGTCCCGGATCCTGTATGGGTTTTTTCGAGTCCCCGGCTGATCAATGCCAGCACGGTTGAGCTGATACCTGCCGGCACGCTTGAGTTTCGGGTGACTCACAACTTTGGCGATCTGGCGGGTGACAACGGCGGCATCCGACAATTTTTTGGACTCGACAATGCCAGCGATATACGCATTGGATTTCAATATGGCCTGAGCAAAAAGGTCAACTTGGTTGCCGCCCGTGCCAAGGGTGCCGGCGGTTTGCAACAGCTATACGAAATGGGCTTGAAGTATCGTATGCTGCAACAAAATTCCGACAATAGTCAACCGGTTTCATTGACATTTTATGCGAATACAGTTGTATCCGCCATGCGCGAAGGGGCCAATCCTGGCCAGGAAAATTCTTTCGATGGCTTTGGTGATCGTTGGAGCCAGTTTGTACAGGTTATGTTGGCCAGGCGCTTCGGCAAGTTCAGTTTTCAATTACAGCCTTCATTTGTTCATCACAACTATGTAGTGCCTGGCGATGATAACTCACTGTTTGCACTGGGTGCAGGAATGCGATTGCCTGTAATGGGAAAATTTAGTCTGATCGTTGATTACTACCACAGTTTTCGCAGTTCGGGTAGTCGCGATTTTTTCCGTGCACAGGGAGTACGCTTTTATGATCCACTTGGTGTTGGTATCGAATTGCTGACCGCGGGCCATGTGTTTCATCTCAACTTTACTAATGCCACAGAAATTCTGGAGAACAGATTTTTGCCCCGCACAACCAGTTCCTGGGGAAAGGGTCAATTTCGCTGGGGTTTCACCATTTCGCGCGATTTTATATTGAAGCGGGGCAACCGGTAGTTGCCCCCGCTTATTTTAATCGGTATATCGGCCGCCCGCATTGATCCAGGCTGTTATTTTGTCTTTATCTGTTTGAGAAAGTGCACCTGTAGGCGGCATACTGCTGGGGTTGTTGTCTACAGCACGGGCCTTAACACGGTCTTTGTTTAAAACAATATTGCAATCAACTGCCCAGTTCATACCGCCATTCTGTATGCTGTTGTTGTGGCAGCTAACACAGTTATTGTCCATCAATGTGCGCACGGCGGTGAACAGTGGCCCTGCAGGGGCGCTGCCTACTGTTACATTTGCTGAACCGGTACATCCATTGGCGTCTTTTGCAGTAACGGTATAGTTTCCTGGAGCCAGGTTGCTGAAGTTGCCTGAAGCCTGGAAGCTGGCACCATCGATACTGAATGTGAAGCCGGTGCTACCGCTGGCCGAAGCACTGATGCTGCCGGCGGCCGGAGTAGCACAGGGTGTTGCAGCGGTGGCGTTGGCAGTTACGGTAATTGTAACGCCGGTACAGGTTGGGCTTGGATTTGTAAGCGTAAACTGCCTGGTGCCCGTACATCCCTCGCTGTTGCGGGCAGTAACCGTGTAGGTGCCAGCAGCCAGGTTGCTAAAATTGCCTGAAGATTGAAAACTGCCACCATTGAGGCTGTAAGTAAAGCCGGTACCACCGCTGGCACTGGCCGTAATACTTCCGTTCGTTCCACCTGATGTAGAGGGATTGGTACTGTTGCCGGATACAACAACAGTAATATTACTGCAGGGGTCGGAAGGCCCATCGTCGCCTCCCTTGCTACAGGAAAATACGATGCCTGCGCATGCTCCCAGCAGGAGCAGGCAAATGTGAGTTGGTCTCATGAAGATGTGTTTTTTATCTAATCGACAAAAAGGGAAATTGCGTTGCCTTGGGGAATTCGACCAACGGATAAATTTACTGTGCCTGCCGGTTGGCAGGCACAGTAAATTTATTTTATTATTGTAGCCGACAACATGATTCCTGCGCTATACAGTTTTACGTTTCCGTAGCCGATGCCGCTGAGTGGAAGTTTGATGTATGGCTCCGCACCCAGGCTCCATTTTCCTGCAAGAGAAAGCCTGTAGCCGGCCGACAAATGCAGAGTGGAAAAAAGATGATTGGAGTAGTTGTTATAGCTTCTGGACAGGTACCGTTCCTGACCGCCCAGGTCGCGTACCTCGTAATCGTAATCCTCTTTTTTCATTAAAATGGAAGAGAACCCTGCGGAGATTGACCACGGTGATGTTCCATTTTGGCCAAACCTGTACTGCAGCCACATGGGTATTTCGTATACGAGACAATTGGCTTCCACATGCTTCAACTCCGACACATAGTTCCAGAAAATTTTGGGCGGTTTGTAATCATCTGGTCCCGCATCGTACACTTTGCGTGTAGCCAGAAAGCCGGTACGAATCCAGAATTTGGGTGTAATGCGGTACTGGAGCAAAACTCCCATGGCGGGCCGCCACTGTCCGGGGTTATCGGGCTGTGTGGCGCTGATATCGGCACCCGCAGCCAGTGACAGGGCCCACCTGGGGTTTTTTTCGCTCGAAGAGTTTTCGGGGGTTGGGGTATCGACATGCTGCTGCGTTACTGGCGGGATGCCATGAATAGAATCGGAAAAAACTGGCAGCACCGCGGTCAATGAATGCTCGGCACCGGCAGGTGGCTGACTACCGGTGTTGTTTGCAGCAATACTGTCGGGTATATATGGCAGTACGGGATTAGTTTCTTTTTCTTTGCTGATGCCTGCCTGATTTGTCGGCACCGCCCGAGAGGTTGAACGGCGGGCGCTGCCATCCGATTTGCTCAGTTTTTTTAAAGGCAGTTCTACCTGTTCTCGAATTTCCTGATTTCTGCTCAACACTGGTGCGGCTGTGAGCGGCTGGTTCGGCTCTACGCCGGCAAGGCTGCCATTGTCGCTCTGCTTTTTCTCGAGGGAAATGTTGTTGGTAGCATTTTTATTCAACGACGGGTCTTTCTTTTTCGCAGCGGGCGTGATAACGGATAGCTGCCGATTAGGTCCGTTCTTTTGAATGGGCCGGCTGTTGAGATACACCGCGAATCCTGCACTGATCAAAAGGAAGAGCAGCAGAAAGAAGCGTTTACGGCGTCGGTCAACAGGCAAATGCTTTTCGAGCAGGGGCTCCATTTGCTGCCAGCCCTGTTCGGCATTTGCTGTTGCCTCTGCTTGCGCAGCGGCCTCCCGGATTTTATCGTCCCATTCCTCAGACCACATTTTTCTTTTCGCTGGTTTGTTGGTTAAACAAAATTTTCTGCAGTTGTTTGCGTGCTTTTGCCAGGTTCGATTTAGAGGTTCCTGCCGAAATACCCAACTCGGCGGCAATTTCGTCGTGACTGAATCCTTCTACCACAAAAAGGTTAAACACGGTGCGATAGCCCGGGCTGAGCAGCCGCATTGCCTGTCTCAGTTCATCGTAACTCATTTTATCTATGGGTGTTTCGCCCGTTTGCGGGATCAGCAGGTATGATTCGTGCAGTTCGGCATTAGCATCGTGTTTATGAAACTTGCGGTAATGATCGATGGCTGTGTACACCATAATCTTTCTAAGCCAGCCTTTGAATGAGCTGATGGTGTCGGTATAGGCCGGCCTGAAGCTATATATTTCCACAAATACTTTTAGAAAGCCATCGTTCAGAATTTCAAGAGCATCACTTTCATTGTTGCAATAGCGCTGGCAAATGGACATAGCATAACCATAGAAAGAGCCATATATAATTTTCTGGCTTTCCCGACTATTGAGGACACAACCCCTGATATGTGCTTCCAGTTCCCCCGCGGTCAGCAATACAAATGATTTAAATGTGAATCGGTTTTTTCGGGATAATGGTTGCCTGTAGCGGCCAAAGCTTTACAGAACCCATTCAAGCGAACCGAATTCGTGGGCGGTCTCCAGTTCGCCCTGCAGCAGGAGCCTGCCATTTTCGTCGACGCCTGTTACCACCGCTTCAAATTTGCGGTTGCCACTCCGAAAGCTGGTTTTCTCACCCCGGCGGTACAGCAGATTATTATAGCGATTCAACAAGGCCGGCCATCCATCGTCTCGCAGTTCGTACCAAAGTTTTGAGATCGACTGGCAAAGTTCACGGGCCAGTTGATTGGCTTCGAACTGCCGCCCGGTGATCTGACGAAGTGATACCGGATTTTTTAAAGAAGGGTTAAATTGTACCTGATTAATATTGATGCCAATACCGGCCACCGCCCATTTCCAGCTACTTTGTGCACCTACAATCGATTCTATCAGCATCCCCCCTGCCTTTCTGTCGTGCCAGTAGAGGTCGTTGGGCCATTTTATACGTGTGGCGTCGCCGGCATACTGGGCGAACCATTCAACCACTCCTATAGAAAGACAGACGCTGAGACGAAATTGCTGCGGCAGTAAGAGAGGCGAGGGGTCGATGACCACACTGAGAATTAGGTTGTTACCTTTCTCCGATAGCCAGGTTTTTCCTCGCTGGCCTTTGCCGGCAAACTGCTCCCAGGCAAAAAAAGCGGCTCCATGCGATGCCAATCCTGCATGAAGCTGTGCAAGGGCATAATTGTTGGTACTGTCAACTGAATCCAGCTCAACAAAAGGCTCTCCAAGGGGTTTATGTGGAGATGGTTCTGGCAATTAATTGCTATTTTTGAGCAAATTAAAGTCAATTTAAACAACCGGACCGGAATAGGATTATTCCAGGCTCCGTCCTCATTATAACAAAATATTTCATATTTGGAACAATTGGCATCTTTGGCAACCCGGAAAAAGAAGAGTGCGACCCGTTTAACCTTACGTTCGAAAATCATCAAATCCATCATTGCGGCGATACAGGAAAAGAAGGGAGAGAAGATCGTGTGTCTCGACCTGCGCAAGATTCCCGAAGCTGTAGCTGATTTTTTCATTATCTGCGAAGCAGGAAACCAGCCACAGATCAGGGCTATTGCCGAAAACGTGGAAGACAAGGTTCGTAAGGACTGTGACGAAAAGCCCTATCATCATGAGGGCTATCAGGCATTGCAATGGGTTTTGATCGATTATGTGAATGTAGTAGTACACGTGATGCTGACGGAGAACCGGGAGTTCTACAAGCTGGAAGAAATGTGGAGTGATGCAGAAGAAGTAAAAAGTATAAATTAAAAATTAAAAAAGGCTCGCACCTGCGAATTAGTATGTCACAAGAACCATCCTATAATAAAAGCGATAGAAATCAGCCACCCCGATTTGGAGGCAAGCCTGGCGGCGATGAACCCGGGCAACCCCAACGGAAAGGCCCACGGTTCAGTATATATTGGATCTACGCCATCATTTTTGCTGTGCTTATCGGCTTCTCTCTCTTCAGCCCCTTTTCAACGAGTTCAACTGAGATCAACTCGAATCAGTTTGAACAACTGATTTTGAATGGCGACGTGAAAGAGTATGATGTGGTGAGTAACCGGAATAAAGTAAAGGTCACCATAGTTGCCGACAGCCTCAAGAATCCGGAAATACAACAATTGTTGAAAGAAGAAGGAGGCAGCAGCATCACAGGATCTGTTTCCGAAAAAGGACCTCATTTCTTTTTTAATATCACCAGCGAAGAAGCGTTTCAGCGCAGAATGGATGATTTCTACCGTGAGCATCCGGAACTGACCAGACGTGTTCCCTATTTCGCCCGAAATGAGAGCGATTTCTTTAGTAAGGTTCTTTCTTTCCTGGTGCCGGTATTGCTTTTTGTTGCGCTTTGGATATTGCTGATGCGGAAAATGGGTGGCGGCGCAGGTGGCGGGTCCGGTCCTGGTGGTATATTCAATATTGGTAAATCAAAAGCAACGCTTTTCGACAAAGGCACCCGCGTGAATATCACATTTGCTGATGTAGCCGGGCTTGATGAAGCCAAAGTGGAAGTAATGGAAATTGTGGACTTCCTGAAGAGTCCAAAAAAATATACGGCACTGGGTGGAAAAATTCCCAAAGGGGCGTTGCTGGTGGGCCCTCCCGGTACCGGTAAAACCTTGTTGGCTAAAGCCATGGCTGGAGAGGCACAGGTGCCTTTTTTCAGCCTGAGTGGATCTGATTTTGTGGAAATGTTTGTGGGTGTAGGTGCCAGCCGTGTGCGCGATTTGTTCAAACAGGCCCGCGAAAAAGCACCCTGTATTATTTTCATTGATGAAATTGATGCCATCGGCCGTGCACGTGGTAAGAATGTGATGATGAGTAACGACGAACGCGAAAGCACATTGAACCAGTTGCTGGTGGAAATGGATGGTTTCGGTACAGATACAGGTATTATTGTATTGGCGGCTACCAACCGTCCCGATGTACTTGACACCGCGTTGCTGCGCCCTGGTCGTTTCGACCGCCAGATCACCATCGACAAACCCGATGTAAAGGGTCGTGAAGCGATCTTCAAAGTGCACCTGAAGCCGATCAAAGTATCGGAAACACTCGATATTCATAAGTTGGCCGAACAAACTCCGGGCTTTGCGGGCGCAGATATTGCCAACGTATGCAATGAAGCGGCTCTGATAGCTGCTCGTAAGGGTAAAGAAGCGGTAGATATGCAGGACTTCCAGGATGCTGTAGATCGGGTTATTGGAGGTTTGGAGAAAAAGAACAAGATCATTTCGCCCGAAGAAAAACGGATCATTGCCTATCACGAAGCAGGCCATGCCATTTGCGGATGGTACCTGGAACATGCCTATCCGTTGCTGAAAGTAACAATTGTACCCCGCGGTACAGCTGCACTGGGTTACGCGCAGTATACTCCTAAAGAACAGTATTTATATAACACCGATCAGTTGCGAGATCAGATTTGTATGACCCTGGGCGGTCGGGCCAGCGAGGATATTTTCTTTGGAAAAATATCGACGGGAGCTCAAAATGATCTGCAGCAAATTACCCGAATTGCATACGCCATGGTAACGGTATATGGAATGAATCCGAAAGTGGGTAACGTGAGCTATTACGATCCGCAGCAGGAAAACACATTTACCAAGCCTTACTCGGAAGAAACGTCGAAACTGATAGATGAGGAGGTTCGCCTGTTGATCGATCAGGCATATGTGCGCACCAAATCCTTGCTGACCGAGAAAAAAGAGCAGGTAGCCAAACTGGCCGAAGCATTGCTTGAAAAAGAAGTCTTGTTCCAAAGCGACGTGGAAACACTGATTGGCAAGCGGCCCTTTGAAGACAAGAAGCCGTTGAGCGATGAGGAAGCCAAGCTGAACCAACCCGATGCAGGCGAAATTTCAGCGGGAGTGCCTCCTTACGATAGCGATGTGACGAACAAATCCCTGCCTTGATGCAGAAAGGCTACTGCATACGAATTAAAAACTGACAAACCTTGAATCCTTCGCCGTCAAAAGAAAACATTCTGAAGAAGATCAGGCAGGCGCTAAGCCATCCCACTTCACAACCCTTTCCGCAAAGCGAGGGTAATCAGTCTGTTTTTGCGCCTTTAAGCGATGAGCCGGCAGTAGAGTTTGCGGAGCAGTTCAGCAAGTTGCAGGGCCGTTTTGTTTACTGTATCAATCAGCAGGAGCTGGCATTTCAACTGAATAGCCTTATTCGGAAAATGGACTGGCAAAAAGTGTTTTGCCTCGAAGATGAACTGTTGAAGCGTACCGGAGTGGATCTTGGCGAACGCCAGGTGAAAGAAGATCTGGCTAATTGCGATGTATCCATTACCGGCTGCGAGTACCTGGTAGCACGTACGGGCTCCATTGTAATGAGCGCTGCGCAGAAAAGCGGTCGCAATAGCAGCGTGTATGCTCCCATCCATATTTGCATTGCATTTTCGAATCAGCTGGTACCCGACCTGCGCGATTCGCTTCAGGGATTGCGCGAGCGGTATGGCAATCAGCTTCCCTCGTTGATCACTTTTGCTACCGGCCCGAGCCGCACCGCAGATATTGAAAAAACGCTGGTGGTTGGGGTACATGGTCCCAAAGAAGTGTATGTATTTCTGGTAGAGGTCTGAGCCGGATTGTACAGCGCAGTTCGTAATTTTATAGCATGACTAATTCCTCCCTGCACCGCATATTTGTATATGGATCGCTGAGAAGCGGTTTCAAAAGTCCCGCTTACGAGTACATCAGCCGTTACTTTACTTTTTTGGCCGAAGGTCGTGTACCAGGATTGTTATACGATCTGGGTGAGTATCCGGCTGCTATTCCTGCTGGCACTGATCAATTTATTGTGGGCGAGTTGTATGAGGCGCGGGAGGGCGATCAGTTTGAATATGTAATTGGTCAGCTCGACGACTACGAAGGCGTGCTGGTAGAAGAAGGAGAACAACCGCTGTACCGCCGCGAGCGAACAATGGTATTTACGCCTCAGGGAGCCACCGAGGCCTGGGTGTATTGGTATAATGGCGATGTAAGCGGAAAGCCCCTTGTTGCTTCAGGCGACATGGTACAGTACCTGCAGGAGAAATTGCGGCAGCAACCCTGATTCAGTAAATTCCTGGGGTAATACCAAACCATCAACAAGAGGCCTTACCGCAATCAATTCAAGTCAAACCAATGGCAGACCGGCAACCCCGTAAAATATACTTCCTCTCCGATTTTCACCTGGGTGCGCCTAATCATGAAGCCAGCCTGGAGCGGGAACGAAGAATCGTCAGCTTTCTCACAGCAATTGAGCAGGACGCTGAAGAAGTGTTTCTGGTGGGAGATCTCTTTGATTTTTGGTACGAATACCGCCAGGTTGTGCCCAAGGGCTATGTACGGCTGCTCGGCAAACTCGCTTCCATGACCGATGCCGGTATACGTATGCATTTCTTTGTGGGCAACCACGACATGTGGATGAAGGACTATTTTCAGAAAGAACTAAATATTCCGGTTTACTTTGAACCCAAAGAATTTGAGCGTCAGGGACGGAAGCTCCTGGTTGGACATGGCGATGGTTTGGGTCCGGGCGATCATGGTTACAAACGGTTAAAAAAGGTATTTCGCAACCCGGCCTGTCAATGGTTATTCGGCATTTTGCCACCCGTGGTTGGCATGGGTATTGCCAACTATATGAGCCGCCGCAGTCGGGCACAAACCGGTTCAACTGAAGAAAAATTTCTGGGTGCGGACAAGGAATGGTTGCTCATTTACTGTCGGGAGCAGATACAAAAGAATCCTGCCGATTATTATATTTTCGGGCATCGCCATTTGCCAATTGATTATTTATTGGAAAATGGCAGCCGGTATATCAATCTGGGTGACTGGATTCGTTATAATACGTACGCTGAAATGGAAAATGGCATACTGCTGTTGAAATCGTACACCGGGCAGGATCATCTGATTAATCGCAATGAATGAAGAAGTTGTTGGCAATACTCCTTTTAGTGGCATCAGTTACAGTTGCCAACGCTCAAAACGATAGCAGCTTTCGTTTTGAGCGAAGTATTGCCGGAGCATTTGCCAGCTTTGCCGTTGATAATCTCGACAATCTCTACCTGCTTAGCGCTGCCAATCAGTTGAAAAAACTATCACCCAGCGGCGATTCAATTGCCATCTTCAACGACGTAAAGCGTTTTGGTCAGGTGTCGCTGATCGATGTCTCGAACCCGATGAAGGTATTGCTATACTACCGCGATTTTACGAGCATCGCTATGCTTGATCGTTTTTTGAACATGCGAAACAGTATTGATCTTCGCAAGCAGAATATCTTTCAGGTTAGAGCAATTAGTCAGTCGTATGATAACAAGGTATGGCTATACGATGAAGTGAACAATAACCTGAAAAAAATCGACGAAGACGGTAAAGTGATTCTGGAGACTCCTGATTTCAGACAGCTGTTTGAGCAGGCTCCAACGCCACAGCTCATTTTTGATCAGGATCAGTACGTGTATTTGTACGACAGTACAAAGGCCCTGTATGTGTTCGACTATTTTGGCACTTTAAAAAACAAGATTCTCATTTCGGGCTGGCATAATCTGCAAGTGGTGGGGCAGTATATTTTCGGAACCCGCGACGGCAAAATGTACCGGTATAATACCCGCAGTTTTCGGGTCGACGATTGGCTGATGCCTGAACAACTTCGAGATAGTCGGTTGATTCATTTCAGCCCCACTCGCATTTATGCGTTAAAAAACGACAGTATAGAAATTTACACCCTTCGCTAAGTGGCAGATTCGATATTTTTGCAGCGCAATAGTTTTCTTCATGAATGAATTTCTCGACGAGATCTGGCTCGACAATACCATCAGAATGTATGGCATTACGCTGGCGGTGATTGTTTTTGTGTTGTTGGTGCGGCGCTATTTTGCGGAGTTGGTAGCCAGATTGATATTTCAGGTAGTTCGTTCTATCTGGAAGGATGTGGACCAAAAATCCTTTACCACCCTCGTCATTCGACCTTTGGGTAGCTTTTTGGTGATACTGGTGGCCATCATTACCCTTCATAAGTTGAATTTTCCAGCGGTATTGGATGTGGATATATACCGAATCACTCTGAAGGAATTCATACATATTTCGGCCACCATCGTATTGATCATCGCTTTTATCCGCCTGCTACTGCGAATGATCGATTTTATAGCGATGATCCTTCATATACGCGCCGATCGAACACATGACACTACAGATAATCAGCTGATCGTTTTTTTCAAAGACTTTTTTAAGGTATTATTCAGCATCATCGGGTTACTAATGATTCTGAAGTTCGCCTTTGGTTTTCAGATCAGCAACCTGCTTACCGGCCTGAGTATCGTGGGTGCCGCCATTGCCCTGGCACTGCGAGAAAGTCTCGAAAACCTGATTGCCTCTTTCATTATATTCTTCGACAAACCCTTTACAATGGGGGACGTGGTGAAAGTGCATACGTTTACCGGAACCGTTGAACGCATCGGATTGCGCAGCACCCGGATACGTACCGATCAGAAAACATATATCACCGTTCCCAATAAACAAATGGTCGATAGCATTCTCGACAATCTAAGCCAACGAACGCAACGTAAAGCAGAGCTTAGACTGGAGCCGGGACTTGATAGCAATCGGGAACAACTGGAGCTGTTGATTGCAGGCTTGCGTCAAATATTGCAACGACCGGAAATTGAATCGCAAACCGTGTTGTTGAACGATATAACTGCACAGGGATACCAGGTACTGGTGGATTATTTCACTGGTCCTATTACCATGGCTGAGTTCAACAGCATCAAGGAAGAAGTCAATTTTGCTGTACTCCGATTACTGGAAGAAACCGGCATTCAGCTTTCAGGCGCGAGCACGGATGTGCGTATTATATCAGGTAGCGGCGCTTAAGGCCGGGCCAAAATCTGTTCGGCCAGTTCCTTATCTACCAGTCCGGTGCTTCCATACTCAACCACGCGGGCAATTTCTTTTCCGTTCTTCATCACAATCACCGTGGGAACATGTTTTACGTTAAATGCATCCTGCAGATTACCGAGGGTCTTTTTATTGCGGTCGCATGCAATCAGCGTTAATTTTTCCTTTGGGTAGCCGGCGGCATCAAAGAGGTGGAACAGTCGGGGAACAACAAAGCGGGAGTCTCCGCACCAGGTGCCCAAAAAAATCACAAATTGCAGGGAGTCGCCCTTTTCGCGAAGCAACTGAAGAGCCTTTGAGTCGGGCGTATAACCCGGAGGGCGACCCTGATACTCTTTACCCAGTTCGGGGTGCTTCAAGAGCCAGTCGATGTTGATGATTCCTTTTACCACGATAGCACCTTCGGCATCGGGCACGATCTCAAACTGTTGGGCCCGGCTGGTGTCAGCAACCAGTAATAGCAGGCAGAAAACAAGAATGCGCATGTTATAGTGTTTAGCAGTGGTTGCCGGGTTGGTCCGGCTGGTACAATTTACCAAGAGGGTAAATTATGTCTGCGGGTTGCAAGCAAACCACCTTAAACGTAAATATGTCAGAGTTGGGCCTTCAGCTCCAGGAAAAACGCTTTCATTTTCTCAAGCGACTGAATGAGAGCGAATTTTTCTTCCGCCTTTTTGTTTTGGCGAAGGTATTCACGTGCCCCCTCAATGGTAAATTTTCTACGGCGAAGTAAATCGTGAATTAATACCAGGTTTTTAATATCTACAGGTCGAAAATAGCGGTCACCCTTTTTGTTCTTGCGGGGTTTCAGAATGTCAAATTCCGATTCCCAGTAGCGGATCAGCGATTGATTTTCGCCAAACATACGAGCCACTTCTCCAATGGGGTAATAGGCTTTCTTGAAAAGCTCTTCATCGGCTGGCACATCCACCAGATCAGCTTTAATGGCATTATCGCGAAGTGAGCGGCGGCCACGCGTAGACCCGGGTTTGCGGGAACTGGCGGCCTTGTTGAGTACAGCTACTTCCGTTTCCTTGGTTGCTGTTTCAAGCGCAGGGGACGCTGTTTCCTCAATCGGTTCGGCGCCGGTGATCAGTAGCTCCGGGGCCGACTGGTCCTGGTGAACCGATGACTCAGTTGCTGCTCCAAAATCAAATGATATCTGCGTCAGTGCTTTCCGCATGCTTTACAAAGATAATTGGCCTGTTTTTGTTCATTTTGCCGCTAAACAAAATTGAATCAACAAGTTATTCACGAAATGGGTGCGCAATGAGCACGCCTCCCGACATTAAAGAATCTCCCGTAGTACGGCCAGTGTTTTGAGCGTACCAAATTCAGGTACCTGCCAGGCATAGTAGCTTTGAAAGGCCTGCAGCAGTTGACGCCTCAGCAGGTGATTCAGCCGGATATCTTCTAACTCAGCTGGTTGTTGAACACGCAATAACTGGGCCGTAATGGCCGATAGTTTTTCATCGAGGTAGTGTGCGTGAAATGGTGGAGTTGCACTAAAATGACCTTCCTGCAGATCGAGAAAAGCTTCCCGCTCCGAATAATTATCGTAAAAACGGAAGCCAAAGAAAACAGGTAAGTGCAGGCTGAAAAAAAGTGGGAAATTGGCAGCCACAGTGTCGCTGGCCTGATCAAGATGAATAAAGCTGTCTTCTACAAAATGATAGAGGTCGGCATTGCTCTCAGGCTGTTTTACACACTTACCGAGCAATTCGATCATATAAGAGGCAATGGCATGACGGTGTACATCGGTCAAAACCCGATTGTACAAAAAAGCCCAACGGTATTCACGCAGACGTTGAAGCTGCCGCATTTCGTTGTGGTAAGCCACCAGATCCAGGAGGGCCGTGGGTTGAAAGAGGCTCGCCTGTCCTGCCGACTTTCGACTACTGCTTCGGATACCATTTATCAAATAGCTCTGTAATCCGAACAATTCGGTCAGCATGGTGACGATCAGACTGGTTTCGCCATAGCGAACACTTCGGAGTACGATGCCGTGGGTATGGTGAAGTTTTTCGGTCACATTAATCAACGCTGGATAAAGATAATTTTTCCTACCGCTTTTTCTTTTTGCCCCTCATCAGCTGCCAGTACCAGGTACACTCCACTCGACAATTTTCGCCCGGCCAGATCCCTCCCGTCCCAAACAGCCTGGCCGCCCAGAGAACGAATACGGCTGACGAGTCGGCCATTTAATTCGGTAATGGATACAATGCTGTTTTCAACAAGGCCCCGAATACCAATCCTGCCTGTATAGCCCGGTGGTACAGGGTTAGGGAATATTTCAATGGATCCTGCTTCTTCTGCCGCTTCAGTAGCTGTTCCTCGCCAGCTGACAATACCACCCGCTCCGGAAAAGAATATTTCACCACTGGAAGGTATAATGGCTATGGAATTTGCTCCCTGCTGGGGTAAAGGGCTGTTGCTATTGTTCCAGGAAACTAACACCGAATCGCCCGCGGCAGATACCTGCCAGGCGGCAGTGCCTGTGCCAACCCATTTACGATTGGCTCCATCGGCCACGATAGAGCTTACTGTTTCGTTGGCAAACAGAAAGCCGGCAAAATTTCCTGTTTGAACCACGGGCCTGATCGCCTCACAGGCTGAATTGTCGAAAACAGCATCAGCACATTCCAGAATGGCTACTCCATCGTTGGTACCCACCCAGACAATGCCCTGGCGGTCGGCAAGCACCGACAGAACCTGCTGCCCTGGCAGGTTACCATTGCCCGGATTGAACAGTATTTGCCGCCAACGATCATCCTGGCTTCCGCTTCGGTCGGCACCCGGATCATAAACCAGTAAACCAGATTGTCCGGCGCATAACCACAACCAGCCGCGTGAATCGATAATCATGTCTGAAATATTGGCTGCATTAAAAGCGAACGGAGGCGTAAAGCGGAAGTTGTTGCCGGCAGCATCAAGCATCAGGAGCGGAGTGGCGGAGCCTGGTTGTGCCATCCATAGCCGCCGCTCCGGGTCAAGGGCCAATGCCGACAATCGGTTTCCCGGATCAAGCAGATTCTGTTGATAAACCTGGGCAGGGCCGTCTGCTTCCCAACGGATCAGACCGCCACCATCGCTGGCAACCCACACGCGGTTACTAATAGGGTCGAGGGCGAGGTCCCTGATATTCGAAAAGCCCGCGGTGAGGCCATCGTCGGCCGTGCTGTAGCTTTCCCAGCCTGAAGGCGTAAACTTAAACCAGTTATCGGGATAGCTGCTTGCAGCTCCCGCTGCCAGCAATGTAGTGCCGAAACATCGCATTTTGCCCAGTGCAGGAGCTGCGGGTGAAGAGGGAACAATCAGCTCGAAACTGCTTCCATCGTACTGCCACACTCCATTGAGCGAATCGGCCAGCCAAATCTGATTCCGCCATTGCAAAGCATCTTTCAGATGCTGGCGGCTACCAGGAGGCTGCACGTCGGGCAATGGCGACCCGCTCGACGACAGTCGACGCAAAAAGCTTTGAGTGCCCGATTGTAAGCAGAGAAAAAGTTGATTGTCCCACACGGAGGCACTATTCACTGCCAATGCAGAACTATAGAACGGCAGCCATTGCTGACCGGAACGAATTAGAAATTGTTGACTCTGCTGCAGCAACAACTGATTGTTGAGCAATTCGATCCATTCCACCTCTCCGGCAGGCAGTCCGCTCGAAGGATCGCTTTGTTGCCAGCGCGCAAAATCGGCCAGGTTTGGTTCGTTTACGAAGGCAGATTTCAGCCCTTCTCCTGTTGCGGCAAACAGCGAATCGCCCAGGCGTACAAGAGCATACACCGGTGTGTCGGAACCATTATTGCCGATGCGCCAGGTTTCGCGTATTTCGGCACGCCCGGCATCCAGAACAAGGATGCCAATTTGTGTACACAAATAGACCCGATCTCCATTTTCCAATACCGAATAGATGCCGCCATCTGGAATCTGGTTGCTGTTTACGATATCATATACCGTACGTATGTTTGATTCCGACAATAGGTCGAGCTGATTATTTTGATATACCACCAACCATTGACGACTATTGTTGAGCGGGTGAAGCAGGTTGACCCCCGTTGCCGAAAGTCCGTTTACGCGGCTATACCTTTCTATGGCCTGATCATTGTACTCATAACTAAAAAAACTATAAGGGGTGGCAGCCAGAAGCGTGTTTTCAAATGAGGCCAGATCACAAACCGACCGGTAGGGGAGATGCTCACGCCATTGGCCAATAGGCGGCAGTGGGTTCTGTGCCGCCAGCAGGCCACAGAAAATGATCGATTGAGCAAAAAGAAGTAATCGCCGCACCTGTCAAAAGTAGGAATTGAGTTTCATGCCAGCCGATTCCTTATTTTTCTGTTTCTTTGCGTCGCCTCCATTTACAAGATTCAGATTAAAATCAGATTAAAATAAGTGCCTTCTCCCGGCACTGGTTCTTATATGTGGCGTATTCTAGGACAGCAGATTCTTCGTTACCGGGTCGTTTTGATGCTATTGGTATTGCTTGCTTCAGCTTTCATGACCTGGCAGGCTTCAAAAATAGAGTTGAGCTATGAATTCAGTAAGGCCATACCGTCCAACCATCCGGCCAATCTGGCTTATCAGTCGTTTCGCGAAAAATATGGGCAGGATGGTAATTTGCTGGTGGTAGGCATACAAACGGACCAGATTTTTAACGAAAAGCTTTTTAATGCTTATTCCAATCTGTACCGGGAACTAAAAAAAGGTTACGGAGTAACCGATGTGATCGCCCTGCCTTCGGCCGTTAATCTGCTAAAAGATTCGGCCACCGAAAAACTAAACGCCGTCAATATTTTTCCGGCGCGTGCAGTAACACAGGCGGAGTTGGATAGTCTCCGGCCCGTTTTTCTAAGTCTCCCTTTTTATAAAGGTCTGTTGTACAACCCCGAAACCAATGCATGGATGATGGGTGTGAGTGTGGACAAGCAGTTGATGAATTCGAAGAAGCGGAATGAGGTGGTGAAAGGAATTCGTGCCTCGGTGGCGGCGTTCGAATCTGGTTCCGGTCAGCAGGTTTACCTGAGTGGTCTGCCACTGATTCGCACCGAATTGTCGACGCGAATTGCCGACGAGATGAAATGGTTTTTGCTGGGCAGCGTGTTGTTGTCGGCGCTAATATTATTAATTTTCTTCCGGTCAGTTACATCTACCCTGCTTTCGTTGGGGGTAGTAATTCTTGGAGTCATTTTTACCATGGGAACCATGGTGTTACTGGGATATAAAATTACTTTGCTAACGGCGCTGATTCCACCATTGATCGTGGTGATTGGTGTTCCAAATTGTATTTATTTCCTGAACAAATACCATACTTCATTTAATGCTTGTGGCAACCGGCATGATGCGCTTGTTACGATGGTGGGCCGGATGGGAATTGTAACGCTTTTTTGTAATCTGGCAGCAGCTATTGGCTTTGCTGTATTTGCACTTACGCGTAGTGAGATACTTCAGGAATTTGGAGTAGTGGCGGGCATCAATATCATGGTGTTGTTTGTGATTTCGTTGATGGTGATACCGATCACACTCAGCTGGTTGCCTGCACCAAAGCTGCGCCACACCCGCTACCTGGTCAATCCCCGCCTGAATCGCTGGCTGGCACGTTTGGAGCGCTGGTCGCTCAATCATCGTCGCCTGATTTATGTTGTTACTGCGCTGCTGCTGGTAGTGTCTGTTGCAGGCATTTTCCGATTGAAAAGTGTGGGATATATTGTTGATGATTTGCCGAAGACAGATCGGATTTATACCGACCTGAAGTTTTTTGAGCAGAATTTTAAGGGAGTAATGCCGCTGGAAATTTTGGTGAGAACGAATAGCAAGGCCGGCATCATACGAGATCTGGAGGGATTAAAGCGGATAGACACTTTGTCGTATGAAATATCGCAACGGCCCGAAATGGCACGCCCGCTCAGCATTGTAGAAGGACTGAAGTTTGCCAAGCAGGCTTTTTTCGAAGGTGATTCGGCGAACTACAGTATGCCCAGCCAGTTCGATCTACCGGGCATGGTACAATATCTGAAGTTCAAGGGAAGCGATTCGGGTTCAGGTAATTCATTTTCGAAACTGGTGTCTTCTTTTATGGATAGCGCGCGTCAGGAAGCGCGGATCAGCATAAGCATGGCTGATGTGGGAAGCAACCGTTTACCAGAATTGCTCGATACAATCAGGCAACGTACTGATCAGTTATTTGATACCAGCAAGTATCAGGTGCAAATGACGGGCACCAGCATCACCTTTCTGGAAGGCAGTTCCTTTATCATCAATGGTCTGAAGGAAAGTATTTTCTGGGCTTTTCTGCTGATTGCAGCCTGTATGCTTTACCTGTTTCGATCGTTGAGGATCCTGTTATGTTCTTTGATTCCTAATTTGATCCCTTTGTTGATAACCGCGGGAGTGATGGGCTGGGTGGGTGTGCCGTTGAAGCCTTCAACTGTTTTGGTTTTCAGTGTGGCGTTGGGAATAGCCATTGATATTACTATTCGTTTTCTGGTAAATTACAAACAGGAATTACCCTTACATGGCTTCAATAAAAAGAAAACGGTGATTGAAACCATCCACAGTACAGGCATCAGTATCATTTATACTTCGCTGGTGCTTATCGCAGGCTTTATCATATTCAGTTTCAGCGGTTTTGGCGGTACACAGGCCCTGGGTTGGCTTACTTCGCTTACGTTGATCACTGCCACAGGAACCAATCTGGTGCTATTGCCCGCGTTATTAATCAGTTTAGACGGTAAAAATGCCGAAAAACAGACAGTTGTGGAGCAGCAATCGTATTAAGTTTTTTGTCCTATTTGATAGATCGGGGGTGAACAAACTGTCGTTCATGTTGTTTTCGACCTTAACTTTAAGGATTCTGAACCCGTGGACAGGTCGGTTCAATAGATGATCGTTTGTTTGCGGTTCCGGAAACTGGACTTAAACAATATACTAAAACCTAGATGCACATGAGAAAACTGTTAGCGACGCTAACAGCACTGCTGTTATTTACAGGAGTGTTGTTGGCTCAGAAAACCGTGACCGGTACGGTTACGGACGACAAAGGGAATCCCATTCCCAATGTGTCGGTGGTAGTGAAAGGAACACCCACTGGCACAGTTACCAAGGCCGATGGAAGTTTTTCCCTCACCGTTCCTTCCACGGCAAAACAAATTGAACTTAGCTCACTCGGATTTGCCACACAAACCATTAACATCGGAAGTGGAAGCGTGTACAATGTAACGCTGGCAACTACCGGTGCGCGTGATTTGGACGAGGTGATCGTAACCGGTATCACACGCGTTAAGAAATCGCAGTTTGCGGGGGCAGCCAGTAAGATTGCTGAAAAAGAAATTGAAAACCGTCCTGTTGGTTCTTTCGACCAGTTGTTTCAGGGCCGTGCGCCAGGTGTGTTGGCCCTTACTGGTTCCGGCCAGCCTGGTAGCGCTACCAACGTGATTATTCGCGGTACCAGCTCTGTATCGGGTGGTAGTACACCATTGTATATAGTAGATGGTATCCCGGTAGAAGCAGGCGTGTTCCAATCTTTGAACCCGAACGATTTTGCGTCGATCGACATCTTGCGCGATGCGGCTACTACAGCCCTTTATGGTTCACGTGGTTCGGCCGGTGTAATTGTAGTGACCACCAAACGTGGCCGCGCCGGCAAAATGCAGGTTACTTACGACGGTCAGATGGGTATTAAGGGAAGACCCGAGTTTGCCTTCCGTCCCATGAATACAACTGAGTTGCTGCAGGCACAGGAAGATTATGGTCGCGTGCTGGGCATAAACGGCTCTACTGCTATTCCGGGTTGGTTCTACTCGCGCAACAACCCCCGTTACGCCACTTTGAGTCCTACAGCTCAGGCTCAGGCCGATGCTATTCTGGATTCAATGCGCCAGATCAACACCAACTGGGCGGACTATATTTTCCGCCAGGGTAGTTTCAGCAACCATCAGATCAGCCTTTCCGGAGGTTCTGGCAAAACACGCATTTTTACAAGTCTCGGACTGTATAATGAAGAAGGCACAACTGCACGTACTGATATGCAGCGTGCTACGCTGAGAAATAATATTGATTATGCTGATGACAAATTCACACTAGCTGTATCGAGCATTGTGGGTTATACCAAGCGTAATTTCCAGCAAAGCACTACAACCAACAGTACGGCTAACCCCTTCCTGGTTACCAATATTGCTGTTCCCTACCATCTGCCTTACAAGCCGAATGGTGTTGATTACAATACCGGTGTGGGTGCAAAATTTGTGGCCACCAACCAACTGGATCTGACTCGTTTTGACGAGAACTATAACGATCAGATCAAAGTAACCATGGGTATGACCATGGATTATAAATTCACCCGTAATATTAGTGCGGGTGTTACAGCTGGTGTTGACTTCCGCGAAACGCAGAACACTGCCTATGCCAGCCGCCTGGCTTTCCTACGCACGCCCGCAGCTACTTCAAGTATTACTGCACTGGCAGGTAGCCAGTCTGAAGGTCTCAGCCGCAGCCTGATCCTGAACGTGCGCCCGATTATTACCTATCGCAACACATTTGCCGATCGCCATGATGTTGAGTTGAACCTGGTTGGTGAATACATTCAGGAAAATCTGAAAGGATTTAACCTGACTGGTTTTGGTATCGATCCCCGCACACCGAATACACCTGGTGCTATTCAGCCCGGTAATGCCGGCAACCAGCTCTACATCACCGCTGGTGGCGATAAGGCCAACGCTGCCATTGCTTCTGGTTTGGCGATGTTGCGCTATACCTTCGATGGTAAGTATACTTTGACTGGTTCTTACCGGAACGATGGTTCTTCTAAACTTCCCTCGAAGACCCGCTGGCAGGATTTCTATTCAGTAGGTGCTATTTGGGACATCACGAAAGAGAATTTCATGCGTAACCTGGGCTTCGTAAACTCATTGCGTTTGCGTGCCAGCTATGGTGGATCGGGTAACCACAACAACTTCCCCAGCTTCTACCTCTATCAGGCTACTTATGGTACTGGTTCCTACTCTGGTTTGCCAACACAGGGCGTGAGCTATGTGGGCAACCCTGAGGCACTTTGGGAATCAACCTGGGTATTTAACGTTGGTTTGGACTATGAATTGGCCAACCGTCGTATATATGGTGATTTCAACTGGTACGACAACCGCACAAAGGATCTGTATGTAAACCGTACGCTTAGTGTGGAGAACACAGGTGGCGCCGCCATTGATGTGAATGCGGGTGAATTGCAGAACACCGGTTTTGAGTGGAACGTAAATGCGGAAGTGATTCGCAAACGCGACTTTGTGTGGACTCTGTTTGCACAAGGATCGTATAACAGAAATAAACTGGTTAGCCTGGGTGGTGAGCAACCTTATGAGAGTGGTACTTCTTATCTGCAGGAAGGTCTGCCCCTTGGCTCTCACTACGAAGTAGGCTTTGCGGGTGTGGATGCCGCCACCGGTCAGCCACTGTATTATGACCTTGATGGTAAGGTTACTACCGTGTACAACGCCAGCAATGCCACCACCAATTGGGGTACCTGGGAAGCTCCCTGGAAAGGTGGCTTCGGTACACGTATGAGCTATAAGGGCCTTGAGTTGTACATTCTGTTCAGCTTCCAGGAAGGTGCTTACAAATACGATAACCTCGAATATTTTGTTGAAAACCCGGTGGGCTTCCTGGCAGGTGGTTACAATCAATCTTCTGATTTGAAGTTCTGGCAAAAGCCCGGCGATATTGTGAACACACCCAGCCCGGTATATGGTACCAACTTTTCTTCGAAGTTGATCCACGACGCCTCATTCATCCGTCTGCGTGATGTTACGCTTTCTTACAACTTCTCCAACAACCTGTTGAATAAGTTGAAAGTGGTATCGCGCGCTTCCATTTATGTACAGGCCAACAACCTGTTCATCTGGACCAAGTGGAGAGGTATGGATCCTGAAGCCGGACCTGCCAATATCAACCTGAGTGAATTTCCTAACCCCCGTGCCATCACAGGTGGTTTGCGTGTAACCTTCTAAATGAAAAAGGAAATGATTATGAAAAAGAACAGCTTAATATACCTTCTTGCCGGCGCCATTTTCCTGGGTGGCTGTAAGAAGCAGCTCGAACAATACGACCCTGAGTCGATCAGCGAGGGTAATGCCTTTCAAACCATGGAGCACGTACAACTGGGTCTCAATGGAGTGATTGGTGGTTATGGTACTTATGTAAATGATATATATAAGTCAGCTTTGGTATCGGACGAAGCCAAAATTGGACCCGATAATGCCGGCCAGGGAGCCCTTACTTTCCGTTATCAGTACAGCTCCGACGGAACTACCGGTGGCGACGTAACTGCAGGCTACGGCCCATATTATGGGATGATCGATTTGGCTAATCGGATATTACCTCGGGTTTATGAAGTAACCGGCAATGTGTCGCAGGCTCGTCGCGATGAAGTGCGCGGCCAACTCCTGGGTATGCGTGCCATTGCGCATTTCAGCGTACTTCAGTCATTTGCCAAAAACTACGATCCGGCCGAGCAACTGGGTATTGCCATTGTGCTGGAGTCGAATCCCCTGGGACAAACAGGAAGAAGTACTATGGCTGAATCGGTTGCCGCTATTGAAAAGGATCTGGCTGATGCTAAGGCGTTGATGCCAACTATCAGCAGTCCCGCCAATTTCCGTGACACGGTGTTGAACAAGGTAAATATTGCTGCTTACCAGGCAAGGATAGCACTCTGGAAACGCGACTATGCTTCGGCTATCACATTCGCTACCGAAGTGATCAATTCTAATGTGAAACCTTTGGTAACCGGTGCAACATTCGCCGGTATCTGGACGGACGTCGAGAGTTTGAATACGAGTATACCGCAGGGCATTTCCGAAACACTGTTTCGGATTCGTTTCCTGACTGGTACTAATCTGGGTGGCTTATGGACAACCAATGGCAATCTCACCTATATTTCCCCGTCTGATAAACTGGTGAGTCTTTATGGTCCGAACGACATCAGGCGGGCTGCGTATATTGGCGACATCTCTGGTGGCGGACATTATGTAAACAAATACTATGTGTCGAGCCGTGGCGGTCGGGTGGTTGATTTGAAAGCTATACGTACTGCTGAAATGTATCTGATCCGCGCCGAAGCATATGCGCGTCAGGCCAGCCCCAATATTGCAGCGGGCGCTGCCGACCTCAATGCGCTGCGTGCTCAGCGCATTACCGGTTATGTTAATGAAACATTTGCTTCTGCTTCTGAACTGGCCAATGCCGTACTGGAAGAGCGTTTCAAGGAGCTTTGTTTTGAAGGACATCGCTTTTTTGACCTGAAGCGTAATAATCTGCCGGTTCAGCGTAATGCGTCGGATGCCAGTCCTGCCTGGCAAACACTGCCTGCCGGATCGTATCGCTTTGTGTTCCCGATTCCGCAGAATGCCATGTTGGCTAACCCCAATATGGTTCAAAACGAAGGTTACTAAAATAACGGGGGCGGGCAAGGCCCGTCCCTTCCAAACATCAACTAAGCAAAAATTTTTGATATGAAAAGAATTCAATCAGCTTTATCGTTGAGCGCCCTGCTGGTAGCTCTGGCGGTAATGACGGGTTGCGATAAAAACGAACCGTACGACGTGATCACGCCGCCCGATGGTCTGCATTTTACGGGTGCTGAAACACAGGTGTACGATGTGGTAGTGAACCCCGCCCCCGCCTTTGCCATCAATATCGGTGCTACCACCGTGTCGTCTTCTGATCGCACCGTGTCTGTAAATATTACCTCCAGCACTGGCGCCAGTTCAGGTGCACAGTACAACATTGTTGGTGGCAATACCGTTACCGTGCCTGCAGGCGAGGTGATTGGCAATTTTGCCATTCAGGCAAACTATTCGGCTTATACCACCGGCCGAATCGATACGCTTACACTTGCATTGACCAATCCAACTAACACATCGGTATCCGATTTTCTGGATACGGTGAAAGTGATTGTACGCGGTCCCTGTTTTGAAGGCGATATTGTGTTAAGCGATTTCCTGGGAACATATGCCAACACTAATGAGTTGTTTGGTACCAGCGCCTATGGTCCTTACACAACCACAGTTTCAGGTGTTGCCAGTACCTCAGCAACTACCGGTACAATTACAGTCACCAATATTTTCGATTTTGGCTGGAACCCGATCACATTTATTCTCGACTGGACAGATCCAAGCAATTTGATTGCAACGCTCGATGAGCAATCTGGTATTGGAGATGCAGGAACCATCAACAGTGCGTATGCAGGTTTGGATGTTTCGGTACGAGCCAGCGCGGGGAACCCGGGTACGTTTAGCTGGTGTAATGGTACACTTGATCTGAAAATGCAGCCAGGTGTAACCGGCCTTGGATGGTTCAACCTGGTTTATCAGGTGAACATGAGAAGGTAGTTGACCCTGCCTCACAATTGCAAATGTGCTAATTGGTTATTTGGAGAATTTGAGCTAGTCTAAATTCTCCAAATAACCAATTAGCACATTTTCTTTAGGGCTAAATCCTGGCGTATGCATCAACTACGCGGAAGGAGCTCATTGAGCTTGCGGGCCAGCATGGGGCCACGCAGATTTTCTGCAATGATCTTTCCGTTGGGATCTACCAACACGTTAAAAGGAATGCCATTGAGTTTATATAGCGGAACAACGGAGCTGTTCCAGTATTGCAGATCGCTGACATGTGTCCAGGCTAATGCATCAGCCTGTATGGCTTGTGTCCACTTGTCTTTTTGTCCCGGACGATCAAGTGATACACCCAGTATGGTAAAGTTGCGCCCTTTGAATTGTTGATACGCGCGAGCCAGATTCGGGTTTTCATCGCGGCATGGACGGCACCAGCTGGCCCAAAAATCGACCAGCACATATTTGCCCCGAAAAGAGGCGAGGCTGATTTCTTTTCCAGTCACACCGGGCAGGCTGAAATCAGGAGCTTCCTTACCAACCCATGAACGTTCCCGCAGGTCCTGAATTTCTTTCTGTGTCTGTGCGTAGATCAACGCAGCTGCCTGATGATCTTTGAATTTTTCCGCATTTGCCTTCAATATGGCTATGCGCTCATCGGCTTCAATAGGAGGAAGCCCGTAGGCGGTGCCTTGCGATAAATACTGGTAGTAACCCAATTCAAAAATGGTAAGTGCAGGGTTGTTGGATTCGCTGATAGATTTCAGCGTGCTTTCGCGCAGGTTTTCTCCTTCCGCCAGCAAGGCTTGCGCCAGTGAATCAGCTTTTGGCTGACCGCCTTCTACAGTCGATAAACTATCGGCCTGTAAGCTCATGCCGTAAATACGGATAAGGCCGTTGTTCATCTGCTTCATGTAGTTTTTCATCTGTTCACTTGCGGGCGAACCTTTCACTGTATAGTCTTCCGCAAATTCGGTGCTATTGCTTTTTAATTTTATATCAATGGCTACACTGTTGTTGTCGTTAATGAGAGAAGCTACCGGGTACATCGACTGATCAATCACCAGATTGTATATAACAGCTTCGCGCGGATTGCCGGCCAGTTGAAAACGACCATTCTTGTCGAGACTGGCAGAATCTTCCAAAACAGGTGTTTGATCGCCTCCCGCATTTTCCTGCGCAGCAGGCACCCGCACCAGGTAAATCTTTTTACCAACGGATGGTGATACTGTTCCAGAAACCTGAAAGGTTCCTTCTTTACTTGAGTTTGCCTGTTCGTTGCAGGCAGCCAGCAAAACTGGAATTACAGCCCAGTAAATTCTATTTTTCATGTGTGACTTTTCGATTGATTAAGATTGACGCAATTTCTCCAGTAGCAGTGCATTGGTAACTTTCGGATCGGCTTTTCCCTTCGAGCGTTTCATTACCTCACCAACAAACAAAGCTAAAACGCCTTTTTTGCCTTTATGGTATTCTTTCACTTTATCAGCAAGACTGTTGAGTACTTCATCTATTAACGGCTCCAGCTGGCTTTTGTCTGACTGCTGAAGCAAATTCATCTGTTTAGCCAGCATTTCAGGTTCTGCCTCAGGTTGCCGCAGCAATGCAGGCAATAATTGCGCCGAAGCAGTAGAGAAGCTCAGCAGGCCGCGATCGACCAGCGAAATAAGTTTGCCCAATACTACAGCAGAAATCGGGAAATTCTCCATATTTGCCGCCTGCTCATTTAACCATGATTTAACGGGTCCGAGCATCCAGTTGGCTGCTGCCTTGGGCGTTGGTGACACTGCAAGCAGCGCTTCAAAATATTCTGCTACACTACGATCTTCGGTAAGTACCGTAGCATCATACTCCGATAACTGGTATTGATCGGTATAGACAGCTATTCGTTGCCGCGGCAGTGCTGGCAGGGAAACCTGTATCTGGTCGATGAATTCTTTTTCAAGATGAAAGGGAGGTAAATCCGGATCGGGAAAATAGCGATAATCGTCTGCGTCTTCTTTTTCGCGAATGGCAAAGGTTTGACCCGATACTACATCAAAACCCCGGGTTTGTTGTTGCACCTGTTCTCCTGCACGAAGCAAACCAATCAACCGCTCACCCTCCGATTCCACTGCGCGGCGGGCATGACGAATGGAATTGAGATTCTTGATCTCCACTTTGGTACCCAGCAGGTCAGTCCCTTTCGGTCTAGCTGATATATTGACATCACAGCGCATGCTGCCTTCTTCCATATTACCATCGCATACATCCAAATAGCGTAGCATTTTTCGAAGCTCGGTCAAATAGGCAGCCACTTCTTCACCATTATGCAGGTCGGGTTCTGTCACTATTTCAATCAATCCCGTTCCAGCGCGATTATAATCGATACAGGTGTAGTCGTCAGCAATATCATGTACGCTTTTGCCGGCATCTTCTTCCATGTGAATGCGGTTGAGCTGAATATATCGCGAACCTTCCGCGGTCTGAATAAATACCCGGCCTTTTTTGCAAATGGGAGTAGTATGCTGAGAAATCTGATATCCTTTGGGCAGGTCGGGATAGAAATAATTCTTGCGGGCAAAATAGTTATTACGCTCTATCTCACATTCACAGGCCAGCCCCATTCGTATGGCTGCTTCAATGGCTCGCCGATTCATCACTGGCAGCGAACCTGGATGTGCAAGGGTAACAGGACTTACCTGCGTGTTAGGCTCAGCACCATAAGCCACACTATCGCCGCAAAATAATTTGCTGGCAGTGAGCAACTGCGCATGTACCTCCAAACCTATAACTAATTCATATTCAATGCCCATACTTTGCAAAGGTATGGGAAAATGGGGAGAGGTGAAAGGTGAAAGGGGAGAGGTGAGGGGTGAGTGGGGAGGGGTGGGATGATAATCTGTGTAAAAATCTGCGTAAATCTGTGGGAACTGAAAACCCTGGACCGTCGGCATATTGCTGACTAGAGCAACAGTTCTGTTCCCACAGATTTACGCAGATTGCGAGCAGATATTGCACTAAATGTGGAAGGGGTCGATCTTGCATCTTGTTGTCAGATGCAACATCAACCCCTGTCAAAAATATTCATTCACCTTCACCTCTCACCTCTCACCTCTCACCTTTCACCTCTAAAGATCCGCCGTCTTCAACTTGCGGGGAATCTTCACTTCCACTGTTTCATTTTTACCATTACGCAGCAGTTTCATTTTCACTGAAATTTTTTCCCGGCTTTCACGAACGACCTTAGCAATTTCGTCTGCACTGTTTACAGCCTTGCCATCGACTTCGGTAATAATATCGTCTTCTTTGATACCAGCTTTTGCGCCATTACCGTCTTCGTCTACCTCCAACACTTTTACACCCTTGCCATCTTCTGTATCCTGAATAGACAGGCCCAGTTTGGGGCCGCCGCCGAAACTATAATTGTATGCGCGAGCTCTTGGAGCACCCTGACCATTGATACGAGGTGCCATGAACTGGTCGAAGTTCAGGTCGCCCAGATCCATTTTGAAACTTTCCATTCCAGGTGAAAGTGAGAATACGCCTACGCCTTTCCAGTTGGTCAGCTCGGCTGTGCCCGTCGACTCTTTTTTGTCGCGCAGATAAGTCACTTTCACTTTGTCGCCCGGCTTTTTGGACTGAATCGCTTTTGACAAATCATCCGGAGTTTCAATTTTGGTATCGTCAATTTTTAAGATGAAATCGCCTTCTTTCAAGCCCATTTTTTCCGCCGCACTTTCGTCAGTCACACTTTGAATCAATACTCCTTTCTCGGCTTTTTCGGTAGTTACGCCCAACATGGCACGATCAGTGCCGGCATTGGAAGCAAGCGCACGAAGACGGCCTGCTTCAGGATTCCAGAAGCTCATGGCGCCATCGTTGCCACCAAATGCATACACATCTTTAATACGTGAACGTGAAATGCTGATATCGCCGTCACCTTTCTTGTATTCTTTGCCGTTCACCTTCACTTTGTCGCCATCAATTTCCACCACAATCTTTTCGTCTGCTCCACCTTTGCGGGTGATGATGATTTGCTCAGCTTCCTTTTTCTCTTTTTCCTTACGCTCTTGTTGAGCAGGCAGCATTACCGGCGCAACCATTGCTATAGCCAGCGCCAGGAATGACATGTTTTTGATGAGTTTTTTCATAAAGCTTATACTTTTTGTGAATGTCTACGTTTTTTTTCGTAGATCAAAGATAAGGGGAAAATTAGAAATACGAAGTGTTTCGGAAATGTTAAACAGCAAATTTCCCGGCAGGGCCGGGAAATTTGCCAATAAGGTAGGGTGGTTGGGGAGAAGCGGGTTGCCAAAAGCAGGGTGGTTGCCCAGATTAAACGCGCAAATCAGTGTAAATATCTAATAACTAATTTATTAGACTATTCACTCAACTCGTCTCCTCTGTTCTGTATCGTATTTTTACTAAGGGCTTTTCGTTATGCGAATAAGCGGTTTTGTGCAAATAAATCAGCATTTTTGACATCGCCACCAAAACCGACTGCCCGGCCCCATGTTGAAAATTCTAGCCATCGCCTGCATTATACTTTGCTGTATCGTGATTGCGATTGTGCTGATGGTTTATTTCGAAAGTAGAAATTATTACAAGCCATCGCACAAGCGCAAGGAAGGTCGACGCATTTACTGATTTTCTCCCAGTCTTTTTCTTACCGCATCAATTACCTGCATCAAATTCGATGCATCCTGTCCGCCGGCAGTTGCAAGTGTTTTTTGTCCACCACCGCCACCTTTTATCAGGGGAGCTACCAGTTCTTTTATCAGTTTACCGGCATCCAGTGAACGGGCCTGACATACCGTTTCAGAAATACCGATTGCTACAAAAGGTTTACCATCGATGTTGGCCGCCAGCACTGCGACAAAATCCTTCAGTTTGCTGCGGAGATCGGTGCATAATTTTTTCAGTGAGTCGGCCTCATCTACTTCTACTATGTCGGAAATAAATGTGACTCCGTTGATGATTTCGTCCTTATGCAACAGCTCGTTGCGAATACCAACCAGTTGGCGGGCACGCATTCCCTCAATTTTTTTCTCAAGGCGGGTTTTATCCTCCAGCAATTTTTCAATGGCCTTGAGTGGCTCTTTGGCCTTCAGCAATTCCGACAGCAGTTTGAATTCGCCCAGCCGGTCACCCACAAACTGAATAGAGGCAGGACCTGTGAGAGCTTCTATGCGCCTTACACCGGCAGCTACTGCCGATTCGGAGGTAATGGTAAAGAACCCAATGGTACCTGTGTGGCCTACGTGCGTACCTCCACAAAGTTCAATGGAATAAGAAGGGTCGATGATGACCACACGAACCTTATCGCCATACTTTTCGCCAAACAATGCCATGGCTCCCAGGTTAATAGCCTCTTCTTTTGGCATTTCACGAATAACCACTGGCAGGTTCTGCCGTATCTTATCATTCACCAGCATTTCCACCTGCCGCAATTCTTCGTCGGTAACTTTTGAAAAATGGGAAAAGTCGAAACGCAGCAACTCGGGCGATACCAGCGAACCTTTTTGGGCAACATGCGTACCTAGCACTTTGCGCAGGGCTGCGTGCAGCAAATGGGTAGCAGTATGATTATAAGTGGTATTGAGCCTGTTTTCCCAGTCTACCGCAGCGGTTACCGGCAAATGGATATCGGCCGGCAGACTGTCGGTAAAATGAATGATCAATTCATTTTCCTTGCGTGTATCGGTGACGGCAATTTTTTCGCCGGCAAAATTCAACACTCCCGTATCGCCGGTCTGGCCCCCACTTTCAGCATAAAATGGTGTTGTTTCCAACACCAGCTGAAACTGTTCCTTTGTTTTCGATTTAACTTTCCGGTACTTAACAACTACCGTTTCTACCAAAAGGTCATTATAACCAACAAACTGTGTTTTATCTGTCTTGTGTACATCTATCCAGTCCTCGGTGTCAACAGCAGTGGCAGCGCGTGAGCGCTCTTTCTGCAGGTTCATTTGCTGTTCAAATCCGGATTCATCCACTTTCAGCGATTGTTCGGTTGCAATCAGTCTTGTCAGGTCGATGGGAAAACCGTAAGTATCATATAATTCAAACGCATCCTCACCTTTAATTATGCCGCTGGCTTTTGCCTGGCGGGTAATATCGTCAATGCGACGAAGGCCTTTGTCGAGGGTGCGTAGAAAAGTTTCTTCTTCTTCACGAATTACCCGGCTTACAAACGCTTCCTGGCTTTTTAGTTCCGGGAAAACAGCAGCAAACTGATCGGCGATTACGGGCAACAATTGAAACAGCAATGGCTGCTTATAGTCGAGATAGGAATAGTAATAACGAACGGCTCTTCTCAGAATTCGCCTAATTACATAGCCGGCTCCTGTATTGGAAGGCAGTTGTCCGTCGGCAATGGTAAAGCTGATGGCGCGGATATGGTCGGCGAGCACCCTGAATGCAATCGCTTCCCTGCTATCGCTAAGATCATATTTCCGGTTGGTGATCTTTTCAACAGCAGCTATGGTGCCGGTGAAAACATCCGTATCGTAGTTTGACTGCTTGCCCTGCAATACTCTTACCAGTCGTTCGAAACCCATGCCCGTATCAACATGGCGCGCAGGAAGGGGCACCAGGCTGCCGTCCTTTTGGCGGTTAAACTGAATAAAAACGTTGTTCCATATTTCAATTACCTGCGGGTGGTCGTTGTTCACCAGGGTTTTACCATCTACCAACTCTCGTTCCGCATCCGGCCGACAGTCCACATGAATTTCAGTGCAGGGTCCGCATGGGCCGGTATCGCCCATTTCCCAAAAATTGTCTTTCTTGCTACCCATCAGAATGCGATCGGGAGCTATCCATTTCTTCCATTCTCCGGCCGCTTCTTCATCAACCGGCAAACCCTCTTTTTGATCTCCCTCAAAAACGGTCACATACAGCCGGTCTTTGGGTATGCCGTATACATCGGTCAGCAGTTCCCAGCTCCAGGCAATAGCCTCCGTTTTGAAATAATCGCCGAAGCTCCAGTTGCCGAGCATTTCAAACATGGTATGGTGGTAGGTATCTACACCCACTTCTTCCAGGTCATTGTGCTTTCCGCTGACGCGTAAACATTTTTGCGTGTCGGCCACCCGCGGATTGGGCGCTTTGCGGTTGCCGAGAAAATAGTCCTTAAACTGGTTCATACCGGCATTGGTGAACATAAGGGTGGGATCGTTCTTAATAACGATGGGTGCCGATGGAACTATTTCATGAGCACGAGCACGAAAAAAATCGAGGAAAGCCTGTCTGATCTCGCTGGAGGTCATTGTGTTCAAATTTTCAGCCTGGATGTTGATGGGGCCATCTGCCGGGCCATAATTGGGTTGATTTTTGCGGGCAGACAGCCTATATTTGTCGGAATCCCTGTTCGGATTGCCGGCAAAGGTAAACGAATAGACTGGCATTTGTACTTCGGGCTACCGGGGTAAAATGGATCCTGATGAAAAAAGTCAAGTACTACTACAACACCCATACGCTGCGATATGAAAAACTGGAGACCCCTTTGCGGGTCAAGTTGTTGCGTCTGTTTGGCTTTATCGCTGCCGCGCTGGTTTCGGCAGCACTCATCTCTTATCTCGCCTTCCAATTCATCGATTCTCCCAAGGAGAAAATATTGAAACAACAGTACGAGCGCCTGAGCGACCGCTACCGCGATGTGCGTGACCAGGTAAACAGTCTTGAAAAGCAAATGAATGAGCTGGAAAAGCGCGACAACAATGTTTACCGTTCTATTTTTGAAGCCGACCCTATTCCCGATAGCGCACGCGCACGAGAGATGGAACAGCTGAGAGAAATCGCTACCGTGGAAGGGATGGCTAACAATGAACTGTACAATTCCATTGTTACAACCATGGATCAGTTGGCCAGCCGCATAAAAGTACAGACCGACTCTTATGCAGAACTGGACGCACTGATCAAAAACAAAGAGAAACTACTGGCGCATACTCCCGCCATTCAGCCAGTGAGCAACAAAGATCTGACACGTATTGCCTCTGGTTTTGGCTACCGCGTGGATCCGATTTATAAAACAACCAAAATGCACGCCGGCATCGATTTCACGGCGCCGCAGGGTACTCCCATTTATGCAACAGCCGATGGCAACGTATCGATTGCCGGTAACCGGGGCAATGGATTCGGCAACCATGTGGTTATCCGGCATGGCTATGGTTACGAAACGCTTTACGGACATATGGCCAAGGTGAAAGTGCGGCAGGGACAGGTAGTGAAGCGTGGAGAAGTAATCGGCTATGTGGGAAGCACCGGAAAATCAACCGGGCCTCATTGCCATTATGAAGTGCATAAGAACGGTAACAAAATTGATCCCATCTACTTTTTCTACAACGACCTTTCGCCTGATCAGTTTGATCGGTTGCTGAAGCAGGCCGCGGCGTCGAATCAGAGCTTGGATTAGAGGTGAAAAGTGAGAGGTGAAAGGTGAGAGGTGAGAGGTGAAAGGTGTGAGGTGAGACGTGCAACTAAAATAACAAGCGGTCATCTGCGTAAATCTGCGCAAAAATCTGCGTAAATCTGTGGGAACAGAACTGCTGCCCTACTTAAAAGCACGCGAACAGTAAATGGTTTTCTTTTCCCGCAGATGACGCAGATTTTTGCGCAGATTTACGCAGACAGGCCATTCTAAGTCGCCGTTTCACGTTTCACGTCTCACGTCTCACCTCTCACCTTTCACCTTTCACCTTTCACGTTTCACCTCTCACCTTTCTCCTTTCACCTTTCACCTTTCACCTTTCACGTTTCACGTTTCACCTTTCACGTCTCACGTTTCACGTTTCACCTTTCACGTCTCACGTTTCACGTTTCACCTTTCACCTCAATCAATCTTCCGCAACCTCAAAAACGTCACCACCTGATCAATCTGCTCCGGGCTCATTTTTTTTGCTGCCGCATGGTTGTTGGGATCAAGGCCGATCAGGGCAGCAGCGTGGTAGTTATCGATCTGTATTTTCGTGAAATTGGGTACACCATCTTTTCCTTTTGTAAAAATGCCATGGCAGCCGCTGCAATGCAGTTTGTACAATACTTTACCTTTTTCGCATTTCTCCAGCAGCAACTGCCGGTTTATTTTGGTCACATGGCTCGGGATATCGTATTGAGTTTTCTTTTCTGTTACACATTGCTGCAATAGCAGGCAGGCTGCCAGCAGAGATAATATGGTGAGGCTCTTTTTCACGATCTAATATTCGCCGCCTACTTTTCTGCCGTTCAACTCGCGGTTCGAGGAAGAAGGCAGCGATGTAGGCGCTGATTCAAAAATAACTTTTTCGTTCAGTGAATGAATAAAAGCTTTCAGGTCGTTTTTTTCCTGAATACTTAAATGCAGAGAATCGGATGGAAGGGTTTGATTGGGCACCGACAAGCCATGGCCTATTCCCCCGCCCGCATCATAAAATTCTATCAGCTGATCAAGGTTGTTGAATACGCCATTATGCATATATGGGGCCGTATGTTCTGCATTGCGCACGGTGCCGGTGCGGAAGGCGCGCATGGTTTCTACGGCGGGATTAAAACCGTACCGGCCCGGGTCTTCGCTCAATTTCATATAAGACGTGTCGGCCGGTGTACCCAGCACTTCAAATTCAGACCCGATATAGGGAGGCCGCACTCCGTTGAACTGTGGCACAAAATGGCAGGTGGCACAAATGGCCTTACTCATGAACAAATTGAAACCCCTAATCGCTTCTGGCGCCAGCACCTCATGTTGGCGCATCGCATCATCGAACGGAGAATAATACTGGCTGAATCCGGAATAATAATACGTGATGGCCGATACAATATGACTGAGCGACACTTTCTTTTCTTCAGGTGTGTGCTTCAGGAATTTTTTAAATGCTTCGCGATAGGTTTTGCAACTCATCACTTTCCTGACAATTTCCTCTTCATTTCCGTTCATTTCAATCGGGTTACCAATAACCTCCCTGGCCTGACCCTGCAGCGAAATATGTTTTCCATCGTGCATCGAAAGGTGGTTGTAAATAGCATTTACCAGTGAAGGCGCATTACGGGCGAGCGATTTTTGCTGGTCAAATTCAAAAGCAGTGGGGCGGCTATTGTCAGTAAAAAATTCGGTGGGCTTATGACAGGACGCACAGCTTCGTTTATTATTTCCTGACAAAATCGGGTCGTAAAATAACAGCCGCCCGGTCTCGCTGATTTCATCAAGCAGAGCCGGGTCGTCTACAAAAGAAAAAACACCCTTGCTGTTTTGAGAAAGATATAGATTTTTATCAAAAATATTGTTGGCGGAAGCATCAAGCGCGTAGTCGTTGTAATTGGCGCTATGAATTTGATTTAGAAAAATATAATTCTGATTGAGTCGAAAGAGGGGATTCACCTGCATGCGAATGAATTCGAAGTGATTGAACCGGCTGAATTCATCCGGCTCCTCATTCACAAATTTCAACATGCTGTCGTATCGGCGAAGGTATTCGTTGGAAAGTGCCTGCTCAGGATAGCTACTGGCAAAGTCGCTGTAAATATCTTTCACCGCCAGCAGCATGCTACGCAGTTCGGGAATAATTCGGCTGGTATCAGGGCACTCGTAGCCGGTTGTATAAATACCTGCCAGGTTGAGCAGGAACATCCGGTTGGCCAGATAAAAATGGTTCGGTTCCTTTAGAAGCGAACTTACCGAGTCGGACTCAAAAATGGCGAGGCTGTCGAGCGATTCCCGGATCAACGCTTTTAATGCGGTCGGGTCGGCGTCGGCTTCATCGAGCCATTGCTCGGCAAGGGTGAGGCCGGCGCCGGTGCGCTTATAAGGTGGCTCGAATTTTTCAAACACTTCCGTTTCCCATTCTACCGGCAGCGGCCCATTCAGTTTTCGGTAGGCAACCGGGTCAAAATAGCGAAGCCAGAAATCGATTGCCTTAAGTTTTATGCGATTGTTGTGGATGTATTGGCGAATCTTTTCGCGGGCCATTGAATCGCTCAGATCAGTTTGATTGATCAACTGCTGCAAACTCAATTGCGCTTTTTTGAATTCTTGCAGTGAGCGATCGTAATGGCGGGCATACTCGCTATTTCTTCCTCCGCTAAATGCAAAGGAAATGGCCGCAGCCACCAGCACCAGTATGACCCCTGTCATTTTCATAGTTAGCAAATTCGCGTAACCCGGTCGAGTGTCTTGCTCAGCAAGAGTACGCCCGGCTTTTTGCCGGCTTCAAAGCTACCTATTCGATCGTCGATTTGCAAGGCTTTTGCGCCGTTTGAAGTAGCCCACTGCAATATTTTTTCAAGCGGAATTTTGGGAAAATGCTGGCGGATGAGCCTTATTTCGGACAATACATCGAGCGCATGGTTAGAAGCCAGGCTGTCGGTGCCGATTATTAACTGTGCTTCATTTGCCAGCAACAGCTCCACGTCAGGCAATTTGTTGCTGATATACAGGTTGGCAGCCGGGCAAAGACACCAGTAAATGCGATTAGCGCCTTTTTGTTGAAAGGCAAATTGCAGGTCGGCCTTTGATGTTTCCACATTGTGGACCAAAATCATAGGCAGCGAAGCTGGTATCTGAGAAAGAGTAGCATGCAAGCCGCTCAAAAAACGCCCTGACCAGGGACTGACCGGTAGCCCCAAGGCCTGGTAAAAGTCGAGGAATGGACCGCCGCCCTCCCGAAACAACTGTTCTTCGGCAGCCGACTCCTGCGAATGAATACTCAACAGCTTGTTTTCGGCAAAGCCGGTAATCAGACCCGCCATGGCAGCACCAATGGAATAGGGGGCGTGCGGAACAATGGCGTTACCTGCAAACCGTCCGGCCACAGATTCAAAGTCTCGAAAGATATGTTCGGCCAGCTCGAATCGCTGACTGGCCCGGGAATCTGCCAGACCCATTGTTTCAATAAAATTATAATAGAGAAGCCTGCTTTGTTTTTTCGCGGGCAGACTGGCTGCAGTATTGCAGATGTCGCCAACAGCAACAATTCCATTTTCCAGCATTTGCTGATCGGCCAATTGCATGGCACTCAGTTGCAATTCGGGGCTGACCGGTGCCGACTTAATAACCGCCTGCAGAAATTGCGGCAGCCCGGTATGCTGAGGAATGATACCGACAAGATGACTGAGTTCCAGATGGCAATGACTGTTTACAAAGCCCGGACAGAGTAAACCTTTTACAACTTCAATGTCTTCGCCTGCTTCGGCAGCCGGCAATATTGCTTCTACGCTGTCGTCGCTGCGGAGCAGCAGCACAGGTGAATCGTGGTGCAACCGAAAGCCATCGAAAAGCTGGGATGCCTGAATTTTGCGAAACAAGTAAGTGAAGTTTTCTGCTTCAAAGTTATCCCTAATTAGCAATTATCCATGTACTGACTCCCGCCACGCGGGGTCAGTACATGGATAATTGCTAATCATTTGGGTAAGTGGCCAGCAGGTAAACAATCGCTGATGCGCAAAAGAGTATGTTGATCAGTATGCGCCATTTAGCGTAATTTTGCCGGCCTCAATTTAACTGTATGCTCGACCGACTGGAAGCGATAAAAGCCCGATTTGACCAATTGGGGGTGGCACTGACCAACCCCGAAATTGTGGGCAACAATAGAAAATTTGCTGAAACGAGCAAGGAGTATCGCAGTCTTGAAAAAGTGGTGAATGCGTACGAGCAGTACCGTAAGCTGCTGGAGGATTTACAGTTTTATAAAGAGGCGCTGGCAGGTGATGATGAAGAACTTCGGGAGCTGGCCAAACTCGAGTTACCAGAACTGGAAGAAAAGAAAGAGGCACAGGAGGCATTTATCCGTCAGCTATTGATACCCAAAGATCCTCAGGACGACAAAAACGCGATTCTTGAAATCAGAGCAGGCACGGGTGGCGATGAAGCGAGTCTTTTTGCTGGCGACCTTTTGCGCATGTATATCCGCTATTGCGAGCGTCGCGGTTGGAAAACAGCCGTGTTAAGTGAAAACGAAGGAACGGTGGGCGGGTACAAAGAAGTACAGCTGGAAGTGAGCGGCGACGACGTGTACGGAACATTAAAATTTGAGAGCGGGGTGCACCGCGTGCAGCGTGTTCCTGAAACGGAAGCATCGGGCCGTGTACATACATCGGCAGCAACAGTGGCTGTAATGCCGGAAGCCGAAGAAGTAGATTTTGAACTGAACCCGGCTGATGTAAAAATGGAGACTGCCCGAAGTGGCGGCGCCGGCGGACAGAACGTAAACAAAGTGGAGACCAAGGTAATGCTTACGCATATCCCTACCGGCACTGTGGTGGTTTGCCAAACCGAACGATCTCAACTTGGTAACCGCGAAAAGGCCATGCAGATGCTTCGTACGAAACTCTACGAAGAGCAGGTGCGCAAGCAGGAAGATGAAATAGCCAGACACCGGAAAAGCCTTGTGAGCACAGGTGACCGCAGCGCCAAAATCAGAACATACAATTATCCCCAGGGCCGCGTAACCGATCACCGGATCGGTATGACCCTTTACAATCTTCCTGCTGTAATGAACGGAGAGGTCGACGAATTGATCGATGCCTTGCAGTTTGCTGAAAACGCGGAGAAATTGGTTAAATAAGGCGCCTTCGGCGAATGTGCACACCTGCCTGCCGGCAGGCAGGTTTGCACATAATTAGGGTTTTTCTTCCCAAAGCCCTAAACTTTGGTCCGGTTTGTGCATTATTCTTAGCAGAGTTCTTTTAACGCAGGTTTGGTGCTGGTACTGCCGCGATGTAAAAAACGTATGTCGGGGGAAAAACCTCCACATATTGTGGCATTTACGAGACGGGATGGAGTGATTTTACCTTAATGAGGCTTTTAGAATTTCGTTAACAGCAATGAGTGCACTAATGGCAGTAAATTTGCGTTATAGATTACAAATAACGACTTACATACACTCAAGTATAAAAGCAGTCAATTTTCTCATAAGCAGTTAGTTTTGGTTGCGACCCCTGTTTCTACAGGGGTCTATTTTTTTGCCCATTTCCATCGCACGAACAGCCCGGCTGCCACTGCACCCACGGTATCAGCCACCACATCACCTCCATCGAAGCTCCGGTTAGCAACAAAATATAATTGGACAAATTCCATCAGAAGACCGTAAAACGATGCCACCGCCACTACCCAAAGGATGGTTTCGTCCGAGAGCCGGCGGCTATTAAATCTATAGACGCCCCAACAGACAAGAAATACCAGAATGCTAATCAGGCCGATATGGACCCACTTATCGAACCAGATCAGGTCGAACCAGTTTTCCTTTGGAAAAGCTGAACCCGGCAGTGTAAAAAGGACGGAGCAGGTAATGAACCAGAGAATTGCGGGAATCAGGAAGCGGAATCTTTCTTGCAAAACTTTTTTTGCGGCAATACTAATACCCATTCAGCAAAACACCAAAGTTGGCATGCCGAAAAACGGAAAGAGGCTCACGAAGAGCCCCCTTCTTAACCAACTATAGAACCAAAAATTGTTACTGATGCTGCGTGAGCAAGAGCCTGGGCGTTGGTAACCCATCGTTTAAACTAAAGGCATCAATAGTTACGTAAAAAGGAAAACTTCGGATTGCAGCACTACAGATTTCCCAGTGTGTACATCTGTCCTTCCGGCGTAGGATTGCCACCCATTTTTTCGAGCGTGATGGCAAAAGCTTGTGCACCCAGTGTATTTTTCATAGTAAGGAGCAGGCTCTTCTTCTGCACAAAGATGTCGTTGGGAATAACTCCGAGGTCGACAGGCTGACCATTCAGGATGGCCCAAAGTTGATATTGTTTGCCACTGGCAGGTGCGGGTAAATTATTTACCATCAGGTACACATCTTTGCTCAGGCTGTCCCAGTAAACGGTGGCATATGCCTGCGGTGCAGGGTCCATCCCTTTCATAGTAGCCATCTTCAGATTCTCATTTCCAATCAGCACTTCTTTCATCTTTTCCATGGAACTAAGCTGGGCATTGGCTGTATCCATCCAGCCTTTCATTTCAGCCAACTGCACATTGGTCTCTTTCTGTTTGTTGAGCAGCGAAAAGTTCCAGATCATACTGCCTGCCAGTAACAGAATGGAAGCTGCAGCTACCCATTTCCAGGGGTTTGATCTTGCAGTGCTGATTGGCACAACCGGAACTTCCGTAGTTGGACCTTCCAGCACAGCGCGGCTAATTTCAGCCTTCCAGGAAGCAGGTACCGGCTGGGCAGCTTCAAAAGCCTGCTGCTCCAGGGCCAGCTCAAAGGCCTCCCTTGCAGCCCTCACTTCAGGATACTGCGCGCAGGCTCTTTCGAACTCCAGCCGCTCAGCATCAGTAGCCAGGCCCATTACGTAGCTTTCAACTACCCCGCTCGATATGTATTCCTGTACGTTCACTTATCTTTTTACAATCGTTCTTAATTGACTTAATGCTGTTCGTATTCTGGTTTTAACGGTTCCCAGTGGAATTGACAGCGATTTAGCTATTTCCTCATGGGTATATCCCTGATAATAAGACAGTTCTATTAAAATCCGGTGTTCTTCTTTCAAAGTAGCGAGTACTTTTTTCAGCCCCACATCGCGAGCATCATTCCCTGATACCAACCCCGGTCCCGATATCTCACCCGACTCTGGTAAAGCATTGTTTTTTCTGCTGTCCTGAAATCCTCGAGATCGGATTTTGTCGATCGCCGCGTTTCTGGCCACATTCATCATCCAGGTAAATAGCCTTCCTTTAGAGGGATCGTAGGTGTCGATTTTTCGCCAGATATTGACAAAGACTTCCTGCAAAACGTCGCGGGCCGTCTCCATGTCGGGTACCACCGCACTCACCACGCCCAGCAAAGCCCCCGAGTAATTATCATACAGATAACTGAAGGATTGCTGATCACGCTGCTGTAGCAGGGCAACCAGTTCGGTTTCACTATGTTTGGCTGTGCTGGTCAAAAAGTTGGTTAAGGCTTTCGGTTTCCCGCCGGCCGTTATAATCTACGCAAAACGATGCTTGCCGGATTTTGTTGGCAGAAATTTCGGAAACGGCAGAGTCAATACCCGTCGGGTCATTTAGGACACCAGCGACTCATAACCGGCTGCATCGAGCAGTGCGGCCACATCGTCGGGGTTGTCGACAGTCATTTTGATCATCCAGCCTTTTCCGTAGGGATCCTGATTGATCAACTCGGGAGCGCTCGTTAAGTCCGGATTCAATTCATTAATGGTTCCGCTAACTGGTAAAAACAGATCGGAAACCGTTTTTACCGCTTCAACTGTTCCAAACACATCGCCGGCGGCAAGAGGCTTGCCGATTGTTTCCACTTCCACAAACACAATATCGCCCAGCTCACCCTGCGCGAATTCGGTGATGCCGACAGTTGCAATATTACCCTCAAGGCTGATCCATTCGTGGTCTTTTGTGTAGCGAAGCTGAGCAGGAAAATTCATAATGAATGATTTGTAGCGCAAATATGCGTAAAACGCCGAAACATTCGCGAGCTGGGAGAGTAAATTTTTTTCGCAGTTTACCGGGGAAATAATGCCGTTCATGCCAGTAATCACTCCGCTTGTCGGCCTTTGCTTTACAATTCTGTGACGCAGGGATACCTTTGGACAACCTTATCAACAAAATGAGGAACTGACAATTATGAGAAAGATTTTTCTGGCAGTCATTACTATTATGACCAGCCAACTGCTGATGGCTCAAAAAATTACCGGTGCGGTAAAAGACCAGCTGGGAAAGAGCCTTGACAAAGGAACTATTTCGCTGCTGCGCGCTGCCGATTCATCGGTAATTAAATTAGGTGTAACAGATGCCCAGGGTAAATTTTCGCTGGACGCTGGCACCGGAAGCTATTTTGTAAGCATTTCGCACGTGGGTTATATTCCTTTGTTTTCAAAGAAGATAGATGTAGCCAATGCCGATGTGGCGCTGGGCGAATTGGTGATGGACAAAGCCGAAGGAAATTTGCAGGCTGTAGTAGTAACGTCGCAAAAACCTATCATTGAGGTGAAAGCCGACAAAACAATCCTGAACGTGGAAGGTACCATTAATGCGCAGGGGCAGGATGCATTTGAGTTGTTGCGCAAAAGCCCGGGTGTTATTATCGACAAGGATGACAACCTGAGCCTGGCCGGCAAGAATGGTGTACAGGTTTATATAGATGGTAAACCGAGTCCGTTGGCTGGTGCTGATCTGGCCAATTACCTCAAAAGCATGCAATCTGCTCAGATTGAAGCCATCGAACTGATCACCAACCCTTCAGCCAAGTACGAAGCAGCCGGTAACGCTGGTATTATCAACATTAAACTGAAGAAGAACAAATCGTTTGGCACCAATGGCTCGGTAAATGCCGGTTATGCCATTGGCACATTCCCGAAATACAACGCAGGAATTTCTCTGAACAACCGCAACAAGCGTGTAAACCTGTTTGGTAACTACAATTACAATAATGGCGATAACCTGAGCCGTTTCAACAGCTCAAGCATCCGCTTTGATACCCTGTTTAAACAAAGCAACCGGATCATTTTTCAGAACAATAGCCATGGATTTAAAGGTGGTATAGATTATTACGTAAACGACAAGACGATTGTAGGTGCAGTAGTGAATGGTAACCTGGCCAGCAACGATATCCGCACGCGTGGACCAATGGTGTTTACCTATCTGCCAACCAATACCATCGACAGGGTACTGGAAGCAACCAACAATAACGAAATGACCCGCGACAACATCAATGCCAACCTCAACTATCGTTACGCTGTAACCGGCGGAACCGAATTGAACATTGATGCCGACTATGGTTATTTCAAAATTCGCGGTAACCAGTTTCAGCCCAACTATTACCTCGACTACCCCAGCCGCGATACTATCAGCAAGGCAATCTACAACATGATCGCACCTACTGATATCGATTTGTATAGCGTAAAAGCCGATTATGAAACTAATTACAAAGGCGGCCGACTGGGTATTGGTGGTAAAGTTGGTTATGTAAATACCGACAATAACTTTCAGCGGTACAATGTGTTCAGCTCGGCAAAAGTGCTCGATACGCTGAAGAGCAACACATTTGCTTATCGCGAAAACATTAATGCACTTTATGTAAACTACAATAAAGGCTTCAAAGGATTTATGCTACAGGTGGGTGTTCGTATGGAGAATACCATCGCCAAGGGTACCTCGGAAGGTTATCGCCAGCTGTCTAACGGCGATTATCTGGAATACGATTCAAGCTTCAAGCGTAACTATACCAATCTGTTTCCAAGTGCAGCGCTGACGCTGAACAAGAACCCCATGAATCAATGGAGTTTCTCGTACAGCCGTCGTATTGACCGCCCTGCATATCAGGATCTGAACCCATTTGAATTCAAGATCAACGAGTATACCTATATGAAGGGTAATACCCAGCTGCGCCCTCAATACACCAACAGTTTTGGTATCACCAATATTTTTAAGTACCGCCTGACCACTACGTTGAACTATAGCCATGTAAAAGACATCTTTGCTCAAATACCCGATACCGTTGAAAAGACAAAGGGATTTTTGTACAAAGAGAACCTGGCTACACAGGATATCGTAAGTCTGAACGTGAGTTATCCGTTCCAGTATAAATGGTATAGCTTTTTTGCAACCGCCAACGCGTTCTATTCCTATTATAAGGCCGACTTTGGTGGAGGCGATCGTAATATCAAGCAGGGTGTGTTTTCGTTTACCTATTTCATGCAAAACACTTTCAAGCTCGGAAAGGGCTGGACGGGTGAGATCAGTGGTTACTATAGCGCGCCCACATTGTGGCAGGGTGTATTTAAATCAAACGCCCTCGGTTTTGTGGACGTAGGTTTTCAGAAAACACTGTTCCAGAACAAAGCCAACCTGCGAGTGGCCGTTAGCGATATTTTCCGCACGCTTAAGTGGAAAGGTTCATCTGATTTCACAGGTGCCAACATGACCGCAAATGGCAACTGGGAAAGCCGCCAGCTGAAAGTGAATTTCACTTATCGCTTTGGTAACTCACAAGTGAAAGCCGCCCGCCAACGCAAAAGCGCTATTGAAGAAGAAAACAAACGTGCCAACTCAAGCGGTGGACAAATGGGAGGCCCGGGAAACTAGAATAATGGCGCCTTCGGCAAATGTGAAAATGTGCAAATGATCATTATCCATTTGCACATTTTCACATTTGCACATTTACACATTTACACATTTGCACATTATTAAGATTTCTTCCTCTTAACCAGCTTCACCTTCAAAATTCTCACATCTTCTACCGGCCGGTCGCGATCGGGGCCGCGGCTGGTTTTTGTGGCGGCAATTTTGTCAATCACATCTATTCCTTTTATCGTTTCACCAAATACCGTGTAGGCTTCATCGAGGTGTGGAACTCCGCCAATACTGGTATAAAATTTCCTGCGTTCTGCAGGAATTTTCTTTTTCAGGCGAAATGTTTCCAGGGAATCAAGGCCGGCTTCGGTGTATACTTTGCCCTGCACAATATAAAACTGGCTGCCACTGCTTGCTTTTTCCGGGTTTACATCATCGCTCGTTCGGGCTGCGGCTATAGCCCCTTTTTTGTGAAAAAGCGATGGCCTGAATTCGGCAGGCACAGTATAGCCCGGTCCACCGTTGCCTAACGACTGACCCTTTGCGGCCTGCCGACTATTGGGATCGCCGGTCTGTACCATAAAGGAGGAAATGACGCGGTGAAACAGGATGCTGTCGTAAAAATGCTCCTTAACCAGTTTGATGAAATTATCCCGATGCAATGGCGTACTATCCGATAAACGGATCGTGATATCGCCCATACTGGTTTGGATAAGTACATCGCGTTTGCGATCCTTTTTGCGGATTTTAACAGGCTTTTGAGCAAGTGCCGGCATTAATATTGTCGCCGACAATAATAGCAGCAGAATTTTTTTCATAAAACTACTTGGTCAGGTATGGTTTGAACAAAAAATATGTAGATATTAAAAACCCTGTTCTTCGAAATAAAGCAACACATGATCCTTTAAAAAATTTTCCTGCTCTATTGGGTTCATGTCGGGCATCGGCTTTATTTGTTTGTAATGCGGCCAGCCATCGGCATCGGTACCTTCCGGCTCAAAAAAGCCGCTGGCGCTCAGTAGTCTGCACACGGCAATATGCATCAAATCCTGTTTTTGTTCTTTTGTGAAGCGCTGCTCAGGCTTGCCTAGTTCCTGTATGCCAATCAAAAAAAGAATCGATTCCATATCAGGCTTTTTCCCGAATCGCTCCAGCAACCTGGCTTCCAGGTTCCACCAGCGCAGTTGCAGGTCATCATTTCTAATCATCCGCCAAAGTTACTAAAGCATTGCCTGGTTGCTGCAAGGTGGCCGATGGCTGGTCATTAATCTTAGAAAACGCCGCCCAAACATTAAATTTGCCGCAAAATTCGACACATGTTACAAATTGCCCAGTTGCGTCAGAATCCTGAAGAGGTGAAAAAGAAGCTTCAGATTAAACATTTTGCTGATACTTCGCTGGTAGATATGGTGCTCAGTCTCGACGAACAGCGGAAAAAGACACAGTTGGATTTTGACAACACGCAGGCAAAAATCAACAGTGCTTCGAAAGAGATTGGCATGCTGATGGGAAAAGGAGATCGTGAAGCAGCGGAAGCGCGCAAGGCGGAAGTGGCAACGCTGAAGGAATCGCTGCAACCCATACAGGATTCGCTCCGTGAGCTGGAAAGCAGGCTGCAGGCTGAACTGGTCAAACTGCCTAATCTGCCTTCGGCAAAAGTGCCTGCAGGTAAAACGCCGGCTGATAACGTAACTGTGAAAGAAGGCGGTCAAAAACCAGCGCTTTACAGTGCCGCAAAGCCTCACTGGGATCTGATTAAGGAATATGATCTGATCGATTTTGAAACCGGTGCTAAACTGACCGGTAGCGGCTTTCCCCTTTACAAAGGAGCGGGTGCCCGCTTGCAACGTGCCCTGATACAGTATTTTCTTGATTTCAATACAGAGGCCGGATATACGGAATACCTGCCGCCCTTTATGGTAAATGAAGACTCTGCATATGGTACCGGGCAGCTTCCCGACAAAGAGGGCCAGATGTATTATATGCCCGCCGATAATTTCTACCTGATCCCCACCTCAGAAGTGCCGGTAACAAATATTTACCGCGATGAAATTTTGAAAGAAGCCGATTTGCCGGTAAAGATGACAGCCTATAGTCCGTGTTTTCGGCGTGAGGCAGGCAGTTTTGGAAAAGATGTAAGAGGGCTTAATCGGGTTCATCAGTTTGAAAAAGTGGAGATCGTTCAATTGACAAAGGCTGAAGAAAGTGAAGCTGCTCATCAACAAATGGTTGATCATGTAGAAAAGCTGCTTCAATCGCTTGAGCTGCCTTATCGCATATTGGCGCTCTGTGGCGGCGACATGAGTTTTACATCTGCACTCACCTACGATTTCGAAGTATTCAGTGCAGCCCAGGAGCGCTGGCTCGAAGTGAGTTCTGTCAGCAATTTTGAGGCCTACCAAACAAACCGGATGAAAATCCGATACAAAGATTCGAAGGGCAAAACCCAGTTGCTGCATTCCCTCAACGGCAGCTCGCTGGCCCTGCCACGCATTGTGGCCTGTTTGCTTGAAAATAATCAAAGCGAGACCGGCATTCGTATACCCAGTGCCCTGCAACCCTATTTTGGCAAGGCCCAAATTCAAAAGCCCTGAATTAGTGCTTGATAAGATATTCGACTAACTGACAAAAAATTGGCGAAAGCCAATTTTTTGTGTTTAAACCTCGCAGGGTTTTTGCAGTCCAAAGCTAAATTCCATGGAATGGGGGTCTCGAACCAATTAAAAAATCAGCACCTCTTGTGGCGGGCGGGCTTTGGTCCCGCGGCCGAGCAATTGGGTTCCCTGTCGTCGGCTACGCCAGACGACGTGTACAAGGCTTTAAAAAAATCGTCATCAAAGAAGCCGGTTTATATTCAGGTTGCATCCAACTACCTTGATGGGTTAATGAAGGGAATTGAGCAGGTGGGCGAAGCGCAACGCCGGGCTGAAATGACTCCCGAAGAAAGGCGCAAAGTTCAGCAGGCTTACCGCGAAGGCATTCGTACACTCAATAGTCACTGGCTACTGGAAATGGTTAATAGTGAAGCCCAGCTTCGGGAGAAAATGGCCTTTTTCTGGCATGGCCATTTTGCCTGCCGCAATCTGAATCTGTATTACCAGCAGGGTTTGTTGCACACACTGCGTACGCATGCTCTTGGCAATTTCGGCACCATGCTGAAAGAGGTTTCCCGTTCGGCCGCCATGCTTTTTTTTCTCAATAATCAGCAAAATAGAAAAGGTCGCCCCAACGAAAACTTCGCTCGCGAAGTGATGGAGTTATTTACCCTTGGCCGCGGCCACTATACGGAAAAAGACATTAAAGAGGCTGCTCGTGCTTTTACCGGCTGGACAGCAAATGCAAGAGGCGAATTCATCTTTCGGAAGGGTCAGCATGATTTCGGCAATAAAACAGTGTTGGGCCAAACGGGTGATTTCGACGGCGATGATGTGCTCGACATCCTGTTGGCACAACCCCAAACCGCACGATTTATCACAGAGAAATTATATCGATTTCTGGTAAACGAAAAGGCGGATGAGAAAAATATAAGTTGGCTGGCCGACCGCTTTTACAGAAGTGGATACGAAATTGCACAATTGCTCGATGATATATTCACCAGCGATTGGTTCTATGACCCGAAAAATATGGGCAACCGGATCAAATCGCCGATTGAATTGCTGACCGGTATACAGCGTATGGTACCTATGAAGCTGCAAAACCAGGATGCGTTGATGATTGTTCAGCGTTTGCTGGGGCAAATTCTTTTCTACCCACCCAATGTAGCTGGCTGGCCCGGCGGCCGAAGCTGGATCGACAGCAGTACGCTGATGCTTCGCTTACGTTTACCACAACTCTTCAACGATCGTGATGAATGGAATATTAGTCCAAAATCGGACGACGATCAGATGATGGGCCGCGATGAGGACGGCAAACCCACACTTCGAAATGCAAAGCAACAACCAAAGGCCACACGTGGCATGCGAATGATTGAGGCCGATATGGACTGGGCCCCACACTACAGGTATCTTTCCAAGGTGAGTCGTGACCAGTTGGAGAATGTGATTGCCGGGCATTTATTTCAAACGGACCGTGCGGTGAGTCGCGATCTGGTCCGCCGTTTTGCCGATGAATCAGACAGAGAATCTTTTATTCGATCCGTTACCCTTCAATATATGAGCACACCTGAATATCAGCTTTGCTGAGTTCGGCTGCTTCTGAAAAATTAAAAGCACCCCATGCTAATAAAACGTAAGCAATTTATTCAGATTGGTTCGCTGGCTACCAGTTCGCTGCTGTTACCCCGCTTTTTGAAAGCATTTGAAGCGCCCGCAAGGGTGCCGGCTGGTAACAAAGTACTGGTAGTACTTCAACTGAGCGGTGGCAACGATGGACTCAATACGGTTATTCCGGTTCGCAATGATATTTATTATCGCTCCCGACCCAGGCTTGGTATTGAGCGCGACAAGGCGCTCAGTCTGACGGATGAAGTTGGCCTGCATCCTTCGTTGACTACACTAAAGGGGCTCTACGACGAAGGTCATCTGGCAATTGTGAACAGTGTTGGTTATCCCAATCCTGACCGTTCCCATTTTCGGAGTATGGATATATGGCATACTGCAAGCACCAGCGACGAGTACTGGCATACAGGCTGGCTGGGTCGCTACCTCGATGCGCAGTGCAGCGGCTGCGATAAGCCAACACAGGCAATTGAAATTGACGATGTGTTGAGTTTGGCGATGAAGGGAAATGTACACAATGGGGTAGCCGTAAAAGATCCACGCAGACTGTATGGTACCGCGAATGAAAAATTTTTCAGGGAGTTGATGAAAGAGCACGGGACTTCGCATGGCGAAGAGCCCGTAGATTACCTATATAAAACAATGGCGGAAACACTTTCTTCGGCTGACTATATTTTTAAGCAAAGCCGGGTGCATCCTACCAAAGCGAGTTATCCTGCCACCGAGTTGGGAAACAGTTTTAAAACGATTGCCTCGCTTATTTTCTCTGAAATAAATACCAAAGTGTATTATGTTTCGCTGGGCAGTTTCGATACGCACGTGAATCAGCAAATGCAGCAGCAACGTTTGTTCACCCAGATGAACGAAGCGCTGGAAGCATTTTTCAAAGACCTGAAAGCAGAAGGGCGTTTCAATGATGTGTTATTGATGACATTTTCGGAGTTTGGCCGCCGTGTAGCGCAAAATGCGAGTGGTGGTACCGACCATGGTACGGCCAATAATATGTTTTTGATGGGTGGTGGTTTGAAGCAGCAGGGTATGCTGAATGCGTTGCCCAACCTGGCTGATCTCGATGAAGGTGACCTGAAGCATCAGGTGGATTTCAAACAAGTGTATGCTACAGTATTGCAGAACTGGCTTGGGGCCGACGCTAACGCTATTCTAGGCGCTACGTACCAGCCTATGAAGTTTATATAGCAAAGAAGCAGATCGGCTCGCCGATCTGCTTCTTTGCTAATTATTAGTTCTTCTTGCTTCGGGCAACACGATACAATAGATATGCCATGGTTGCGAACAACAGAACGCCGAGCAGGAAGTACCCGCTTTCGCCCAGAGTTTTCGTCAGTCCATGTTCGAGGTTAATACGGTCCAGGAATCGTTTACCACTAGTAGATCCGCTTACGAATGCAATTATAACCCCGGCTACTGCGCCACCAGCCACCAGGCCGGTAGCAAATAGATTTCCTTTACCGAGTTCTTCCTCCTCCGGTGCCACATGTTTTTTTTCTTTCTTCTCACGGGCAGAAACCAGTCCTCTAATGGCACCACCAATAAATATGGGGAGTGTAGTTGCAAGCGGTAAATAAGCTCCCACAGCGAAGCTAAGAGACTTGACACCCATCAGTTCAATGACGATTGCCATAAATACTCCAACAAAAATGAATGGCCAATCCAAATCACCCGACTGAATTCCGATGATGAGTGTAGACATTAAGGTAGCTTGTGGTGCTGGCATAGTTTCAGTGCCAATAGTGTGATATATACCCTGCTCGACCAGTTCAGCACTGGGTTTGTCGAGATATTGTATCGTAAGGCCGATCACTATCGATGAAACTATGGCACCCACAAAAAGTGCAATCTGCTGGTTTCGAGGTGTTGCACCAACGATGTATCCGCTTTTCAAATCCTGTGAAGTCGCGCCTGCATTCGCCGCAGCAATGCAAATCATTCCCCCCACTACAAGAACCAACGGCTCAAATGCTGCCCCAGACCAGCCGACGCTAACAAAAATCAGGCTGGTACCCATTACTGTCGCGATAGTCATACCGCTAATGGGATTGTTAGAAGACCCGATCAGCCCTACAATTCGCGAAGAAACGGTCACAAATAAAGCACCAAACAAAACAACCAAAACGCCAATTAACAAACGCTGTGTCACTCCCTCGCCGGGAATTTGCGGAAGCGCGGCAATTAACGCCACCAGTGCCAGGCTGCCGAACGCTACAACTTTCAAGCTGAGATCCCGGTCAGTTCGTGGAACTTCGTTGCCTGCTGTAGAAACTGACTTAATGCTACCGACGCTCGACTTGATCGATTTTGCAATAGTCGGCATAGTCTTGACAAGCGTGATTATGCCACCGGCTGCCACCATTCCTGCACCTATGCTTCTGATGAAAGCATAATAAACCGCTGTTGAGTAATCGGCAAAAGTTTGAGTGACCGGGTCCCAGCCGCCTTTACCACCTGCTACGGCCACATCTTTCAAGTAGCCGAGCTTGGCGAGTTTTTGGGCAATTAAGGCAGGGTCAACCAGGTAAGACAGAAGTGGTATAAGCACAAGCCAGCTCAACACGCCTCCGGCGACCAACACTCCCGCGATGCGTGGTCCAATTATATAACCGACACCGAGGTATTCTGGAGTTATTTCGCCACTTACTTTGGCTGATGGAAAAAATTTGTTGATCTGTTTGGTTGCCATATATGGAGTCTCTGCAACGAAGTGCAAAACTTTTTGCAGTGTAGCGTACAAAAAGGCAACACCCAGGCCCCAAAAGGCGGTTTTCGCAAAATCTCCTCCTTTTTCTCCAGCTTTCAGCACATCACCACAGGCAGTGCCTTCGGGATAAGGAAGATTATCGTGTTCATTTACGATTAGTGCTTTCCTTAATGGAACCATAAGGAGCGTTCCGAGTATTCCTCCGACTATTGCCAGAATCAAAATGGTGAGGTAGTTGAAATATTCAGCACTGTCTTTAGAACTCAGGAAAAGAAACCCCGGGAGGGTGAATGAAACGCCAGCAGCAATACTTTCGCCTGCCGACCCAGTAGTCTGGATAATATTGTTTTCGAGGATGGTCGTTTTGAAGAACCGTCTGCCCAGTGTAATGGCAATTACCGCAATGGGAATCGAAGCGCTTACCGTCAGACCGGCTTTTAAAGCAAGATACACCGTGGCGGCACCGAAAATAACGCCAAATAATGAGCCGAGAAGAATTGACTTCACGGTCAATTCTTTCATCTTCGTCTCCGGTGCTACGAAGGGTTTGAACCTGGGAGAATTCTCTGCCATAGCAGTTTAGTTTTATCGCTGGAAGATAACCAAATATGGCAAATCGCGCGATAAAAATGGAGCGAACTGGCAGGGGCTAGCGGAGCAGCTTGATATCAATTACCCAGCGCCCTTCTTCAAAGATTTCAATATCTACTATATCGCCGCCAATGATATAGCGGGCGCGGAATGGAAACTGCACCATCCTCAATGTAGTCATGGTACGCTTTACATTCAGCTCCTGTTCAAATTGCTGCACATATAATCCTTTCAGGATTTCAATGCTATTAATCTTTGGCTTTTCGATGGAAGAACCGGAAATATTGCGGGCTCCGCCAGTCACACTTTCCACGTAAATGGTTATTTCCTTGAGGGAACTGGACTTGTCCTGTTCTATATCGATATCCCTTACCGATGGTGTGCGAGATTGCACGATATAAGGTTCTTCGTATTTACCTATATATTTATCTTTTTTCCAAAAGCCAAAGAGACTATCGCCCTGGCTTTTGTCGGCATAATGCATGGTTCCCCGTCCGGATCGGACACCTTTTTCCCAATCGCCTTCATACCAGTCGCCATTGGCCCAGGAATATTTGCCATAACCGTGTGGCAGCCCGTTTCGAAAATCGCCGGTATAGCTGTCTTCGCCTTTTGCAGTACCCTTGCCGCTGGCCCAGTTTTTTTCACAGTCACCTTCGTAGCTTCCCATCAGCGATTTCATCTTCACTTTGCAGTCCTGAGCACGCAATGCCTGCACGGCCATCAGCGACAGTAAAGTCAGGCAAACAAACCATTTCATGTGAACAGCATTTCGATAAATATAGCCAGATTGGTCCGATTAATTCCTGATTTGACAAATTTGACAACAGTTATGGCTTATGGGAACAGTGTTTTCGGCGAATGTTTGCATAACAGTGTGTACCTTAACCATTATAAACCGTTTCTGTAGCACTGATTGCAAATAATAAAAAAGAAATAGTCAAAATGGACCTCAACCGTGTTTTCCGAATGACATTCGCCAGCATCTACCCCCTGTACATTCAAAAAGCGGAAAAAAAGGGGCGCACTCAGGCCGAGGTGGATGAAGTAATACTATGGCTAACCGGCTACGATGCAAAGAACTTCAAAAAGCAAATCGACAATAAAGTAGATCTCGAAACCTTTTTTGCGGAAGCACCTCAATTGAATCCCAACGCACCGAAAATTACCGGCGTCATCTGCGGTTACCGCATTGAGGAAATTGAAAACGAACTGATGCGCAAAATTCGCTATATGGATAAGCTGGTGGACGAACTGGCAAAAGGTCGGCCAATGGAAAAAATATTGAGAAAATGACTATACTCCTTTCTCTTTCATAACTCGATTCAACCAGCGTAGCATCAGAAATCCGACTGCCGCTGCGCCCATCAGTAAGGCAAAGTTGAGCCAGAAATAATTCGTTTTTTGTTCGTAGCTGTCCCACATGGTGGCCAGTACGCCCGACAATTTATTGCCGATAGAAGTAGAAACAAACCAGCCACCCATCATCAGCGAAGCAATCCGGGTGGGACTGAGTTTTGATACCACGGAAAGTCCCATTGGGCTTAAAAGCAATTCGCCCAGCGTAATAACTCCATAGCTCGACAAAAGCCACCAGGTACTGGCTTTTTCCGTTCCGTTGTTGCTGGCCATAACAGCACCCACCATTACCAGCGCCGACAGGCCGGAGATGAATAATCCGAAAGCGATTTTGGTGGCGGTGGAAGGTTCTTTCCCTTTCCGGCGCAACCAGGCGAAAAAGGCAATCACCAGCGGAGTGAGCAGAATTACCCAGCCCGGGTTCATAGATTGACTTAGGTTGGTACTCCACAAACTCAAATTGCTACCCTCTGAGGGCAGCTGGCTGGATGGTATATTTTTAAAGTAAGGAGGGTAGTTATATTCCATTACCGGTTTGCCATTCTCCCGCTGAAGCCTGAATTGATTGTCGTAAACGGCAACTGTATCTTTTTGATAGGTTACCTGCTCTGCCAGCAACAGCGCATCAAATAGTCGTTGCGAGCCGCCACTCATTTCGCGGTCGGTATAGCGGTCGGCCCAGGTGTTGAGGGCTGAACCATTTTGTTTGAATACTGCCCAAAACATAATGACCACCAGAAATATGGCCAGCAGCGCGCCAATAGGTCTTTTCTCCGACTTGTCGGCCTTCAGGTAGATATTGGTATAAAAAATGGCAACCGGAATACAGGCAAAAATGAATGCGTCGGTAGAGTCGGAACCAAATAGGCTGCCAGGAATCAGCCAGCCCAGTACGCCTGCTACTATTGAGGGCACCAGTATCAGGTAGATGATCTTAGCGAGCGGCATATCGCCGGGCTTCATTTCTTTTTTCACGTCGTAAGCCCGATAGTGCCGCAGGCCTACCCCATACACAATTACGCCGATAAACATTCCCACCCCTGCGGCCAGAAAGGCATAGCTCCAGCCATAAAGGTTTAAGAGAGCAGCGCTGATAAAATTGCAGATAAAGGCGCCGATATTGATGCCAAGATAAAAGATATTGTAGCCCTCGTCCTTTTTCGCCTTGAATTCGGGAGTAGTGTACACATTGCCCAGCAGTGTGGAGATATTAGGTTTAAAGAAGCCATTGCCAATAATTACCAGGCTCATGGCAATATAGAGGGCAGTAATGTTATGAACCGACATCAGGCAATATCCCACGCCCATCATCAATCCACCCGTCACAATCGATCGCGTATAACCCAGGTACCGGTCGGCCAGCAAACCTCCAATAAAGGGCGTAAGAAAAACCAATGCAATAAAAGTACCGTATAGATCAGAAGCCTCTGCTTCAGTCATTGCATATCCTGTGCCCACATCCTTCAGATAAAGCGTAAAAATGCCGATCATCAGGTAATAGCCAAATCTTTCCCACATTTCGGAAAGAAAGAGAAAAGGAAGGGCTTTAGGGTGCTTACGGGCCATTTGAAGTAATTAAAAAAGTTAAAAGTCAGAAGTGAACAGCAAAGCGAGGCAATTACTAATTTATAATTATTAATTGGCAATTGCTTTAAACTCCTTTTGCCATTTTTTGCAATGTTTTAGACAACAATAACAATATTATTCCTGCGGCGCCGGCCATGAAAACGAAGATCATGAAGAAATCATACAGGTTATTGATCTGGTAGCCCAGAAAACTGGTGCTTTGTCCTTCGCCCGGGTACAATGCGCTAAGTACTCCGGCCAGTTTATTGCCCCCCGCATTGCCCAGAAACCAGACAGCCATCAGCAAGGATGCAAACTTGTGAGGGGCCAGCTTATTAAACAAGGAAAGCCCGATGGGTGAAAGGCAAAGTTCGCCCCAGGTATGCAGCAGGTACATGCCGGTGAGCCAAATCATGCTTACCTTTTCCTGGCTTTCACCCATTTTCACACCATAGGCAATCCACAAATAACCCAGTGCCAGTAATACCAACCCAATGCCCATCTTGGTGGGAGTAGCGGGTTGTTTACTACCCAGTCTTAGCCAGAACCAGGCAAAGAGTGGCGCAAAAAGAATAATGAAAATTGAGTTGAATGATTGAAAGAAGGAAGGAGGCATGTGGTAGTCGCCCCAAACGTTGAGATTGGTTTTGTCGTTGGCAAAAAGACTGAGTGAGGCACCTGTTTGTTCGTAGGCGGCCCAAAAGAATACCACGAAGAACGCGATAATGAACAAGACCCATATTCGTTTCCGCTCATCGGCGGTCAGCGACTTGTCGGAAAATATGCTGGCACCAATAAAGAGAAAAGCAGCTCCCAGCAAATAAGAAAGATAATTGTATTTGCTGTCGAGGTACATGGCAGCCAGCAAAATGCCTCCCAACACTAACATGCCCAGCACCATATTAACCGGATTGAGCCATGCTTTGTTGGGACCTGATGTTTTTTCAAGCTTCAGGTCATTACCTATTTCTTCCTTTGTATAGGGAGTCAAACCCAGTACTTTACCTTCCGGCGATAACACATACTTGTTATGATACAATTTTTGAATGATCACGCTGATGATCATTCCAACACCTCCCACCAGGAAAGCCCATTTGAAATCGGCCGGATCACCCGTGTTTCCTACTAAACCGCAAATGATGGGTCCAATAGCCGCTCCGAGGTTAATACCCATATAGAATATGGTATAAGCCGGATCAATCCGACGGTCACCATTGGGATAAAGCTGGCCTACCAGCGAGGAAATATTTGGCTTGAAAAACCCGTTACCCGTTGCCATAAATCCAAGTCCGGCAAAAAACAAAACGCCCGCCAGATCCGGCGAGCTATGATAAACCGATGCACAGATGAATAACAGGCCTTCGCCTGCGGCCATCATTAATCCGCCGGCAATAATGGATCGTTTATTTCCCCAGAACCGGTCGGCAATATATCCGCCCACAAGTGGTGTGAGGTATAAAAGACTTAAATAGCTTCCGTAGAGGTTTGAAGCAAAGGAATTTTCAAACAGGAGGGCCTGGGTCATGAAATAAATCAGTATGGCCCTCATGCCATAGTAGTTAAATCGTTCCCACATTTCTGTGGCGAAAAGCACGTAAAGGCCTTTGGGGTGGCCTTTCTGTTTGGCAGGCAATTCTAATTCCATCAGATCAAATCGTTGCGCGCCAAAATACAGAAAAATGACCACTCGCAAATTTTTGCTGGTATCTTTAACATTCATTCCGATATTGCAGCCGGAAAAATCTATACACTCGACTGTCATGCGAATCCTACTCCTCGGCTCTGGCGGCAGGGAACATGCCCTTGCCTGGAAAATCAATCAAAGTGTTTGGGCAAACCCTTTGTACATAGCTCCCGGTAATCCCGGCACCGCTCAACTGGGCAAAAATGTTGATCTTGATATCAGCGATTTTGAAGCTATTGGCCGGTTCTGTCAAAAAGAACAAATAGAAATGCTGATCGTAGGTCCCGAAGAACCACTGGTAAATGGGCTTTACGATTTCTTCAAATCAAATGAAGCGCTAAAGGATATTTACTTTATCGGGCCTTCCAAACTTGGGGCGCAGCTTGAAGGTTCCAAGGCATTTGCCAAAGCCTTTATGCAGCGTCATCAAATTCCAACCGCAGCCTACCGCGAATTTACAGTCGACAATTATGAAGAAGGTGTTGTTTACCTGCAACAACATAGTTTGCCGATTGTGTTGAAAGCCGATGGACTCGCTGCCGGTAAAGGCGTGGTGATAGCACAGAGCCATGTGGAGGCCATTGCTGAGTTTGAACTGATGATCCAGAATGCCAAGTTTGGTGAAGCCAGCAAAAAGGTGGTGGTGGAAGATTTCCTGGAAGGAATTGAACTCAGTGTGTTTGCCCTCACCGATGGGAAAAGCTATGTGTTGTTACCCGAAGCCAAGGATTACAAACGAATTGGTGTGGGTGATACCGGTTTGAATACCGGCGGCATGGGTGCGGTAAGTCCCGTTCCTTTTGCCACGCCTGATTTTATGAAAAAGGTGGAAGAACGTGTGATAAGACCTACTGTGGAAGGCATACATAAAGAAGGCATTGAATATACCGGTTTTATATTCTTCGGGTTGATCAGTGTAAAAGGTGAGCCCTTTGTGATAGAGTACAACTGCCGAATGGGAGATCCTGAAACAGAAGTGGTGATGCCGCGACTTGAAAGCGATCTGGTTGGTCTTTGTGTGGCAGCTACTCAAAAAGAACTGCACATGGTAAAAGTAAACACCGATCCGAGACCGGCTGCCACGGTTATGGCGGTGAGCCGCGGCTATCCATCCAACTACGAGAAAGGTTTTGCAATTACAGGATTGGACGGTAAATATGGTAAGCAATCGCTCATATTTCAGGCCGGAACCAAGCAGCAGGGTAAGGAAGTAGTGACCAATGGCGGTCGGGTACTCTGTGTTACATCCTTTGGAGCGGATATTGAAGATGCCGTTAATACCTCGCTCGATGTGCTGGATCATATAGAATTTGACGGCATCTATTACCGAAGCGATATTGGCTACGAGTTCATCAACAAATAGTATCAATGGAGGTGCATTACCACGATTACCTGCAACTGGACAAGATTTTACAGGCGCAGGAGCTGGAAAGCGATAAGATGGGTCTGCATGCGCACGATGAAATGCTGTTCATTGTGATACATCAGGCCTATGAATTATGGTTCAAGCAACTCCATTTTGAAGTTGATTCCATTTTACAGATCATGGGGCAACCCAGTTTGTCCGACAATTCGCCTGAACTGCAGACCGTGGTTCATCGTTTGCAGCGATGCAATACTATTCTACGCGTTTTGGTGCATCAGATCGACATCATGGAAACGATGACGCCGATGGACTTCCTCGATTTCCGGGACATGTTACGTCCGGCATCAGGTTTTCAAAGCTGGCAGTTCAAAGAACTGGAAGCCAAACTGGGTCTGAAGTTTGAGCATCGTCATGGGCGTGAATATTATACGGCCCAGCTTCGCTCGGAGCATGTACAGTTAATTAAGAATGCGGAAGAAGGAAGCTCAGTGTTGCAAGCTCTCAATACCTGGCTCGAACGGATGCCGTTCTTTGACCGGGAGCAACTGTGGAGCGATCAATGGCAGAAAGAGCAACCCGACACGCATCCATTTTGGAAGCAATACCGGCAGCAGTATATCGACAGCCTGGCCGATCCCGAGAAAGGAAATCTGCAGGCCTTTGATCAGGTATTTGCTGGTCCCGGCGAAGAACATCGGCAGCTCACAGCCCGCGCTTGCAGAGCTGCATTATTTATCATGCTGTATCGCGGATACCCCGTACTTCAACTTCCTTTTCAGTTGCTGAATGGATTGCTGGAAATTGATGAGCAACTCAGCTCCTGGCGCTACCGGCATATGAACATGGTGCATAGAATGATCGGTACACGTATTGGTACCGGCGGCAGCACTGGCAAAGACTACCTGCGCGCTGCAGCCGACAAACACTATATTTTCAGGGAAATAGCCCAACTGACCAGCTTTTTGATTGAACGCCGCAAATTGCCGCAATTGCCTAAGGAAGCGGAAAGGATGCTGGGGTTTGTGCTGGGGACGTGAGAGGTGAAAGGTGAGAGGTGAGAGGTGAAAGGTGAGAGGTGAGAGGTGAAAGGTGAGAGGTGAGAGGTGAAAGGTGAGAGGTGAGAGGTACCCCAACGCATGCGTTGGGGCGTGGGAAGAAGAAAAATCTGCGAAATAATCTGCGAAAATCTGCGGGAACAGAACTGTTGCCCTTTCTGCCATTTGCCTACATGAAAAGTTTTCCCGTTCCCGCAGATTTTTGCACAGATTCACCCCGTTTCACCTCTCACCTTTCCCCTCTCACCTTTCACCTCTCACCTTTCACCTCTCACCTCTCACCTTTCACCTTTCCCCTCTCACCTTTCACGTCTCACCTCTCACCTCTCACCTTTCACCTTTCACGACCAGCGCATTTTCCCAAAAAATTGTTGTAGTTTCCAGCAACCACTAAACTAATTCACATGAGAAAACGGATTCTGATGGCCGTTGCGGCTGTCCTTTTTGTTCAGATTGCTGACGCACAAAACGACAATGACCGTCGAACTAATAAGCAGCATTTGCGTTTATATGCTCAGCTTGGATTGATGTCAACTTCGGTCCGCCACACCGATCCATCGAAAGATAACAGGGAATTGTTCAGGGCCAATAGCATTTCACACCCCGGCTTTGGCCTTGGCGCCATCATTGAAAGTAAGTCGGAAAAGCCTCGCTTCTTTTTTGGCCTCGGCTTTTACTATACCAAAGTAGATTACGGAGGAGAAAGGTATGTGCGAATTATTTCCCCATCTCAGGAAGAACTGGAAGTTTACAAGGCAAAACACAATACCATTGGAGCCGAATTTCTGGTAGGGCATTATATCCACTTGGGTTCAATTTTTTCCCTAAAACCGCAACTGGGTATGGCCATTCATAGCTATCCTACGAATACCCTCGACATTGCGGTGTACAATTATCAGAATGGAGACTTCAAAAGAGAAGTATCATATGAACGTCCTCGTCAAACACGCATGCTTGCTACAGCCGGCTTTTATGTCTCTGTTCTGAAAAGCTTTGAAGTGGGGGTGAATTATTATGCACCCACTACCAATACCATAACGCTGGTCAATTCAAGCCGCCTGGCCACCTGGGGCGGAGTGCTGCGGTATGTGCATAGTTTTTGAGAGGAGAGAGGTGAAAGGTGAGAAGTGAAAGGTGAGAGGTGAGAGGTGAGAGGAGAGAGGTGAAAGGTGAGAAGTGAAAGGTGAGAGGTGAAAGGTAAGACGGGAAACGGGCTGAATATGCGAAATAATCTGCCTAAATCTGCGGGAACAGAACAGTTGCCCCTTCTGCCAGTTGCATACACGAAAACGTTTTTCTGTTTCCGCAGATGCGTGAAATAGTCAGCACTCGATCTTAGGGGCACTGTCAGATGAATTTAGACTTGTCGGACAGTTTTAACCCCTAAATATTTTCCTGGCAATGCCCTCCCACATTGAAAAGTGGGCTTGCCAGGAAAATGTTTGATCCGACAGGATCAAGCATTTCAAGTGAAGCTATTTGTCGTATCAAATACTGGCTATTACAGATGACGCCAATTCAACACTGTTCACGTCTCATCTTTCACCTTTCACCTCTCACCTTTCACCTCTCACGTTCCTAGAACGTATACCTTATCCCCAATCCACCCCAGCCACCATAGAAGCCGCGGCCGCTTCCGAACTCAATGCTGGGCTGCCAGTCGAGGGATACGTTTATGGGCGCTCCGTTGAACTTGTAGTCGAGACCAATTACACCATCCAGGCCCACAAATGCACCGTCGCCATATTTACTATTGTAAAAGCCTACGTGGGCACCGGGACCGATATACCACCTCAGGCCTTCTGCTCCGTTGATATCACCGTGAATTTCGTAGAGACCCGTAAAGCGGACCCCCCGATTGTAGAAATAGCCAATCAGTTCACCCGCATTACGCTCGTTGAAAAAGTGTTTCAGCGAAATACCTCCGCCATCCCATACTTTAACACCCAAAGCGGTGCGATAAGAGCTGCTGTTGGCGCTGCGGCTCTGTGCATTTGCAGCTGTTGCGAATAAAGAAACTGCCAGTACTAATACAAATACTTTCCTCATAATCTAAATTTTAATGGAAGAATGAAAAATGGTCGTACGAAAGCTTACTACCCCATTTTTGTGCCAAAATTAATGGCCATTTGTTTCTGCTTAAATATTATTTAGTTAGAGAAATAATACTGGCCCGTCAATACCGTTATTGATCGAAAAGAACTACTTTGTAAAATCCAATTATTTCCTCCAATTTTGCACACATTAAATCCAATAGATAAGAATGGGACTCTTTAACTGGTTTACGCAGGAAATTGCCATGGATCTTGGCACAGCCAACACGCTGATTATTCATAATGACGAGGTGGCTGTGAACGAGCCCAGCATTGTTGCGCTCAACCGCAACAACCCGAAAGAAGTGCTGGCCGTTGGCAAGAAGGCCCTGATGATGCACGAAAAAACCCACGAGAGTATCCGAACCGTGCGACCCCTGAAAGATGGGGTTATTGCCGATTTCAACGCGGCAGAACTGATGATTCGAGAGCTGATCAAACTGGTTTACCCGAAAAAGCCGCTTTTCCCACCCAGCTGGCGGATGATGATTTGCATTCCTTCATCTATTACCGAAGTAGAAAAAAGGGCTGTTCGCGATAGCGCTGAACAGGCCGGTGCCAAAGAGGTATACCTGCTGCACGAGCCCATGGCCGCCGCACTGGGGATCGGGATCGATGTAGAAGAGCCCGTTGGTAATATGATCATTGATATTGGCGGGGGCACTACCGGAATTACAGTGATTGCCCTGGCCGGCATTGTGTGCGACCAGAGCATTCGTATCGCTGGCGATGAATTTACCGCTGATATAATGGAAGCGCTTCGCCGCTATCATAGTTTGCTGATTGGGGAACGCACTGCCGAGCAGATCAAAATCAACGTTGGAGCAGCCATGAAAGATCTGGACAATCCGCCGGAGGACATTCCCGTAAATGGCCGCGACCTGGTAACGGGTATTCCCAAGCAAATCATGGTAAGCTACCAGGAAATTGCAGAAGCCCTGGATAAGAGCATTTTTAAAATAGAAGAGGCTATATTAAAAGCACTGGAGCAGACCCCACCCGAACTGGCGGCCGATATCTACCGCCGCGGGCTGTACCTGACTGGTGGTGGCGCCTTGCTTCGGGGACTTGATAAAAGGCTGAGCCAGAAGATCAAACTGCCGGTACACGTGGCCGATGATCCGCTGAAAAGTGTGGTGCGCGGCACTGGAATTGCCCTGAAGAATTATGATAAGTATCCATTTGTGATGCGCTAGCTGAGCCGCAAAGTTGGCAACCGATTCTATCCTCCCGAATGAAGAATATCTTCTTATTTATTCGCCAGTTTTCAAACCTGCTGCTGTTTTTATTGCTGCAGGGTATTGCAATCTGGATGCTTTTTTCCTACAATCGGTTCCACCGAGCCCGCGGACTGGGGGTTGCAAACGAAGTGACCGGCTGGTTCAATTCCAGATATAATACCGTTGAAGATTTCTTTCGGATGAAGGAAGAGAACCGACGTCTCTTACGCATGAACGATTCACTCCTGAACCTGCAACCAGGCAATTTTGTATCGATCGACACAGGTTCAGTACTGGGACGCGACAGCATCCCATTCGATTCGACAGGACATTACCGACATTGGAGATGGCGCCCTGCTCAGGTTCTGTACAGCACGGTCAACTCCCCCAACAACTACCTTCAGATCAACAGAGGATCTAATCAGGGAATCAGGGATGATATGGGTGTTTTTTCAAGCGATGGCTCGCTGGTAGGCAAAGTGGTGAACGTTGGACCCAATTTCAGCCAGGTAATGTTGCTGATTCATGGTAATAATAAAGTGGGTGTATTGGTAAAACGGACAGGCAGTTCAGGCACCCTGGCCTGGGATGGCCGCGATCCAAGGGTGCTGACTTTAAACAATGTATCTCGAAGCGATTCGGTTGTTCGGGGTGATACGGTGCTTACCGGAAACCTTTCGCTTAGCTACCCGGCCGGCTATATGGTTGGTACCATCGATCAGGTTATCAAAGACGCATCGTCGAGCTTCCTCACTCTAAAGATTCGGGCCGCAGTCAATTTTGCCACTCTGCAACAAGTGATGGTGGTGGAAAACCTTCAACTGGCAGAGCAAAATGAATTGATGGCTGAGACGGTGAAGAAGGTGGAGAATAGGAAGTAGGGGAGTGGGGAGTGGAAAGTGGAAAGTGGGGAGTGGGGAGAGGAGAGTGGGGAGGGGGAAGGGTTTGGAAATCATTGATTAGTGGAGTTTTTTCTTTTAATTTTTACTTTTTAACTGATATATAGTTGTCTGATCTCGTTAGAAATATTCTCCGATTTATACTCTTCATTTTGGTACAGGTGTATGTACTAAACAGGATTCCCTTTTTGCATCAGTACATCGTTCCCATCCTGTATTACCTGTTTCTGCTTTGGCTTCCCTTCCAATTGTCGAGGGCCACATTGTTGATACTGGGATTTTTTACAGGGCTGGCGCTCGACTATTTCACCAATACACCAGGCCTTCATGCGGCCGCCTGTGTGTTGGTCGCCTTCGTGCGTCCGGTTGTGATAAGTATTCTGGTACCTAAAGACAGTTCGGAATTCAATTATCGCGAGCCGAGTCCGCAAAGTATGGGCTGGACGCCCTACATGGTATACGCGCTGATACTCACCTTCTGCCACCATTTTTACCTGTTGCTTTTAGAATATTTGAGTTTTGGCAATTTCGGCGCTTTTCTAATCAAAACCGGCAGCACTACCGCTATCAGCCTTCTCATGATTATTACCACCGAGCTGTTGTTCCCCCGTCGATTGAAGTTTAGAACTAACACAGCCTGAGTTAGCGCTGAAAACGGCTGCGGAGGCGGATTTCAGCGGGTATTTACTTCGAAGTAATGCGGACCAGGTATTGTAAACGACAACAGTTTTGCCGGTAAATATTCCTGGTAGAAAAATATTTCCTGTCGATATTTGGAAAGCCCCTTTAGGTTTTCGTACTTTGTAAAAGCAATTTCACTCCATAATATCTGCCTGATTTTTTAGATTTTTTTTCACCCTGATCGTTCCTGTGCTATGTCCGTGTTTAACCAGTCCCGGAGTCGTGTGATACGCCTGATATTCCTGTTGGCCGCATTGGTCATTTTGGCCCAATTGGCGAACCTGCAGGTGTTTTCGAGCAAGTACAGCAAGCTGGCAATGGACAATGCCGTTTTTCCCAAGATCATATATCCTGAGCGAGGCATCATTTACGATCGCAAAGGCCGTGCAATCCTGAATAATGCCATCATGTTTGATTTGATGGTAACGCCGGCAGAAGTGCGGGATTTTGACACCACTTCGTTTTGTACCCTGATGGAAATAGACACGGCTGAATTCAAAAAGCGATTACGCGATGCGCGCTTCAGAGGGGGAGCTGTGCGGCCCTCTGCATTTCAGGCCTTGCTAACTCCCAAATTGCAGCAGCGGTTCGAAGAAAATAGCTGGCGATATCCTGGGTTTGCGCTGGTAGAAAGGCCCGTGCGGGTATATCCCTACAATGCAGCTGCCCATTTGCTCGGGTACGTTAGCGAGGTGAGTCCGCAAGATATTGCCCGATCCAACAATTTTTACCGAATGGGTGACTATACTGGTAAAAACGGCTTGGAATCTTATTACGAAAAAGTATTGATGGGCGAGCGCGGTGTGGAACACCTCATTAAGGATAATCTGAACCGCCTGGTGGGCCATTACGAAAATGGAATCTTTGATACAGCCGCTGTTGCCGGAAGGGGGTTGAAAACCTACCTCGATATTGATCTGCAGGTAATGGCTGAGCGGATGATGAACGACAAGGTTGGTGGCGTAGTGGCTATTGATCCCCGCACAGGAGGAATATTGGCAATGGCTTCAGGGCCTGTATTTAATCCCAACGACCTGACCGGTCCTGACAAAAGCAAGAATTATGCGAAGCTGGTGCTGGATGTTGCGGGGCCATTTATTAACCGGGCTATTCAGGGCCGCTACGAACCCGGGTCTACTTTCAAGCCTTTGGGGGGCCTGATTGCGCTTGACGAAGGATTGATTACACCCAGTTTTGGTTACCCCTGCGCCGGCGTTTACACAGCCTGCGGAATAGGTAAGCCTCGATGCACGCACTCCAATGCCGGCCACTCACGCGACCTGCGTACTGCCCTTGCCAACTCCTGCAATAGTTATTTCACCCATGTATATCGAATGGCGGTTGATAACCGAAGTATAGGATCCACGCGTAAAGGATATAACCGCTGGAAGGAGTATGTCAACTCTTTCGGTCTTGGCACCAGGCTCGGGATAGACCTGCCGGGCGAAAACAGTGGCTACATACCCGATACAACGGCCTACAATAAAGAGTATCGTGGAAGCTGGAGCAGTTGTACCAACCTCACACTTGGGATTGGGCAGGATAAGATGCTTGCCACTCCATTGCAACTGGCCAACGCCATGTGCATTATCGCCAACAAGGGATCATTTTTCACTCCCCATCTTGTACGCGCTATAGAAGATGAAAGACCGGAAGATTCAGTTTACCTGAACCGGTACCGCACTAAACAGGATGTACTCAGCCATATCCCCGACGAGTACTACCAGGCGATCATGGACGGCATGGAGGATGTGGTTGTGTCGGGAACCGCCAGAAACGCACGTATAGAAAACATTCGAGTATGCGCCAAGACCGGTACTGCCGAGAAATATATCTTTATGGACGGCAGAAAGATTAAGCTCGAAGACAATGCGGTGTTTGTAGCATTTGCACCACGCGAAAACCCGACAATAGCGGTGGCTGTGGTTGTTGAAAATGCCGGTTATGGAGGCACCTGGGGTGGCCCCATTGCCCGCATACTGATGGAGAAATATTTGAACGATAGTCTTACCACCGCCAGCAAGGCTGACTACGAACGTGTAAGCAGTACCAATAAAATGCCATCATACCTGAAGCGGTATCAGTACATCACCGACTCTACACGCGCTCAGGAGATGTTCAAAATGACGAAAGACAGCGCTTATATCAGGAAGTATATAGCTCAAACAACAACTCACCGACAGCCCATGCCCGTGCCTTTGCCAACAGCACCTGCTGATATAGCTGGAAAGAGTCTGATTTGGTCACCAGTCCGTCGGCAGTATCAAACACCTTACCACCCCCTGCCTACCGTATGAGCCAACGAAACCCCACTATTTCAAAAGGCATTGACTGGAGCCTGGTAGGTATTTACCTGCTGCTGGCCAGCATTGGCATCATGGCGATATTCGGCGCCACCTATAAAGAGGGCGATCCGATTATTCAGAGCTTTATCAATTTCCGCACTGATTATAGCAAGCAACTGTATTTTTTTATAGTAGCCCTTATCTTGGGACTATTTGTATTAATCACCGACAGTAAGTTCTTTTCAGCCACTGCCAATATCTGGTACGTGGTGGGCATTTTGATGCTCTTGCTGGTTTTTCCGCTGGGTACCGATGTAAAGGGAACAAAATCCATTATTCGCCTGGGCGGATTCAATTTTCAACCGGCAGAATTTTGTAAAATAAGCGTATCACTCGCCCTTGCCAAATATCTGTCGAGACCGGAAACCGATTTTACCAGAACCAGGTCGCAGCTCATTGCTGCTGCCATTGCCTTGTTGCCGGCTGCTCTTACCATTGCGCAAAAGGAAACGGGCCTTGCGCTGGTATTCTTTGCGTTTTTTTTGGTGATGTATCGCGAGGGGCTTCCTTCTATCATACTCGTAGTAGGATTTGCCATGGCTGTACTGGTGGTGGCTACCTTGTTGATTGAAAAGGATTTGCTCGCTATGATACTGGCAGGTATCGGCATTCTGGTTGCGTTTCTGATGCGCAGAAGTATTCGCCGCAATAAAGCCATTCTGATGGCTATCATCGGCATAACATTATTGTGCGTGGGAATACAACGGTTTGCCGTACCGTTCATATTTAAGAATGTACTTGCAAAACATCAGGTGGAACGTATTTACAGTACCATTGGGGTAGATGTACCGGCTGAATATCTCAATACAGATTCGTCGGCAGCAACAGATGCCAGGCGAACCAACACAGCCGACTACAACGTTCGTCAGTCGAAGATTGCCATTGGTAGCGGTGGGGTGCTTGGAAAGGGACTGATGAAGGGTACTCAAACGCGTTACGGATTTGTGCCCGAACAACGTACCGACTTTATATTCGATACCATTGGCGAAGGCTTTGGTTTTGTAGGCAGTTTTGTGCTGGTCGCCGTTTACCTGTTACTGTTGTTTCGAATAATAACAGTGGCAGAACGACAGCGAAGTGTGTTCAGCAGATGTTATGCCTACGGAGTTGCTGCCGTGTATTTCTTTCATATCGGCATCAATCTGGCGATGACCATCGGGCTGGCTCCCGTAATTGGTATTCCTTTGCCTTTGATTAGCTATGGAGGAACTTCCCTGCTCACGTTTACCTTGCTGTTGTTTATCCTGATTAGACTGGATGCCGACCGACAGATGGTGCTGCGCTAGTAAGCTACCTACTGCCGCAGATGCACAGGAGTGCGGATATCGTGATAAAAAAGAAACTCCCAATGACCCTCCTGTGCTTCTTCCCACCACTGGCTTCGTAGCTCCATTGCTTTCTTACCGTTGAAATCATATTTAGCGGCAAAGCGGGTTTTCATTTGCTGAAGCTGTGGGGCATCGTCGGCACCAAAGAACAAGGTCTTGCCTTCGTCTTCAATCCAGAATACCTGGTGAAATTTGGAATGTGCACCCGTGATTTCATATCGGATATAGCCGTCTATAAGTCCGTTTCCGTCTAACCATTCCACCTGGCTGCTTTGTTGCAGATCGGCAATTTCTTCAGGAATATAAGAGGGTTTGCCTTTTTCGAGTGCATATGCCAGCTCCGCTTTTTGTACATAATACTTTGCCCTGGGAAATGTGAGTTCCCGTTGTCCAACAGCATTGCTGCGGGTAACGGCACCTGCGTGATCTTTATGTAAATGCGACATCAATACTTTTGTGATGCTATCGGGATCAATACCCGCCGCCCTGAGATTTTGTATCAGCTGCAATTCGCCATCCACCTCATATCCCAAACCAGTATCCAGCAACAATACATCGCGGGAGGTTTCCACTACAAAAGGTTGTATTTCCACCAGCAAACTACCTGAGCTGCGATCGCGCATGTGATCATTTTCCACATCAAAGGGTACAAATACTTTTGAATGATCAATAGTGAACGTGCCTTCCGAAAGAGGGGTGATTTTCATTTTGCAAAAATAGGGAGGCAAATGGGCAAGGGCAAATGGGCAGATGGGCAAATGTGAAAATGGGCAAATGTGAAAATGTGCAAATGATCAATTTAAGAATGCTTGATTCGGTCATTTGGCGCTCGCCGTATATAGCAACTCTCAAATTAAGTCACTATCAATTTGACAATTTGCACATTTTCACATTTGCCCATTTTCACATTTGCCCATTTGCACATTTTCACATTTGCACATTTGCCCATTAAAAAAGGCCTGCCCTAAAAAGAGCCGGCCGTTGCTAACCTATGAAAAACACCAAGGTCAAAGATATAGATTCAACTATATCATGTCAATACTATAAGGCGGGGCTTTTATCCACATGTGTGGGTTACGCACCTCTGCGTAAAGGCCGCGTGTTTGCGGGGCGATTGCGACGCAATTGCTGCAGCTCAAGTAGGAAACGTTGCTGAACCTCGTACACGCGATTTCCTCTCTTTTCACCCAGAATAGACTGAAACTGCGATCGAAAGCGAATTTGAAGTTCAATTACTTTCTGCTGGCGTTCCAGTTTTTTTTCGGGTCCCCGATAAGTCTGAAGTGTCTGTCGCCACTCTTTGAAGTACTCGATAAATACGGGCGTAAATTTCTTCGCTTCGTCATTCGACAAATTGAGCCTTTTTTGTATATACTCGCTCATCTTGTCGCGAATCTTTTCGTTTCCTTCGTCGTCGTCTTCAGCATCCTGCGCAAACAGGCTGACAGAGCTGGCCAGAAACAGACTGAGTATGAGTAAATATTTTTTCATGGCTTAATTCAAAATAAGTTCATCATCCGTGTCGTCGTCGGAAACACCGGCATCATTCAAAAACTCCTGTATTTCGCGATCAGACACATCCTGCATTAACGATTTAATTTCGGGTGAAACAGCAACCGTTGAAGCGGCAGACTGGTCTAATCCCGCCAGTTCCACCAGATTGTCAATATCTTCTGTATTTACTTTTTTCAGATTCTTTTCCACCCAGGCATATGATTTCTGATTGGGATCGATCGTATTGTTGCCGCGGAAAACAACCAGAGCAGCCGTTAGCACAAGGCCGGTGACCACCGCGGCAGCGGCCAACCTGAACCAGCGTGTACTGCTGAACCGAACCAGCTTTGCAGGTTGCTGCGCCGGAATGTCAACTGCCGGTTTATTTTCCCGCTCGAAAAAACCATCTGGCAACGAGTAAGGATTCTCTTTTTTCAAACCTGCCAGTAACGGCGACAATGTTTCCAGTTCTGTAACGGCATTTTCATCGGCCCACACAAATGAAAGATCAAGGCTCTCGAAATACCCTGCCGGTACCCGATAAGGCGTTGTTCGCGCATGATTGGCCCAGTCAGACGCCAGCAGTCTGGTTTCTTCCCGGCTATCCACCGCCTGTTCAGCTTTCAGCCTTTTCAGGATCCATTCAGGCAACTGCTCAAAGTAGCCGGAACCTACCTGATAGGGCGAAGCCAACCTGGGCAACGGGCTTCCCAGCTGGGTCAATTCATCCTGTATGTGGTCTTTTTGTTCCATTTTAGCCATTTATGAGACGAAAACCGGCTTCAAAGGTTTAATGATTTTTTATGTACTCCTCAATTTTCTTCACTGCATGATGATAGCTTGCTTTAAGCGCGCCTTCGCTCGTTTCCAGCACCCGGCTCATTTCTTCGTAGGGCATTTCATCGTAATACCGGAGACTGAACACAACCCGCTGTTTTTCAGGTAATTGCTGAATAGCCAGCTGTAGTTTCCACTCCAGTTTATTGGCGTCAAAATGTGAATCGGCTTTTATCTTGTTGCTGAGCCCACTTTCCACGTCTTCGAAGCTAACGGCAGCCTTTCGTTTCTGTTGTTCCAGAAAGCTAAGGCATTCATTGGTGGCAATCCGGTAGAGCCATGTGTATAATTGACTGTCTTCCCGAAAGTTATCTAAACCTTTCCACACCCTGATGAACACGTTTTGCAGCACATCATTTGCATCGTCGTGGTCAACCACCATGCGGCGGATATGCCAGTAGAGTTTTTCCTGGTATTTGCGGATCAGCGCCGTGTATGCTTTTTCGCGGTTAACGGGTTCTCTAAAACTGGCCAGCAACTCCGAATCGGAAAGGGTGGTTAGCGACATGCATTTGGTTGGTTAGTGATCATTGGATTGTAATCGCGCTCGCAGGTTTAAAGATAGTATGCTATTTGGAATTCCTCAATTTGCAGATTGAAGCAGGTTTTTTAACAGGCAGCCCAACCTTTCCGGGTTGGGCTGCTTTACATGAGTTGATTGTCATTTAATCAGGCCTTACGCTTCATTACTTTTTCGGCGGCAGCAACAATATCGGGTACATCGAGGCCGTACTTCTTGAGCAGTTCCTTGGGTGTACCACTTTCACCGAATGTATCGTTGGTACCCACATATTCGATCGGTATGGGGAAATGGCGGCTGGCACATTGCGCCACTGCGTCGCCCAGTCCACCAATAACATTGTGTTCTTCGGCAGTAACAGCGCATCCTGTTTTTCGAATCGAACGCAGGACTGCTTCTTCGTCAAGCGGCTTGATGGTGTGTATGTTGATTACTTCTACGCTTATTCCTTTTTCCTGTAGTTGAAGGCCGGCCTGAATGGCATTCCAAACCATGTGTCCGCAGGCGAATATCGATACGTCTGTTCCCTCTGAAAATTGTTGTGCTTTACCAATTTTAAACTCCAGATCGGTGGTGAAAATAGGCCAGCTGGGTCGGCCGAAGCGCAGGTAAACCGGCCCGTTCAAATCGGCAATGGCCATGGTTGCTGCTTTGGTTTGTGCATAATCGCAAGGCACGATGACTGTCATGCCGGGCAACATTTTCATTAATCCAATGTCTTCCAGGATCTGGTGTGTTGCACCATCTTCGCCCAGTGTGAGGCCTGCATGTGAAGCACAAATTTTTACATTCTTGCCGCTATAAGCTACCGACTGTCTGATTTGATCATAAACGCGTCCGGTGCTGAAGTTGGCAAAAGTGGTGGTATAAGGAATTTTACCACTAATGGTCAATCCCGCAGCAATACCGATCATGTTGGCTTCAGCAATTCCGCATTGAATAAAGCGTTCAGGAAACTCTTTGATGAACTGTTGCAACTTAAGGGAACCGGCCAAATCGGCTGTTAATGCTACCACATCAGGGTTGCGACGTGCCAGTTCAACAATTCCATCACCAAATCCGCTACGAGTATCTTTATTTCCTGTCGATTGTATGTCTTTCAGTTGCATAGTTTATCAGGGGTTGATTTTTGTTTTGGAAGATAGGTACCACGCGGGCAATTTGTTCAAATATTCAAATCAGTTGAGTTCCGTTGGTTGTCCGCCAAAAATGGTCGCATCGGCTTTCAGCCTTTGTTCCCATTCCCAGGCCGTTCTCATCATCTCATCGAGGCTGTATTTTGGTTCCCAGCCCAACAGCTTTTTGGCCTTATCGTTATTGGCATAAATGGCAATAACATCGCCCGGGCGGCGTGGCCCCAGCTCGAAGTTAAGTTTCACTGAACTGATTTTCTCAAATGATTTGATTGCTTCCAACACCGTTACACCGTTGCCGGTACCCAGGTTGAACACTTCGCACAGTTGTTCACTTCTTTTTTCTGCGAGATACTGAATGGCCAGCGTGTGGGCATGGGCAATATCGCTCACATGTATATAATCGCGTATGCAGGAGCCGTCGCGCGTATCATAGTCGCTTCCGTAAACCATCATTTTCGGCAATTTGCCTACAGCAGTTTGCGTAATAGCAGGCACCAGGTTTTGAGGCTTACCGATGGGCATTTCGCCGATCTGAATGCTTTTGTGCGCACCAACAGGGTTGAAATATCGAAGCAATACACAATGGGTACCGGCGCTTTTAGCAAATTCATGAATAATCTGTTCGCCCATTTGTTTGGTATAGCCATAGGGTGATGCAGCCGGCTTGGGTGGAGTTTGCTCCGTCACCATCATTTCCTCGGGATTACCATACACAGTGCAGGAAGAAGAAAATACAAAGTTGGGAATTTCAAATTCCTGTACACATTTCAGTACGTTAATGAGCGAGTTGATATTGTTTTCGAAATACAATAATGGTTTATCTACCGACTCACCAACGGATTTATAAGCAGCGAAATGAATGATTCCTTCAATATTGTCATTTTCCTGAAAGATGGCAAATGTGTCGTCGAAATTGCAGAGATCAACCCGGTAGTTCTTGATCTTTCGGCCGGTTATTCGTTCAATGCCGTCGAGAATGCCGGGGTTGGAGCGGCTGTTGTTGTCAACCGAAATAACGTCATATCCATTTTCTATCAGATCAACAATGGTATGTGCGCCAATATAGCCGCAGCCGCCTGTTACGAGGATTTTTGCCATAAAAAAAATTCCCGGCAAAAGTCAGGAATTTTTCGCAGAATGTATGGATAGAATCAACTGATCAGACGTACAACAGCATAAACGAGTGCTGCCAGCAGGGCGCTAACCGGAATTGTCAGTATCCAGGCCCAAATGAGGTTGACTGTAACTCCCCAGCGTACTGCCGACAAACGCTTGGTAGCACCTACTCCCATAATGGAACCGGTGATGGTATGAGTGGTACTGACGGGTATTTTCAGGGATTCCGTAATGAACAGGGTGAGGGCACCTGCAGTTTCGGCAGCAACACCTTCAAAAGGCGTCACTTTAGTTATACGTGTGCCCATGGTTTTTACAATTTTCCAACCTCCACTCATGGTACCAAGTGCAATGGCAGAATAACAGGCAAGCGGCACCCACCATTCCATTTCATTGAGACTGTATTTGCTGGGGTCAGAGGCAATGAGTGCCGCCATGATGATGCCCATCACTTTTTGTGCATCGTTACCACCGTGGCCAATGCTGAAAATGGCCGACGATACGAGCTGCAGGCGCTTAAACCATTGGTTGGCCTTATGTGCATTTAGTGTATTCAGATACATTGAAAAAATGGCCATTACGAGCATAATCAGACTCAACAGAATCCATTTGAAATTCTGTGAATGAAACACCACTTTGAGGAAATAGGACTCGTAGTGCGATTTGAGTTTGGCCGGATCCGTTTGAAGGTGATCAGCCAGGAACCAGACCATTGCCAGTATAATCACGATAGCCAGAATACGTGGGCCCCAACCTTTTTTGAACGAGTAAATGAACCAGATTGAAATGAGGAAGGCCATGATCATACCGATCAGCGGCGCCAGAAAAATAAAGGCTACAATCTGCATGACTGGCCCTGAGTTAACCGAAGTAAAAGTGCCCGCATGGGCAATGGCAGCGCCGGCAAATCCACCAATAAGTGTATGTGAGGAGGAAGAAGGTATACCGCGCCACCAGGTAAACAGGTTCCAGGTGATTGCAGCAATGAGACCTGAAAAAATGACTTCGAGCGTGATGAAATCCTGTTTGACCGTTTTGGCAATGGTGTTGGCAACTCCGTGATCCTTGAAAATGAAAAAGGCCACAAAGTTGAACAGAGCCGCCCAGATCACCGCCTGAAAAGGCGTGAGTACCTTGGTAGAAACCACGGTGGCAATTGAGTTCGCTGCGTCATGAAATCCGTTGATATAATCAAAGATCAGTGCCAGTGCGATGATGACGATCAGGAAAGTAGCCATGGGATCAAACTAATTTGCTAATGTGCAAATGTGCAAATGTGAAAATGTGAAAATGTGCAAATGTGCAAATGTGGAAATTATGCGTATTTGATGATAATGGACTCTATTACATTGCTCGCATCCTCACATTTGTCGGTTACAATCTCCATTACCTGATAAATTTCCCGCTTCTTAATTACTTCTTTCGCGTCGGGTTCTGTAGCAAACAGGCGCTCAATCGACATATCAAACACATCGTCGGCCTGGTTTTCGATGCTGTTGATCTTTACCAGTGCCTCGGTGATGTTTCGCATGTTCTTCATGTCCCGCAGTTCACGGACGGCGATGCGGATCTGCATCGCTCCCTGCTCAATCAGGTCGGCCATTTTCTGCATTCCCATATCATTGGGGTTCACCCGGTAAAAATTGATCTTCTTGGCCGAGGCATATATATAGTCCGCAATATCGTCGAGTGAAGTGGCGAGGTAGTGTATATCTTCCCGGTCGAAAGGGGTGATAAAATTCCGACCCAGTTCAGTAAAAATGCTGTGTGTCAGTTCATCGTTGGCATGCTCAAGGTCTTCAATCTGTTTGATCAGCGAGCCCCGTTTGTCGAAGTCTGTTTCGGCCACAACATCTTTCATCACACTGCCCATTTTCGCACAGTTATCGGCCACTTTTTCAAACAGTTCAAAGAAAACCCGGTTTTTGGGCATGAATATTTTCAGGAAAGAATTGAGTGCTGCCATATATAGTTTTAAACTGGTTGCGAAATTACCGGCTAAGTACCGCCGGCACCATAACACCGGTTGAATTAATAATTCCTTAATATAGACAAAACATTGCATGTTTTGTCTAAGTAGTTTACTATCACAAACTTAGGACCTTTCTAATTGGCCATTCGCGCGGCGAATGGCCCCGTAAATGTAGGTCTTAATATTGAGTTAACATTGGCATTACAATTCGATAACAGCGCTGTAACATGCTGGTAACATCGACAGCCTTCCTTTGCCGGAAATTTCTGCTATGCGATTAAGGCTGTTTTTGTTTGGAATGATGCTGTGTTTGGGAACGATGATTCATGCCCAGGTTCGATTGACCGGTAAGGTAGTGAACGAAAAAAATGAGCCACTGGCTGGCGCTTCAGTTAAGATTGCCGGAGCTGCGGGAGGTACTACTACCGATGTGGAAGGCCGATACTCCATAGCACTTACCGCAGGAAAGAAATATGAAATTGAATTTTCAGCCATCAGTTATGAGACTAAACTGGTGACCGATATAGAGGTGGGAGAAGGAATGGATAATGAGCTGAATGTGGTGTTGGTAATGGCAGCCAAAGCCATTGAAGGTGTGGTAGTAAAGTCAACCACTTCCCGCCGCCAGGAAAGCACCAACGCGTTGCTGGCCTTCCAAAAAAACAATATTGCGCTATCAAGTGGTATCGCTGCAGACTTCATCCGCCGCACACCCGACAAAAACACCGGTGAAGTTCTTCGCCGTGTGAGCGGCACTTCCATTCAGGATAATAAATATGTAGTTGTTCGTGGTTTGAGTGACCGATACAACTCAGCCTATATAAATGGTGCACAATTGCCAAGTTCTGAGCCCGACAAAAAGGCCTTCTCATTCGATGTCATTCCTTCGCAACTGATCGATAATATTATTATCAACAAAACAGCTACTCCCGAGCTCACTGGCGAATTCGCCGGTGGCCTGGTACAGGTAGTTACCAAGGACATCCCTACCCGTAATCAACTTTCGTTTGGTGTATCGCTGGGTTACAACACCCAGTCAACTTTCAAAGACTTTTTGAGCAACGAGCGCGGCTCTACCGACTGGCTTGGTTTCAGCGATCGTCAAATTCCTTCTGCCTACCCCAAGAAATATTCAGTGTTTAACTCACTGCCTGTTGAAGACAGGATTGCCATCGCGCAGTCTTTCCGCGACGATGTGTACGCACAAACACAAGCTACTGCCGCCCCCATTCAGTCGTACAACCTGACCTGGAGCAATGTGATCAAGTCGAAGAACAATGCAGCTTTTGGATCGGTAATTGGCATCACTTACCGTAAGAGCCAGAACCTGTATGAGGCGTATAAATTTATGCCCGACTTTTTCGATTACCTCGATGCCCAGAACAAATACACCGTTAACCTGGGTGCTGTAGCCAATTTCGCCTGGACGAAAGGTCGTCACAAGATCGCGTTTAAAAACTTGTTCAATCAGTTGATGGACGACAACTATTATGTACGCGGTGGTCAGAACCTCGACAACATTCAGGAGATCGCGCTTCGCTCCTCCGTGCTGAATCAGCGTAGTCTGTACAGCACTCAGCTGGAGGGCACGCACCAGTTTTTCCGCGATGTGAAGGCTACCTGGAATTTGAACTATTCCTTTAATAATAAGCAGCAGCCTGACCTGCGGGTACAAACCTATACCCGTACCAGTGGTACTACCGACCCGTATGTACTAAACCTGCGTGGTAACAATACCAACCGCTTTTTCAGCGACCTGGCAGACCACGCCTTTGGTTACAATGCTTCTCTGGCAGTTCCCTTTAACCTCGGTAAGGAGCGTCAGTTGGTAAAAGTTGGCGGATCGGCAACTGTCAGGATTCGTGAATTTCAGGCTATCATACTCGACTATCGCGAGCCAACTGACCAGTCCCTGTTACAATTACCCTTCGACCAGGCTTTCAACAAGGAGAACTTTAGCGAAGACGGGTTCCAGTTGCTGACAGACTTGCAGAACCCTTCCGATAAGTACTTCGGGGTGTCTGCAGTGAGCGCAGGTTATGTAATGTTTGACAATAAGCTAACCGACAAACTTCGGTTGGTATGGGGTACGCGCCTGGAATATTTTGAGCAGGTGCTAAAGTCTAACACATCCTCGAGCGATAAAGCATCGATTGTTGACACCGACAAACTGGACGTACTCCCTTCGGCGAATCTCACATTCAGTCCGAATGCCAAGACCAATATTCGCCTTGCCGGTTCCCGCACCGTTGCCCGGCCTGAGTTTCGTGAAATCGCTGCTTTCGCCTTCTTCGATTTCGAACAACTGGCTTCTGTATCAGGTACACCTGGTTTGCAGCGTAGCAGCATCCTGAATGGTGACCTCCGTTACGAGTGGTATCCCCGCGCTGGTGAAATAGTATCGCTGGGCGGTTTCTATAAAAACTTCAACGATCCGATCGAGCTCCGCCTGAACGAATCAAGTACCGGTAGCCGCCGGCAGTATGAGTTTCAAAATGCCGACAAAGCAGAGTTGTTTGGCGCCGAGATTGAATTCAGAAAAAGCCTGGCATTTCTGTCGGAAAAATCAGATTGGCTTAGCCGTCTGTACTTCAATGGTAATGCAAGCTTTATTTTCTCGAAAGTTACATTGGGCAATACTGACGCAGCCGGCAACAAGCTGCCTGCTACCAATCGCCCGCTTCAGGGACAAAGCCCTTACCTCGTGAACGCAGGTCTGCAGTACGACAGCAAAGGTGGAACAAATTTTTCGCTGTTGTATAACCGAATTGGGCAGCGTTTGGCATTAGTAGGTAACGAGCAGTTTGCCGACATATATGAGCGTCCTCGTGATCTGGTGGACTTTCAAATTTCACAGAAAGTGTTTAACAAAAAAGGTGAAGTGCGTTTGATGATCAGCGATATTTTCAATCAGAAGTTCCTGACCTATCAGAATATCAATGACAAAAAAGTGTACGAGGCCGGAACTGACATCATTTTCAGCTCCTATACTCCAGGCACTACTATTTCAGTAGGCTTCACCTATGATTTAGACCTGTAGAAAGAACAAAAGAAAAAATCAAAAGACAGATAAATAGAAAAATTAAAAATTACAAAATAAGTATATGAAAAAAGTTCTGTTAGCACTTGCCGTAGTTACCGCTTCAATGTCGGCCTGTGTGAAAGTGAACATCGATGATTCGGTAACCAACAACGGTGGCAATGGACCTGTCGATTGTAACGACGGTACCAAACAGGAGCAAATTATTTGTAGCAAAATCATCACCGGGCAGATCACCGAGGATGTGGAATTGCCAAAAGGCAAGTACACGCTGCGTGGATACGTTTATGTAACCAACCGTGCTACTTTGCGTATTGCTGCTGGTTCAGTAGTTGTGAGCGATTCAGTAAACAAGGGTGCATTGATTGTTGAACGTAATTCAAAGCTGTTCGCTGAAGGTACTGCCAACGAGCCTATCGTATTTACTTCCGGTAAAGCACCTGGCCGCCGCACACCTGGCGATTGGGGTGGAATTATCCTCCTGGGTAACGCTCCTACCAACCATGCAACTACACCTACTATCGAAGGTGGTGTAAACTCTCAATTTGGTGGTAGTATAGCCGCCGACAATAGCGGCACACTGAAATATGTGCGTATCGAATTTGCAGGTATCGCTGCGGATCCCGGTTCAGAAATCAATGGTTTAACTCTTGGTGGAGTGGGCTCCGGCACTACCATCGAAAACGTTCAGGTTTCATTTGGTAACGACGATGCTTATGAATTTTTCGGCGGTACAGTGAATGCCAAAAATCTGATTGCATTTGCCACCGCTGATGATGATTTTGACTTTGACAACGGTTATGTTGGTCGGATTCAGTTCGCTGTTTCCTGCCGCAAACCCGACTTTGTGGATCCAGGCGATGCTGGTAATGGAATTGAGTGCGACAACAATGCCGGCAGCACTATTACCAGTCCTGATCTTCGTACACGCCCTCAGTTGAGCAACTTCACCATCATTGGACCGAACGCTGGTGATGCTGCTGCCAACCACAACTATAGCAACCGCTGGCGCCGTGCCACACAATTTGTGCTTCGTAATTCAATCCTGATGGGTCACCCCGATGCTGGATTTTCGATGGAGACTGACATCACACTGAATGACTATTTTACCGACAACAAATCGGAGTTCAAGAATAACCTGGTGCATGCATTGAGCAATCCTTACCGCAGTGGTAACACGGCGTTGGTAACTGCAGCGCAGATCAAAGCTAAGGCTGAAGCGGAAGGCTGTATTACTTACACTAACGCTACAGATATCCAGTTGGAGAATCCTTTTTATTCTACCAATCCTAACTTTTTGCCGAAGGCTGGTTCTCCTGCACTTACTGGTGCAAGCTTTACCGGAATGAGCAATTCGTTTACAGCAGTTGAATATCGTGGAGCATTTGGAACAACTAACTGGGCTGCTGGCTGGACAAACTTCGACCCTCAGAACACGACTTATTAATATTAATAGTTCGCGCTTAAGACATACTTTGTTTTTGGAAAAAATGATACCCGACCATTGGTCGGGTATTATTTTTAGTTTTTGCCAGGTTGGTAGGCGTAAACGACTTGGTAGTGCTGATTACGCAGTGCCGGAAGCAACTCGCCCATGCCGAAGTCTTCTTTTTGTGGCGTGGGTTCGCATACTGAATATTTTTGCCCCTTATACACAATAGGCTTTCCCACCGGTTTGTCGAGTTGAACTGCAATGGTAACATGTTCAGGGTAGGAGAGCACAAGCATCGGCAGATCATAAAGCTCTTTAACCAGGTAGAAGAAAAGTGCTGCCCTGTCATCACAATCGCTTTGATCGTACAAAAGTGTTTGCTCTGGCGATAGTCTTTTCTCGTCGCCAAATACTTCCGTATCGGGCCGGTAGAGAAATGCGTACCGGGTGAAACGCATGAGATAGTCTACCCCGTTGCGCATATTCATTCCTGCAATGTTTTTGCGCAGGGTTGGTATAAGTGAGCGATAGGTGGCATCGCTCATGGGAATGTTGAAATAGTATTCATAATCTACCACGGGATAGTTCGCAAAGATTGATTTCACCTCTGTGTTGAGCCGGATCTTAAACTCGTATTTACTTTGGTAAAATCGGAAGCTCAATTCTCTTTCTTCGTACTGGGTACTGTCAAAAACAGGTAATTGAGTCACTTTGTAGGAAAAGCCGCGGGTATTTGTAACGGAGCCCGGGATAATTATTTCACGAAACGCTTCTTTCTCAATTTGAAGACCCGGGTAGTCGTGAAAGTTGAGGCAGATATACTGTCGGCCTTCTTTCATTCGTGCCGGGATATTGTAAATGCGTTCATCGCTTTGGACGTACATCAGGATTTGCTGTTCAGTGGAAGTCAATACCACATTGAAGCCGGTTTGCAGCAGCAGGTACCATTTGTACAAGGTGTACCGCGGATAATTTTGCGACTTAGGACTGATCTGCTGGGCTGTTTTACGAATAAGTTGATAAAAGAGCCAATCGTCGGGTTTATGTATCCGGCGATATTGCTGGAGCGCATTGACCAGTGCTGAGTAGTCTTTTTGTGAAATTTCCCTGTAAAATTCCTGAATATTCTGTTGCGTTGTCGGCTTATTGAATGGCACGGACAGGTCAGCAGACCATTTGAAACTTATTTGTTCGCCGTAAAAGTCGAACTGTACCGGACCCTGGGTAGGTCGGTACCATGCCAGCAACAGGAGCGCCGGCAGGAGCCATATGATGGATAGTCGTTTCACAGGTCGAAAACAGGCTGTCTTGAAAGATACAAAAACTTAACAATAAGGTAATATTAAATTTTTGGCTTTGTGGGGAGTGGGGAGTGGAAAGTGGGGAGTGGGGAGAGGGGAGTGGAAAGTGGGTAGTGGGGAGTGGAGAGTGGGGAGTGTTGCTGATGGGGAAAGAGATTTTTTAGGTGGCGGGTGTTAACCTCACAGGTCATTACCTCATAGGTCATAACCTCACAGGTTATTACCTCCTTCGGCCTAATGGACAGGCAGCGAAGGGCAAACATCAGCCAACCGGGGTCAATTAGCAAATACCTCCGTTGATGCCAACGATACTATATGGATAAATCAACAAAAGCGAATTAATAATACGCTAACCTGCCCGTAACAGTGGCCTAATAATCCATTCGCAACTTTACACCAGTTCTTTCTACACCGTCGTTCCTTGATTGCAAATGGGTCAGCAGTTCCCATTGCAGGCAATTTTCTCATGCAGTTATCCATCCCGCGAGAAGCAAGCAGCTCCGGGGTGGATTTTTTTTGCTTGAATCTTCAGGAAACGGCGCAATGCGCAAAAAGATGGTCCAGACTTTCAGCCACACTATTGCGATAATCCACGTTGATTGGTTGGTCAGCCGACAACCATCGCCTCACGGCCGTGGCAAAATGCTCATCAATTCGGTCCAGAGTGGCAACTCCCATTTCGGCCAGCGCGGCTGCATTGCATTGCTGCTCATACTGACTACGGATAGGAATCGCCAAGACCTTTTTGCCTAAGTGCAACGCCTCAGCCGGTGTTTCAAAACCGGCACCGCAAATGATGGCATGACAATTAATCAGGCTTTTATTAAAAGACCCTTTATCAACGGGCATCCATTCTATCTGTCCCTCTCTGGCAATATCTTTTCGTTCCCCACTGAATACCTGGAAACTTATATCCTTGAGCGGGGCCAGAAATTCTCTTAGTTGTTGCTCGCAGTAGGCAGGAAGATAAACAGTAATATAACCAGCGTCTGAAGGCTCGGCCTCGAGGATTTGCTGTTTGATAACGGGTGTGAATATGAAATCATCGTAGCGGCAAAAATGCAGACCAACATACTCCGATGCCTTCGCATAATTTTTTAATACAAATTCACCGGCCTTGCTACGCTGTGGCGGCCTCGGTGTCAGATCCGACATAAAGCTGGCCTGATGACCGAAATTGATGGAATAAACTGACTTGCGAGCACAGGCGGCAGCCGTGATATATTCAAAATCGTTGATCACCAGATCGTATTTCTCAACCGGCAATTCCTGAATTTCCTGCCTTAGCCGAAACGGATGAAGCCCTTTCAACATTTTCCAATAGTCAAGCCCGCCGCTGCAGTTGTAAAACAGACTTAACCCTTTGCTTCGATATTTTACCGGCGCATCCAGCGCAAGCTGACTATTGCTGCCGCTCAGAAAAATATCAACCTCCCCAAACTGCTTCAGGTGTGGTAGCAGTTCCATTGCCCGACTGATATGGCCATTGCCAGTTGCCTGAACCGAATACAGTATACGCATAGACTGAGTATTTAATCGCAGAATTTTATCCAGGGACTTTTATTCCGACACCTTTCCATAGCTCAGCGTGTGCCAGTACATTGCTATCTCGTCGGTGAGCACTTCCGTTTGCACACGTCCCGCCTTTACTTTTTCAACTTTTAGTTCGCTTTCTTCAAATTGAAACAAATGCCAGTCGTTGTCGTAGAATTCAAGTGAGGTCATGTGTTCTACCCAGTCGCCTGAATTCAGATAGGTAACCCGTCCCCTTTCTGTTTCTACCGTTTTCTTACGAGGCTGGTGTATATGTCCGCAAATCACCGTATCGTATTTTTTTTCAATCGCTAACTCTGCAATCATTTGTTCAAAGGCTTCTATTTTCACAACCCGCTTGTGAAATTGCTCCATCACTTTTCGGGAAAACGACACTTTTTCGCGACCAACCCATTTTAGTACACGGTTAATGAATTTGTTGAAGGCCAATAGCAGCGCATAACCATTGCTGCCAAGTTTGCCCCAAAACTTGGCGCTGCCCTTGCTGGTGTGGTCAAATACGTCGCCATGGAATACCCAGGTCATACGGCCATTGATTTCTATCACCACTTTATCGGTGAGTTGGAAATTCCCAAGTTGCAGGTCGCTGTAACGCCTTAACGCATCGTCGTGATTACCGGTGATATAAATGACCCGGGTGCCATTGGTCAGAAGCTGAAATATTTCCTGAATAATCTGAACGTGCGAGGCGGGGAAGTAGCGTTTGCTAAACTGCCAGCCATCGACAATGTCGCCATTTAAAATAAGGAGGCGAGGCGAAATCGATTTGAGATAAGCCGAGAATTCATTGGCGCGGCTCGCATAGGTGCCAAGATGCAGATCGGATATTACGGCTACTTCAACAGGACGTTTTTGCATGCCAGAGGTTTCATAAAGCTCGAAATTGAATATGAACTGGTCATTAACACAGCGTCAACAAATCGTGAATGATGTGGGAAAAGGTAAGAACAGGGTAACATTTCGTTAATGCTTAGTTCATACAGAGAATGGAGCTTTGTTAAACCGCTACACGTGAAACTAATTCTCGTACTTGCAGTACTATCGCTGGTACTTTCATCTGCACAGCCCCCTCAAAGGCAATCACCTTTAACTCACCCGGTCGACAGCAGCAGGAATCTCGTGGTTGTCACCATAGACGGATTTCGATGGGTTGAACTTTTTGAAGGAGCAGATGAATCATTAATAAACGACCCTGAACTCAATTCAGATACGGGTACTACAAAGATGCTTTTTTGGGACGATGACCCACAGATAAGAAGAAAGCTACTGATGCCTTTCATGTGGAGCGTAGTTGCCAGGAGAGGACAAATTTGGGGAAACAGGCGCCTGGGAAATAAAGTAAACACTGCCAACATATATCATCTGTCCTATCCGGGATACAATGAATTATTGACTGGTACTACTGACCTCCGAATCACCGACAACTCTAAAACACTTAACCCACACGCAAACGTGCTGGCCTTTCTAAACCTTCAACCAGAATTACAAGGCAAGGTTGCTGCGTTCACTTCCTGGGATGTGTTTCCATATATTTTAAATGAAGAAAAAAGCGATATCGTGCTTAATAGCGGATATGAAAAAATGCCTGAGGATTTAAACAGCAACACAGCATCAAAACTTAATTGGTTGCAAACCGACGGCATCCGGGAAAGAGGGGCAACCCGCCATGATCAGATCAGCTTTTTGGCGGCCCGTGAATACCTGGAGCAGTCACGTCCGCGGGTTTTGTTTCTGGGCTTAGGCGAAACGGATGAATATGCGCACCATAAACAGTATGGTTCTTACCTTCAGCAGGCCAACCGCATCGATAGAATGCTGGCTGACCTTTGGCACTGGATTCAATCGACTCCGGGGTACAAAAACCAAACGACGCTTTTAATTACTACCGATCATGGTCGCGGAACTCGTGCCGACAAGTGGAGTTCTCACAATTCATTCATTCGCGGATCATCACAAACCTGGATGGCATTGATAGGACCAGGCATTGAAGCAAAAGGTGAAATGGATGAAGACAGTCAGCTTTATCAACAGGATCTGCCTTCGTTTATGGCTGCTGTTCTAGGACATCAATTTGAACCAGGCAGCTGGGCCGGCATTAACGGAACTAACCGTAAAGGCGACTGATGAAAAAGAAAATAATTGTCAAATACAGCCACAGCACTGTGAAAACAATATGCATAATTGTCTCAAAAACTCTTCCATTCCAAAGCTTTGGCGAATAATAAAACAGTTGGACCAATAACCTAACCAGCCAAAAAAGACTCAAACCTGAGGCCACGAGGCTACCAAGACTGTTTTGCCAGTCGGCCGGATTGGTCAGAAGGCATATTGCTCCCATGAGCGCCACTGCCAATGCAATGAATAATGTGTGAACTTCCATCAACTGGCGATTGATCAAACTTAGGCCAGCCAATTCTTTTTTCCATTGAAAGTACCTTGGGAAGCCAACATGAATAATGGCCAGAAGCAACAGTATAACACCGCTGATGTTAAGATGCAGATTCAAGTGGTCGTAAGATTAATAAGTGTACAAATGGATTGACAGACTGCTTCCGAATGATTTCCAGTTTGGCCAGGCTGGCGGTTGCTTCCCATTCAGTTCGGCTATAAAAATGAAAAGCACCAAATGAATAAGCCAGAAGATTCGGTAAGTCCCTGAAATGCTCCAAAATATAGAGTTTACAATTTGCTTTCATTCTTTTACGCAGTAGGGCAAAAAATTCTGCCCGCTCCTGCCGATTCCTGATTTCATGCGCAGCGAAAATTAACAGAATGCAATCAGGATCTCTATCTGGAAGTTTTGGATTATTTATAGAAATGGGGATAGTTCCCTCGTAAATAGGTTGAGAACGTCTGGCGCGCCGTATCGATATTTCAGTGTGTTTTGTGGAGTCGTAAAAATCGAATACCATTAGCTCGGCATGCGGAAACTTCTTTTTGAGGATCATGCTGGTTTCATCAAATCCCGCATGGATATTCCATATGCTATTCAGCTTTTCTCCCTTCTCTTCCTCCAGCCAGTTTAGCTTATACAGGTCACTGTAGTCATATATATACCAGGAGACAAAAAGGGGAATGAGTACTACTGCCGCCAAAAGAAAAGCAAGAGCTTTCGCATATCCTTCTGGGAAGAGCCCATCTCCCAATAAAAAGATCGCAGCCACTAAAATTGTTGCTACTACAAAAAAATGCCAGTTGAACCTGACGATATTGCTTACACCCTGGAATGGCTTTCGCCCCAGTCGCTTTTGGATATTTAGCTGTTTGCCCATTTTTCCAACCGACCTTTTTTCCAATAATAAGGAACATTCTGAACCAGAAACGCGTTTGCCAATTTGGCGGGTGCCTCCTGAAGTACAGATGGCATTTGTACCGACTCCTGGACTACGAAAACAGGCTGCGGACTCCAGTTAGTTCTCACACCTTCAACTACGAGTACTTTTTGTTCTTTTTCCAAATAGCTAAATGTAAATGGAAGTGGACCCGCAAACCGACGTGCTTCCGACCAATCGGCAAATGGCGAGCTTTTGGGCAAGTCTATGTTTTCAACCTCCCAATTAGCCTTTATTTTAAATGCTAATTTTTTCGATTCAAACTCAAGACTGTTTCCGCCTGCCAATTTCTTAAAGTCGCCATGCTGATATCGGTAATGAGTCATCAGGTTACCCGCAAAGTTCATAATGCGGCTGTCCGTTGCCGATTCCATGATATATAGCCCGCGTAGTTTCTTTCCCTGACGATTTTGATACCTGACGAATATTCTGAATCCTGCCAAAATGAAATTGCGACCCATCCATTCCGGAAACCCTTTCGGGCGAAGCTTTTCAGTTGAAACCATGGCAAGCGCCACGAATCCCCATTTTTTCTGCCAGCAGTCAAGTTCAAAACAAGGAGGTATCAGTTGCTGTAAAAATTCTGCAGGATAGCAGTATGATAGCACAAGCGAACTCTCGAAATGCGCTTCAATCGCAAACGGATGACTCTTCAGCCAGCTCATGATAAGGAGATGTTTTGGGAACGCGGCTCCTTCATTACAAACGCATGCAGGTAAACTACAAAAATGAATGCACCAGCCAGAATAATATTGAAAGGACCAAATAGCAGAAGATCAGTAGCAAGATTTATTTCAATCAGGTTCATCGCTGCTACCACAACCATTTGAGCAACGGCACAGCTGCGCGGTTTCCAGCGACTAAGTATCCACAACGCCATCAGTATTTCCAGTATGCCGATTGCACGGGTAGCTGTCGGCGCCCAGTCGTGGCCTAATACCCGCGCAACGATTTGCTGATGCCTTGGTACACGATTTAACAGCTTACAGAAAAGCCCGTTGGTTAACCATATCAATGCGAAGCAAATTCGTAAAAGGAGTTTCCAACTGAATTCCATAGCCGAACAATTCCTTCCAAAGCTAAAGGGAAATAATGGATTGCTGACCGGGAATTCAGTCCTTACGTGTATCGAGCGTGAAGCCAATGCTGGTGCCAACACCTTCACGACTACGAACGTGAATGGTTTGGCCGTGCGCTTCAATAATATGTTTGCAGATGGCCAGCCCGAGACCGCTACCGGTTACATCCAGACTGCGCCCTTCCTCTGTTCGGTAAAAACGCTCAAATATACGGGGCAGGTGCCGCTCGGGAATACCAATGCCATCGTCGCTGATCTCAACAAGAATATGCGAGCCATCGGTATTGTAAATGCTCGCCGTGATGGTTCCATTCTGTTTTCCGTACTTAATGGAATTTTCTACAAGGTTCAATATTACCTGTCGCACTTTTTCTTTATCGGCGAACACTGTAAGAGGTGATTCACAACCCTTCTTAATCTGACACCTGATGTTTTTCGAAACAGCCATGATCGAAATACTTTCAAAGGTTTCTCTGATCAGGTCCTGGATGACGAAATTCTGTTTCAAAAGACTCAACTCGCCTCTTTCAAGACGGGATATCTCATCGAGATCGTTCAACAGGTTGGTGAGTCTCTCGACATTGGTGGCGGTTTTTTCCAAAAACTTACGGTTTACGTCGGGATTTTCCAATGCACCCTGCAGCAATGTATCTACATAACCCTGAATGGCGAATACGGGAGTCTTGAATTCATGCGACAGGTTTTGCAAAAACTCTTTTCTGAATAGTTCGTTGGCCCTGAGTAACTCCAGTTCCTTCCTGTTTTCAAGCGCCCAGGCTTCCACATCCTCCCTTACCTCATCAATCGACTTTCGGGGAAGAATGTATTTATAGTACGTCTCTTCCCTTTTTGTGGCTTTTGTCTGGTAAATAAACTTATATATCAGCTTGATTTTTCGGTAAATGAACCGCTCCAATACCAGCGAGATTAACAGATAACCTCCCAACAAAATCACCGTAAAAGAAAGCAAAACCGGCTGCCAGCGTCGTTCAATAAAAAACACCAGCACACTGATAGGTGCTGCCAATGCCAGCGCGGTTAAAAAGGAAAGTTGACGGGGCGATATGTTTTTAAGTGAAAACAAGTCTGAGGTTATGCTTATGTATAAAGTTGAAAATGTGGAAACAGGCAAATGAAATTATCAAATATTCAAATCGAAAATCTTTCCATTTCCAATTTTACACATTTTCAAATCTCAAACTTGTAACCTACGCCCTTTACGGTAGTGATGCAATCAATGCCGAGTTTTTGACGGATCTTGCGAATATGCACATCAATGGTTCGGTCGCCTACAATCACATCGTTGCCCCATACCTGATTGAGAATTTCATTGCGAAGAAAAACCCGGCCGGGCTTTTGGGCGAGTAAGTGTAATAGTTCAAATTCCTTTTTGGCCAGAACGATATCTTTTCCGTCAACCTGTACCATAAACCGTTCCGGGTCAATAGTCAACCGGTCAATTTCGAGCGTCTTCACCTCCGGCTTGTTGAGGCGGCGGAAAAGCGCATTGACGCGGCTTATAAATACTTTTGGACTGATGGGCTTGCTCACATAATCGTCGGCACCGGTTTCAAGTCCCTTTATCTGGCTGCCTTCGTCATTTACAGCCGTGAGGAATATGATCAATGTGTCTTTGAAAGCAGGTTGTGATCGCAACAACTGACAAACTTCTACTCCCGTTTTCCGGGGCATCATCACATCCAACACAATCAGATCGGGCATGAATCGACGAGCTTTTTCAAACGCCTCATCCCCATCTTTAGCCGTAATGACCTCATAACCCTGACCCACCAGATTGTATTTCAGGATTTCCAAAATGTCTGGCTCATCGTCCGCGATCAACACTTTTCGGGCCTTTGCTTCCATTAGTTGGAAATTTTGCGCAAACCTACTGGTAAATTGATTGCCAATGAAATAGTAGCCGTTGGTTTACACAGAGTTAATAATTTGGTAATGAATAGGTCCTCCAGTAGCCCGATTTGATTAATTCGGGAATTCATGAATTTGTTGATTTGTAATTATCTGGTTTAGACAAATGCCTGGGTTGAGCCGGTCAACCCATTCTCAAATTAACAAATTCTCCATTTCCCGGCTCTGGCGAAAAACTACTCATTTTCAATAGCTATCACTAAATTTGTGATTCGATCCTTATGATAGCGACCCTGAAATACCGGCTTTTGGGACTGATTTTGTTCACCCTCATCGGTCAGCTCGATGCCCAGCCGGACACCGCTATTCACCTCGACCCCAAGCCACCCAAAAATCGCGAGCTTTTTCATGATAATATCGACCGGGAACAAAGGGAAATGATGTTTTCGGATGGGCAAAACGATAAATTATTTGCCGTTTCCTCCAATGAGGAGGTCAACCGACTGCTGACGCGGGTGCTGACGAGAAAAGTGGATGAATTTCAGGTTTCAACAGAAGCCGACAGCCTGCTTGATCACCGGCTGAAAGTGAACTATCTCGTAGGTATGGCCAACCTTTTGCGCTACGTTCGTGCCAACTGGCAAAGCCGCAAAGTGAACCCGCTACAACTGGAAACCATCATCGATGCTTATCTGGAATGTCTGCTGCTCGATAAAACGGGGAAAAGCATTGAACCGGTGATTCACGAGCTTCCTTACGATGCAGCTACAGCCGTCATGGCTGCCGACAACTTTGATCGGAATCCCGGCTTTACTCAGGCTCAAAATGCCGTGTTGCTAAAATTCTGTGTCCTCTATCCGGCTGAAACACTGCCCACGCTTCGCCAACATCCGGATATCCCGTTTGCCGACAGTTTGATAAAGCTGGTCGCAAGGAAATTTCCATCACAGCTGTACACTTACGCCCAGGCCAGCAATAAACTGGGCACTCGAATTCACAATATTAAGGATGATCCCTTTGTACAGGCAGTTGCAAAAATGAGTCGCAGCAAAAGTGGCCAACAGTATTTTCCATTCCTCGATAACATAGTAAACGGTAAACTCAGCCTGCAGGATATTGACGCCGCCGAAAAGGATTCAGTTCAATATTTCCGCTTACTGGTGAAAACCCGATTGGAATACGTGGATCGGATGTTAAATGGCGATACGGCCTACGCGTACAAAGATCTGCTGGGTAGGGTAGAAAAGAAAGCCAGGGATGTGTTTGTCACCACCATCAACGGACTGCACAATGAGCCCGATGCTGTTCGTTTTCGTTGTATACAAAATCTAACGGCAGAGGAACTCTATTATCTTGCCGTGTTAACCGACGGATTAATTTACACTTCCAGCTATACAAATGGCGTGTATCCACTAATGATGCGTAAAATACATCAGCGTGGCGATTCATTGCTGCTGAGTGTACGTTTCGATCACTACCGGAAATTTATCAGCCAGGCAGCTGCCTATAATACCCTGGGTAATTTCCTGAATACATTTCCCAGCCACGACGATGCAACCGACCTCATGAAAGCCTTTGTTGGTAATCTGGAACGGACCGATGGATTGGAAGATGGAGTGGACGTAGCCGATTCTTATGCGAGTATTGTTGAAACCAACACCAAGCTGGCAGCCGAAGTACTTGAACTGGTACAAAAGAATTATTCCCGAAATGTGGAGCAGAACAATCAGCGGGGAATGGTTATTTACAATATTCTCAACAAACTCTTTCTCAGCGCCGATTCTGCCAGCAAAACAGATCTGACCGCCGAGTTGGGCATTCCTCCTGTGTACAATGTACCTTTTCAATCGCTGGTTAACCAGAAGGGAGAGGTGGTTGCACAGGTGTTCTTTTATGGAGATGAAGATGGCAGAGCAATTTTCAATGGTTTTCAAAACATGTTTCCTTCATCTACCTGGACCATTGACCGGAGTAACCCGCAATGGATAACCATCCGAAGCACCAAAGGGCGGCCCGTGGTTATCTACGCCAACAGGCCGCTTTCAGAAGAAACCGGCGAGGATGATCAGGCACAGCGCGCCCTGGGCGATTACCTCGAAAAGAATAAGGTCAATCCCACAGTGACCATTCACCGCGGACACAGTTATTTCGCCAACAGCACTATTTCTTACATGGCCCCCAGTTCAAGAGTAGTATTTATGGGGAGTTGCGGAGGATACCACCTGATCGACGCTATTTTACATAAATCAAGCGACGCGCATATCATTGCATCAAAACAAATTGGTAAGACCGCCATCAACCGGCCATTCTTTCAGTTGCTGACGGAGAAGCTGCGCAATGGACAAAATATCGATTGGATTCCCTTCTGGAAAGAGTTCAAGACCAGCGCGCGGGTGGAAGGCTTTGAAGACTATATTCCCCCATACAAGAACCTGGGCGCCATTTTCATTAAAGCCTACCGAATCGCCATGGGTGAAAAGTGAATTTTTTGACAAACGGAAAATTCCAACCCGATTTCAGTTCTATTTTTGTTGCCTCACGGTGCAAAAAGAAGCATTCATAACATAAACCATTTTTTTTGTCCGACGCTTCGCCAAAAAAATTCGATATCGCTGTTCTCCGAAGGGTATTCAGTTATGCCGGCCCCTACAGAAAGAAATTTATTCTATCGGTGGCGCTGGCAATCATACTTGCATTCATTACACCTGTACGTCCTTACCTCATTCAGGTAACGGTTAATGATTATATCGCCAACAACATTGCGCAGATGGTGATTACTATCACACTGATCCAGATCGGGTTGATTCTGGTGGAAACAGCGCTACGTTTTTGGTTTTCATTTACCACAGCATGGCTCGGCCAGTCGGTGGTACGCGATCTGCGGGTGGCAGTTTATAAAAAAATACTCCGGCTGAATCTGTCGCAATTCGACAAAACGCCGATTGGCACCCTTACTACCCGCACCATCAATGATATTGAAAGCATCAACGATATTTTTGCAGACGGGTTGGTCCCTATTATTGCCGACCTTTTGTCGATTGTATGCGTGTTGTCGGTCATGTTTGTAATTGATCCTTTGCTTACACTCATCGCATTGATTCCGTTTCCCATTATCATTGTCGCCACTTACTATTTTAAAGAAAGCATCAACCGTTCCTTTTTCAAGGTCAGAAATGCCGTGGCAGCACTCAATGCTTTTGTGCAGGAACATTTGACAGGCATTCAGGTAGTGCAGGCTTTTTCTGCCGAAAAGCAGGAAGCAGCGAAGTTTCGGAGAATAAATCGTGAGCATCGCAATGCCAACATACGCGCCATTTTCGCCTACTCCATTTTTTTTCCAGTAGTGGAAATAGTGTTGGCTTTGTCTACAGGATTGATAGTATGGTGGGCGGCTCGCGAAGCGCTTCAATTGCAGGTGAGTCAGCAGGGAACTGTTATTTCCTTTATTCTGTTTCTTAATCTGCTTTTTCGCCCATTGCGGGTCATTGCCGACAAGTTTAACGTGCTTCAAATGGGTGTGGTGGCTAGCGAGCGGGTATTTAAAGTGCTCGATAATCCCGACGTAATTCCGGAACCTGATCAAGCTCCCATCCTGCCCACAGCGCCAGTTGCGGGTAAAATTGAGTTTGATGATGTGAGCTTCGCTTATGTGGGCGAGCAGTTTGTGCTGAAAAATATCAGCTTTACAATTGAGCCGGGGCAAACGGTGGCAATTGTAGGACATACCGGCAGCGGAAAGTCGACCATAATTAGTCTTTTGAACCGTCTTTATCACATTCAGAAAGGCGAAATCAGGATCGACGATCAACCCATCACCCGGTACGACCTGGCATATCTTCGCAGTCAGGTTGGAGTGGTGCTGCAGGATGTGTTTCTTTTCTCGGGCTCAGTTCTGGAGAACATTACTTTACGTAACGACCAGATTTCTCAGGAAAAGGTGCAGCAGGCTGCGCGACTGATCGGTATGCATGATTTCATCATGCAGCTGCCCGGTGGCTACGATTTCAATGTGATGGAGCGCGGGGCCACGCTATCGCTGGGTCAGCGTCAGTTACTATCGTTTATACGGGCCCTCTTGTATAATCCGAGCATTCTGATCCTTGATGAGGCCACTTCCTCGGTGGATACCGAAAGTGAGCAACTGATCCAACATGCCATCGACACCCTGATTCAGGGTCGCACGTCCATCGTTATCGCACACCGCTTATCGACCATTCGCAAGGCCGACAAGATCATCGTACTTGATAAAGGCCAGATTCGGGAAATGGGCACCCATGAAGAATTGATGGCAAATCAGGGTTACTATGCCCGCCTGCACGCCATGCAATTTGATTTACAAAAGGTTTGATCAATTTGTAAATGATTGATTTGTAACTGTTAACAAGTGGAATAACTCAGTTTTTTTTCAGGCAATGCCAGAGCCCTCAACATGTGCTCTTCTGCTCATATTAGCAATACTGAAAAAAAAGCCCCCTTATTGTGTCAAAAAGGATTGTTGCCTTCCTTTTTTCATTTTCGCACCCTTATCTTTGCGCCAAATTTCAGGAAGAATATGCATTGCGGACGTCTCAAATCCTTTACCATAGCGGTTTTCAGCCTGTTTTTCGTGCTTTTTGCCCTACCAGCACTGGCTCAGGGTCCACACGGCGATGAACAGCACCCGGCTGGAGAGAATGCAGATCAGCATGCTCCAAAGGAGGAGAAGTTCAATGCAGCTGAAGTGATTTTCGGACACGTACTGAATGCGCACGAGTTTCACTTTCTGGATTATAAGGGTAGTGACGGCAAAAAGCATTCGGTTACCATTCCATTGCCAATCATTATTTATTCGCCAGAGCGTGGACTAACCACGTTTATGTCGTCGAAATTTGAACATGGCCATGCTGAGTACAATGGATATAAATTGCTCACCAACGAAACGATTGAGCATATGGGCCTTGATCCGGCAAAATACCGCCCGGAAGACATTGTAGCGATCAAGGATGGCAAAGTTGATGAAACGGTGCGGGTGTACGATTTTTCTATGACCCGCAACGTTGTGCAAATGCTGATTGCGCTCACCATTTTTACCATCATCATGCTGCGCATAGCCAGGCGATATAAGTCGGGTGTGGGTGTGAAGTCGGCACCGAAAGGAAGCCAAAGCCTCCTGGAGCCGGTGATTAATTTTGTGAATGACCAGGTAGCCAAACCCAACCTGGGTCATAAGTCGGATCGGTACCTTCCCTTCCTGTTGACGATATTCTTCTTTATTCTCATCAATAATATTTTCGGTCTTATTCCCGGTTCGGCCAACGTTACAGGTAATATCGCCTTTACACTGGTGTTGGGAGTGATAGCGTTTATTGTGATCATGTTCAGTGCCAACAAGCACTACTGGCTGCATATTTTCAATCCTCCTGGAGTGCCTTTTGGCGTTAAGCTCATTCTGGTACCGGTAGAGTTTCTCGGCATCTTCATTAAGCCCTTTGCCCTGATTATTCGTTTGTTTGCCAACATGGTGGCGGGCCACATCATTATTATCTGTTTGATTTCGCTGATTTTCATATTTGGTGAGTTGACTGCTGTAGCGGGTTGGGGAGCTTCTCCGCTTGCTATTGCTTTTACCATTTTCATTTATATGATCGAAGTGCTGGTGGCATTCCTGCAGGCATTTATTTTCACCATGCTGACCGCGGTGTTTATTGGCCAGGCGGTAGAAGAGCATCATCATCACGACGAGGCTCACGATCATCATGAACCGGCTATTGTATAATTTTTAGTCAATTATAAAACAAGCAACATGGATTTATTTCTGTTAGAAGGTATTGCGAACCTGGGTGGTGCTGTCGGAGCCGGTCTGGCTGCGATTGGTGCAGGTGTTGGTATCGGTCAGATTGGTAAGGGCGCTGTAGAAGCGATCTCTCGTCAGCCTGAAGCTGCCAACGACATCCGCTCTAACATGATCCTGAGTGCGGCCCTGGTTGAAGGTGCTGCCCTTTTTGCGATCATCGTAGGGTTCCTGGCCATGGTTCTGTAATCAGAACCTGCCTTCAAGAAACTACTGCATCCAAAGCACAGGGCGGAGGATGCAGTGTTTTCTAAATGAATTTTAAACTTATTCAACTTTAATACCGACGCGAAATGGATTTATTAAAACCCGGGTTTGGACTAGTCATTTGGACGCTCCTGGCTTTCCTGGTCGTTTTCTTTATACTGGCTAAGATGGCTTTTCCTGCAATCGTTAAGGGATTGCGTGAACGCGAAAAGAGCATCAGCGACAGCCTCGAAATGGCTGAACGCGTAAAGGCTGAAATGTCGCAAATGAAAAGCGATAACGAAGCCTTGCTGGCAAAAGCCAACGAAGAGCGTGCACAATTACTGAAAGATGCCCGCGAAACACGCGATCGGATCATCAATGAGGCAAAAGAGCAGGCCAAAGTGGAGGCCGGTAAAATTGTAGCCGAAGCACAAGCCGCTATCAACGCACAGAAGATGGCTGCTTTAACTGAGGTTAAAAACCAGGTTGGTAAACTGGTAATCGAAGTGAGTGAAAAAGTGTTGCGTCGCGAACTGGCTGATAAGTCAGCCCAGGAAGCCCATGTGAAAAGCCTGGTTGACGAAGTAAAGATGAACTAACGCATAAGGCCTTCGGGTCGTATGTACCTAATTTGAATAAAGCAAAATGCTGAATCCACGTCTTGCATCCCGCTACGCGAAGTCGCTCATTGATCTGGCCATCGAAAGGGGCCAGTTGGAGGCTGTATATGCCGATATGCTTTGGTTACAATCGGCTTGTAAGTCGAGCCGTGAGTTCGTTAATTTGCTTCGCAGCCCAATCATCAAAGGCGAAACGAAACAAAAAATCGTTCAGGCAGTTGTTGGCGGAAAAATTGGTGAACTATCGAATGCTTTCATTCGCCTTTTGATCAACAAGGTAAGAGAGAGTTATTTGCCCGAAATCACCGATGCGGCAATTGGGTTATACAAGCAACATCATAAAATTCAAACCGTTCAGCTGACCACTGCCACACCGGCGAGCGAAAGCCTGAAATCAGCGTTGGTGGAACAACTGAAAAAATCGGTCGGTTTCGCTAAAGTTGAACTGGAAGAGAAAGTGGATCCATCGCTGATTGGCGGATTTGTATTGCAGGTAGGCGATCGATTGGTTGACGCCAGTATAGCCTATGATTTGAAGGCGATCGCAAAGCAATTTGAAAACAACGACTTCATTTACAGAATTCGTTAAGGATAAAAAGAACAAACAAAAAAATCATACAACTAACAGAATATGGCAGAGATTAAACCCGATGAGATAAGTGCGATACTGCGCCAGCAGTTGAGCAACTTCAACGCCAGCGCCGACCTGGAAGAAGTGGGCACGGTACTGCAGGTGGGCGATGGTATTGCCCGCGTGTATGGACTGGGCAACGTGCGATATGGTGAACTGGTGGAGTTTGAAAATGGTGTTCGTGCCATCGCATTGAACCTGGAAGAAGACAATGTGGGTGTGGTACTCATGGGTGAAAGCGGTGATATTAAAGAAGGTGCCAAAGTTCGTCGTACAGGACAGATTGCCTCTATCAAAGTGGGTGAAGGCATGGTTGGCCGTGTTGTTAATACTCTTGGCGAACCTATCGATGGTAAAGGCCCAATTGTTGGAGAGCGTTACGAAATGCCACTAGAGCGTAAGGCCCCCGGTGTAATTTTCCGCGAACCAGTTAAAGAGCCACTGCAAACTGGTATTAAGGCGATTGATGCCATGATCCCTATCGGTCGTGGTCAACGTGAGCTGATCATCGGCGACCGTCAGACAGGTAAAACAGCCATTGCCATCGATACTATTATCAACCAGCGCGAGTTCTTTGCTGCGGGCAATCCTGTTTATTGTATTTATGTCGCTATTGGACAAAAAGCGTCCACCATTGCCGGCGTTATGAAAACATTGCAGGACAACGGCGCTATGGAATATACTACCATCGTGGCTGCTTCTGCATCAGATCCTGCACCATTGCAGTTCTACGCACCTTTTGCCGGTGCTGCCATTGGTGAATTCTTCCGCGATACAGGACGCCCCGCGCTGATCGTTTATGATGATCTGTCGAAACAGGCGGTAGCGTATCGTGAAGTGTCGTTGTTGTTGCGCCGTCCTCCTGGTCGCGAAGCATATCCGGGTGATGTGTTCTATCTGCACAGCCGTTTGTTGGAGCGTGCAGCAAAAGTGATAAACAACGATGAGATCGTGAAGAACATGAACGATCTGCCTGAGAGCATTCGTCACCTGGTAAAGGGTGGTGGGTCACTAACGGCATTGCCTATCATCGAAACACAGGCTGGCGACGTTTCGGCCTATATTCCCACCAACGTGATTTCAATTACTGATGGTCAGATCTTCCTTGAATCGAACCTCTTCCTTTCGGGTATTCGTCCTGCCATTAACGTTGGTATCTCCGTAAGCCGGGTGGGTGGTAATGCGCAGATCAAATCAATGAAAAAAGTAGCTGGTACCCTGAAGCTCGATCAGGCTCTTTATCGTGAGCTGGAAGCGTTTTCGAAGTTTGGTGGTGACCTGGATGCCGCGACTAAAAATGTAATTGATAAGGGTGCACGTAACGTGGAAGTGCTGAAGCAGCCACAATACACTCCTTTCTCAGTAGAAAAGCAGGTGGCCATTATTTACCTCGGTACAAATGGTTATCTGAAAGAAGTAGCAGTTAAACGCGTTCGCGAGTTTGAAGATCATTTCCTGATGGAAATGGAAAACAAATTGCCCGATTTGCTCGCGCAGTTTAAAAAAGGGAATCTGCCCGAAGATGGCTTGAAGAAGATGGTGGAACTGGCCCAGTCGCTGACTCCACAGTACAAATAAAAAAGAAACCCGCCAAAAGGCGGGTTTCTTTTTTATCTGGTGGTTGAAAGTCAAACTAGCATAGGGGTTGTTTTTAGTGAGCCATGCCTTTACTTCAATGAAGTTAGCGCTGATATAGTCGCCCGGCAGTGAACTTTCCCTGATATTATTCATCTGTTGCTGAAGATGGAGGGCTGCCAGGGGGGCAATCTGTTCCGCTATAAAAAACGCACCCGCTTTTTGGCGGGTTTGTTTTTTATCGGGTGGGTGAAAGTCAAACTGACATAGAGGCTGCGCGTAAAAGAGATGAAGAGCTTTGAAGATGGTGCCATCTACCCTTAGTCCTGGTAGTGAGCCATGCCTTTACTTCGATGGAGTTGGCGCTGATATAGTTGCCCAGCAGCGAACTTTCCCTGAGATTATTCATTTGTTGCTGAAGATGTAGGGCTGCCAGTCGCGCAATTTGTTCTGCTTCGGGCCTGTTATGAAAAGACTGGTAGAAATGTTCGATATAAATTTCTTCGAGCACCGATTGCGCTGCTGTGCGATGTTGTAATTCCCTTTTCACCACGGCGTTCAAAAATCGGCAGTCTGTATCATTTACCAGATTAATGCTTTCGATTTGTTCAGACTCCAGCAAATCCCGCATGATCATGATCTGCTGGTATTCATTACAGGGTACCTGAGCCCCCATCGAGGTAAGAAACAGGGTGTGTGTACCGAAGCGTTTCTGAACAAACACCTCCATATTCGAAAAAGGGCATACAATGAATAACCTGTTCATATCAATTTGTTGTTGTTGTTAATGCTGATGTTTCTTTCTTCTTCCATTCGTTACCAGCGGCTGCTCGCTCAAGCCGGTCGTTGATGGTGGCACCCAGACCTTGCTCTGGCACCCTTTCGAGAATGATTAAGTCCAGACCCAGCCGATCCAACCTTTGAAGTGCACTATAGAGGTTTTTCCCCGCCTCGTTCAGATCGCCTGAGGTGGTCAGGTATTCATGGAAAAGAGCCGGTTTCTTTAGCGGCTGATTTCTGAATAAAAGCACACCCGTTTTCAGGTGACGGAAGTTGCGGGCTGCAGCCAGCGCATCGTCGCAGATCAGTGTAGGAGTTTTTGGAGAGTAATGTCTTTTCATGCTACCCGGTGTACGATGCAATGCAAAGTCCTGCTCGTCGCGGTATTTCACCATACCCGCCACTTGCAGAATCTGTTCTTTGGAAATAGCGCCTTTTCTGTAAATGACGGGACATGAATCATGAAAACCCACAATTGTTGATTCCAGCCCGCGTGTACAGGGTCCGCCATCCAGAATGAAGCTGATGTTTTCACCAAAATAGCTGTATACCTGGCCGGCTGTTGTTGGACTGATGCGTTCGAACGGGTTAGCACTGGGAGCCACAAGTGGTTCGCCAAGCATGTGCAGCAAACTTATTGTCATTGAATGGTCTGGCACACGCACTGCAACACTATCCTGACCGGCCGTAACAAGGTCGGGTACCGATTTCTTTTTCGGAAGAATAAGTGTCAGGGGCCCTGGCCAGAACTTTTCCGCCAGCCTCAATGCAATATCTGGAATGTTTTCTACAACATCATTTAGTTCTGTCATTGATGCAATGTGCACGATCAGCGGATTGGATCTTGGTCGCCCTTTGAGACGATAAATTTTCTCTATCGCATCGAGGTCCTGCATCCGTGCTGCCAGACCATACACTGTTTCTGTTGGTATTGCTACCAGTTGATGATTTTGTAGTGCCGTAAATGCCAGTCCAATTTGAGCCGTTATCATAATCAGGGATTACATTGATCACAAAACATCGGGTCTTCGCTTAGCCTGCCATGCGGAAAGAATTTTTCAGTCAAATAGCCACAATGGTCACACTTATACTGGTGGCTTAGCGTTGACTTAGTTTTGGATCCACAGTGATTGCATGGAAGACCGGCACGCACTTCAGTTACTCCGAAACCAGGTCGCTGGCATGCCGGGCATACCGACTTCATTTTCTCCGACAATTTCCAGGCTGCTTTTGCTATCACTTTTTGCCGCATGGGATTATACATCGATCGCATATCTGTTTCTACATACGCAACTCCGTAAGTCTGAATGAAGAACCGAAAGGTTTCTATCAAAAAATTTTCATCGCAAATGGCCTTTACTATATGCCGGTTGTCGTTGGCAGCCGTCCTGATGATCAGTGCATGTGATGGAAACCGGGTCTGTTCGCAAAATTTCTCCAGTTCCGTCAGGTCTTTAATCTGTTTGCCCGCAAAATTGGTTTCCGCACTAATTTCTTTCACCCATATTTCCAGTTTGTTTTTGCGATCCACCATTAACAGGAGTTCTTCGTTTGCCGGAACAAAAGGTATAACCGGATGCGCTCCAAACGACCCTTCACTCGCTACTGCCAGGTCGAGCCGGCTTTCGTTCATAGCGATTTCACACTTTTTTCGTGCAGTGGTAAGTGGGTCCAGTTCTCGCTCCACTTCTCCGGTAAAGGTTCCAAACTGGTCGGTATCGAGGTTTTCCAGGTGTACGATCTCTACACCCAGCTCTGCCTGAAGTACGGGACCGATGAGTTTTTCTTTTCCATGCCGTGTAGCGATTATTAACTGGCGACCTATAAATAGATCTGTACTAGTCATTTTCTACCAGATTGATCCGTACATCGGCATACACTTTCAGTCTCTTCTTGTGCTTACCCGCATGCGCTACAATCGCCAGTGCTTCCTGCAAACTTTTTCTCAATGCCGGCACACGTTGTTGGGCAACGAGATCTGGTTTCCCAAATCTTTCCATTACACTAAAATTCCTGAGCTCGTGAAATTGAATCTTTGCGTTGAATACGTTCAGGAGAATTTCGCGGGCTTCTTCGGTGTTGAATTGGCCGTCGATAAGTATGAGTGTATCGGTGTTTGTATTCTTCATCGGTAAACTTTTTAGGGCTACGAAGCAATTTGCTGGCGAAGACAGCTATAATGAGGGCGCCACAGGTAAACCAGCTGCTGTAAAATATGTCGTCAACGGTGATGGCCAGGAAAATGAGCACCAGCATTAAACTGTACCAGCAGATTGCCAGATGTGCCGGAGCTTTTTTCATGAATGAAGTTTTATGAATGCATCCATATCAATTCGGTCCTTACCTGCGGCCAGTTGGTCTCTGAGCTCGCCCAGTTGAGATTGCAGCTTCATGATTTTGTTTTCACGAAAATTGATCTCTTCTTCCGAGCTGTCGGCAGTAATCATTTTCTCCTGAAATCGGATAGACATTTTTGTCATTTCCGTTAATAGATCAATAGCGATGTCCGATTTTATTTTTCCTTCGATGATATCTATTTGCATGGTTGATTTTTTTATTGTCCTTGTCCAAGGGAGTAGCTTTCCTTGCCATTGAATGCGTAGAGATTCTCCGTTTTAATGGTGTCTACATTCTGGATGATGGCATTGGTCAGAAGTTGTACGATGTCGGCCTTTGACATTTTGTAGTTGTCAGCGGGTTTGAAGCGGCACCGCCAGTGGTCGGTACAATAGGTTTCGCTAAACCCGTCTGGCCACACTTTGATACCACGGTTGGTTATCATGGTAAGCGAAAGACTGTTTCCTTCCAGGCGTTTGATTTTTTCCGCCAGTTCGTCAGGGTCGTTGCCTGACCAGTGAACGAACATGTCGATACCCACCAACTCTTTTTTGGCCGTGGGCTTTCTTTTGTAGCGTGGCAGGTTTAGTGCGGCGCTACCAGCGTAGGTTACTGGTTTCAGCACTTTTGGTGAGGAGCCGAGGTTGGCAATAACAGCCGCGGCAAATTCTTTCGTACCTACTTTTTCTTTGCTATGTCCTTCTTTGTATATGTCGTAAGTATGAATGCCGTCTTCGAGTGTTTTGAGCCAGGCGTTCTGTATTTTTTCTGCAACTGCCGTTTGCCCGATATGATTAAGCATCAGGATTGCGCCCTGTAGCAGTCCCGAGGGGTTGGCCACGTTCTTGCCTGCAATGCGGGGAGCGGAACCATGTATGGCTTCAAACATCGCGCATTCTTCGCCAATGTTGGCTGACCCTGCCAGTCCTACAGAACCGGTAATTTGCGCAGCCACGTCGCTCAGTACGTCGCCATAAAGGTTAGGCATTACTATTACGTCGAAGGCTTCCGGCGTGTCGGCCATTTTTGCTGCACCAATGTCAATAATCCAGTGTTCGTTTTCGATATCGGGATACTCTTTAGCTATTTCGTCGAATACCTGGTGAAACAGTCCGTCGGTCTGTTTCATTATATTGTCTTTGGTAAAGCAGGTTACTTTCTTTCTCTTTTGTTGTCGGGCGTATTCGAAGGCGTAGCGTACTATTTTTTCGCAGCCCGGCCGACTGATTAGCTTAAGGCATTGCACCACTTCATCGGTTTGTTGGTGTTCGATGCCCGCATACAGATCTTCTTCGTTTTCCCGGACGATTACGATATCCATCACCGGGTGCTTGGTTTGAACAAAGGGGTGCAGACTTTTGCAGGGGCGTACATTTGCGTAAAGTCCGAGGAACTTGCGGGTGGTAACATTCAGGCTTTTGTAGCCACCGCCCTGAGGCGTGGTAATGGGTGCTTTGAGGAAAATTTTATTCCGTCGAATAACATCCCAGGCTTCTGGAGCGATGCCTGAGCTATTTCCGTTCAGGTAGACTTTTTCGCCCACTTCTATCTCTTCTGTTTCGATTTCTGCACCTGCAGCCCGCATGATTTCGAGCGTGGCGTCCATAATTTCCGGTCCGATGCCGTCTCCTTTTGCGATGGTGATCCTTGTCATATTTGATTTATTTGCTTTTACAAAAATGCATCAGGTTAATCATAAGTTATTATTTATATTTATGATGATAATCATAACTAGATCTTATGAACTATACTTTACATCAATTGCAGATTTTTCTTCGAATAGCACAAACCGGGAGTATTACCAAGGCGGCCGAGGAGTTGCATTTAACTCAACCGGCAGTTTCGATGCAGCTTCGAAATTTTCAGGATCAGTTTGAGATTCCGTTGACGGAGACAGTAGCACGAAGAATCTACATTACTGATTTCGGCAGGGAAATCGCAGCCGCGGCGGAGAGTATTCTTTTGGAAGTGCAGGCCATTAATCAGAAAACGCTTGCGTTTAAAGGGCAGTTGACTGGTCGACTGAAATTGTCGGTAGTGTCGACCGGGAAATATGTTATTCCTTATTTTCTTGCTGATTTTTTAAAAGCCCAGCCTGGAGTAGAGTTGTTGATGGATGTAACTAATAAAACCAAGGTAGTAGAGAGTCTGGCAGAAAATCAGGTCGATTTTGCGTTAGTTTCCATATTACCTGCGAAGTTGAAAGTAGAGAAGCTGGATTTGCTGCAGAACAAACTTTTCCTAGTTGGTAACCGAAAGATGGCCCCATTGACTGCCAGTCAGGCTCGTGATTTTTTTGCCGGCCAGATTCTGATATTTCGTGAGCAGGGTTCGGGTACGCGGCAGACCATGGAGCGTTTTATTCAGCAGAAGAAAGTCTCCGTTCCAAAGAAGCTCGAGCTAACCTCTAACGAGGCTGTGAAACAGGCCATCATTGCCGGTTTGGGTTATTCTATCATGCCATTGATTGGAATTAGGAATGAGTTGCAAAACGGCCAGTTGCACGTAATTAAAACCAGCGGCCTTCCCATTCGGACCATCTGGAGTCTGATTTGGCTGAAGGGTAAGCGGCATTCTCCCGTTTCACAGGCTTTCCTTAATTATTTGAAGGCGAATAAATCAGCCATTGTGCAGGAGAAGTTTAGCTGGTATGAGCAGTATTGACGCAAATTAAAGTAGAGGCCTGGCTAGCTGGCAGGAAGCTCATAGGTCATAACCTCATAGGTTATCACCTCACAGGTCATAACCTCACAGGTTATCACCTCACAGGTTATCACCTCACAGGTCATCACCTCATAGGTCATTACCTAATGGGTTATCACCTCACAGGTCATTACCTCACAGGTCATGACCTCACAGGTCATTACCTCACAGGTCATGACCTCATAGGTCATTACCTCATAGGTCATTACCTCACAGGTTATCACCTCACAGGTCATCACGTCATAGGTTATAACCCCACAGGTCATAACCTCATAGGTCATCACGTCATAGGTTATAACCCCACAGGTCATCACCTCATAGGTTATAACCCCACAGGTCATAACATCATAGGTCATCACTTCATAGGTTATAACCCCACAGGTCATAACCCCACAGGTTATCACGTCGCAGGTTATAACCTCATAGGTCATCAAGTCCTCGCGGCAATAGCACATAGTTCATAACCCCACAGGTTATAACTTACCGCGGTATGACTTCAGAGGTTAAACAAATTAGGTTACAATATCATACTCCACCGCCCCAAGCCAACCAATCTCCATCCCTATCAACAAAACGTGCTATGTGTCTTTTCCCATTCTGCCACTCGGCAAAAGGAAAAATTCCATGAAACGACGGAAATAGCCTATTCGTAATACGCTGCGTATCAAATATAATCGTAAATATACTACATAAAATACGGTATTTTTTACGAAATATTCCTCGAAAAACTTGCATCGGTAAATACCTCGTATTAGTTTTACTCCTGAATCCGAAACTACCCTACAGAAAGCGAAAGAATCCGACCTTGAACCGCCAAAAATCCCGTAATAATACGGGGGCTCTTCGCTAAAATTCTGTTTTCTGCCTGGGGGTTTCTCGATCCGGAAGACCAGCTGTATAGAACCCAAACCCTTAAAGAAAACAAGATGAAACAATTTTTACCCGTACCTGCCTCTTTCAAAAACACCTTGCTGGTAGGTGTTACCCTTTTTACAAGCCTTTTCACCTACGCCCAAAGCGGATCTTCCGTACCTGAGCTGGTGTTCAAAAACCCTGCACTTGAATCAGGCGCCAATGGAGCCGATAACGCGGTGTACCGCTTTTCGTCGGTTGCCAACAATGTAGACGCACTGGTAACCATTGCAGGCCGCTCCTCCTCCAGAGTAACTGTAGCAAATATCGACATGACCAGCACCGGCCATGATAAAGCCTTTCAACCACAAGTAGCTTACAATGGAGGCGACGCGCCACGTAATACTTCCTGGTGGATGGACTTCGACGTACGCTTCGTTGTTGAAGGCACCAACACTGCTGTAACAGTTAGCAAGTTCGACGTTACCGCGCTTGACGTCGATGGCGATGGCCGCAGCCTTCGTGAGATGGTTGGTTTTTACAATGCCAACACCTACATGGTCGAAAATAATACTCAACTCTCTATTTCAAATATTGTGGCCAGCATTCTGGGCTTAATCATACCTGGACGCGAATTTGTGGCACCGACTACTAACTATAGCGGAATTGATGTGGACGCCACTCGTGTTATGACCACACTGGGTTACAACAACAAAAGCTATTTCCGTCTGCGTACCGGCGGTAGCACGGGTTCCAACAGCTCCTCTGCAGCCGACCGTATGTATTCATTTTGGTTCCGTGGTTTCGACTACAATGCACCCGTTCAATCAACCCTGCCTATCAAGCTGGCTTCCTTTGCTGCCATGCTCAATGGAAACAAGGTAGACCTGAAATGGTCAACCAGTATGGAAAAGAATACGAGCCACTTTGAAGTTGAACGCAGCTACGATGGTACCAACTATAGCAGCATCGGTGTGGTATTTGCCTACGGCAATAGCGACGAGACCCGCCAGTACAGCTTCACTGATAATACCATTTCTGCCAACCACGGCACCGTTTACTACCGCCTGCGCTCGGTAGATATAGATACCAAGTCTGAGTTGTCGTACGTTCGCATGATCCGTTTCGGCAAGCTGAGCTCCACGCTTTCGCTGGTAGCTTATCCCAACCCGGCACAAAACTCCGTGTGCATCACCGTACCGGCCAACTGGCAGGGAAAAAATATCAGATACGAATTCTTTAGCCAGACTGGCCAACTGATGATGAGCAACAGCGCCGGCTCAGCAAGCCAGACCGAAACAATCGATATCAGCCGCCTGGCCAGAGGTTACTACTTCGTAAGAGTGAGCTGCGAGGGCGAGACCGCCCAGCAAAAACTGGTCAAACAATAATCAAGTCTTTTTCTTTTGGGTATATAATCGGCCCGGCAGTTCTCTGCCGGGCCTCGTTTTTAAATTTAATTGCTAAAAATATTTGGTTTATAATATAAACTAGTTTACGTTTGTGTCGTAAAGAACCAACCATGAATCGCTTTTGCAGAGCAGGATTGCTGCTCATCTTCTCTCTGGCAGGCCATTGGTCTTTGGCCCAGACTACCAGCATCAAAGGCCGGGTAACAACGGCGAAAGGCAAGGGTCTGTATGGCGTGAGCATATCACTGAAAGACAGCTACGACGGCGCCACAACCGACAGCTCCGGACGCTTCAGTTTTATAACAACTGAATCAGGTAATCATTTGCTCCAGGCTACCGCCATCGGCTACCTCAATTTCGAGCAACCCCTTGAGTTGAAAGGAGAGCCGATCGAGCTGAATATCGTGTTGAAAGAAGAGGTAACCGAGCTGCAGGCGGTCACGATCTCCGCAGGTACATTTGAAGCGAGCGATCGCAAAAGGGCAGCGGCTTTTTTGGAGCCTCTGGATATCGTGACTACTGCAAGTGCCAATGGTGATATTACAGGTGCATTGAAAACACTGCCCGGCGCACAGCAGGTAGGGGAAAGCGAAGGCCTCTTTGTACGGGGCGGTACCGCGTCTGAAACAAAGACCTTTATTGATGGTACCCTCGTGAACAACTTCTTCTACAGCAGTGTACCCAATATTGCCCAGTTCAGCCGTTTTTCGCCCTTTATTTTCAAGGGCACGGTATTCAGTACTGGCGGATACAGTGCGCTCTATGGTCAGGCGCTTTCTTCAGCACTTATACTGGAATCAATTGATCTTCCCGAAACCAGTTCCGGCAACGTAGGCATCAGCGTTCTCAGCGCAAGTGCAGGATATCAGCACCTTGCTAAGAATAAAAAGTCTTCGGTGGGAGCCAGCTACAATTATACGAACCTGGCACCTGCGTTTGCCCTAATCAAACAACGACAGGATTATTCCAAAGCTCCCAGTTATCACACGGGCGATGCAAACTTCCGAATAAAGACGTCGGGTACAGGCATGTTGAAATACTACGGATACTTCAGTACCAATATTCTTGATTTCACAGCGCCAAGCATCGACTCAATGGATTACCTTGATCGCTTTGCCATTCAAAATACCAACCATTACCATAACCTGTCCTGGCGTGAATCAGTGGGCCGTCGCTGGAAACTCCAATTAGGCGTGTCGTATACCTACAATAAAGATCAAATAAAGGGCGGCATGCAGGATGAACAGAAGCAGGATGTGATTCTGACCGGACTTGAAGGGAAGACATTTCGACTAAATTCTACTGGCAAATACTTCAACGCCAAAATGGTTTGGGAGCGGCGTCTTCGTGGTTTAAGCGCCATTCGCTTCGGTACAGAATACAACCAGGCGAGGGAATCCTTTTCTTACCGCGATTTCAACGATCAGGCTTATCCTGGCACTATACGCGATTGGACCGGAGCCGCATTTGCCGAAGCAGATATTTATATCACGAATGATCTGGCTGCAAAAGCGGGCTTTCGCTACGAACATGCTTCCCTGATTGAGCGCAACAATATCGCACCCCGCTTGTCTATTGCTTACAAACTGGCAAAAGGCACTCAGGCATCGCTGGCTTATGGTATTTTTTATCAGAATCCCGAACGCCGCTACCTGCCTTCGCCTTATGATTTAAACTTCATGAAGGCAACTCATTATATCGCACAGTTTCAACGGTCGCTTAATCAACAAACCTTCCGGGCTGAAATATTTTATAAGAAGTACGATAACCTGCTCAAGTCCGGCTTCGTCAATTTTCGCGAAACAGCTATTAACAACAACGGATTTGGTGATGCAAAAGGAATCGAATTTTTCTGGCGCGACAAAAAAACGGTGCCAACGCTCGACTACTGGATATCTTATTCTTACCTCGATACCCGCCGCGATTTCCTGACCTTTCCTTTTGCCGTCACACCCAACTTCGCGGCTAAACATACCGGCTCCGTAGTGGTAAAGAAATTCGTTCAGGGTTGGAAAATGAATCTGAACACTGCGTACAATTTTGCCAGCGGGCGACCTTATTACAATATTGCATTTAATAACAATAGCAACGAGTTCGAATTTACCGACCGTGGTCGGGTTAAGCCTTATCACAACGTCAGCTTCTCGATCAACTATCTGCCCTTCATTGGCAAACAAAATCCAAAATCCTACACGGTATGGGTGCTGCAGGTCAACAATATCTTCAATATGAAGCAGGTGTACGGCTACCAGTATTCATTGAATGGCCAACGCAAACAGGAAGTAACGCCCACCTCCCGCATGTTTGTGTTTATAGGCTGCTTTATCAGCTTTGGAATCGATCGTAGCGACGAAGTGATGAACAATTCATTATAATAACATACTTAACATTAAACCTAACAAAATGAAAAAAACGCTCCTGTTTGCCGTGCTGCTGTTTAGCACGACAGCCGGTTTCTCCCAAAGTGAAAAATACATGAAAGCCATGCAGCAGTGGGTGCCGGCAGTTGATACTACTCATTCTCCCGACGCATTGCTGCAGTTGGCAAATACCTTCCAACGGATCGCAGATGCTGAAAAAACACAGTGGCTGCCCTATTACTACGCAGCTCTCTGTCAGGTAAACTGGGCCTATATGACCATTGGCGAAACGCCCTCGACAGCGGTGGTAGATCCGGTGGCAGAAAAAGCGTCCACGCTGCTGGGCAAGGCCCAGTCGCTTACTGCAGAAAATTCTGAGCTGCTTTGTCTGAAAAAAATGATCGCATCCCTGCGGATGTGGGCCGACCCAATGGGCCGATATATGACCGATGGTGCTACTGCTACAGATGCCTTGAAAAAGGCAAAAGAAATGGATGCCGACAATCCCAGAGTGTATATGCTTGAAGGGCAGGACAAATTCTATACACCGGAGCAATTTGGCGGTAGCAAAACCGAAGCAAAGGCTTTGTTCGAAACTGCACTTAAGAAATTCGAAGTGCATCAGCCGGCATCACCCATCCATCCCAGTTGGGGCCGATCGAATGTACAATACTTTTTAAGCCAGTTTTAATTCATTGGTGTCTATCAAAATTTATAGTTTCTGCAATGGAAAATTTTTCACCTGACGACAGCCTGCGTGTCATACGCACCATGATCGACAAGACCAAAACGGAAATGTCGGGTAAAGCAGTGCATTTCCTGGTATGGGGCTGGCTGACTTTTGCCGCCTGCATAGGCCAGTTTGTTTTAAAACACTGGGTGGGCTACGACAAACATTACCTGGTTTGGAGTATTATGGTAATTGGAATTGTTTTTAGCAACATCATGTATTTCAGAGAACAAAAAAGCCAGCGGGTTAGTACCTACGTGGGCGATAGCATGCTGTCGCTCTGGCTGGGAATGGGCGTGAGCTACTTTGTATTGAGCGTTCTTTTTACGGTTATTGGATGGGGTCACCATGTGTTTCCATTCTTTATTTTGCTGTATGCTTTAGGCACGTTTGTTAGTGGCTCCATACTCCGGTTTCATCCGCTTATTTGGGGTGGTATTATTGCCTGGGGCCTGGCCATAGTAGCCGTTTTTCTGGAATACGATTACCAGATACTCATGGCAGCTCTCGCCATTTTGATTAGTTATATTATTCCCGCACATTTGCTGCAGGCGAAAAAAATTTGACAACAGAAAATAGCAGGTATGGAAGAAAAAGAACAATCCCTGGATGAACGCCAGAGCCTCGCGCTGATTACAACGATGATCAACAAGGCACGCAATGTATATCACGATACAGGTGTGTCAGGTATACTTTGGGGTTCGGTTATCGCAGTATGTTCGCTGGTCAAACTTTCCGAAATACACTTTAACTATCGGCTACCTTTCGACATCTATCTGCTAACCTTTATTGCAGTCATTCCCCAGATCGTCATTTCAATCCGTGAAAAGAAAAATCAGAAAGTCCGTAATTATGATGATCGCTTTTTTGACTACCTGTGGATTTCTTTTGGTGTGACCATTTTCCTGCTGATAATGATCATCAACAGAGTGTTTGCACACTGGCAGCCCGTAGCCGCAGAATTTCGAGCCCTCAGCGGCCATGCACCTGCGTTCCAGTTTGGCGAATTTGTATTATCCTTTTTCCTGGTCATATATGGTTTCCCAACTTTCATTACCGGCGCTACCTGCAAATTTAAACCGATGCTCTGGGGCGGCCTGTTCTGCTGGGCAATGGCGATCGTAACACTTTACACTTCCATAAAAGTTGACCTGCTGATTACGGCCCTGGCAGCGATATTAGCCTGGCTGATACCAGGAATAATTGCTGAGTCAGCTTACCGAAAAGCTAAAAAGCAGCAAGCCCTACATGTTTAAAGACCTCGACCCTATATTACATTCACAACTGCGGCTGGCAGTCGTATCACTGTTGATCGGTGTACGAGAGGCAGAGTTTACATTCATCAAGGAAAAAACAAATGCAAGCGCTGGCAACCTGAGCGTGCAGATACAAAAACTGAAGGACGCCGGTTATATTGACGTTGTCAAACAGTTCAAAGACAATTATCCGCAAACCATCTGTAAAATAACCAAAGAGGGCATTGCAGCTTTTGACCAGTATGTGAAAGCCTTGCAGAGTTATTTAACTGCGGGCTCACCCAACCCAAAGGAGTCATCGAAATAGTAAAAGATCATCAACAATTGCAGCATAAAATAAAACGGTCCCATAGACATGGGACCGTTTCTCTTTTTGGAACTCTAAGTGTATAAAATGATCGACTAGGATCACCCCTCTGATTGAAAAACAATTTAATTGGGCAATATAGTGCTGGCAAAAATTCGCCGTTACTACTTTTCGCTTGCCATACGAATGACAGGTGAGTAACTTACTGACTTGTCTTTGTTGATGATAATAATGCGGTAGTACGCTTTGCGATTCTTGTTTCGATCCAGAAACCGATACAGTTCGGCCGGACCTTCTTCGCTGCTGAAAACCAAACCGGCCATTTCGAATTTTCGTCCATTGCTGCTACGTTGCACAATCAGACGGTCGGCAGCCAGGTTGTTCTCCAGCTTCCAGGTAAGTTGTACCTGATCGGCCTTTCGGATGCAGGTAAGATCAAAAACCCTGGCGGGTTCAGGAAAATAGTGGTTGAGATAGCTTGTAAAAGGGACGGAACGGTGGTGAGCCGTTGCCGGTATATAAGAAAAAAGACTTAGGGCGCTCATGCAGATGATGGTAGGGATTAATCGCATAACCAACTTGTTTTAGTTTTCATCGTTTCTCTAAAAGCAATATTGGAGATGCTCGTGATGTGGAAGCCCCGCATTTTCCCGGATCGTAGTTTTACGTAGAAACCCGTTCAATTATAGGGTTTTCCGCATCACCCAACAAACGTAATAACTCGCAGGACATTTTGCAAGTTTTTCAAAGAAAAAATTTGACCTTGAAAACAATACGTTCATTTTCAACGTTAAATAGCAATTATCTTTATAACAAAGTACTTCATGTCTACTGTCATTCAGGTTCGGAATCTTACTAAACAGTTTGACGGCTTTCGTGCCGTATCCGATTTGTCTTTTGATGTGCCGGGCGGTGAGATTTACGGTTTTCTGGGTCAGAACGGTGCCGGCAAATCAACCACTATACGTATGCTGCTCACCCTCATCCGGCCCAGCGGCGGAACCATTGAGATTTTGGGGATGAACCTGGAAAAGCACCGACAGGAAATTCTCCGCCAGGTTGGAGCCATTATCGAACGGCCAGACCTTTATAAATATCTCACCGGATTTGAAAATCTTCGACTCTTTGCCGCGCTAAACAGGGTGCAGCTCAGCCGGACCCAGTTGATGGAACAATTGGAACGGGTGGGACTGGCCGATAGGGCAAATAGCAAAGTGCGTACCTATTCGCAGGGTATGAAACAACGCCTGGGTATCGCTATCGCGCTGGTTCATGATCCGGCCCTGGTGGTGCTGGACGAACCCACCAATGGACTCGATCCGCAGGGAATTGCCGATATGCGGAACCTGATTTTGCATATGAGCAGACACTTGAAAAAAACAGTCGTGGTGTCTTCACACCTGCTGAGTGAAATGGAATTGATCGCCGACAATATGCTCATTATCGATAAAGGCAAAAAAGTGGTGGAAGGCAGGGCGCGTGAACTGTTTAATCCGCTGGAAACGGTGGTTGAGCTCAAAACCGACGCAATCGGAACCGCCTGGGAAAAGATTGGTAACAGTGCATGGAAGTCGTATCGCATCTATCGGCGTACTGATCGCATATTGTTAAAAATGCCTCACTCCGAACTGCCGGCACTGGCGGTTGCGCTGCATCAAATGGATATACCCATCTACTCCTTTAATCCCAAGAATTCACTGGAAGATTATTTTCTTTCACTAACCTCCGCCAATCAGCATGTGGAATCTTTTACAAATTGAGCTGTATAAAATATTCAAAAGGCCTCGAACTTATATAGCGTTCGGAGCCATCGCCGCCATCGTGTTGCTGATGCAACTGGGCCTCAAGTACGACGGCAAGGCTTATGTGGATCTGCTTTTCAGCAACATCGACAAAACCTTCGATATCTCCGATTATCTGAAGGAGAGAATGCTCAACGGTTATCTGATCAGCTTTGTTATATTAAACACGCTGCTGATTCAAATGCCATTGCTGGTAGCGTTGGTGGCCGGCGACTCCATTGCAGGCGAAGCAAATATGGGTACGCTTCGACTCGCGATGACAAGGCCGATCAGCCGCACCCAGTACATGCTGGTAAAATTTATGGCCAGCGCCATTTATACCGTGCTATTATTAATTTGGATGGCTATTCTGGCCTTGTTTCTCAGCATGTGGCTCTTCGATACCTCCGACATGGTGATCCTGCGATCTACCGGCATCGAGATCATTGCCGAGTCCGATATTTTCTGGCGCTATCTCTGCGCATTTGGCTACGCAGCGGTGGCTCTGACTACGGTAGCTTCCCTGGCCTTTCTGTTCAGTGTTTTTGCTGAAAACAGCATCGGGCCTATAATTGCGACCATGAGTGTGGTGATCGTGTTTACTATTCTGTCGGAAATGAATATCCCCATTTACGATAGTACCGTCAAGCCATATCTCTTTACTTCCCATATGCTGGCCTGGAAGGGATTCTTTTATGTACAGGCTACGCCCGATGGCACCAGCATCCGCGGTAGTATCGAAAATTTGCCGGGAATATTAAAGAGCATGAGCATCCTACTGGTATATATGGCCGTCTTTGTAAGTAGTGCCATCTATATTTTCAGGAGAAAAGATATTTTAAGCTAAAATAATTGATATGAAATTCTGTTTTTTGGGGCTTTGGATTTTGCTGGCTGCACCCGTTCTTGCTCAGCAGCTGACTGCAGAAGAACTGGTAGCTAAAGTGCGTGAGAAACTTGCTAGGGTAAAAGACTATGAGGCAAAGGGCAAAATGAAAACCAGCGTTGCCTACATGAAAGCACCGGTAGCCAATATCCTGGTTTATTACAAAAGCCCCGACAAGCTCCGGATAAAAAATGAAACTGGTGTTTCTTTTATCCCTCAGGGCTCCACCAATATTAATATGGGCAGCCTTTTTGCCAATACCGGCAAGTTCGACATTATTGATGGGGGCACGGAAGAAGGCACCGGCTGGAGAATTGTGAAGCTCTTGCCCCAGGACGAAAACTCCGATGTGGTTTTATCAACCCTGTTCATTGATGCTAAAACCTTTCTGATTCGTAAAGCACGCACTACCACAAAAGAAAGCGGCAGTTTTGAGTTGGAATTGACCTACGGCAAATACGCTGAATGGGGACTGGCCGACAAAGTGGTTTTCATTTTCAATACCCGTGAGTATAAACTTCCTAAAGGGATTACCTTCGACTATGACGACGGCACCCAGCGCAATAAAACACAACCCAAAGATGCCAAGGGCCGCGTTGAAATTGACTATACGGAATATAAAATAAACAAGGGAGTCACCGACGACACATTCAAATAGCTGCGCCATCATTAAAATACAACCTGAGTGCATTGAGTTCGTCAATCCCATTGGCACTGAAAAAGCCGCCGATTGCTAATAGTTTTTGATGCGGAGGCACCACCACTCAAAATATCGGGCAAAAATTTAATTGTAAATCAATTGATTACAAGGGGTGCTCGATAAAATAAATCATTAAATCCATCAATTAACCAATTATCCCACTTATCTTTGCGTCCCCAAAATTTGCGTAAGCAAGGGGGTCCTGTGGGGGATAGCCCGCCGGATTTTTTCAAAAAACGGCCGGTGCATTGATTGCCCGGTATAAAAAAGAAACGATGAGTAAATTACATTTCACGACCAAGCATGCGAACGAGGCTACCGTCAAGCGCAACTGGTACGTTGTGGACGGTACTAATCAAACCGTAGGCCGCATGTGCTCCAGAATCGCCGCCATTTTGCGCGGAAAAAACAAAGCGAGCTATACGCCGCACGTTGATACCGGAGACTACATTATTGTTATTAACGCTGAAAAAGTGGTACTGACCGGCGATAAGCTGAATCAGAAAATGTATGACCACTACACTGGTTATCCTGGTGGCCTTAAAGAAGAAGCTGCTGGCAACCTGTTGAAGCGTCGCCCCGAGGTTGTAGTGGAAAGAGCTGTTAAAGGCATGCTTCCCAAGAATCGCCTTGGACGCAAAATGTTCAAAAAGCTGTTTGTGTATACAGGAGCCGAGCATCCGCATACCGCACAACAACCTAAAGAACTGAAATTCTAAATGCGTTGCCTTTGAGCAACCACAACCTCAAACATTTACAAAAAGAAATAAATGGAAAAGCAAAAAAACGGAGTAGGACGTCGTAAAGAAGCGGTTACCCGTGTGTTCCTGAGCAAGGGCGACGGTAAGATTACTGTGAACGACAAAGACTACAAAGAATATTTTCCCCTGGTCTATCTGCAAAACCAGGTGGAGCGTCCGTTGAAAACCATCGACGCGGTTGGTAAATTCGACATTAAGATCAACGCTGCCGGTGGTGGTGTAAAAGGTCAGGCTGAAGCCGCCATGCTGGGTATTTCCCGTGTGCTGGTTGACCTGAACCCTGAGTTCCGTCCGGCGCTGAAAGCTGCTGGTCTGCTGAAACGTGATCCCCGTTCAGTTGAAAGAAAGAAATTCGGTCACAAAAAGGCGCGCAGAAGCTACCAGTTCTCGAAGCGTTAATAATACAAACGATAAATATTCTTATAAATGGAAAATAATACTTCCTTACAACAGCAACTACTGGAAGCCGGCGTACACTTCGGTCACCTGAAGAAGAAATGGAATCCCAAGATGTTGCCTTACATCTTTGCTGAAAAGAAAGGTATCCATATCATCGACCTGAATAAAACGGTTGAAAGCATGCAGGAATCTGCGGCCGCTCTGAAGCAGATCGCCCGCAGTGGTAAGAAAATCCTGTTTGTTGGAACCAAAAAGCAGGCTAAGGACATCGTTAGCGAATGCGCACAGCGCGTTAACATGCCTTTCGTTACCGAGCGTTGGCTGGGTGGCATGCTCACCAACTTCAACACGGTTCGTAAGAGCGTGAAGAAGATGCAGAGCATCGAAAAAATGCTGGGCGATGGTTCTTTCGACAGCATTACCAAAAAAGAACGCCTCACACTGAGCCGCGATAAAGACAAAATGGAGAAAGTCCTGGGTGGTATCGCTCAGCTTGGACGTGTACCCGCTGCGCTCTTTATCATCGATATCGGTCACGAACACATCGCTCTGGCTGAAGCCAAGCGCCTTGGTATTACCACTTTTGGTATCGTTGATACCAACTGCGATCCCAATAAAGTAGACTTTGCTGTGCCGGGCAATGACGACGCTACCAAGTCGATCGCCATCATGGTAAACTACATCACCGCTGCTATTGCTGAAGGTCTGGCTGAACGTCAGGCTGCAAAAGACGATGATACCGAAGAAGGAAACGATGACGAAAAAGAAAAACGCGCAGCCCGCCTCGAGGCAGAAGCTCAGGCTGAAGGCGGTGGTCGCGGTCGCGGTGGACGCGGCGGTGGTCGTGGACCAGGCGCCGGTCAGGGCGGTGGACAACGTCGTCGTACGCCAGGTGGTGCACCCGGTGGTCGTCGTTAATTCAACGGCAGAAATGGCCGGTCTGTAAACCGGTCACTGGTTTCGTAATTGAAAACTTTTAAAACAGAACTATGTCTACAGTTACAATATCTGCTCAGGATATCAATAAACTGCGCCAGGCAACTGGTGCCGGTATGATGGATTGCCGCAAGGCCCTGACTGAAACAAATGGTGACTTTGAAGCAGCCATCGATTGGTTGCGTAAGCAAGGTCAAAAGGTTGCTGCCAAACGCAGCGACCGCGAAGCGAAAGAAGGTGTGGTAATTGCACAAACCACCAGCGACAACAAGACAGGGGTAGTAGTTTGTATTTCCTGCGAAACTGATTTCGTATCGAAGAATACCGACTTCATCGCATTCGCTCAAAGCATTGCCGATGCTGCTATCGCCAACAATGTTAAATCAGCGGAAGAACTGAATAACACAAAAATTGGTGCAGTAACCGTGGCTGACCTGATCAACGATAAACTGGCTGCCATTGGTGAAAAGATCGGTATCACCAAATTCGAACGTGTCGACGCGCCTTACGTATCTTCCTACATCCACGGTGCATACCGTATTGGTGTACTGGTAGGCATGAACAAGGAAGCAGCTGAAGCAGGTAAAGACGTAGCTATGCAAATCGCTGCTCTTAACCCTGTAGCGGTGGACGCAGCCAGCGTACCAGCTGATGTGGTTGAACGCGAAAAAGGCATCATCATGGACGTGATGAAGCAGGATCCCAAAATGGCCGGCAAACCAGAAGAAATGCTGGCTAAAATTGCGGAAGGTAAACTGGGAGCCTTCTTCAAAGAACAAACCCTGACTGCTCAACCTTTTGTAAAGGACGCAGGCAAAACGGTAGCTGATTACCTGAAGGAATCAGGCGATGTAACCGTTACTGAATTCAAACGTGTGGCGCTGGGCTGATTGCCGGCTGCCTGACATAACCAAACGCCCCGTAGACAACTTCTACGGGGCGTTTTCTTTTCTGAAAACCAACAGAATAGCTACTGTTTCCCCCTGTATTGGCCGGGCATATACCTAATTTGTAGTACACAGATGTGCATCCAAAGCTCATTGGATATATTTGACCTGTCTACATGAGCCGCATAATTCTGATACTTGTCTGCTCCCTGGGTTTGCAGCAGGGGGTTTATGCACAAACCGATTTGATTGAAAAATTGAAGCGGGAAGTGCGACATGCTGCTAACGACAACGATCGTCTTCAGGCGCTGCTTGATCTTTTTGAGGAAGGCCGCAACATTCATCGCGATACACTGGAACGATTTGCCTTGCAGGCACGTGAACTGGCAGGCAGGGTAGGCGACAAGCGCCAGAAAGCATTGGCAGAGCTGGCTTACGCAAATACTTATTATCGCTGGGGATGGATCGACTCGGCCCTTGCTATTGCACAACCATTGCTTGGCCACCTCCCGGTACAGGATCCCATGTATCGCGATTCACATTTCAAAGTCGCCCGCCAGTTGGCAGTTTACCATGTAGGTACCATGAAGTATTCCGAGGCGCTCGAGATTCTTTATGATCTGATTGCCAAAGCCGAAAAATACGGCGACTCCATCACCGCGGCTGTTAATCTGAATAGCATTGGGTCAATCGCACTGCAAAGGTCTGCCCCACGTACCGCCATTGGCTGGCTGGATAGAGCACTTCTATTTAATACTGGCGATGCGAGATTTGAACCAGTACTGGCAGCCATTTATACCAATATGGCCGAAGCCCTGACCAAAACGGGCAAACTCGATTCTGCCCTGTATTATATTGAAAAAGGTGTTGAACTATTTCGGAAACAGCAGAACCTGTCGAGCCTGGCACATGCATTACAGCGTGAATCCAATCTCTACATCAAGCTGCATCGGCTCGACAAAGCCGAAGCTGTGCTCAAACAGATGATCGAAGTACGACAGCTCACCAATGATGGTAGCATCTGGCTCGACGATAACCTTTCGCTAATTGAATTCTACCTCGAAACCGGCCAGGCCCAAAAGGCAGTTGATTATTGCCTGCTTGCCTTGCAACGAGGTGATGTACGAGATAGCACCGCTGAAGCCGGGAAAGTATACAGCAATAACGTGAATCTGCGCCTCAGCTACTACGAAGCGTTGGCTCGGAGCTATAAGGCCCTTGGCAATCAGGAAAAATATCAGGAAACACTCGAACGTATCATTTCGGCCAAAGATTCTTTTTACCTCGCCAACTCGGCCGAAGCGATAGCAGAAGTGCAAACGAAATACGAAGTACAAAAAAAGGAAAATACCATCATTCAGCAGCAACTGGCCCTGGTCAGAAAAAACAACCTGTTTTACCTGACGGTGGCTGTGGTGGCATTTGTTGCCGTGCTGACCACTGTATTTTTCATTGGCTATCGTAAACGCGAAAAGCTGAAAGTTCAACTACTCCTTGAGCGGGAAAAGGCCGACACATTGCGTGCAATAGCTGAGGCGGAAGAAAACGAAAGAAAGCGAATTGCTGCCGATCTGCACGATAATCTGGGGGTATATGCTGCCAGCATTGCTTCCAATCTTGACTTTATTGGTGCCCGAAATCGGGCTGAAGATGAATTGAATGCGCTTCACGAACTGCGCCACAACTCGCAGGCTATTGTATCGCAACTGGCGGACACCATCTGGGCCCTCAACAAGGAAACGCTGACTCTAACCGCCATCAGCGACCGCGTAAAAATCTTTTTGCAGCGGGTGCGCCCCAGCTATCCCGGCATCCAGCTCGAAGTAGAAGAATCGGTGCAACGGGATCTTAGTTTTTCACCCATACAGGCCTTTCATCTGTACCGAGTGATACAGGAATCGATCGTAAATGCGCTCAAACATAGCCAGGCAACAAGGGTCACAGTGGGACTTTCCGGAAATTTCGAAAATTGGTCGGTGAAAATTGATGACAACGGACGAGGAATGACCGATATACCTTCAGAAAAAGCAGGCTCTGGCAACGGAATGGCAAACATGCGCAAGCGGGCTCAGGCATCAGGCTGGAACATTAGCTGGCTTACACTGTCAACCGGTGGAACCCGGGTTCTGATCGAACCAGCATCAGGCCCTCGTTCTGAACCAGGAGTCTGAAGAAGCGAAGGTCTACAAGCAACCAAACCATACATCATGCAAACCGCCACAACAACGGTTTTTCGGGTCGCCATGGCCGAAGACAATTCCGTAAACCGAAATACATTTCTTCAGAAAATCAGGTTATCGAGCCGGATGCAGCTGGTGTTTACCGCTTCCAACGGTCACGAATGCCTTGAGGAGCTGAAAGGCCTGCCATTGAATAATCTGCCTCAGGTTGTATTTATGGATCTCGAAATGCCTCAAATGAACGGCATCGAAGCTATCCGCCATGCCAAGGCTCTTTACCCACAAATTCATTTCATTGTTCTCACCGTATTCGACGACGACGAAAAAATATTCGAAGCAATCAGGTCCGGTGCCTCTGGCTACCTGTTGAAACATGAGCCCGCAGCCGTGCTGGAAGATGCAATCGTAAATGTGCTCGAAACCGGCGGTGCCCCCATGAGTCCCGCCATTGCAAGAAAGGCCCTGCAATTGTTGAGTCGTAGTACCGACAATAACGATGCGGCCAAAACAGAACAGTCCATGCCCGTCAACATTACTGATCGGGAAAAAGAGATCCTGCAACATATGGTGAATGGTTGGGATGCCAAAACCATTGCAGCACATCTGGATCTCAGCGTACTCACTGTTCGCAAACACATCGCCAATATATATGACAAACTGCATGTGAATTCGCGCGCCCAAATCATCACCCTGGCCCACAAAAACAATTGGCTGGGGACGTAGAGACGCCATGCATGGCGTCTCTACGAGGCATGGCGTCTCTACGCCTTGTACAATTTCCCTATCTTCGCTGCGCAAAAAATCACAAACATGCTTCCTAAATACAAACGTATTCTGTTGAAATTGTCGGGTGAGTCGCTGATGGGTGATAAGAATTTTGGAATGGACTCGACGGTGATTGCTCAATACGCCCTTGACATCAAATCGATCACCGATCTGGGTGTGCAGGTGGCTATTGTGATTGGAGGCGGTAATATTTACCGGGGTATGAATGAGGCAGAAACGGGTATTGAACGCGCTCATGGCGACTATATGGGCATGTTGGCCACCGTTATCAACGGCATGGCCCTGCAGGCTGGTCTGGAGCGGGTAGGGGTGTACACCCGTTTGCAGAGCGCCATCAAAATGGAACAGATTGCAGAACCTTATATCCGACGCCGTGCAATCCGTCACGTTGAAAAAGGGCGCGTAGTGATTTTCGGAGCTGGTACTGGTAACCCCTATTTCACCACCGACACCGCTGGCTCACTTCGCGCTATTGAAATAAATGCGGATGTTATTCTGAAGGGAACCCGCGTGGATGGAATCTATACCGCTGATCCGGAAAAGGATCCTACGGCTACTAAATACGAAACGGTCAGCTTTCAGGAATGCCTGTCGCAGAACCTCCGCGTAATGGATATGACCGCCTTTACACTTTGCATGGAAAATAATCTCCCTATTATCGTTTTCGACATGAACAAGGAAGGAAATCTTCGTCGTGTTGTAACCGGTGAAAAAGTTGGCACCCTCGTTCGCGGTTAGTATTAGCAAGCTGAAGCGCTCACAGATAATCGGGCAGCCTACCGGCGTCGTGAAACGTGAGACGTGAAAGGTGAAACGTGAGACATGAAATTTGACTCTATATATCTGCGTAAATCTGTGTAAAAATCTGCGCAAATCTGCGGGAACAGAACTGTTGCGCCTGAAGTCAATTTACTTGTGTTCCAGCAGATTTCCAGGAAGAAACAGCCTGCACCTCTCACCTTTCACGTTTCACGTTTCACGTCTCACGTCTCACCTTTCACCTCTCACCTCTCACCTCTCACCTCTCACCTCTCACCTTTCACCTTTCACCCTGGCAGCCGTTCCCTTCATAATCGTAAAAACACGTATACCTACCGGCTTACCGGCACAAACAGGACTTGATTTTTGATCGATCTATTTGACCTTCATACAGCTGCAAGCCTGTAGACCGACAACCAAAAACGGGGCCTTCAACCCAGTCCCAAAATTCTGCAAAAGAATTTTCTTCATTTTGTGCCTCACGCTTTTATATTTTGAATATAGCGATTATCTTGCGCTAACATTCCCTCCTATTGTGAAAAACGAATAACCGGTATCCGGGTATTGACCTAATTTTCACCGTTAATAAATCACATAATGGCCGCCACCCTAAATCTTTCCATCCTGGAAATCGTGTTATTGTTGTTTGGGGCGATAATTCTGGGAATCACTATTCATTTTTTCATCGCCAGTCGACGTAATCTCCGTGCCACTACCGAGGAAATGGAAAAGTCCAGCTTCGCCCGCGACGAATGGAAGCTGCGTTATTTCAACGATATGGAAGCACGCGACAAAGAATTGAGCCAATTGAAGGCCGCGTTGCAGGAGTCGGAAGAAAACAGCCGCATTTATAACATGGAGCTCGACGAAGTACGAAAGGAAAGTCGACTCATAAAAGTGGAGCTTGAAAATGCGCGTCGCGCATCACGGGAGCAGCCGGGTTCGGATGAACTGGTTGCTGATCTCGAAAAAGAAATTCAACGCCTTCAGCTTGAATTGCAGGTATCGCGATCCTCGCAGAACCGCCTTAGCGAACAGGAAACACAGGTGTCTTCGCTCGAGTCGAAAATACGTGGCCTCGAGCTGGAATTGAAAGAGGCGCTGGTTGCCCAGAGCAAGATACAGGAACAACAGGTATTGATCGATGAGCTTCGGCAGGAACTGCGCCGCATACGGGTGGAGCTGGAAGATGAACGTAACCGCCAACCCGAGCCGGTAGCCGTTCAGGAAAAGCCCGATTATCTCGAACAGTTGCGCCAGGCTCAGAACAGCCTTGCCGAACATAACCAGAAAATCAACGAGCTGCTGGGAAATATCGACATCATTAAGGAAAAAGAGGAGAAGGAAAGGGAAATGCTTCGCAGCAATGAAGAGCTGTTCAGTCAACTTGAAGCCATGCGGAACAAGCTGGGTGAAAAAGAAAAGGAAATTCAGCATGTACGCCAGCAACAGGAACTGACCCAGGAGATGAGCAAGATGCTCGACAATGCATACAACGAGTTCAACACACTTCAAACCAAAATACAAAAGCTCGAGTCGCAACTAACTGCCGCTAAAATGGTGAACCTGGAGGTGGAAGACCTGCGCGAGGATCAGATCAGGATGCAGCGCGACCTTGATGAACAGCGTACACGTGCTGCCCGTTTGTTGACGGAAAACCAGCAATTGCAGAACCTGCTTAGTGAAACAGAAAACAAGCTGCGCGAAGCAAACACACAAAGAATGCAATTGCAGAAGCGCGTCAGCTATCTGGAAGAGCTCAATGCCGATCTTCATATTGTATCAGAGGCCAACAAAAAACTCGAAAATCAACTGCGCCGCGTAAGCGAACTCGAAAGCATGCTGAACGTAGTGTCCGAGGAGCGTGACCAGTTGATGCGTAAACAATCGGGTCAGGCCTGAATGAATGCGACTGACGAAAATCAGCCGAAAACAGTTCATATATAGACGGGATTCTATTGCATTTATACGAAATTTGCCGGTACTAAACCGGCATTTTTTATGAACAGGGATATTGCTTCTATCAGAAAAAACTATGCCCATAGCGAACTGACCGAACAGGATGCAGCAACAGATCCGATTGTTCAATTCGACAAATGGTGGAAGGACGCGCTGGCTGCTGAAATCGACGAAGTGAATGCCATGACGCTGGCAACTGCCTCCTCCGACGGAGTACCCGCAGCGCGGATCGTACTGCTGAAGGAGTTTTCTTCTGAAGGCTTTGTTTTCTTTACCAACTACAACAGCTTTAAAGGACGCCAGCTCATGGAGAATCCGAAAGCATGCCTGGTATTTTTCTGGAAAGAACTGGAACGGCAGGTGCGCATAACCGGTCTGGTTCAAAAAGTAGATGCAGCAGAAAGCGATGCTTACTTTCAGTCGCGCCCCGAAGGAAGCCGCATTGGCGCTTCCGTATCACCGCAAAGCCAGATCATCGAAAATCGGGAGTGGCTTGAAAACAAATGGAACGAAGCCGCAGGCGAGTGGAGCGGCAAGCCTATAGAACGACCCACACACTGGGGCGGATTCCGAGTAAAACCGGTACTCATCGAATTCTGGCAGGGCCGGCCCTCCAGACTACATGACCGGCTGGAATATTCATTGCAGGAAAATGGCGGCTGGAAACGGGTGCGATTAGCACCGTGAAAGATAATGTGCAAATGTGCAAATGTGAAAATGTGCAAATGTGAAAGGCAATGTGCAAATGTGAAAATGTGCAAATGTGCAAATGATCAATTCGGTAATGTGTTCAATTGATAATGTGCTTTTTGCTAAGCATCAAATTATTGCATTATCGAATTAAGAAATTGATCATTTGCACATTTTCACATTTTCACACTTGCACATTCGCCGAAGGCGCCATTTGCACATTTCCACATTTGCACACTTGCACATTGTTTTTAGGCTTTTTTCTTCGGCGCAGCCTTTTTCTTAGCAGGACGCGTTTTGCCGAATGAGCCTTTGAAGCGTTTGCCTTTTGCAGTTTTTTTATCTCCTCTTCCCATGATGGTAATTTTTAGTTTAAACGTTTGTGTTATTATTTGTTAGTTGCATTGAACCAGCCATCTGCTAGAGTTTTGCGGCCAGCTCTTTACCAGCTTTAAAACGGGCAACTTTCTTTGCCTTGATCTTGATTACTTCTTTGGTTTGAGGGTTACGGCCGTTACGCGCTTTTCGTTTGGATACGGAAAAAGTTCCAAAGCCAACAAGCGTAACTTTACCACCGCCTTTCAAAGTCTTTGCAACTGCCTCGGTAAAAGAATTCAGCGCTTCATTTGCCTGTGTCTTCGTGATACCTGCGTCCTCGGCGATTCTGGTAATTAATTCAGCTTTGTTCATAATGTGAGATTTATTGTTTTTAAACGGCGACAAAATTAGCCGCTTTTTGGCAGGGTCGAACAAAAAATCAGTCTTTTTCTCAATGAAAATCGGCTGAAACCCGCTCCAGTAAAGGTTTTACACACTCAATCCACAACTTGCAGTACCGACCGGAAGGCCACCACCTTATCGCCCCAGCGTTCAAGCGACTTTTTGCGCATTTCTGCGGCAAATTCGCGAATGTATCGGTTGTAAAGGGCCTTGCTATCGGCATGATATTGCACGGCATAAGTTAGGCCCTCACTGATATCCACTTCAATCATCTGTAAAATCACAGCATGGCTGAAGCACCTGGTTCCCTTAATTTCAGGAATATGTTCGTCGCGCATCCAATCCAGCCATTCGTCGGCAATGCTAAGGTCAACCTGGGTTGTTACGTTGTAAATAATCATGAGGTTCTTGAGGCAGGCAAATTACGCATATTCTCAACAGCACCCTTGCATCATTTCTTTTCCGGCTCTGGTTGGCTGTCTTTTTCAGTATCGACCAGCATTGCCCTAATGCGCTGGTACATGAACGAAACGGTCAGCAATAATACTCCCAGTAAAATGAAGGAGGCAATTTTACCTCCGGGAGGAATATTACGGATATCGTACAAAAACAGTTTGGCCAGCGTAATGGTGAACAAAATGAGTGAAATAACTCTCAGAGGCTGGTACCTGTATCGCAGCCCCAGCCAGATCATCACAAACGAACACAAGGCCCATAGAATGCTTAGCTGCGCTTTGAAATACAGGTTTTGCCAACGGGGATGTAAGTCGGGATCGCTCAGATAAAGGGCATGATTTATATGATATAATTCAGCACTTAGCAATACGATGACGCTGACTACTGCAAGCCAGGTAAACATTTTTTGATAATCCTTCCAGGCGGCTTCTGCAAACACCAGTAAATTTCGAATAAACAACCAGGCAAATGAAGCGGCCAACAAGGCGGATATCCAGTGCGCCACGAAATAACCCGGCGCACCCACCTCGTGGAGGTATGTATGCACTCGGGTGGTGAGGCCTGACAAAAACAGATAGCTGAAGATCACCATCAACGCTCCCGCCTGCAAAACAATCGGTCCGGATTGTTTTTTCCGGAGAAATAGAGCCACACCCAGTAGCGTTGCATACACATACATCTGAGCATACAACATCGACACAGGCGCATTCGGAAAGCGCAGGTTGATCTGATAACAAAGTTCGATGAGGCCACCCAGCAAGAGTACGCCCACTGCAATATATTGCAAGGACACTGCAGGGTTTTTCAGAAACCTTTTATACACATCATCTAATCTGTATCGCAAAACAATTAATCGATGTAGCAATAAACCACAGCTTACTCCTACCGTAGTCGTAAATGCCTGGTTGAAAAGGATGGGCATTTGGGTGGACGAATAACGATCGGCCCAAAGGAAAATTAACGATATCAGGCTGAGCAGTTGCAACAGGATAGAAGATCGGAATAGCAATTTTATTTGCGTTCTTGCAAACATAAAATGAAGCAGCACGGCCTGCGCACTCCAGAACAGTGTCGTTTGATGGCCCTCGAAATGGAGGAAGCCAAACAATGCCAGAAACGTTAGTCCCAGACCCGCGAGCAACCACACAAAGTCGCGGTCGACAATGGTGAAACGGTAAAAAAGCCATGCGGCAACTAGATTAAAAGCCGAAACTGCGAGTGTAAACCAGGCGCCGGCATCAGCTGTTGTCATATACGACACGGCCGTCATTCCTGCCGCATAATAGCCAATCTGCGTGCTTAGTACCAAAATGAAGTCGCCTGCAGCAAATTTTTTCCGCAGCCGTAAGTTGTTAATGGTATGCATGCCCATGAACAAAAGGAAAAAGGCAGTAGCGAATAACAGCGCATGTTCATAAGGGAAAGGTTTGGCGCCATTGAAAAAAAGTCTGTTGATCAGCCATCCGCCATACACAATGCTGGTACCTATCAAACAAATAATATTCACCGCCGGCCATTTCCTGAACCACGACAATATGGTCATACCGGCACAAAGCACGATCAGGTATACAAACAAAGCCACATAATTATCCTGACCGGTACTAACCAGAAAAGGTGTGGCGAAGCCACCAAGAGTTGCGAGAATCGCAATTTCCTGGCGGTTGTAGTAAAGCGCCATTAGCACTGCGAAGGCCGTTGTAAGCAGTAAAATAATGAAGGCAGCCTGCTGGCTGATCAACCCGTAGGCATGAAAAGCAAAGGCGATACTGAAATACAGAATTGCCAATCCGCCTCCCATCAACACCGAACTAAAGGCCCGGTAGCGGTTTCGGGTGCGATGAGCCAGTACGATAAGTGCAGCGCCACAGAGCAATCCAATGCTCACTCTTCCGAGCTCCGAGATCCAGTTGCGGTCAATGGCATATTTTACAAAAAAGGCGATGCCCAGCACCAGAACAGCAATCCCGATTTTGTTGGCAAGATTGCCGCCAATAAACTCTTCCAGATTTTCCCGGTCGGGGAGCCAGGCTGGTTTTTTGGGTGCTTTTTGATATTCCAATTGCCGGTCATCCCACTGATCATTTGGCCAACTCGCAGCTGTTGGCTTCTTTTCTACCGGGGCCACTTTTTCAGATAGGAATGGTTCTTTTTCAGGCTCTTTCTCTGGTTTAATCGGAGGTTCAATAAGGTCAGGGTAAACGGAAGGAGCAATGGGTTCCGGAATTACAACCGGTTCCGGAGCCGGGGGAATAGGGTCGGGTTCCCGCCTGGTTTCAACTGGTGCCTGTTTTTGCTTTTCATTGAGGGACCTGGTTAAGTTATTAACGCTTTCAATCAATTGCTCAATCGTACGCTGTTGCGTGTTGATCTTCACGTTAACGATGATCATGAGCAACAGCAATACAACAGGTATCAGTACAACAAGCGCAATCAACAGGTCCATGGCCTTATTTTTTTCTGGATGCCTTCCACTTTATTTCCAGATAAACCGGACAGTGGTCACTGTGTTTAATGTCGGGATATATTTCAGCATCAGTGATCTGGCTTTTCAGTGGTTCTGTTACATTGATGTAGTCAATACGCCAGCCCTTATTATTTAAGCGTACGGAAGGGAAACGCTGACTCCACCAACTGTAGCGATGTGGTTCAGGGTGAAACTTTCTAAACGTGTCAATCCATCCGCTCTCAAAAAAACGCGTCATCCATTCGCGCTCTTCCGGCAGGAACCCGCTCGACTTTTTGTTGCCCTTTGGATCATGAATGTCTATTTCCTGGTGGGCAATGTTGTAGTCGCCACAAAGTATAAGTTTGGGATGCTTTTTTTTCAGCTCATTCAGATAGGCAAACAATTCATCGAGCCATACGTATTTGTATTGTTGCCTCTCGTCACCACTGGTACCCGAAGGGAAATACGCATTGATCAGGCGGGTGTCACCAAAGTCGAGCTGAATTACACGTCCTTCATCATCACTGATCTGGTGGCCGGTACCATAGCTAACGTGATCGGGTAAAATGCGGGTTAAAACAGCTACACCACTATATCCCTTTTTTTGCGCGCTGAACCAATAATCGTGATAACCCAGATCATTGAACACGGTATGATCCACATTGGCTTTTTCCGCCTTTGTTTCCTGCAAACAGATTACGTCGGCCGGATTGGTTTTTAACCATTCTATAAAACCTTTATTGATGGCAGCACGAATGCCGTTGACGTTGTAACTGATGATTCGCATTAACTCATTGTTTGTTGCCGAAAGTAACAGATTTTTCTGTGATACGGGCATGTGTTTGCGTCAACAAAGCCGCCGATAATTCGTTATTTTTGGAATTGGAGTTAACAAGGCCAGGAAATTTAAGCTTATGAAAGAATCAGAACGGATTGTACCCGGCAAGGAACAGGTCTATCTGGATGGACCCAAAAGCCGGGGTTATGAACTCGCCTTCGCTTTTCGTGTCTTCAAACAGTTTTTAAAAGGGTTCCGAACCCTCCACTTTGTAGGTCCCTGCATCACCGTATTCGGATCGGCCCGATTTAAATCAGACAGCGAATATTATCAGCAGGCCGTTGAATTTGGGCGTCGTATTGCCGCAATGGGATTTACGACCATGACGGGTGGGGGTCCCGGCATTATGGAAGCAGCCAACAAAGGCGCCTTCGAAAATGGCGGTTTGTCGGTGGGCTGCAATATCCTTCTCCCTTTTGAGCAGCATCTGAACCCTTACGTACAAAAAGCCGTAACATTCGAACACTTTTTTGTGAGAAAGGTAATGTTGGTGAAGTATTCCTATGCTTTCATCATCATGCCAGGGGGCTTCGGAACAATGGATGAATTTTTTGAAACGATTACGCTTGTTCAAACTAAAACCCTTACCCAGTTTCCGATTGTATTATTTGGAAAAGAATATTATCGCGAGTTGATTGAAACCATGAATGATATGGCCGAAAGAGGCACCATTTCAAAAGAAGATCTGAACCTGGTGCTTGTTACCGATGATCATGAGGAAGCGATGAACCATATCAAACAGTACATAACAACCAATTACAAAGTTCGGCCCCGGCGTAAATTGTGGTGGTTGTTCGAAAAACGATAAAGCAGGATTATGTCAAGGTTTAGTAATTTGGCTGAAAATTAGCCGTTTCCTTTTGGCCGTAAATGCTAAACCAACTGCAATATGACTTTCGTTGATTTTCTGGGTGCCGCCGCCGGCGCCGTAACCACACTTACATTTCTGCCACAGGTTATTAAGACCTGGAAAGATAAATCGGCCAGGGACGTTTCCCTGCTCATGTTCGTAATTGCCGTGGTGAATGAAATTATGTGGATCACCTGGGCAGCCCTGCTGGATCCGGTGAACTGGACAATCATCTGGACAAATGCCATATTGATGACGATGGCGCTGACAATGATATTTTTTAAATTTCGTTTTAAATAAATTATGCCTGGATTCAACACAATCATTTTCGATCTGGGAGGCGTATTGATAGACTGGAATCCCCGTTACGTTTTTCATGATCAATATTTTGATTCGCCCGAGAAACAAGCCTATTTTTTTGAAAACATCTGTACCAGCGATTGGAACGAAGAACAGGACGCAGGGCGTTCCATCGTGGAGGCTACACAATTGCTGGTGCAACAGTTCCCCGATTGGGAGCCGGCCATACGCGATTATTATGGCCGCTGGACCGATATGCTCGGCGGGCCAATCAATGATACCGTTGAAATTTTCCGCAGGATCAAACAAAACCCTTCGCTTAGAACTTACGCTCTCACCAACTGGCAGGCCAGTCTGTTCGAAATCGCATTGGTTCGTTACGATTTTTTGCACTGGTTTGATGGCCGGGTGGTCAGTGGCGAAGAAAAGACAAGGAAACCTTTTCCGGAATTTTACCAGCGATTATTGAACCGTTACTCCGTGCAGGCTCATGAAGCATTGTTCATCGACGATAATCAGCGAAATGTAAATGCCGCACTTGAGCTGGGTATTGAAAGTATACATTTCAAAAGCCCGGAACAGCTGCAATCGGCTCTCCGGGAGCACGGGATACTTTAGCTGTTATTCTGGTAATCCGGGTATACGGCTCTTTAATCCAGTTAGGTAGGTATCGCCAATCGGAAGAAACTGATCCTGTATCACCACCCTTCGTCTTTCGATGGATTGTATTTGGCGGAAATTGATGAGGTAAGACTTGTGTATTCTTACAAATATGCCAGGCGGCAACGCTTCTTCAAAACTGCGAAGACTTTGAAGTGTCATAGTCTTGCCTGTTCGATGATGGATAGCCACGTAGTCCCTCAAGCTTTCCATATAAAAAATATCAGTCAGCTCCAGCCTTACAATTCGGTATTCTGATTTGACAAAAATATGAGTCAGCTCCTCTTGCCTAGATACGGCGGTTGAAGGTTGCATTCTTTCCCGAACACGCTGTAGTGCAGCAGTAAATCGTTCAGGAGAAAAAGGTTTCAACAGATAGTCAACCACATCAAAGTCAAAAGCCTGGAGGGCGTATTCATCATAAGCTGTGGTTAATATCACGCGGCACCTGCCATTTAATATTTTTAGAAATTGAATGCCATTCAGCTCTGGCATCTGGATGTCGAGAAACACCAGGTCAGCCCGGCCTTCCTGCGCCAGCTTCAATGCCTGAAATGCGTCGGTGCCGGCATAAACGATCTCGAGGTCCGGTACTGAAGATGCATACTCCTTCAGTAGCTTAACCGCCAGCGGCTCGTCGTCCAGAATTATGCAGGTCATTGGTTAAAAATAGCTGATGATCACCAAAATCAGTTTTGCTAGCCTGATTTTTATAGATTTAAGGTCATACTCACGCGAAATTCTCCTCCGGAAGTTTCAGTCTTCAGTTCATGCCTTTCAGGAAAAAGCAATTGAAGTCGTCTGCGCACATTGTCGAGTCCTATGCCGCCATTGGCATCCTTTTGCAGCTGTCCAATGGGGTTACGAATCTCAAAACTGAATACGTTTGAATGGCCTGTAATGTATAAATAAAGTTTGCCCTTCCTGAAATCGCCATGTTTGAAAGCATTTTCCAGAAAAGGAATGATCAGGTATGGTGGAATTTTCTTTGTCTGCCAGTCGCCTTCTAAATGTTCTACTACCTCCAGCTCGTAATCGAACCGCAGCCGTTGCAGCGCAACAAAATGCTGAATATATTTCCATTCTTCAGCAAGTTCTACTGTGGCTTTCTTTTCATACAACAGATAACGCATCAGTTCAGATAAATGAAGTACTGCCGAAGGCGCTGCAGCCGATTTGTCGTACACCAGGGAATAAATATTGTTGAGCGTATTGAACAGGAAATGAGGCTGTATCTGCGTCCGTAAAAACTGCAGCTCGGCGTCTTTGTTTTTCTGACGCAATTCTTCAACATTCTTTTGTTGCCTGAGCTGATTGTCGAAAAGGAAAATCAGCGTTCCCAACGCAATGTAGATGATTGCATAGTACATATTGTCGAGCAGGTAGAACTGAAAACTTACCGATGTGCTATAATTCTTGTACTGGATGAAAATGGGGACCAGCCATTCTTCCAGCAGATACCTGGTACACACAAAGCTGAGGATGACCAGTGCGAGGCCCGGCAGTATCCAGATATATTGCCGCCGCAGTAATATTTTTTGCCATAGCCAACGGGTTAGCAGGAAAGTAACTGCACAGTACACGACCTGCGAAAAATGAAAAGGCGAAAACAGGTCCTTCCAGGTTGGCGCCTGCCTGGTTTGAAGCATCGATACCGCGTCGAGCCCCCAAACCATCAGGAAGATGACCAGACTATAGGCAATCAGGCGTTGAACACGCGTCATGAAAACTAAATTATTGGGTTCTGCCGATTTTAAATGGAAATGTCTGCAAACGCCCCTTTTTTGTCTGCCTATATGGGCTATGGTTGTTCGCAGACAAAAATGTATCGTAAGCAGATTGCATTCGGATGAGGATGTACAAACATGCAATTTGGACTTTCAAATCTGGTTCATATGTCTTCCAATATTTCCATCAATTACATTCATCTGCTGACGCTGGTACTTGCAACATTCCTGTCTGACAACCTGTACTGTCAGCAGGGCAAACAAACAGATTGCCGATCGGCGTTGTACGAGCTGAAATCGGCGCTGCTAAAGACTTCTTCAGGACAAGACCAGTTGAAAGGGAATGATCGGCACGCGTTCGATCGTTTGGCCGACAGTATCGCGAACATTATCGGGGAAAAAGAAAACACGCTTCCCTGTTTCGTAAAACTGAGTTTACTGGTCGATCGGTTAAAAGACAATCATCTCCACTTCTCTGAAACAGTGAACAATCCAATTTCTGCTGATTCGCTGGCAAGTGAGCGATGGTCGGCCGAATACAGGAGTCAGGCCGCTTTCCTGAATTTTCCCCGATGGACTGGTTCTTTGGACTCATTAACCAAAACGGGCCAGTCAGATGCAGACAAAAGTATGGGCGAATATTATTGGGGTTCCCACCTGCAAGTTGCGTTGGTTGAACAGACCGATCGGAACTCTATCTGTATGGTGGTGACCAAATCGGCTCTTCCCAACTGGGAGCCTGGGCAGATTTTTGGCTGGCTCTGGCCGAGAGAGGAGGGGCGCTATGCCGGTGTGTATGCTCAACTGGTACAGAAAAACTGGGATTTTCATCGAAATATCCGTTTTGTTGATGGCGATATTCCCTTGCTGAATCTGACGCTGAACAGGAACAGACCGAGTTTTGCAAACATCGCGAAAGGGGAACCAACATTTGCCATTCGGCATATCAGCCCCGACATCGACTACATAAGACTGGGTTCATTTTCTGCGCGGGATGAAAACCGGTCTATTGCGCAAGCTTTTTACAAGCAATCAAAGGATTCACTCAGTGCCGGGAATATTATTGTTGATCTTCGCAACAATGGTGGGGGTGCGTTTAAAACATCTAAGCCTTTTTTAAATTTAATTAAGGCCTTATCTCGTAAAAGGAAAATTTATCTGCTGGTTAATTATCATACCGTCAGCAATGCTGAACAGTTTGTGGTCAGGCTGAGCAATCTGAAGAATATTTTTGTTGCCGGTCAGCCTACGCGTGGTATGCTGACCTATGGAAATAATTACGGAAACTCTATTTCCCTTGGCGCGTACAAATTATATATTACCGATATGAAGGGCTCGCCGCGCGATCTGGCCTATGAAGATCAGGGAATTAGGCCGGACATAACACTGCAGCCCGACTCTGACTGGATACAGCAGGTAGTTGACATTATCAAAAGACCCGAGTAATTGATAATCGCACAAAGCCAGTACTGGTGCAGTGTCGTGCAGGACAGTATAAAAATTATGAAATCTGGCGTTGCTTGTCTATTATTGTAGTAAACTACACTACACATGAGCCAGCCAACACCTGAAAATGAAGTAACCCTTTTGGCCGACGACCCGGCCTTTCAGCTTCAATATGAGGAAGCGACCACTACACAGCGCTTTCTGAATTTTGTGATTGATAACATTTTTTGCCGACTCGCTCTAGCCTACGCCATGGGTTATCTTGTAGCGGCATTGCTGGTTGAAGTTAATCCGGCACTGTTGTACGATATCGTATATGAAGAAGGGTCAGCTGCCAGCTATATTTTTGCGTATGGCATCGCCATTCTTAACTGGTTTTTCTATTACACTATTTGTGAAAAGGCATTTCGCGGATATACCCTCGGCAAACTGATTACCGGTACGCGGGCAATAAGAAACGACGGAAGCGAATTAACATTCAAAGATGCCATGCTGCGCAGCCTCACCCGAATGGTACCCTTCGAGCCATTCAGCGCCCTTAGCGACCGTCCCTGGCATGATCGCTGGACAAACACTACGGTGGTGAAGGCGAGAAGATGAGGGAAACCGGAATAATGTGCAAATGTGGAAATGTGCAAATTCGCTAATTGTTCATTTGCACATTTCCACATTTGCACATTTGCACATTTCCCAAAGGCTCCTCATTCCATCACCGGGCGCAGCCATTTTTCGGCTTCTTCGGTGCTCCAGCCTTTGCGTTGGGCATAATCATTGAACTGATCCTGTTGAATTTTTCCGACACCAAAGTACTGGCTTTGGGGCATACTAAAATACCAGCCACAAACTGATGCGGCGGGATACATGGCCAGCGATTCGGTTAAATGAATGCCGGTGTTGTGCTCGCCACCCAGCAGATCAAATAGCTTATATTTCTCCGTGTGATCGGGGCAGGCGGGGTAGCCGGGTGCCGGACGAATGCCCACATATTTCTCTTTGATCAAATCCTCATTGCTGAGCGATTCTCCTTTTTGGTAACCCCAGTATTCCTTGCGCACCGTTTCGTGCATGTATTCGGCAAAGGCTTCGGCAAGCCGGTCGGCAAGGGCCTGCAGTGTAATTTTATTATAGTCGTCCAGAGCCTGCTCAAATTTTTTCAAATGCGGTTCTATTCCGCTGATGGTTACCGCAAATGCCCCGATATAATCGGTATTGGCCGGGTTTGAATTCGACGGCTGTATAAAATCTGCCAGGCTCAGGTTGGGTCGACCAGGCGCTTTCTTGATCTGCTGGCGCAAAAATTCAAGCTGAACTTCTTTATTACCTTCCGCACTTACGGTCACCGTGTCGGGTGCGGTACGGCTGGCAGGCCAGAAGCCGATTGTTCCTCGTGCATGAAGCCATTTCTCGGCTATCATCTGGTCCAACATGGCATTGGCATCGTTGTATAGTTTGCTGGCTTCAGTTCCTACTTTGCTGTCGGTAAGTATTTCCGGAAAATTTCCATGTAGCTCCCAGGAAATGAAGAATGGTTTCCAGTCGATATACTTCCGTAGCGTTGCAAGTGGCACGGCATCAAATACCCTCGATCCGGTAAACGCCGGCTTACTGGTGACATGCGATTCCCAATCGGCCATAACAGAATTGGCGCAGGCGTCGGAGTAGCTGAGATAAGTCTTAACTGGTTTTTTGTTTTCAAAATCAGTTTTCAACTTTTCATATTCGCTCCTGGTTTTTTCCAGAAACTCCGCTTTCTGTTCGGCCAGCAAAGAGCTTACTACCGTCACACTACGGCTGGCATCCAGCACATGTATCACGCCTTCTTCGTATTGAGGCGCAATCTTAACAGCAGTATGCATGCGCGATGTGGTAGCACCGCCAATCAGCAAGGGCTGCTTCATTCCGCGTCTCTTCATTTCATGGGCCACATTCACCATTTCATCGAGCGAGGGTGTAATAAGTCCGCTCAATCCAATAATGTCGGCTCCTTCCTTTTCTGCGCGATCCAGTATTTTGTCGGTAGGCACCATCACGCCCATATCTACAATATCGTAACCGTTGCAGCCAAGCACCACGCCAACAATGTTTTTACCGATATCATGCACATCGCCTTTCACGGTGGCAAGCAGTATCTTTTTTACATTTCCATTCTGAGCCTGTGGATTAGCCAGCTTTTCTTCTTCAATAAATGGAGTAAGCCAGGCAACGGAACGCTTCATTACGCGCGCACTTTTCACTACCTGGGGCAAAAACATTTTGCCAGCGCCAAACAGGTCGCCCACTACGCTCATCCCATCCATCAGGGGGCCTTCAATTACTTCCAGCGGTTTTGCATATTTCAGTCGGGCTTCTTCTGTGTCCTGATCAATATAATCGGTAATGCCATTTACCAGCGCGTGCTTAAGCCTCTCTTCTACCGGGGTTTGCCTCCAGGCATCGTCTTTCTTTTCCACCTTGTCCTGCGCTTTCACCGTTTCAGCAAAGGCAATCAATTTTTCAGTGGCTTCGTTATTGTCGTTATTTCTGTTCAGAATAACATCTTCGCAAAGCTGGCGCAGCTGGGGTTCTATTTCATCGTATACTACCAACTGGCCGGCGTTTACGATTCCCATATTCATACCGGCTCGGATGGCATGCAGCAGAAATACCGCATGCATGGCTTCGCGAACGGGCTCATTTCCCCGGAATGAAAACGACAGGTTGCTGACGCCGCCACTTATACCTACCAGGGGCATCGACTCCTTTATCCGACGGGTGGCATTGATAAAATCAACCGCATAATTATTGTGCTCCTCAAGGCCGGTGGCCACAGCGAAAATATTGGGATCAAAGATGATGTCCTGAGGGGCAAATCCTACCTGTTCAGTTAATATTCGGTAGGCACGCTGGCATATTTCAACCTTCCTATTCTCTGTATCGGCCTGCCCCATTTCATCAAAAGCCATTACTACTACAGCAGCACCAAAGCTCTGGCAAATGATGGCCTGCTCCACAAATTTGGCCTCTCCTTCTTTAAGCGAAATGGAATTGACAATACATTTTCCCTGTACGCATTTGAGGCCGGCTTCAATGATTTCAAATTTCGACGAGTCGATCATTACCGGAACGCGAGCAATGTCGGGCTCCGATTGCAACAGGTTCAGAAAAGTGGTCATCGCCTGCACGCCATCGAGCAGGGCATCGTCCATGTTTACATCAATGATCTGTGCGCCATTTTCAACCTGTTGCCTGGCCACACTCAGGGCCTCTTCATACTTGTTTTCACGAATGAGTCGGGCAAACTTTTTGGAACCGGTTACATTGGTTCTTTCGCCAACGTTCACAAAATTGGTCTCGGGCCGGATCACTAAGGGTTCCAGTCCGGCAAGACGCATATAAGGATAGATCTGTGCTGGAGCGTTCATGTGCAGTTAAATGATTCAGATTTGTTCAAGTAACACCGGCAAAGGGCGGGGCGAAATATTTTTTACAGCATCAGCGATATGACGTATGTGATCAGGGGTGGTACCACAGCAACCGCCCACGATATTTACATAGCCCTCACGAGCCCAGTCTTCAAGATAATGACCGGTATCCTCGGGATGTTCATCATATTCCCCCATGGCATTGGGCAGGCCTGCATTGGGATAGGCCGACACAAAGCAATTGGCTAACTGGGAGAGTTCCGCAATATGGGGACGCATCTCTTTTGCGCCAAGTGCACAGTTTAAACCAACACTCAGGGGACGCGCGTGCTGCACGGAGGTATAGAACGCTTCCAGCGTTTGCCCACTCAGCGTGCGGCCCGATGCGTCGGTAATGGTACCGCTGATCATGATCGGCAGCTCAGGCTTGCCGGTATCGCGAAAGTATTTTTTGATGGCAAATATGGCTGCTTTAGCATTCAGCGTATCGAAAATGGTCTCGATCAGTAAAATATCAGCACCCCCATCCACCAGTCCACGCACCTGTTCATAGTACGCAGCAACCGCATCATCAAAACTGAGCGCCCTGAAGCCGGGGTTGTTTACGTCGGGCGAAAGTGAAAGAGTTTTATTCAGTGGGCCGATGGCGCCGGCAATCCACGCGGTTTTGCCCGACTGGCGAATAGCCTCACGTGCACAGCCAACTGCGGCCACATTTAACTCGTAAGCCAGCGACTCCATATGGTAGTCGGCCATGGCAATAGAAGTGGAGCTGAACGTATTGGTTTCTACAATGTCGGCTCCGGCATCCAGATATTGTTTATGAATCGCAGTTACGATCTCGGGCTGGGTGATGTTCAGCAGATCATTGTTCCCTTTCAGATCCGAAGGCCAGTCCTTGAATCGCTCACCACGATAGTCTGTTTCCTGCAACTTGTAGCGCTGTATCATGGTGCCCATGGCTCCATCAATGATCAGAATGCGCTTTTCGAGTTCTTTTCGAATGTCCATAATAGTCTGTTAATGGCAGCAGGGCTTGCTTTCCTGGACAGCCGGAACCGGAGTATTAACTGATAAACGAGGGAAAATCCTGGGAGGAGATTTGCACGTTTATTAGTTCTTTTCTTTATCCAGGCTGAACAATAAACAAATCCGCCTGCGCGAGGGCAAAGTTAATGAATTAAAGGCAATCGCCAACTATCCGCCTACATACCGATCCACTGGCAGCCGGTTCTGCAAACTGCGGCCAAGGGTCATTTCATCAGCATATTCCAGTTCTCCTCCAAAGGCAACGCCCCTGGCAATAGTAGTGATCCTGATTGCCGTGCCGGCCAGCCTTTTTTGAATATAGTAAATCGTAGTGTCACCCTGTATGGTCGGGTTCAGGGCAAAGATGAGCTCAGTGGTTTGCTCCTGTTCAATGCGGTGGAGCAGGGCTTCAATGGTTAGCTGATCAGGACCAATACCGTCCAGAGGCGATATCACCCCGCCCAATACATGGTAGGTGCCATTGAATTGTTGGGTATTTTCTATGGCAATCACATCACGAATGCTTTCAACCACGCATATCTGGTCCTGCTTCCGCATGCGGTTGGAACAAATGGAACAAATTTCGGCGTCAGACACATTGAAGCAGCGGCTGCAAAACTTGATTTCAGCACGCATCTTTGCAATCACTTCAGCGAAATGCTGTACCTCCTGCACATCCTGCTTTAGCAGGTGAAGTACCAGGCGAAGCGCGGTTTTTTTGCCAATACCCGGCAGACGGGCAAATTCAGCAACAGCATTTTCGAGAAGGACGCTGGAGAGCATTTTATTAATTTACAAATTCAAAAGTAAAACAATTAAAACGGACAATGCCGCTTAGGGGTTGCGGTTAGGCCTCCTGTTGCCGGGCCCTGTACCAGGTGTATCAGCAGCGGGTTTCTCCAATACGTCTATTTCAATTGGGAAATCCTGGCCTGGCTTTACATTCACCGTTCTGGCGAGAGGTTCAGCAACTTCTGGCTGCCTTTTTTCACCAAAAAAATTGCCCGGGTCCCAAACTCCGTTTCCATTCGTATCACGTAAAATTCTCAGGTTGTATTCACCGGGCATAAAGAGGGGCTGCGTGAGTGTGCTGCTGTTGAGCGGGAAAGAATAGACCACTTCTTTATTCTGTACAAACTGTAGCACCGGGTTATTGCTAAGGTCAAGATTCCTGAAACGCAGATTTAATTTACCATAATCACTAAGCTTTTTGGTAAAAAAGCTAAGGGTATCACTTTTCAGCAATTGTTGCCCCAATGTGTCGGTTGCAAATTCCTTGTCCAGTATCAGGTGATAAAGTGTATTTTCCTTCCAGGGAATTTGCAGTGTCCATTTGGTAAATGTGCTGTCGGCTGTCCAGCTGTACCCTGCAGCTACCGGAGTATAAAGCGTGTCGGTGGCAATAACAATCTTGCTGCTGTCGAAATTGCGAACCGGCTTTTCAAACTGAAACACAAAGGGACTAAGAAGGTCCTGCTGACTGGCTTTCAGGTTGGCTGAAAATTTTAACCGTTTTTCTTCCCGTCCACGACGTTCTTCCTGTGTCCTGGGAGCCTCCTTTACGCCGGGCAACTGATAGGCCAGCAATTTTACAGGTTCTACTGAATCGGAATAGATGCGAACTGGTTCGCTGGCGAAAGCGAACAATTGCGATTCGGGACTGAAATACCGATAAGTACCACTTTCATCTTTCAGGGCATACAGGTAAAAAGTGCCGGGTGGCAGATTCCAGAATCGAAACTTCCCCTGGTTATCAACCCTGGTCACGTAACGCGGCTTCATGGTAGTTAGAGCGCTGTCTTCACCACTACGGTGCAGCATCACCATCATAGTGGTATCGATCTCGCCACTTTGCGCCAGCACTACCGAACCGGCAAACTGAAGGGAATCGAAGTAGCGGCCGGTACTCAACAGATAGGTAAAGTTGCGGTACACATTTCCTTCATTCAGGTCTCTGATGCTGTTTCCGAAATTGAAACTATAGGTGGTATTCGGCTCCAGGTCTTCCCGCAACTTCACCGTGATGGTTTGAAGCTTGCGGCTCACAGTGGGCATGTCTTCCGGTACGGGCGATATGATCAGGTTCTTGAGGTAATTGTCCACTTCCACAAACTCGTCAAATTCGAATCGGATAGTTTTGCCGGCAAACTCAAGGGTCGAATCCGCGGGAAAAGCCTTTAGCAGCACGGGTGGTAAACTGTCGCGAGGACCACCGCTGGGGGGAAGAATATTAGCACAACCACCAGAAAACAGCAGAGCAGCCGACAAAGCCAGCACAAGCATCACAAGCGGAACTATAGGTCGGCACTTCATGGGGCGAAATTAAGCGAACAAAGCCAATCGGCTAATTTGAAAACCTGATAATTTGGAAGCCATTAACAGTTCCACAGTTTTAATTGACTTCGTCTTCCAACTCCTTCAGTTGCCTGTTGTCCCGCACGAAATTGCACCAATGACAGTCTTCTTTTCCGCAGCCCGTATAAAAATCGCGTGCCTGAATTTTTGCCCACACTTCAGTAATCTGTTCAGTCAACAGTCTGCCATCTTCATCGGTCAATAGCAGCTTTGAACGCCGGTAATTTTTCTTTTTATCAGGCTCAATAAAATCAAACTCTACCGACTGCACTTTCCAGTCCTTTAGCTCGTAATGATCAACCAGCAGCTTATAAAATGCGGCCTGACGCCAGTAATCGCCCCCAATCGGATCCTTGCCGTCGGGTGCTTTCAGTTTAGCCTGTGCCTTATCAGGATCACCCGTTTTATAGTCGACCACATTGACCATTTTGCCATCAAACTCCAGCTTGTCGAGCTTGCCTTTCAATGGTACGCCGGCGACTATCACGTTGCTGATATTTCGCTCTATGGTTACGATTTTATTAAAGCTGTCGATATATTTTTCATAATAGTTGGTCAATACGTTTTTGCCATGTTCCATTTTTCGTTCGAACTGTTCTTTCGTAAAGCTTTCCCGATGTCGGTACATATAATTAGCAAAGTCATCGATGAACTCCACCAGGGCGGGGAACCGGTTTGATCCGCTGTCCTGCATTTTCCTGAAAAGTTTTTCCAATGCATCGTGTACAGCCGAACCAAATTCAATGGCTTCATTTTTAGGCGATGGTATGCGTACCAGATTGCGGTAGTAAAACTCGAGCGGGCATTTCAGATAGTTGTTCAGTGCCGTCACATTCATCACAAATTTATCGAGCAGGGGCGACACAAAATCTTCTTCCAGTTTTTCAACTGCTGGTTTAGGTAGTTCCGCAAATTGAAGGGCGCGGAATTGATCCATCACTTCCGCTTCGAAACTCATTTTCTCTATAGCAAGTGGATGAGCATCCAGAATTTCGGCTATAAACATCGAAGGCTCCTGTTCACGGCCATCGGCTTTTAGCCGACTGTAGGAAATATGAAGCTTTTGTTCTGCCCGCGTGATGGCTACGTAAAACAGCCGTCGGAGTTCCTCGTCGTCATTACCTGCTGCCTGCGACTCAAAGATGGTGTCGGGCATGCTGTATCCGCCGCCGGGTCGGCGCTTGCTTTCCCAAAAAGCAGCGTTGCATCCGGCCAGAAACACTTCTTCAAACTCCAGGCCTTTGCTTCCATGCGCGGTAAGCAGGTTCACTCCCCTGTCGTTGCCGGTTACTCGATTAATGGGTAGACGTATACCTTCTTTGATCATCAGGTCGACGACTTCAATAAAGCCGGCCAGCCGCATTTCTTTTTCCCGCTGGGTTGCTTCTTTTATAAAATCAAAAAGAGCGGTTAATACCTGCAGTTGCCAGTGGCGGTCGGCAGAATTCATAATAAACTGAAGAGCCAGAGTTTCCCGTAGCAGCGTTTCAAACCATTGCTGTAAGGTGAGATTGGGTTCCTCGGCGATCAGGTGTTCCAATACCTTGCTGGCACGTTGTACGCTCGTTAGCTCCGTTTCGCTAAACAGATCGCGGGGGCCGCCTGTTGCTTTTTGCAACAATACTTCCCGCAGGCTTTTCTTTTGTCCCGACATACGCGATTCCGCAGCCTGTATTGAAAGGCGGGCTATTTCGATAGGAGCAATGCCCCACCAGTCGAAATGAAGTATTTCAAATAATTCTTCGTCGCCTCCAAAACTGCGATCGTGCTCGTGCACCACATAACGCATCAGCAATAATAATTTCCGCGCCAGTGGTTGTTGTAATACATCTGCCTGCCGACGGGTATATACAGGAATATGGAGACGCTGCAGGTAGTTCGACAGTTCTTCGCCGTATTTATTTTCTTTATAAATGATGCCGATACGCCCGGGCGCTACGCCGCTGTTCACCAATTCCTGCACAGCCAGACTGATGCCGATCATCTCCTGGTGGGGTGTCTCATACTCATAAATCGCTGGCGCATGATCAAGTTGATTGATCGCGGGATTGGAAGCCGTCATCTCCTTGCTCAGCCCATCGATCTGGCGAATCAGCCTTTCTTCATTTCGGGCAATCAACGACATTGAAACATTTAGAATGGGCTGTGTGCTGCGATAGTTGTTTGTTAATACCACTTTTACCAGGTCTTTGCCATAATGATGTGCAAACGCCAGCATGTTTTCAACGTTTGCTCCCTGAAACCGGTAAATACTCTGGTCATCGTCGCCTACCACAAACACATTTGGCTGCTCCCAGTATGAAGTAAGCAAATCGACCAGTTTGTTCTGCGTACCACTGGTGTCCTGATATTCATCTACCAGAATATATTGATACTTTTCCTGGTAATCGGCCAGCAAACTGGCATTGTCCTGAAACGCACGAATCACCCAGTTGATCATATCGTCGAAATCGTAGCGGTTCATGCGACGCATCAGTTCCTGAAAGCGATCAAATTCTTTAACCGCTGCGCGAAGGCGCTCCATTTTTTCTGCTTCTTCCGCAATCTTGTCTGTTCTGATATCGCCCTTCTTGAATTCTTTAACAGCCCTTTTGGCTACATACTGATCGCGGTTAGGCAGATCAGCCAGATATTCGTCGATCTTCTGTTCCAGAAAAGCCGGCGTCCACCCCTCTCGCTTCATATCGCTGAACAAGGCCTGCAGATTTCTTATTTCAAAATAAACATCACCCCGATAACGCTTGAGGGGGTGATTTTTAGGGAATGCATCAATCAGCTCCTTAAGCAATTGGATTCGTTCCAGTTCCGAAATTGGTTCGAGCATATTTCGTTCGAAATAGGAGAGGTTGTCCTGAATGACATCATTGCAAAACGCATGAAAAGTGTACAGATTTACTTTGTATGCATCGGGACCAATAAACTGCAGCAGGCGTTTCCGCATGGCAACCACACCGGCTTCGGTATAAGTGAGGCAGAGAATATTTTCGGGCAGGGCGTCGGTTTCAAGCAGAATCTTGCCAATCCGGCTGGCCAGGATCTGGGTTTTGCCCGTGCCAGGGCCGGCGATCACCATCACAGGGCCTTCGAGCGTATCAACCGCCTTTTTCTGCTGCTCGTTAAGGCGACTGTATTCTTCTTTGAACTTCTTTTCCAGTTTTTCGCGGCTGATCGACATGTTTCAGTGAACTTTTTGGGCGATTCTTAGTTTTTCTACAAGTTAATCCAAAATGCAGCATGGCCGTTTACTCGTTTAAAACCGTGCAGGTAATACCTGTACCTGCCGACCAGGCCTGGGACTTCTTTTCCAGCCCTGCAAATTTACAAACCATTACGCCCCCATATATGGGCTTCCGGGTTATTTCAAAGCACCAGGGCGATCGGATGTATCCGGGTCAGGTGATTGAATACAAGGTAAAGCCACTGCTCGGAATTCCTTTGTATTGGATGACGGAGATAACTCATGTGGCGGAGGGCAAGATGTTTGTAGATGAGCAGAGGAAGGGGCCTTATCGGCTATGGCATCATCAACATCATTTCAGAACGGTAGCCAATGGTGTTGAAATGACCGATATCGTGCATTATCAGCTCCCGCTGGGTTGGCTCGGCGATCTGGCTAATTGGCTTTTCGTGAAAAAGCAGTTACAGGGAATCTTCGATTTCCGAAGGAAAAAGGTGGAAGAAATTTTCGGAACATATCCGTCGTTGTCAAAGTAATCTGCGTCATCTGCGTAAAAATCTGCGCAAATCTGCGGGAACAGAACTGCTGCATAGACTTAAGCCAACCCTAGACACGAGCTTTTCTGTTCCCGCAGATTTGCGCAGATTTTTACGCAGATGACGCAGATAATTACTATTCGCCACACAAACAACTCAACAACTAAACAACCAAACAACTACACATCCTCTCACTTCACTCGTTTCTTCAATTCCTCTATCGGCATAATTATCATTCTTCCAACCTGCTTTCCGTTGCGATAGCTGATCAGCTTCAGCAAAGACGCGTCTTTAGGCACCAGCAATGGCTTTTCGTATTTCGGATAAAATTCATCCGGAAAGGAATTATCAAAGCTGTAATGTATATCCAGCCCCTCCAGTTCAGTAGTCAGCGTTACTTCCAGTTGGTCCTTTGCTTTTTTCGCGACTTTGAAATCCGGATCGTACATGCTGGGCGCATATTTTGTTTTGGATGCATCGAGTCTTGGGAAATGGGCTTCCACCCGCTTTACAAAAGCCGGAAAGTCGCGCTTTTTGTTGGTTGACCACAAAATGTCGGCAATGGCAAATGCCCTTGGCCAGGTCATATACTGCGCCTGGCGAAGCGTGTAAATCTGTTCGGTCCACAAATTGCCCTGCCCGCCTTTTACCAGTTTTGCATCAATGCCATCTGGTACCGGATCAAATTCGTACACTTTTTTGAGACGTAATGAGGCGTACACCGGTGGCTCCATGATTCGATCGCTCTGCATATAATCGAGATATACGTAGTCGGTGGGAGTCATCACCACTTCATGTCCCATTTTGGCCGCTTCAATACCGCCCTTCATACCTCTCCAGCTCATTACAGCCGCATTGGGAGCAAGGCCACCTTGCAGTATTTCATCCCAGCCAATCATTTTTTTGCCTTTGGCATTGATGATTTTCTCCACCCGCTTCACAAAATAACTTTGTACTTCATCCAGGTTCTTCAATTTTTCCCGCTGCATCAGGTTTTTAATGAGCGGACTTTTTTCCCAGAAATTGCGCGCCGTTTCATCGCCTCCCATATGAATGTATTCAAAAGGGAAAAGTTCGGCCACTTCGCCAAATACCTTGTCGAGAAAAACATATACTTCTTCTTTGGCCGGACAAAGGGAGTTGTCGACCAGGCCATAAAAATGTTGTCCGCCGCCGGGCCACACCATGAAGCGATCGCCCGAGCTTACTTCGTATTTGCCGGGCGTGCAGGTAAGTTCCGGATAAGCGGCAATAGCTGCAAGACTATGTCCGGGCACATCAATTTCGGGAAGAATTTGTACCTGTCGTTCTTTGGCATACTGCACAATTTCACGAATATCTTCCTGTGTGTAGAAGCCGCCGTAGTCGCGTGGTTCATCTGGTTCCGGTTTGGAAAAGTTGCCAAAAGTGCCGGTTTTGTTGACCCGCCATGCACCCACACTGGTTAGTTTGGGATAGGATTTGATTTCGATCCGCCAGCCCTGGTCATCGGTCAAATGCCAGTGCAGAATGTTGAACTTGTACTTGGCCATATCGTCGATATAGCGCTTCACTTCTTCCTTTGTGAAGAAATGACGCGATACATCGAGCATCAGTCCGCGCCAGCCAAAGCGGGGATAGTCTTTGATGGATACAAACGGAATTTTCCATTCAGCCTGGGCAGGCTTGTCACCTTCAACCGGTGCCGGCATGAGCTGCATCAGCGTTTGGATGCCGTAAAAAACACCGGCAGCATCTGCGCCGTCGATTCGCACGCCAGACTGGCTTACCCATATTTGATAGCCTTCGGCCGGCAGGTTCAGGTTTTTGGAAACGGCCAGTGTAATGGTAGGATTACCAAATGCAGCAGCTGCAACAGTAGCTTTTGTGCCCGCCACTTTGTTCAATTGAGTGGCCAGCCTTTCTGCCATCCCCTGTAGTTCGGGGCTCATATCGGTAACAATTGCAATGGACGAGGGCAATACAAATTCGCCGTCCGATTTCTTTAGTTCAGCGGGAGTTGGTATCAACAAATCGGCCGGATGTGTTTGGGCCTTAACGATTACTGCTATTGCTAAAACCGCAAGTACTACGAAGTATCTTTTCATGCCGAAAAGATACGAAATTGTGTACTGCCTGATCAATGGCGTTTGCCGGCAATATAAAATACGGAATGTTTAACCAGGTATCCTCGAAATGTATTTCTCAATCTGTTTGATCTGATCTACAATCTGGGGAGTGGTTGGCTTAAGCGCTTTGGCTTTGCGGAAAAAGTCTTTCGCTGCACGAAACTCGCGTTTGTTCATCATCAGGCTGCACATTTGCAAATAAGCAGCTGCTTCGTTTTCTTTATCGGGCAAACCCTTTCTAAGGGCATTGCGGATATGACCTTCGGCCGCGCGCAGATCGTTTTTTTGCATGGCCAGCATACCCATCTGCAATAAACTGGCTCCTTCTGCTTCCTTCATCGGCATACCCAGATCCAGCCCTTTTTTCATCATTTTTTCAGCCCCGTCAAAGTCCTGTTTCATCATGGCAATATTGCCTTTCAGGGTATAGTAAACAGAGCGAATAGGTTTATAAAGCAGGTTTGGGAACTTAATTGAGTTCAGCACTTTTTCGGCACCATCCATATCACCGCTTTCCATATATTCCTGTATCAGGCGCAAGGGACCAAAAAAGAAATGGCCCAAAATGAGGATCAGACCCACGAAATAAAGTGGGAAAGCTGGCCAGAAACCAGCAGTATAGTTAACGTATCCACCCAGGGCTGCCAGCACTATTCCGATCCACAGGCGATACTTAATCAATAAGTTATAATACTTCATATCGGTGATTGAGGCGGCAAAGGTAAGGAAATATGGGCTGTCACCCTTCCGTTTCTCCTCCCTTTAGGGGGGGGGCCAGGGGGGCTTTAGGGAGGGGTAAGGGAAGGGTTAATTTTCTTCCTCGTAATATATTTTATAGTACTTCCGCCCCGTTTCGTCTACGCCCCGCTCAATCAGATCGCGCCGTCCGTGAATATAGATATGGAAGTTGCGATCAAGCTTGAGCACTGACTTAAACACGCGTTGCTGTTTTTTTACAGCCGCCAGGTGAATATCAAATTCATCTTCGATCTCAAACTTGCGGGCTGCCTGAAAGTTCTTTTTATGGTCCATAAAAGCATCCACCACTTCGGGATGGTGAATCACTTCTTCCGCAAATTGTTGAAGGCTGAACTGTTCGTGTGTTTTAAAATAGTCGATCGACCGGTTCAGCAGATCGGCCTGGTCGGTTTTGCTAACCTCAAATTTTTCCGGGTATTCCTCTGTAATGAAGTGTTTACAGAGACTAAGGTATTTGTCGGTCTGGTTATAGCTGTCGGCCAGCGGTTGTACCTGCAAAAACTCCTGGATCCAGTATTGTGCATCCTGACCTTTGTTAGTGTTGTCGAGTACGCAACACTGAAAACCTTCGGCTGTGTCGGTATGAAAGATAAGGCAGCCCTTGTCGAGCCTCGCCGTGTTGATGCCATCTTCCTGGCTCATATGCCATTGTTGTTTTCGATGGCTCACGCGCAGAAAGGTTTCTTTGTTTTCCGTTTTGAAAAGGCCCACTGCTTTCACTGTCCGGTCTTCAAAGGGTACCTTGTCAAACAATGCCACGTAAAACTCGCCCGACTTAACTTTTATATGTGTGCTTTTGTTGTGAAGAAATTCCGCCAGTTTGCGCGATTCTTCCGTCAGGCTGTCGTTGTTTTCAAAAATGGCAGCTACCCAGGTATACACTTCATTCAACCCCAGGTTGCTCAGGTGAGTAAACCGGTAGCGTTCGTTTTCGTTGAAGCCGCCCAGAAAGTATTTTAGCAATAGTTTTTCCGTTATCTCATCTTCCAGCTCCAGCGCCGAATCGCTCAGGCTCAGTTCTTCACCGCGGGTCGGATTACCTGTGAGGTGCAGGATCACCGACTTCAGTTCTATTTCATCCGTTTTGATCATTTGGGTTCGTTGGGCAGCAAATGTAAAGCCCTCCACCCACCCCTCCCTAAAGAGGGGGAGAATTTTTTGTTCAAAACGAAATGGCCTTTTTTTCCTCCCTTCAGGGAGGGGCAGGGGATGGCCTGAGTGTTCAGGGCTGGAAATCATTATTTATTTCAATCCAGTACCCATCCGGATCCTGAAACCAGATCTGTTTTTTTCCGTCTGGCCGAAGGGTGACCTGTCCTTTTTCGCCCAACCAGTTCTCGAAGGGAATCTTGCGTTCGTTGAGTTTGAAAATATAGGCTTCAATGGAGGGCACCGAAAAGCAGAGGTGGTTATTCTTGTTTTTTTCTATCGGTTTTTCTGCGCCGCTGATCACGTGCAACTGGCCCATGCCGCCCAGATTAAACCAGGCATGTTTGCCGTCGTGAAATGGCTCAGGAATAGTATCGAGGCCGATGGTTTCCGCGTAGAAGCGAGCGCTTACAGCCAGATCTTTCACATAAATGGCCAGGTGGTTGAGCCGGGGCCCGCTCTGTGCGGAGGCCGATCTTAAATCGACGTTTAATGCCATGATGGTCAGTATTAGTGCGAGTACAATCTGCCGCATAAAGGTTTGTTTTATCGGCCGTCAAGTTAGGGAAAATTTAAGCGGAAAGGCTTAGTTTTGCGACTCCTTTCCCAGGTCGGTAGCGTTGTCGGAGAGTTTGGTCCCGTAGTTCAATGGATAGAATACCTGCCTGTCTCCCTTCGGGAGATAAACCGGCAGGCAGGGAAGTTTCCTAAACTTTTGATGCGGTTTAGGTAAAAAACAAAGGAGGAGATGATTTTTGTGTATGCATTGGTAAGTGAGTTGAATGGCGATATTTACGTGGGAATGTCGGCCGATGTGGCCAAAAGGCTAAAAGAACACAACGCTGGAAAGAGTAGGTACACGAAAGCGTACCGTCCATGGAAAGTCTTGTTCACAGAGGTGCATCCCGATCGTGTTGCTGCAAGGAAAAGAGAAAGATATTTGAAATCGGGAGTAGGTAAAGAATTCCTGAAATCGCTGGTCCCGTAGTTCAATGGATAGAATAGAAGTTTCCTAAACTTTTGATGCAGGTTCGATTCCTGCCGGGACTACTAATTTTTGATTTCACAGGTTTGTCCGTGTATTGTTTTTCAATACTTAATATATCGATTTTCTGTTCTTCAATTTTGTTTGGTTGGCCAATTTGTTGGCAATTCTTGGATTTCTTGATTGCATAATTGATTAAGTTGAAAGGTTAAAAGTTGTGCAGAACTTTATCCTTTTGAGAATGTGAGTTCTGCTCTTGTTTGTGTGAATTAAGCTTAGATTGGACTTCAAACGCTGAGGGATTTAGTGTAATTACTCGCTTCTTGCTCAATTTCGCTTGCCCCTTTAAGTCTGTCGGATTGTGGTTTAAAAGCTTACCCTTTGACTTGTTTCGAATATTTTATTTATCTCACAAGTAAATTAAAACCTTGATCATGAAAAAGAGTAGGGATATATGTGATGCAATTGCATACCTCGCAATACTGAAAGGCTTAAACCCATAATTGAGCTCTCCTTTTCACTCTATTCGTTTTTTGACCTTGATACTTATAGGTTGAATTCTCGTTCAAGATCTTGTTGATCTGCCTGCGGTCATACATCGCCGTCTTTCCATTGATTGCTTTGAATGCCAAACCCAACTGTTAGCGCCAACGGTGCAGGGTTCTTTTATGTACACCCAACCACTTTGCGGCATCCCCTTCGCTAATCCAGTCAGGTTGAAATTCCAACATTTCTAATTTGTTAGTAAGGGACGCGATGATTTTTAAGTCAGATTTTGAGAAATTGTGCTAAAGCCAACCAACTAATTTCATAAGTGAACTAACAGTTGAATTTGAGGCCTTGATTATTTCAATGAATATATTTGGTAGTATCCCGAAGCGCTCTAATCCTCCTTCTGGAAATTCTTTATTGGGCTTTGTTGCCTTTAGTTTTACCAAAGTTAAAATATGTTTTTGCGAAAAGTCTTTCATTGCTTCATCTGAAAAATCCAAAGAGTAGTGAGCGAATTTATTGCGGTCGTCATTTATTCTCCGAATGTTACTATATATGTCCGGAAGTCGCTCTTTTAGTTCCGGGTTATTTTTTTGGGATAGAGTTTCGAAAACCTCTATTTTTTTCTGCATTTGTAGGCAGGGGGCAATTATATGAATAATTAAGGAGTATTTCTTTTCATCAGAATCCGCAAACTGGCTTGCAATATAATAATCCAAACACCTCTCCATTTCAATTGCGACTGAAATAAACTGGCCCCGATACTTAGACATTTGCAACATCATTTGCTCCTGCACAATTGCTTTATCAAATAATTCGCCTTTTTCCATTTGTTCGATTTTCTTTTATTATTTATTTCCAGAGGTCAAGCCGTTCCAGAATTCATCCTTGCTATCTGTAAATATTTTTTCAATTTCTCCTTTTGGTATTCCCTTTTCATTTAACAGCTTTGCCAACATTCGGTTTTGAGTAACTATCAGATCGGTCATATCCTTGTTTGTCTCCTCGATCGCTGTCTTTACTGCGGCTTTGATTAAGAAGTAGGTAATTACAATACCCAGGATTGCGCTGATAACATAGAGGGTTAAGGCATCTTGCATAAAACTAGTTTTTACCAATGTAGGGAAATTATTGAGTTTTCGGGCGTGGCCGTTGCCTGCAAATAGAACAATTTAGAGGTAGTTGGTCAACTAGGTTGCCAACTGGATTTGGTGCCTTATAGAACAATAATTGATTATCAGCCCTTGACGTTGAAATTGTTGAGTCAGGAAGGGACTTCGAATCTTACATTTTATATAGTAAAAACTTCTCTTTTAAGTCGATCAGATTCTGAACGCCTAATTTTTCTGATGCCCGTCGGCGATAAGTGCTCACAGTGGTAACATCGAGCGACATTTTCTCGGCTACTTCTTTGGTGCCCATCCCCATCACGATGTATTCAACCACTTCCAATTCCCTGTCTGAAAGTCCATCAATCGGATTTTGGAATGCAGATGATTTTGCAGGCTGCAGTAAAGAAGCCTTTAGCTCCGGACTTAAATAAATTTCACCCTGCAACACGGTGTGTATCGCTTTTTCCAATTCACCGAGCGAAGTTCGTTTGCATACAAACCCTTTTGCTCCTTTTTGAATCAGTCGTTTACCATAAATACTTTCGGAGTTAGTTGAATAGACGAGAATATTGGTGTAAGGATATAACTGTACAATATATTCGACAGTGGACAGCATGCTGCCATCGGCGAGGAACATGTCGAGAATCAATGTATTTACCTTGCGGGCGGATAACAATTGCATTACCTCTTTAGAGGTGGAGGCTTCAATGCAATCATATTTTTTTGAGAAACCTTCTATTATGAGCCGGATCCCGCTGCGCACGATCTCGTGATCGTCGGCAATTAAAATACTCTCCATAAACAGTATATTCTTTAGGATGCAAGGATTACCAAGGGCCGAAACATGCTGTTTACGACCGAAAACGGCTACAAGATAGATAATAAACGCGGAATTTTGAGAACGATCGTGTAGGAGCATTGGCGCTGCCTGGAAGCCAAAACTGACAATCAGGTGTTTTGTACGTCATCGGCTCCAGGCAGGGGAAACCAAACTGACACCCGGGTGCCCAGCCCCTGTTCACTTTCAACTTTCATAGTTCCCTGGATGATCCTCAGGAGGTCTTTTATAATGCGGAAACCAAACTGAAATTTTTTGGATTCACCGATCGAATATTCAGAAATAAGTGAGTCCTGTGTATTCAACAACATAACAAGTTCAGCAGTCATTCCTTTGCCGGTGTCGCTCACGGTAAGCAGATAACCCTGCTCTTTTGCCTGACCCGCGATTCGGATGTTGCCGGTATCCGTATGCTTCATCGAATTCATGGCAAGATTATATACAATAACCGCGATTGCTTCCTTGTACTGTATAATTTCAGTATTTTCTGGAATATCATTGTAAAGGTCAACTCCTTTTCCCGCTGCCAATGTTGTTATAATTTCAACCGAACCGGCAACGAGCGGGCGTAATTCAAATCGCTCCGGCTGCATCTGACCTTTTTCGTGGTGGAAGCGGATCCAGTTGAGCATGTTTACCGTCAACGACTCAAGTTCCTGCGTTACCGTAACCAACGTGTCGGCCAGTTTATAATTGGGATCGTTGTCCGAAAAGGCATTCCTGACCTTTTTCCCGACAAGCGACATAAACGTAAGGGGCGTAATCATGTCGTGACTGATAATAGCGATCAATCTTGATTTGATCTTATTATCCTCCTCCAACTGCACTAATTGCCTTTCTAATTGCCTGCTTTGTTCGGCAATACTCTTTGTTTGCTCATTTACCTTTAATTGTAGTTCTTTTTTTCTGGCTGCAATGCTTGCTGTTCTCCATCGCACCAGGCCCCATATCATTAAAATGAGTGCTGCAATGCATAGTACATAAAACCAGGCCGAACGGTACCACGGCTTCAGTACATTGAACCCGATAACGGTTGTCTGAAACTGGTCGGGCTCAAAGCCATTTCTCATACGGAGATATAATTTGTAACTACCCGGGGGCAGTTGCCCGAATTGCAATACATTATTCCTTACGATATCCTGGGAATGCCAGTTGTCGTGATAAGGTTCAAGTTTATAAGAGAAATAAATGTTTTCAGTATTCGTATAATGGGGCAACGAAATAGTGAACCGTAGATCTTTAAAGAACGGAGATAAATTCTTCAATGTACCGTTTTGTAGCTGATACTGCATGGTATCGGCAATCACTTCATCTACAAATATCCTGTTTGACGGCGGCCGGGAATGTGGTGCAGCGGGGTCAAACACGACCAGGCCATTCATTGAGGGAAATGAAAAAAGCCCACTGCTCATTTTTAATCCGCAGGGCTGGCATCCACCGTTCAGCTCTGTGTTAAATATCCCGTCTTCCTTGCCGAAATAATGATAATAGATTTCCGGTAAATCCTGTTCATAGGCAGCTATCAATGCGTTGAAGCTTGTTTTAAATAAACCATGATTGGTACTGATCCAGCAGTATCCTTTTTTATCGGGTATGAAACAATGAGCAAAGGAAAGATGTTGCTGCTTATCCAGGGGCATTTTTTTAACAACTCCGTTCTTGTACATGTAAAATCCCTGCCCGTAAGTACCTATAAAAAAGTAGTCTTTGTACTTCAGGAACGACCTCACTTTCGTAGTCAGCCCCGGAATATGGACTGTATCGAGTGTTGCATTTTCGGTATTGAACAAAACCAGCTTTTCAGTTGCAATAGCTATCGTGCCAGGCGTCCACTCAATAGCGTCTGTTGGGTCCAGATCGTTTTTAAGAACTCCCCTTGGCGATTGGTAAAGTAAACTGAACTGGTCATTGGATATTTCGCCAATACTGTAATTGGAGATCGCATATAGCCTGTTATTGGATTCCGCATATACCGTCCTGATCGAATTATCGTGCAGCGCCGTCATTGTTTTTCGTTGCTGGCCGGGATAAACATGAAAAATGGTATCATTCATCGAATACCAGTAGTCGCCTGTTTTAGCGAGAAAGATATTATTGCGCGGAAAATCCAGCGGCGCAGGTAGCAATTCGCCTTTGCTGGAAAAAGCCGTTCCACAGGCAGTAACAACAACACCCGGCACTATTTCCGCCTGTGCATATTCTACTTTTGCCGCATTACTGCCAGGATTACCGAGCACAGTCTTGATGAACGGGTATCGCGCCACATATAAACCGTTCACTTCGCTCGACATAAAAATAAGACCCTCCTCTTCCCACAGCTGCATACAGGTAATATAAGAACCGCGCGGATAACAGTCCATGCATAGCGGCTCTGCAGTTAGTCCATTTCCTTCGCTCCTTAGTTTCCATATATCACTTCCGTTAACCAGCAAGGGTTCTTTCATTCCTGGTTTCCAGATGATACCTGCGACTTCTTTTTCGCCGGCTGATATGGCCGGCATTCCTGAGATGACTACAGGAATCAATTTTCCTAATGCAGGATCATACTTCCATATTTCATAGCGGCTTTTTTCAAAGTATACTTCGTCATCAACTTTGAAAAGCTGTCTGAATCCTGGAAACCTCAATAATGTATCCTTTTGTTCATCGTAATGATAAGCATCCTGCGCATAAACAAATGAAAAGCTGTTGAAATCATCCACTTTGTCATGAAAAGCAATCCATTCGGGCAGTAATGAATCCGTCTGTTGGCGCACCCGATCGACAATAAGGCTGGCGGCAATATTTTCAGACACCGTTTCTCGTATACCCGCAGAGGCAATAAAAAAAGTGTCAGTGGTTACGAACTCGGGTTTGTTATTCCGGATGCGGAATACCGAAAAGTTTGCATCCTCACAATATATAGTACCGTTTCTGTTTTGCGTCGTCAGCGTAATACGCGAAGCCACTGCCCCTCCTTTCACTAATCCGAAATTGGTAAAGTTTCTTCCATCAAACCTCACGAGGCCGCCTTGCGTACCGATCCAGAGAAAGCCATTTTTTTTATCCAGCTGAATGCCGTTAACACCAATGGCGGGTAAACCATTTTCATTGGTATAATGGCGGATATTGTAGGATGTTTGACTGAATAAAAAACCCAGTGGAAGTAGTAAAAAGAATAAGCAAAAGAAGGTCCTACAACCATGCACTGTGATATCCCTTATGATACGGATAAAGGTTGTTCTCATAGTTTACCGGCTGTTCCGGTTATGGATAAAAAAGATCATGGGAGGACTATAGAATACAAATATAGGTTGAAATGATATTAATTGAATAGTGAAGAGACGAGTTAAACATCGCTACCGAACATCTCTGAACCCTTCCGATAAATAAGTGTTTTCTTTAAATATGGCAGTGATTGCTTCTTTCAGCTTTCTTTCTGATTCTGATTTGAGTAAAATTCCCTGCGCACCTGCAGTAACATATTGCATTGCATGCGGCATATCGATATAGCCGGAGAACATGAGTATCCGGAGGCCTGGCTGCTTCTGCCTGATCGTGTCCAGTAGTTCCCTGCAGTCTTTTCCGGTAAGATCAATATCGAGAATGAGCAGATCAAATTTCGATTGTTCAAGGCACATTACCATTTCATCGACGCCTCCTGCTGTAGTAACCTGTGTTCCGGGAAACTGTTCCTGCAAAATATGTGTAGTGCCATAGCGTACAATTGCGAGCTCATCTGCCACTAGAACGTTCGTCATAAAAGTAGGTCTGGGCAATTAAATTTTTGAAAGCTGTCCCGCCAGTTGGCAGGACAGCATTTCTTGCCATCTATCCAAGCCTTAACGCTTTACAATCTTAAAGCTCTTCACGTTATTGCCATTGATCACCCGGAGCAGGTATACACCCCTGGGCAATGGTCCAAGCTCGATGCTACGTACCGTGCCCGATCCGTGGAGGCGGGGGTACATTTGTTGACCTGAGACAGTGTACAGGTTAAGTTTCGCCGTTTCATATCCCGGTGGGAGAATAACCTGAACATTACTCTCGGTTACAGTCGGGTATACTTTCAGGTTATCCAACTGGCACAACGCGCGCACGGCAACTACTGTGCTGTAAGTCGATGACCCGTCAATATCTACCATTTTCAATCGGTAAAATTGTGTTTCATTGTTGTTAACCGGATCTGAATAAGTATAGCTTGATTGCCTGTATGGAATTTGTGCGATCGCTGTGAAACTGCGCCCATCATTGCTTCGCTCAATTACAAAATGACTGAAATTAACTGCATAGTCCGTTTCCCAGTCGATCTTTACTTCGCAGTTGCGGCTGGCTGCAACAAAACGGGTTAATGTAATAGGAAGTGTTGAATGAAGGGTAACAGTTATTGTATCGCGAACGACACAACCATCGGGGAAACCGACCGATATATGGTAGCTGCCAACGCTATTCACAATAAGGCTGTCTGCTGTGCTGCCATCGCTCCAGGTATAGGAGGAAGAGGGCGAACCAAAGAATCCATGGGTGCGCAATACGATTGGAAAATCGCTTGAATTCACTATAGTATCACTTCCAAGGCCAAAAATAGGTGCAGCGCCATTATAAGGCAATATATTCCAGTTGATGTTATTACCCAGATCAGTGCTGTGTTCCCTGGCAGTAAATGGCAGTGTACCAGCTGCTGTAATCCGTTGCACGCGTATATAATCGAATTCTGCCGGGCCATTGAGTTTGGTGATAGTTGCATTGGTGCTGTTGGTGCTTCGTATCTCTGTAAGTCTGCAAGGTGTGCCGCTGCCAAACCATTCATTACCGATGGTATTGTTAGAGCCACCATTGAATGTATAACTGTTGCCCGGGAAGAACACCAGGGTATCCATTACATTGTTCGTTCCATAAATACCACCACTGCCTTTGTATTCCACATAAGTAAGTGTATTGTTGTTTCCGTTAATTCCCACTGTTGAGGCAGAGCCAGGGTTTGTAAACACTAGCCTGTTGACGGTGGTGAAATTCATAGCCACATCCGTATTGATAGTGCCGGTTACCAATACGGTATCATACTGCATTCCTTCCGCTTTAAAGTCGCCGGTTGTAATCCTGGAATTGGCAGCATTCAGCGAATGATTGGCGACTGGACCCTGATAGCGCCAGCCAAAAGGCGCAACAATGGTAGAATTGCTGATATCGACGGAAAACACATTAGAGGTTCCGCCCGAATTGTCGACCTGAAGAATGGTAAGCCTGCGTCCGGAAGCATTCAAAGCACCCTTGATTAACCCGATAGTAGTTTGACCATTGCTGTAGTCGTCCAGTATAGTAAGACTGCTTCCCGGTTTGTCGATATTGAAATCGAAGTTGCCCAATACATTCCCTTTCAGAAACACCGGGGTGGGTCCTTTTGCAATTACCAGGGTATTAAACGTAGCTGTAGGATTAAGAATGATGCTGTCTCCCCATATCTCCATGTTCCAGGTCCCCGTTTTATTCCATATAGGAGCATTGGGAGCACCTGTCCAGTCGATGTTATGGCAATAAGCATTTCCATTTGCTATCGAAACTGTTTTGCTGCCCGGAGTGAATCCGCTTGCTGCGTTAAAAAATACGTTGTCATTCACCGTGGGAACACAGGCACCGGGAGCACCTCCACTGGTTGTGCTCCAATGATTGGGGTCGTTCCAGTCGCCTGAACCCCCAATCCAATAGCGGTCGCTACCGGCTGCGGAAGAAATGGTCCATCCCGAATTGCCGCCGGCATCTGCGCCGTTGAATGCAATTGGAGTGATCGAACCGGTAGCGCTCATGTTTTGCATGTAAACGTTGTCGATCAGTACAACGGCTGAACTGCCAAAAGCTAATCCACCGGTAAGGTTACCTCTCATCTCAATCAGCCCTGTACAGGCGGCAGATTGTGCTTTCAGGTATTTATTGATAGTACTGCTTCCTGAAAAAGAATAGTTACGTGAGCCTGCCAGAATAAGGGTATCGATAATATTACCTGCTCCAACAAAGTAACCCGCCCCTTTGAATTCCAATTTCCGGATCGTGTTAATGGCATCAATACGTGCTACACTGGTGGGTGAAGCGGAGGTGAAAGTCAGTTCTCCGAAACCAGTACCATTGATATCAAAAACGTTGACAGTTCCTGCGTATGCCAGGTCGACCTTTGGATACGTGTGAACCGGCGCTCCCGACTGCCAGTTGGTAATAAAGTTCTGGTTGGATAGAATATACGAGCCGGTTGCCACCAGAAATTTGTTCAAACCTGTATACTGCCAGCGGGTGCTGGTGGTAATGGTGGCGTTACTGATGTCTAATGTACGGGTCACCTGGCCCACACTGATAAAACTCGAAACCGAAATCGTACGTCCCGCCAGGCTAAGCCCACCACTGGTCAGTGTTATACTTCCATTAGTTGGACTGTTCCAGTCATCTACTATTGTGGCAACAGCACTGCCGGTTTTACGGCCGCCCAGCTGAAGTGTGCCAGCTGTATTTCCATTGATGGTAACGGTTGTGTTGGTTGACCCGGTCAATTCAATAGTGGCGTTCATCGTTACCGTTGGTTGCAATACTACAGACCCATATGCGCTAAACATGGATGAAGCCGATTCATTGAATATAACATTACCCACACCGGCCATCCAGTTCATATCCCTGCAAAATGAACTGCTGCTGGTAGTTACTGTACCGGATGCAAGACCGCTGTTGATATCGAAAATTACATCATCATTCATAAACGGTACACAGGCGCCGCCGGCGCCGCCGCTGCTCGTGCTCCAATGACTACGATCATTCCAGTCGCCACTTCCGCCTACCCAATAAAGCGTAACGCCTCCGGAAGTAGCCGGGGGAATAATAGTAAAACCAACATTGTTATCGCCATCAATTCCATCGACGGTGATGGGGGTAACAGGACCATATGCCTTTACTCCGGTTAGAATTACATTGCTGAGATCCACCACAGCGCCCGGAGCAAAATTCAATGATCCATTTATCGAGTCGCCTTTAATGTCTGTAAAAGCTTCGCAAGGTGCGCCGTCTACGTACAGGTATTTATTTATGTTAAAAGTTCCTCTGAATGTTGTGAGGTGATTGGCTGCCAGCAACATACTGTCGACCGTGTTAGTAAAATTCCCGTTTATCTGGAAATCTCCCTGGCAGGTGATCTTGTTTACAGTATTGTTCGTTCCGCTGATAAAAGCGGGCATATTAAAAAATACCTTGTTGGCGGTGTTGTTGGCAGCAAAGCCTCCCGCGCCGGCAAAAACCAGCGAATCAGTAATTGTGTTGCCACTTCCCAACCTGGCTTGCGAGTTTACATTGGCCAACGTAAAATAAAGCGATGATAAGATCGTATTGTTTATACTGATTTGATTATTGAGACCACCGCCTCCACCAATTACCCTGTTATACGTTCCGCCGTCGGTAAACAAATAAGTTAATGCGGTTATGGTAGATCCTGAAGCGTTGATGGTCTTGTTAAGGCCGCTTACCCGGAACTGAAAATTGTAGGTTAGGTTGGCATTAGTCAATTCGAGTGTCCGTACATTGTCGTTCTGACTGTAGAAAATATGCCCGGAAAGTCTTTTACCGGCCATATTGAAGACACCTCTGGTAACTGTTGTGGAATTAGTACCCAGCGAGTTCGTCAATGTGGTTTGCACCAGGCTATCCGCTACTGTAAGACTTCCTCCCGCTTTGTCGATCAGCATGCCAAATTCGCCCAACACGTTACCATTGCTGGTAATCGTATTCGCTGTGGCTCCTTTGAACGCAAATATCACAGAGTAGGTAGTCGTCGGATTTAAGGAAAGATCGCCCCAAACCTCAATAGTAAATGCGGAGTTGGCTGTAATGAAACGAGGGTTGTTAGGAACGGAATTGCTCCAGGTCATGTTGTTGCAGAACCCGTTTGCATCTACCGTAATGGTACGGGTGGCAAGGGTTGTTCCAAAGCCGCTGTTAGCATCAAAGAAAACATTATCAGTCGGCGAAGGAATAATGCTGGGGATTGGCCCACCGCTGCTGCCCAATCTCCAGTGATTGAGATCACTCCAAACGCCGCCGCCGCCTACCCAATAATAATCGGCGGCCTGTAGTTTGGCAACCAATAAAAGCGTTAACAAGTAGAATAGACATTTTTTCATAAGTATAGACTGTTTAATAATCCAGGTGATTATAGTATAAGCAAAGGATTATTTTTTTCATGATACGGATTCGCTCAATCGCGGCAACATCTCGTTACCGGTATGCAGTAAAATTATGCCGGCGTGACGAACGAGGTTGTACAGGATGGAGATTGATTTGTACATTTATTAGTACATGATAACACTTAAAGTTCCTGGGCTCATTGCACATTACAGATCATGGCTCAAAGAGCCTGTTGTGCGTTCCGTTATCCTCTTGTGCAGACATGCAGGAATTTGTGCTTCGCAACAAGAAGGCGAGTAGCCAATCCACGAGGGAATTCCCTCCGAATTGAATGTTTTTCAGGGCAATAGAAAAGTTTGGTAAATCTGCTTCATGAATTCACAGAATATCCAAATTCATATTATATTTAAGTTACCTTCTTTCCTTATCCATTTTATCGTCAAAATAGGGCTTGGTAACAGCTAAGGACAGGGCCTGTTGTCATTTGGAGCATGTGACTGACATGCACGAAGTGCGCCGATGGGGAGATGGTTAATTGACGCTGATCTGCTACATCGCCAAACCCAAAGAGCTTGTGGGCAAAGGGAAATTATTCGGTTAATGAGGTACTTATATCTGCCATTATTTTGGATTTCATTTTTTGCCTGCCGTTCTTGTGGTAATTGAGCCCGATGAAATTATATTCCCTTTTGACTCGTTGCGGATTGAATTCCGAACTGATTCATTGGGATATGAACCTGAAACCACTAATTTCAACAAGATTGCCCGGTCGGTAATCGAGGATCCAACATTGGGGCTCTGCCAGGGCGATAGTGAATATACAAACAACTTTTCGCCTCTTATAGATTATTCCAAGGAGCTCTCAGGGTACAGATATCAAGATCAGGAGTCTGTTCAGGCGTATTTACGCCAAATGAATAGCCGGCAGTCTTGCATTCTTCGAAGAGGGCGAAAAAATCCTCGTCATAATCGGTATGCTGATCAAAATTGATAGACAAGAGGCGATTGAAAAATTTCCAATTCTACCGTTACGGCAGTATGACAGGAAAAATGACATAGAAACCATCCGGTCCCCGAAAGTTTTTGCGAACTATATTTTGACACTTCCCTCGAAATCTTACAAACGATATCAGAAGCTGCTTGGGACACAGATTGCTTTTCTGGCAGAAAACCTGGGCTATGACCATCTAGTATTTCTGGGCGATGTAGATATTCCCTGGCTTAAAAGACTTGATACTTACGAAAGTTTTCAAGAAGCGTTACGTTACTTGGTTGCCAATAAAATCGGTAAGCGATTTAATGGCGCCCTACAAGTTGGCGTACACGAGCTTCCGGGCTTTATAGAAAATCTTAGTTGGTTGGTTCGGACAAATGGCATCTTGCCATATATTCATTTTACCGATTCCGGGCAAAATGTTGTTGGAAATATATGTCAATATGGGAATGTCCATATTTCGACAAAAACTAAGGCCGCTGATAAACGGTTTAAAGGCGTCGTTACTAAAAGTGAGTTTATATATTTGACAGATACAAATTGTACAAATAGATTTTCAAAAGACGTTGCTATCAAAGGCAGATCAATTACACTGTGACAGAAGCAAAATGGGCGACAAATGTTTGCCGGAAGGCTGGCGCGCGGAAGAGCTATCGGCTGTTATACAACTTTCAGCTAGTGCCTGACCGAATCCTCTTTGGCTTTAGTCGTCAACTTCATCTTCCGTCTATCAATCGGCTTGAGTTGCCGCGTGGACAGTTATAAAATACCAGCCCTGCGGCAAGCCTCGAAGGTTAGCGTCAATCAATGACGGTACGTTTCATTATGAAAAAATCTTTACGAATTATTGTTCTAATTGTTTCCTTGATGTTTATGACGTCGTGTAGCTCAGAGTATAAACAACTTGAAAAGTATTTTTATGCGAACTCTGTTTTACACAATGAACTTTCAGATAGTTTGATTAACTTTTGTAAAAGGAACCAAACTGAGGTAATACTAAGAAAGTCTAATTACGGTGAGACTGTAATTTCCTTTCAAATATTATTTGGCTCTGAAAGTACATTCTATCCTGTTTATTTTGATTCTACTTTTCAACGATATGATGATAACCCAAGTAAGACTTTAAGTTTTCACATACCGCCTCAGACAATCCATGTGTTCAATCGAATTGCATATACTTCGATTTCAAGTGACTCGACTCAAACGTTTTTTGGTGGAGCATCGCATGTCAAAATGCAATTGGGAACACAAGGAGACGTCCAATACGGTATTTTAGTGGCGGCCGACACTAATGTTCATAAGCAATGCGTTGAAAGGTTGGCCGCAAATGTATGCTTGACTGAGAGAACGATTCCTTAGACCGGAAATACTAGACTGCCGCTAACATTGGTTTGGCGCTATAGCGGTGGGATGAATAAATTCTCATCGTCCTGTTCACTATTCAGCTCCGGTTACGGCCGACGAATAACACCTGGTAACATAATTTAACATCAATTTTTTAACTTTATTCGGCTTTGATACGAGCCAATGGAACACGGAATACCGATACAGCCGCCAAGTCCTGAGCGTAAGCAGCAATTGACAGGCAGACTATACCAATCGAAGCAGTGAAACACTTACTACAATATATTGTTGACAATTTAGAAAGACTTAACCTTAGACACGAGATCCGTCGATTTGACTCTGGAGCGATAATGGTTGAAATATGGATTAATGACTGCTTTCATGTTATCCAGATAGATGACAAATCAATAGGACTTAGCTTAATTACAGAAGATACAACCCCTTTCGACATTATTACAGACGTATCATTTCTTGATGAAGGAGAATTCAAGACAGAATTTGAAAAAATTCTTCCTCAAAGGCAATCAGTTGAAAAGAAGACATTGGTAATTGACGGAACAAATTTCGAATCATTAGAAGATTTCTATTCCGAAGCTGATAAAATATTGACAAAAAATCTCGGATGGGGCACAGGACATAATTTAGATGCCTTTAATGACTTACTTAGAGGAGGCTTCGGAGTTCACGACTATGAAGAGCCAATAAAACTAATTTGGAAAAATTCAACTAAAAGCAAGGTTGACCTAAATGAACGTCGAGAAGGTGAAACACTTTACGATATTTTAGTCAGTATAATAAGAGACCATGAACACATTGAGTTTGTTGAGCAATAACAACTGCTGCGTACATTGTATGGGCAATATATCGGGGCGACAAATATATTCTCAGCTTTTTGCCTGCCGGCAGGCAGGTTCGCTACTGAGCTTCGGTTTCGGCAGCCGAATAATGCCGATCAATAGAATAAACAACGAGCTTTTGTATCTTTAATCCAGACGTTTCTTCGCAAGTCTGGACGGGTCGGCAGCGGCACCGGGCAGACGGAACACAAAATACCGCCACATCGCCAATGCTTCAACGTTGGCAGCTATGTTAATTGACACACCCTAATGACACGAAAAATTGTTCTCATAATTCTGACACTAATAGGTTTTTACTATTGTTTTCGTTTTGGCTATATCTGGAGTGCATACGGACATGGCGGACAAATATTAGGAGTTCCATTTGCTTTAATTATGCTTACTACGACAATTATTTATTTTGCTCAGAAATCCCCCTCCAACAAAAGCAAGGCTTTCATCTTTTGCATCGTTTACTTTTTGACACTTGCCGCATTTAGCATAACAATAGAAGTCATCAGGGCGACAATGAAAAACTATTTTCAATTTTTGTACTATGAGCCAGGTGGCTATGTCAATAAAATATTTCTTGGTTGGGTATTATTTGGAACGTTAATTCTATTTGTGTCATTCAAGTACTCAAACAAGTTCATTAATGACAAGGCAATAAAAGTAGACAGTTAGACTATGTTTGTTGACAGCTTTACAGAATACCGCCACATCGCCAATGCTGCAACGTTAAGCGCAAGCTAGCTACTATCATATGAAAGTCTTTAGGAATTCAATTTTTGTACTTTTTCTATTTGCCGCGTGTAAGCAGGAAGCTGATACACGTTTTGTCTTCAAGGTTGATTCTTTGGTTAAAGACGCTGTTCTAGATTCCCTTCATTTTTCAGAGTTTCAATTTAAAACATACGTTGATGGAAAAGTTGAATTGGACTTGAAAGTTCCAGCGCAATCTGCTGACGCTTCATTTGGTCTGTTGGTAGATTCTTTACGTCTTTCTCTTGTCGGCAATGATGGATTCCATCCAAAAACCCTCTGGCTGAATTTTTCCAGAAGTGAAAGAAGTCCCTATTTTTTTACTTGCGGACATACCGGACCTCTTTTTATCTCTAATCCGGATAGTACGACACAACCATGCATGGAGGCTCCGTTTAGATCGTGTGAGCTGACAATCTCTCGGCTGCCTGATTCTGCTAACTCGGAGCCCATCTGCGGTTGGGTAAAGGCAGAAACTCAAACTTATTATAGCATTCGGGAACCCGATAAAAAATTTAGATCCACTTTTGAGGGCCATTTTGTGGCAAAAAGATGGGATGTTAGACCTTAATCGATCACCTGCGCTTAACAATGCATTGGCAATAGGCCGGCTGATTGAATAAGTAATCGACTTTTGTTCGTTGATCGACTACAGCTGTGGGCTGGACGAACTCTGAATGCCCGGCTGGCATGAAGTGAGAAAGTTATCGCAGCCGGGCTTCAGGAGTAAATTTGAGCTTAAGAATTAAACTCAGCATTGGTTCGAATTGGAGGATCGTTGAATGCCGCCACATCGCCAATGCTTTAATGTTAGCTGTAATTTTTGACAGACCCTAATTATTTCAACAATGATTAAATTACCTCTACTTTTTTTATTGTAATCACAGTATTTTCTAGTTGTTCGGGACAAGTCCCAATTAAGAAAGATGAGTTAGTTATTTCGGAGTTCAATTGGAAACTAAAAATACCAGAGTTCCTAATTTCAGAAAATAATGACGAATGGAAAAAGGCACAAGACAGGGGCAAAAAAGTTATCGAAGATACATACAATGTTGAGCTAAAAAATAAAGTAAGAACGATTTTCATTTTTAAATCGACAGACCAAAGTTTTTTTGAAGCGACAAGTGAGAAAGTTAATCTAGAAATGGCATCCGATTATGTTGCAACTTGTAAAAGAATGAATGACATTTTTTATAACTCAATCGTGACACAAGTTACTAATGCAAAAGTGGACACATTACAAACTGTTGAAACCATTGATAATATTGAGTTTCAAACTTTGACTTCAAAAATGACATTTCCTAACGGCTTGACAAAAAATGCAATTATGTTCAGGCATCTATTCACAGACACAGAGTTGACAGTTAGTGTTATGTTTAGCAACGAACTGACAGGCAGACAAATTATTGAGGCTTTTAGAAAGTCGAGTTTTAGTTTTGATAAAAAGTAGAAGGTTGACGGCCAAAATAAAACTACAGCCAACAAAAGTATTTGCAAAAGCGGGGCTGAAAAGTGTAATATCAGATATGTGCAGGCATCAGCAGTGGTTTGGGCTCGACGTTCAATGTTCAACTTTAGTGCTCAACTTCAACAACATATTTTCAATTGGACATTTGTACCGGACTGGACAATCGATTAGTTCCCTGCGGTTGCAGGTAATCGAACGTTGCAAGCAATTTTTGACAACACCTTAAAATTCACAATAAAATGTAACGACACTTTTTTATGTCAGCAATAGCATCATTTTACTTGTTGGACACATCAAAACTTGACGATTTAAAACAGAACGCAGAAGTCAGTATTAAGAAAGGGTTGTTCAGCAAAAAAGTGACAGACAATTATTGGGACTATTTAGCAAGTAATGCGACAGAACTAAAAAGGTTTGACGGTTCAGGTTATGTTTATGCTAACTTGCTTGTCTTTTTGCAGGAAGAAAAAAATATAGACTTGTTGACAAACCAATATGACGACATTGCAAAGGAACTTGTTGCCAAAAGAGGTAGTTCACATTTTCTATTTACTCACAAACAGAAAGGCTCATTCTTGACTCAACTTGAGCCAAACTTGTTTTCACTGACAGAAATACAAAAGTTCAATTTAGACTTTTCAGAAGAAGCCGACGAAGAAACTGCAGCCATGACACTTGAAGCAATTAAACTCTTGCATGACAACTTAAGTAAAGTGGAACATGACAATAAAGTTTTACTACTCATTGTTGGATAAAGCTGCTTGCAACATTCGGTTTGGAAATATGGCGAGGCGACGAATACATGCTCAGCTTTTTGCCTGCCTGCCGGCAGGCAGGTTCGGCTGACCGACCACGGATGAGCAAGAGAATATATTTTCAACTTCAGCATCTTTAATCGGCTGCAGTTCCGGGCTATACGTTTTCAAATGCCCTGCCGAACGCAAAGCTGCGGCCGTTGGCTATAATTGTTTACGTAGGGGCTTTGTAAAAATCATGCTGAAAAGTGAAAAATATACCAAATCTTGGTATTTTTGATCTAAAATTGCTTTATGGCTAAAAATACTTCGATTCTGCTGGGCGAGCATTTTGAGAAGTTTATAAGCAAAGAAGTCTCTTCCGGCCGGTACGGTTCGGCAAGTGAAGTTGTCAGAACGGCATTGCGAATGCTCGAAGTTGAGGAGCAAAAAAGGGAGGCTCTGATTTCCGCTTTAATTCAGGGCGAGAAATCAAAACGGGTTGCGAATTTTGATCCTAAGGCGCATGTGGAGAAACTTCATAAAAAGTACTTGTGAAGAAGCTTAGCATCATTCTCCATCAAGCAGCAATTTCGGACTTAGAAGAGATTTGGCTTTATACGTTGAAGACGTGGTCAGTCGAACAGGCGGATAGATACCATGAATTGATTTTCAAGGAAATTGAATTTCTTGCCAGAAAGCCGACCTTCGGAAAGAGTATTTCTGATTTAAGAACAGGATACTTTTCTGCCAAGGTTAAATCGCACTTTATTTTTTACAAATTTTCATCAGACGAGTTGGAGATTGTAAGAATACTTCATGAGAGCATGGATATACCCAATAGACTCTGAGTCGCAACTACAGCCAACAGTGCATTGGCGGAATGGCGGTGTAAGTGCAGGGCATGGGCAGTGGGATGAGACGTCAGGTTGGCGTTTTCCGCAAACGGATATCAATTTGACCATTGAATATGAAGTCAACTTTTGAAACTTTAATCAACCCAGGCTCTGGCGGACAAGTGCATGGATAGCGCCACTTCGCTAATGCGTAAACGTTGGGCGAAATCACTTAGCATCATACTGACGTGAGAAATTATCTTGCTATCTCAGTTATTTTTCTTTTTCTTCTTGCATGCATTAGGCGAGAAAAGGCTGTTGAAAAGTTCTGCGTAGTTAATTATGATAGTTTATTGAACAAGTTGGACACGTCACGACTCGAAATCGAATCATTTGGACAGGACTCAATTGAAGTAAGAGATACGTCTGTAAAGAGCGGAGAGGGGAGTGTTTTTCATTTTGATTCTAAAGGTAGGTTGGGACTATATGCTTTTATGGTTGACTGGCCTCTTTCGAATTTTATGATCCTCTATGATTCAACTGGACGAAAACAGCGTATCCAAGAGGACGAAGTTGTACGATGGCAGTATTTTAAGTCCAAAACGGATTCAAGTATAAAACTTACAGTGCTTCTCTGTGCGGTTGACCGTAATTATGGGAATTTAAAATTATCTGCCGGCGCCTATTGCGACTCAAGCATTAATCTTTTCGAAACAATCTATTTTAAAATAATCTACTTTAAGTCATCTGTGCCTGTTGACAAAAAATCAGACAGTATAAAAATATATTTAAGAGGAGAAGCAATGGAAAAGTGTACAGGGGATAGATTTTTCTTTATAGATTCGACAATGATTGGACTCAATTAGATTTCGCCCAACAGGCAGTTTTACTTCAGCAGCGGGCGACGAACATATCCTTACCGTGGTGCTACTATCAGCTACATACCTGCCTGCCGGCAGGCAGGTCCGGCTGACCGTGCACAGATGAGCAAAGGAATATTTTTTCAACTTTTGTAAATTACATCGGCTGCAGCTCCGGGTTGGACATTTTCAAAATACCCGCCGAACACAAAGCTGTGGCCGGTGTACGCAAACCCCATGAACCTTCGTCTATTAATCATAGTCTTTTTAATCACGTTGTTTGCATCGTGTGGTTCAGAAAACACAGTAAGCACCAAGGATACCAATAAAACGAATTGGCAAAGTATCACTTTTCATCTCGAAGACACGGCATTTGTCCATATTCAACACTGGTCGGACTCGATTGAAGTGTTAACGAATACAGGTGACACAATTGGCTGTATTATCCGGAGGGACGAGAAAGATAGTCTAATATCGTGGGCCGAAAGGCTTTTGGACGTTGACCCACCGTCACAGTTTCGATATTGTACTGACTATGTGGGAAGATTGAGCGTCAGAGTCAAGTATTCCGACATAGTTTTCAAGCGTGTTGATTTCAGTTCGATTTGCGATTGGAAAAAATTCAATGACGAGACCCGCAAAATTGACTCGATTCTACAAATAGTGCGAGAGCGCTAGGGGCTGCGTACAACAAGAGGTTTGTCGATATGACGGGACAGAATATGGGCTGAGCTGTGGATCATTGCTCAACCTGTGAACAACTTACCAGGCGACATTAACACGGACTGTCGCCACATCGCAAAGCCCCGGTCCGTTAGCAGCAAGCCAAACTTTTAAATGAAAATGCGTATTTCTTTTATCACATTGTTTCTGTTCCTGGGGTTTTTAGCAGTTGGACAGAAAAAGTATAAGCCAACAATCGCTGTCCTTGACCCTTGCCAATTCAATTTTGACACCACACTCTTGGATAATATCGCTACTCTGCTTCAGTCCCGGCTAACGAATCACGGTTGAGCTTTGGAGTATAGTTTCAGCGATATATCTTTACTCAAGGCAGTTCGGGCAGAAGTAACACAGACTACCGGCACTTCGCCAAGCTCTGGACGTTAGCTACCACTCTATAGGGCACTCACTATGAAACGAAAAAGACTTAGCAAAAAGGAAGTTCAAGAAATTTTGACTAAAGGTGCGACACTTCATCAGGACTACACTGCTCAAATTAAAATTACGACTGTTACAGGCGTTCAGTTTAACCCGAGAATTTATGTTCTTCCAGACGACACATTTCTTTGGGTCTTTGATGGTGAGTTTTATCCTAAAGGAAAGGGTGAGATTTTTACACGACAAGAAATTGAAGATTATTTTATACTCCGAGAGAGAAATAAAGAGAACAGGAAAATCAGAAAAGGCAACGCTGGCGATAATTGGCACTTCTATACAAAGTATGGAGCTACCCTTATCGACAACATTGACAATTTAATCAATGACCTGGCCGACAAATTGCATATCCCTAAAGCCCAGCTTGATTTCTCATACAATAGCTTGGACATAGTTTCTGATAGATTGAAACCACTGGGAATTGAGGAAACTATGAAAAACTATTACGACCATGTTGTTGCATATATTGGTGAGGTTATCAAACGAAGAGTCGATGGCTTTTGGGAAGTCAATACGACACATGCGGGTGGAGCCTATCCGTATATTGCTGTAAAAGAAGTTGACCATTTTCACTACATGCCGACTAACGTTTTTTGGATCGACATGACACCAAGCACATTCATTAATTTACGAAAAACGACGGCAGATGAAGTTCGTAGACATCCGCTACTTAAGTTTTATCGGCGGACGAAGAGCAACAGCTAACAGGGAGTTGGCGAAATGGCGGCTTCACATATAAATCCTCATCGATTTATCATTACTCGGCATTATATCCAACTGACGAACAAAGCCAAGCAATTTCATCTTCGTACCTTTGATCTGCACCAGTCCCAGCTTACATAACACAGAATATCGCGCATCGCCAAGCCCTGACGTTGTACGCCACTTGACTGAAACTGTCTGTAAATTACAAATATGAAGTTTTCACTAACCGCTATTTTTGCAATATTGGTCAGCGTGACACTTTGTAACGCACAAGCGACCGAAAAACCAAAAATCAATGCGGTTTCACTTGAGTTGGGTAAGACAGGGCTTATATACAACCTTACATTTGACCACAAAGCGGTGACAAAAAATTTTGGCTTTCGAGTTATTGCAGGCTCGAACCTTGCAAAATATTTGAATGCTGTTTCTCTAGGTGGCGGGGGCTATTACCTTGTTGGACAAAGAATACGATTTCTCGAACTTGGAGTGGACTTGCAATACCTGATTGTTGACGAAGTAAGTGACGACCAGAAAGGGTTCGCATTTGTATATCCTGACTACTCTACCAAAACATTTTATCCAAATCTGAACTTAGGATATCGGGCATACGGCAAACGGACATTGTTTAGAATTGGCTTTTCTCCTGGGCTAATAGATAGAGGCTTCGTACCAGGCGGTTACCTAAGTTATGGGTTGCGGTTTTAGCCTGACAAATCAACACGTCGTTGACGAAGGCGGCGTACAACATTCAGTTTTGCATAAGCTGGGGTTGACGAATAAATCCTCATCGGCAGTGCTACTGTCAGCTACATACCTGCCTGCCGGAACGCAGGTCCGGCTGACCGACCACGGATGAGCAACAGAATATATTTTCAGCTTTTGTAAATTACATCGGCTTCAGTACCGGGCTAAACGTTTTCAAATGCCCTGCCGAACGCAAAGCTGTAGCCGTTACCTGCCATCCCTACATGAGGCATTGTTTATCACATCAGCAAACAAATATTATCCAATTGACAGGGTTAATCGTATCAGGGATTTTGCCATGGATATTTGCCGTGCTTTCCTTTCAATTTCTCCCTCGCATCTTGGGCGTATCTTTTGCAGTTATAATAAATGGTTTGACCTTTTACCTTTCTCTAAGACTTTATAAAGCTGAGTTTGATAGAAATTTCCTTTACTTGACAAGACGACTAAGTGACAAGAAAATTGACCTAAAGGAAGTTGAACAAGTGAAGGTGTTTCCAATCCCAATTTATTTATACTTCGGACATGCATATATCCTCTCAATAACTTACAGGACAAGTAATAAATCAAAAAAAGTGTTTACAATATCAAAAGCTTCATTTAGCTGGACGCCGTCAATTGACAAGATTTCTGAGATTAGCCTTTTTCGGGAATACATACAATCAAGAAAGTATGGCAGGTAAGATGAGGTTTGCTACTATGCTGGCTGACGAATAAACCTTCATCTTTTTGCCTGCCTGCCGGCAGGCAGGTTCGCTATCAGCAGCGATTCGGGCAGACAGAATTCTATTCAGCTTTTGTTCTTAACTTCAACATCATTATTTCTATTGGGCTTCAGTTACGGGCTGGACGTTAAACAATCTCGGCACGGCAGCAAGCCCTGAACGTTGCCAGTAATTGTATCAGACCATGCGTAGATTGACAATTCTTTTTCTACTGATTCTTTTGAGCGGACTTGTTAGATCACAAAATATCTTTTCTGCTTTACAATTGAATGCAGAACGAGAGTATAAAACCAAACGACCAAAAAAAATTATTGAGACAAATATGTTCTTTAATTCAAGTGGCAAACAGGTCGACAAAAACATCAAAACGTTTGATGAAGCGGGCATGCTTTTAACAGAAGAGCGATATGACGACAAAGGTACTTTGAAAGCAAGGTTAACGTATACCAACGACACAGTTCACAGAATTAAATTGGCAAGGGTTTTCGAGAGGTGGACACAGTTTGGCTATTCAAAAGAAACTGCTTTTTATTCCTATGACACAAATTTCATTTTGATTGGTACGACTGACAAGGACGCGAATGGAAATATCGTTCGCCAAACCAATCTTGTATGTAATGAAAAGGGACATCCAATCGAATTGTCACTATTCGATGGCAATGGAAATTCTTTTGGTAAAGAGACAGCCACTTATTTATATGACAAAAATAAAGTCGTGACCTATGTTGTGTCAAATGACGGCAGAGTTTTATCCACCGACACCGTAAAAATCAGCTTTATACAAGCAAGCAAGTTTCCGGGAGAAAAAGAGGTTTATAACGTAAGTGGCGATTTAACACGCTGGACAGGACGAAGCTTGAACGGCGCTGAAACCATTTTTGAAGAAGAATATACTTATGACAGTTTTGGCAACTGCACAGAGAAGAGAATTTTTAGAGTGACAGTTAAAGGAAACGGAAAGCGCAAACGTGAGAAAGACAGAGTATTTAAAAAGGAATATTCGTATTGACAAATGGCTGCTGGCAACAAGCGATTTGGCGGCAGTGGGGAGACGACAATATATTCTCAACTTGTGTGCTACTATCATCAGCATATTTAGCAGGGGTAACATTAACAAACTTTCACTGTAAAATTGAACATCGGTAACTTTAATCGGCGCCATTTGTGGGCTGACAGTATTTTGAATGCCCGCCCGACCGCCAAGCCGAAACCGTTGTGCGGCATTTTAAAAAGACATACAGCTTCGAAATATCATACGGCATTGAATAATGACGACTCACTTTAATTATTGGCTGACGGGGCCTGGTTGGGCTGAGGTTTTTTTTACAAGCGACAATCATAGTGTTAGGTTTGAACTCTCCTACTTGAGCGATCCTCTGGCTGACTTATTCGAGGGACTTTGCAGATTGATAAGTAACCAGACAAATATTGAAAGAATTGCATTTTTTGATGAGCCTGGAGAACACTCCTTAGTTATTTCAAAAATTGCTGATGATGAAATTAAAATTGAAATATTTTGGGATAAAGAAAAAGATGGAATTAACGAAACCGATAAATCGCAAGAAACAGGTGGGTTAATATACTCAGATAGGGACACTTTAAGAAATCTGGCATTGGTAATTTGTAACGGTATTGACGGTTTGCTGGAACGACACACATTGATAGACTATAAAGAGAAGTGGGTTTCGTATGACTTTCCGTTGGAAGAATACAAAAAATTACAGCTACTACTCAATTGACAAAAAGCGACCGCACAACATTCAGTTTTGCGTCAGCAGGGGGCGTCGAATAAACCCTCATCGCCAGTGCTACTATCAGCTGCATACCTGCCTGCCGACAGGCAGGTCCGGCTGACCGAACACAGACGAGCAACAGAATATGTTTTCAATTTTGTAAATTACATCGGCTTCCGTTCCAGGCTGAACGTTTTCCAAATGCCCCGATGAACGCAAAGCTGTAACCGTTATATGCCATTTTAAAACGGCACCTTACCGTACTTATGAGTACAGGAATTGACATCAAATTCATACAGGAGAGATACCAGCAAATGTCGGATGACGAGTTGATCCTAATTGCCACTCAAGACGCCTACGGTTTGACACCGGAAGCTATGCAAATGGTGAAAGCTGAAATTCAAAAGCGCGGGCTGGATGAAAATATTAGTAAAGGGTTAGAAGCCCAAAACAAAGAATACACGAGTGAAGAAATTGATGCTTACTGCGACCTTGTAAGCAATTTAGCCTGTCCTTCTTGCAGCGGCACGACTGAAAGGCTAAACGCTACCTTGACTGGAGAAGTCATGAGTTTTCTTTTCTTCACAACCTACGACAAGAAAATCAAAGTTGGCTGTCCGCATTGCTTGGACAAAGCAAACAACAATGCGTTGACAAAGACCACAATTCTTGGTTGGTGGGGTGTTCCGTGGGGCATCATTCGTACACCTCAAGCCATTGCACTGAACTTAAAAAGTAAGCGGACAAACCATTTGGACGACCACAACGACTACTTGCGTAGTTTCACCATGAGTATAGTTGGTGAGTTGGAAACGTACAAAGGCAACAAAGAAAAGCTGCAGCAAGTCTTGGTGCGACAAAACGGCTTATAACATGGGGTTGGCAAAATGGAGGCTTAACATATAAATTATCATCGATATATCATTACTCGGGATTATATCCAACTGACGAACAAAGCCAAGCTATAAGATATATTCATCTTCATACCTGTGATCTGCACCAGTCCCAGCTTACGTAACACAGAATATCGCGCATTGCTAAGCCCTGACGTTAGCCGCCATACCATGACCGACCTGTCCTTAAATCACAAATTGTTATTCCTCAGGTTTCTGAAAGGAGATTTACAGCTTTCGGCCTTTGAAAATTTCATTTCACAGCATACAGACCTTGAAAACGAGTTGGGAACAGACGCATATATTGATTTGCTTACGTTTGATTACAAGGATAAAAATGCAGCCAATCGGTTAGAACACTACATTTTTGAGAAAGTTATTTCTGCAAGTGAGTTTGAGACTTGGAAATTGACAGAGCTATTAAAAGATTTCATTTATAATCCGAGCAAGGCAAAGGAGCTTTTGGATGAATTTTATCATTTATACTGTAGTACCTACAACAGACAAGGGGAACTGACAAATGGGTATCGTTTTTTGGGACATCTTGGATTAAATTACTTCTATTGGATTGATGAAGGTTATCTAAGAACCAAATACGGAGATAAATGGCAGATGGAATACGAAAAGAGCCTAAAGGATATTGAATATTATCAACAGCAACTAAGACCAGTTGCAGAACGGATACTGCAGGCAATCAGAGAAAGTGAAATAAAGATTGTCGGAAGAGGGGAATACAATATTTCAGAGCAGATAAAGCCTGAACTGGAAACGGATAACATCTTTAACCTGACGCATCCTGAACGAAGTACAGGCGGCTAACAGCGGTTTGCTGGCTGGACAGAGACAACTGCTGAAAAAGCTTTCAAAACTTATTGAGACCAATAGCCTGACGCAAAAATATTTCCGTCAAATTGAAGAGGGTGGAAAACCTGCATATAGCTCAGATATTGGGATTAGTAAGCAAGAATTTGATCAGCTAATAGAACTCTTTTCATATAAAGAACCTGAAAAACTAAGTGGAACACTTAAAATCATTAAAGATGAAAATAGTTTTAAGTTTGAAGGACAAGCAAGACTGTCTCTATTAAATTCCTTAATTATAAACATGAATAGTAAATCTGTCTCTTTTACACAATATAGCATGACGTTAATAAAGGACTCTATTGATCTATCTGCTGAAGACATCCCCCAAGGCGATACAATAGAATTTTATGAGTATTACAAAGGACCTGACGGTATATTAGGGTTAACAGGATTGGACGGTATCTATGAATTATTAGTTGCTAAACTCAAGCCAAGTAATAAGACCTATTTATCCTTCTTTGCCAGACGACCTAATAGTATTGAACATCCTATACCTGACCTAATCAATGTCATAATTGACAAATAAAAGTCATGCCAATAACATGGAGTTTGCTGCTATGCTGGCTGACGAATATATGCTCATCGTCCCGTTCGTTTATCAGCAGTAGTGCGGGCTGGGCGAAAAAAACCGGTCAACAGAATATATTTTCAACTGCATTAGCTTTACTCATCTTTGGTTCGGGCTGACGGAATACAGAAGGTAGCCCCATCGCCAATGCTGCGGCCTTGTAGGCAATTTAAAGACAAACATTCCCATACTTATTAGATTTCCGAACTTTTAACTCGTTTCCTAAAACAACCAGCCTAAAGTTTATATGGATATACTTGTAAAAACTGACTCGAATGCACTCAGAAAACGGTATGAGCATTTCTTCTTTTCAGGCATGACTCTGCTTTTGCTTGCTACATTTTTTATTGGCTTTGCTTCAACTTACTATTTGGCAGGCATAACAAATGCACCACTTCCAGACAAAACTATTCATGTACATGCAATTGTATTCACTATTTGGATGCTCCTGCTTGTTGCACAGGTTTCTCTCATATTTATTAACAAGGTCAATATTCATCGTCAACTCGGAATAATTAGTTTTTGCTTTACCTTTTTAATGATTCCTACAGGGCTTATGGCCAGTGTGGATACTCTAAAGCGAACGATTGCTCCAGGAATTGATGAGTTGTTGTTTATAATAAACATCACCATGTTACTCGGTTTCACATCTTTTATGGCAGCAGCATATAGAATGAAAAACAATCCCGCTGCACATAAGAGACTTATACTTATTGCTAATATTTCTCTTGTTTTTGCAGGGCTGATTCGATGGCCATTCGATTTACTCTTTCATAATATCCCTATTGCAGCAAGAGCTTCTTATCTTTTCCTGCTTCCGTTAGTGCTTTATGATTTATGGAGCATGCGGAAAGTTCACCGAGTAACACTTTGGTCAAGCATACTGCTGATATTTGTTTTTGAGCTTCGTTTTATGATTGCTAAAACAATAGTTTGGCTCGACTTTGTAGCATGGATTAAACTCCATTTTTAAGAGTATATTATGAATGCTATTGGGATACATCAATTAATAAACTGCTTACAACAAAAGGTTTTGTGCAATTGGGGCATGACGTTGAAGTAATCATTAGCAGTAGATATCCAGGCTTTGGTTTCGGCGGACGGAATTCTGCCGAGCATCAGTTCTAAACTTCGGCTTTTTAGTTATAAATTTCGGAGGCTAACAAAGGGTTGGGCGCTAGGGCAGCTTTTCGAATATATTGTCAATTTTATATCACTACTGAGCGACATATCCAGTTTTCGATTGATACTCAGCTTTAGTATATATTCTCGGTGTTATTATGTTTACTCTGCATGCGTTCGGGCTTTCGGCTCGCGGAGTTTGCCAGAGTGCCAAGGCCCGCTCGTTAGCGGCAAGTTGACCGCATAGACCGACAAAGATTAGATATAAACAAATTTTAAATGGAAAAAATGAAGTTAGCATTGATTGTATTTTTGACGACAACTATATTTTGCACAAGCATCTTAGGGCAAACTTTTAAAATGGAGATTCCGAAAACTTCGATAGACAGTTTTATTCAAAGCAAAATGAAGGAATCAGGAATTGTTGGCATCGGCGCATCAATAATTATCGACAAGAAATTAGTTTGGACAAATGGATATGGCTATTCCGACAAGGAAGCCAAAGCTCCTTTTACGCCATCGACAATTATGAATATTGCTTCGGTCAGTAAGACATTTACGGGAGTCTGCATGATGAAAGCAGTTGAAGAAGGAATAGTTTCGCTTGACGAAGACATAAATAACTATCTGCCTTTCAAAGTAATTAATCCAAATTTTCCAGGCGAGATAATTACGTTACGACATTTGGCTACACATACATCAAGCATAACAGACAGACAGGTAGTGTATGATAGCACATATTATTATGGGGGACGTATACCTGAACCATTAGGTGAGTTCCTGAAAGGTTATTTTACACATGATGGCAAAAACTATTCAAATGAGAATTTCTTAAATGCAAAACCAGGAACTAATAGAGAATATTCTAACATCGGAGCAGGATTAGCAGGATATATAATTGAATTGAGAACAAGAAAAACCCTAAACGAGTATGCTAGAAAGAATATTTTTAAACCCTTGAAGATGCGAAGTTCGGGATGGGCATTGAATGAAATTGATATTGCTAAACATTCTAAACTTTATGAAAAAAAGGGCGATAGTATTGTGCAAATCCAATTATATGAAGGAACAACTTATCCTGACGGTGGTGTCAGAACTTCCGTACAAGAATTGTCTAATTTTTTTATTAGCCTATTGAATGACGGCAAATATAGAAAAACGAGAATTTTAAAAAAGGAAACGGTTGAAGAAATGCTTCGTTTTCAATACACCGAGACTAACAAACCTGAAAATGTAAAATTAAACAAGGTTAACCAAGGTATTTTCTGGGCGACCAAGTTAAGTGCAACAAGAATTGGACACAATGGCTCAGACCCGGGAGTAAGAACTTTTATGTTGTCTGACTTGAAAAAGGAATTTGCAATAATTGTATTTTTCAATACCTCATTGGACGAGAATGGGGAGAATGTATTCTTTGCCATCTATGAAGAACTTTACAATTACGCAAAAGACTTAAAGACGAAAAAAGCAACCAGCCGCTAACATCGTTGTGGCGATTGTGGGGCTGACAGTTGTAAACTCAACATTTGTAATTCTATTTGGTATTTGTACAACTGTTGGTCTGACGTTATTCAAATGCCCCACCTTCGCCAATACGTAGATCGTTGTATGCAACCTAATACCCTTTTCAAAATTTATAGTCAAATATGTTGGGACATTTGACAAAGAAGGATTTCCAACTATTACAAAAGAGAAAAGGCCGAAGATTATTTATACTAAGGTAGAAATAAAATCGGCTTTTAAAGGTGGAGATTCTTCCTGGATACAATCGCTTGAGAAAACCCTAAATCAATCGATCCAGTATAAAAATGGCGCCAAGCCAGGAAAGTACATTGTTTCAGTCCAATTTATTGTAGATAAGGATGGTAATATCAGTGATATCAAGGCACTGACTAACAATGGGTACGGAATGGAAGCTGAAGTGTTGCGGGCAATTAAGAAGAGAGCGGTTTGGCTTCCTTCTGCTCAGGGGGTACCGGTGAGGCCATACCGCACATCATCGGCAACTCCCTCGCGGAGTAACTAGCTATTTCGACAATGGGCTGCCTACAACATGGGGCTTGCCGCTATGCTGGCTGGCAACTAAATCATCGTCTTTTTGCCTGCCGGCAGGCAGGCTCGCTATCAGCAGCGCTTCGGTCAGACGGAATTCCGTTCAGCTTTTGTGCTTAACTTCAACATCAGTAATTCTATTGGGCTTCAGTTCCAAGCTGACATACCACAGAATGACAGCATAACAGCAAGCTCTGGCCGTTGTGCGCAACCTGCAGTACTAAAGTTTAATGAAATCAGGTCTGGATGATTATTTCACTAACGCTGACCCGGGTATTTCGGTAATGATGTGACCCACCTGTTGGGCTATGAGGATTTGACGATTTAAAGCTAGTTTTTATCGGGAACTTTTACTGATTTTTTTCTGA
>JBKBHA010000006.1:0-227889 GCA_046297935.1 Chitinophagaceae bacterium
TTTGTAGGGTTACCATTTCGGCAGCAGTTCTGTTCCCACAGATTTACACAGATTTTTACGCAGATGACGCAGATTGAATTCCGAATTTGGAGAACGACTAAACAACTAAACAACCCAACAACTCAACAATTCAACAACTCAACAATTCAACATCTCAACATCCGCCTGATCTGGAAAACAGAACCCTATCCGGACCTGAAGGCTTTTCTCACCTTTTACAAAAAGATAGCCTCCGGCTTCTCGGGCAAGCGTCTCCACACTGCACAAACGAAAAGCAAGCGCATAGCCATTGTAGTTGTTACGCTCCTCAAAAAGCACCTGGATATTCTTTCCTATTCGCTCTGCCGAAATATGGATTCGACCCTGCTTAGCACAGCACAGTAATGCTTCAATAATGGCCTCCAGCACGGGCTGGACAGTTGATTTTCTTGCAGCGGTAAAAAAGGCGGGTTCAATATCATTTTGCAGAATCGACTTGCTTTGGCGGACCAATGGCAATGCTTCCTGTACCAATTGATCCACCAAAGAAGTCAACGACGTGCCGGCAGCAATCTCGGCCGGAGCCGCATAGAAGGGGGTTGTTTTCATGGGTCGAATTTTACGGGCCTTTCAGGGTTTGGATATTTGGCTTTTCAAGGCTGAACTTCTCTTACGAAGTAACAGCTTTCAATGCTGTTAGAAAATCGTTCTGCCGCCTATTTCTGCATCGTTGCCATCACTACAAACTGTAATTTTTTACCTACAACAAGTAGGGGTTTTTTGCCGGAGATTGCCTGAAATAGAAAACAAAAAGGCGCTCTAGTGAAGAGCGCCTTGATCTATGTCAACTTCGCTATTATTTCCCTACCACTTCATAAAGGGTCTTTCGACCTTCCACTATCTGGCGGTAATAAAATCCGGCCGGACTCAGGTACAGGGTTTCGCCTCGTATAACCACCGAAGTAGATCCTGCCGGCAGATTATCCAGTTTATCGCCTATCTGAGGACCAGCGGTTGGCTGCTCCGGAGCTGGTACCTGATCTTCATCCTCCACATCCGTAGCGGTACTATCATTTTCATCCATTCCACGAGATGTTGTATTCAACACCCCATCTGTACCAGCTACTAGGTAAACTACTTCACCACGTTCGTTTACTGTTTCTTCATAAAAGGTGCCGTTCAGTTCATAGTACTTCTGCCCATCAATCACCCTCACCCTGGCTCCCGGTGGCAGTTGATCTAGTTCTGCACCAAGCGGTGGAGCCACCACTTCATAACCGCGGCCTGCCTGCGGCCGATAATATATGCCGTTGTAATAGTAGTACATATCAGGTCCTGCGTATACCCTGCGGTAGCCGTGGGGCATCGTGTTAATCACAATACCTACGGGTGGAACCACCACCCTGATGGCTGTACCAAACGGCCGGTAAAAGAAACCACCCTGATACCGGTAGGGCATACCGCCGAAATTGATGGATACAAAGGGCCCGCTGTTAAAGAAAGGCCTGACAGGTGCATACCTGGGGTAATAACCTCTGTATGGCCCCCGATGATATCGGCCACGTTGCGCCAACAAATCGGTTGATATCAGTAATGCCATCAGCATGGCGGCAGTCATCCAAAAAGTGTAAAGACGTTTGTTCATATGCTGGTAGTTTAATGAACTAAAAGTAAACGTCGGCCGGATAGATAAAAAGTTAAAACGACTTAAGAAAATGTCAATTGTTTAGGCGGGCCCACCTGGAATTTTCTTCACCAAATTTTAGGTTAATGTCCATTCACAGTTGCATACAAAACTCGAAAAAAATTGAAACTTCAGGTTCAAAAATCAGAACCATGAAACAACGCTACATTTTCGTTCTTTTCGCTGTCCTTCTCCTCGCCGGTTGCAGCAAAGATTTTTTAAAGCCTTATGAGGATCGTATCGATGGCGACTGGGAACTGGTAGACATCGACCGAAGAGGGTTTGGAGGTTCAAGCCCCCTTCCTGTGCGCACAGGCGACAGGTTCAGTTTTGCGGAAGATGGCACCATGATCTATCGACCTCAAACCGGGCAGCAATTTGAAGGCACCTGGGATATAAGGCGCGAATGGACACAGGGGCAATGCAACTATGACGAGTTTGGCAATTATGTATGCGACAATAGAAGGGTAAAAACCCTGTACCTGGTGGGTGTTGATTTTGGCACACAGGACTTTTTCTCCATCCACTTCGATGAAATGCAATTTACCGGTACCAACCGGTTCAAAGCTTTCATCTATGATGGATGGCGAACCTATGTCTTTCGCTTTCGAAGATAGACCTTGTTCAGATGCGAACGGCCGTGCCGGAAGCTATTACCATCAACATGCTGCCGCCGCTGCCGATCGTTTCAAAATCGAGGTCTACTCCAAGAATTGCATTGGCTCCCATGGCCTGGGCTTTCTGACCCAGCTCGGCGAGGGCGTCTTCTTTAGCTTGTTCCAGTACCCGCTCATAAGTTTTGCTTCGGCCGCCAAATACGTCGCGTAATCCAGCCATAAAATCTTTGAAGATGTTGGCGCCAATTATGCTTTGAGCATTTACGATACCCAGATATTGTTGCACCGGGCGTCCTTCCACATTGTTGGTAGTAGTGATGATCATGGATAAACATTCTTTAATTGTTGAAAATGGTATTCAAGTTGGCCATCCGTCTGAGCCGGGACCGTTGAAAGATTCTTTTTTAACTCCTCTAAACGTCGGTCAGTGTGCGGATGACTGGAAAGATACTCCGGAATTTTTACCGAACGATCTGCTTTTTGAAGATGTAGCATCAATCTGATGAAACCCTCGTCATCGATGTCAGCTTCCTGCAACAGCTGTTGACCTAACAGGTCAGCGTCAGTTTCAGACTTTCGGCTGTACTGCAAAGTCTGCAGTTGATCTGCCCGCTCGATCGCGAAGCGGGTGATGCCAGCCATATCGCCCATTACGAGTGTGATGAACAAACTTCGGCCCCAGTAGCGAAATAACTGGCGCAAAGTATGTCGCTCACGTACATGTATAAATTCGTGAGCCAGCAGGGCAGCCAGCTCAGGGTAGGTTTCGAGCTTTTTCAAAAGGCCACTGTTTACAACTATATGGCCACCCGGGAATGCATAAGCATTAACTTCGTCGTCTATCGCCAGCGTAAGCCTGATTTGATAAGGCGACTGAAACGAGAGCCGATCGGCAAATGCCTGCAAGTGTCTTTCTGCTGCGGTATCTGCGTTGAAACCTTTTGAGGCTGCATTGAACAGTTGGTGGCCAAGTGCAGCCTCCGTATCAGGAGAAAATTGCATGGCCATTTTTTCAGACACCCATGGTGCCAGAAATAAATAGCTGAGAAAAATTAGCGATAGGAAACTGAGGCTGATCGCCAGCATGCGCGCCATCAGTCGATTTTCCGATCGCCGGTACCAGGGCTTATTTCGCTCAGCCTTCCAAACATTATACCATTTTGCGGCCTGCGATCCTTCGATGCTGAGATGTTGTCCGCTCACGAGGTTGGTAACGATACTACTATCGTCCGCCAGCCGATACTCTACTTTCAGGCTATCCGTTTGCCACTGTTCGGTATGAACCTGCTCGTCCGACAACAGGTAGCCGACGCTCCAGAACTTTTGGGAGGCCAGCACCGTTGCTTCTCTGCCCTGATAGCTTGCTATCCAGGATTGCATCATCATTTGGAAGATTTAAGAAAGTTGCAATGCGCGCAACTTCGAAAATTACGGAATTTTCAATTTTGGCGTTTGATGTTTCTGGTATTGTTTTTTGGCAGAAATTTGCGTCAAATATAAAAGCATGAGTCTGCGTTCCCTGAAGTCGATTCTGAAGTTGTCATTGCTTGTCATTCTCCTGCCTGTGAGCAGCACCGCCTATTGCTGGGGGTTGACCGGTCACCGAATTGTTGGCGAAATTGCGCAGCAGCACTTGTCGGGTAAGGCAAAAAAAGAACTTAAAAAGCTGATTGGAAAAGAAACCCTGGCCTGGTGGTCGAATTGGTCTGACTTTATCAAATCTGACAGCTCCTGGCGCCATGCGGATCCCTGGCATTATGTAAATGTGCCGTCGGGCTTATCGAAGGATTCTTTTGTGCTGGCTTTGAAAAATCTCGAGGTAAAAAGTCTTTATTCTCAATTATACGCCACCATGTCGGAACTCGGCAACAAAAGTTTGCCACTCGAACAAAGGCAGGTTGCCTTGCGCTTTCTGATACACTTAATGGGCGATATGCACCAACCCCTGCATGTTGGTCGGTCAGAAGACCAGGGCGGTAATAAAATCGTGGTCTATTGGTTCGACAGAAAAACGAATCTGCATTCACTCTGGGATACCTGGTTGCTGGATAATCAGAATTACAGCTACACCGAATACGCCCGTTTGCTTGATATCGCGCCGCGCCAGCAGGCCGATGCATGGAAGCAGGGTAGTATTGAAGACTGGTTGTACGAATCTTACCTGCTGGCGGCCCAAATTTATGATTCAGCCAGGATGGAAGATAAGCTCGGATACCGCTACAACTTTCTATATGTAAAAATGATGGAAGAACAATTGCTGAAAGGTGGACTACGGCTGGCAGAAGTGTTAAACCGCAGCTTCAACTAAGCAGGGGCTCTTCAGGTACCGATCATTTTAATGCTTTCATCAATTAAGCAGGTAGCCAGTCGCTTCAGCGTTTGCTGTTGCTCTTCGGTAAGGGTCATTATTTTCTCCTTCTTATCAGCATCCACAAAAATGATTTGAGTAACCTCGTGTGTGGAAAAGCGCTTGAGCTGCGTGTTCGGATTGGCCTGATTCCGGAACCGGATATGAACATATCCGTCGCAATTCATGCTGCCGGTATTACGATAAGTCATTCGTGCCCGCACACTGTCGAAGTATACATATACATTAGAGCCATCGGCAAAACATTTTCCGTTAACGATAAAAAACAGATCAATCTCTTTGCCGTCCGATTCAATATTTAGTTTGCCATCGGGCAGCGTGATAAACCCGGTTGATATTCTTGTTTTCTTTGTATAAGGGTCGACATCCCGAATGAGTGGACAGTCCTGAGCCGAGGCAGAAAACGCGATGACTGTAAAAAGTAGAAAAAGGTACTTCATGCTAATACTTGAAGTTTAAAATTACGCAATTGTCACCGAACGAAATGTTAAGGGTGTCAACGCGTTAGCATTGTTTTCTTTTTTTTTGAAAATTATTCTGCCCGGGGCAACCCGGGCTCCTCCCCTTTCGTTCGGAAATTACGGCTCGGGATCCCTTAATCTGACAAATTAAGCCTACCTTAATAACGGGCTAATTTGCCTTTCCAGCGACACCCGGATCTACCACACATGAGACGCGTCCTGCTAACCATTGCTTGCTGTGCAGCTATGCTTCCAGCGCTGGCAGACCATATTACTGGTGGCTCCATGTCGTACGCCTATCTCGGATCTTCAGGCTCTTCGCACAACTATGCCGTCACGCTCAAGTTGTTCATGCGCTGTAATTCTGGTCGGCAGTTTCCCGATCCGGCTATCGTATCTATTTTTAACAAGCAAACGGGTACCCGTGTGATGGATTTGAATATTCCTGTTACACAACGTGAAACCCTTCAACTTATACCCAACGATCCCTGTATTACTGATCCGCCTACTGTATGCTATGAACTGGCGTATTACACCTTTACCATCAACCTTCCTTCGTCAACTTCCGGCTTCATTATTGCCAGCGAAGTGAACTACCGTATCCGTGGTATCGCCAACATCAGTAGTGAGCAGGTGGGAGCTACTTATACAGCCGACATACCTGCTACTAATCCTGTGGCCAGCGGCCCTGCCAATAGCAGTGCAGTTTTCACAGGGACAGATCTGGTTGTTGTTTGTGCCGACAACCCCTTCACATACAATTTTGGAGCCAGCGACGGCAACGGCGACCGGATTCGCTATACATTTTGCGCAGCATACAATAGCACCAACGCACAGGGAAACAACAATCCGCCGGGTCCACCACCCTATGAGCAGGTTAACTATGTGGGAGCTTTCTCAGCCCAGTCACCGTTGGGCAATCGCGTAACCATAGATCCCAATACCGGCGTTATCTCAGGCATAGCACCACCAGCCGGCATTTATGTGGTAACTGTTTGTGCAGAAGAAATAAGAGATAACCAGGTCATTGCAGTACAGCGAAAGGATTTGCAAATTAATATTACGGATTGCAGTATTGCGTCTGCCACGTTGGAAGAGGAATATATGCTTTGTCGAAACAGCCGGCAGCTTTCGGTTCGCAACCTTTCCAACAGCCCGCTGATCGTAACATGGAACTGGTCGGTGATTGACCCGGGCGGCAATACCATTTTTACGAGCACCAGTCCGGTGTTGGATTACAATTTCGCTACCGATGGCAGGTACAGCATCAAGCTCGTAGTTAACCGCAATCAGCCCTGTTCCGACAGCACTACCGCACCTGTATTTGTTTTTCCTGGCATGAACACTCAATTTGACTTTGCAGGCGTTTGCTTTGGACAACCCACTTCCTTTATCGACCAATCCACGCTCAGAACAGGAAGCCTCGTAGAATGGGCCTGGGATTTTGGTGAACCGGCGATAAATATTGACGTCAGCGATCAGCGAAATCCGGTGTATACTTACCCAACGCTTGGCAATAAAAGGGTGCAACTGTCGGTGCTGGCCAGTAATGGCTGCCGCGATACTGCCGTTACAACAATCGCCATCATCACAAAGCCTCCGATTCAACTTGGCTTCACCGATTCCCTTATCTGTAGAAATGATGTAGTGACCCTGCAGGCTGCCGGAAACGGACAGTTCAGCTGGACACCCGCTGTCGGCATGATCGGCTCCCAAACGGGTAGTCCAACCGTTTCGCCCGGCACTACCACCCGTTACTTCGTAACACTCGACGCTGGTGGCAATTGTATCAATACCGATTCGGTATTGATCAGAGTGGTGGACCGTGTTACATTGTTGCCGATGGCCGATACTGTCATTTGCCGCGGCGACAGTGCCCGATTGCAAATCGTTTCCGATGGTTTGCAGTATCAGTGGACACCAGCCGCCCAGGTACTAACACCTGGTGTGCCTGATCCCTGGGTAATTGCGAACGCCGACACCCGATACTCCGTTACTGCCATCATTGGTGGTTGTTCCGCGAACGCCTCCATCTGGGTTCGCACCGTTCCTTACCCACAGGTATTTGCCGGCGAGGACACCACAATTTGCTATAACACTCCTGCCTTTTTGCGGGGAACTACTAATGGCAGTTTATGGAACTGGGCGCCCGCGGGCTCGCTTACCCAGTCAACCGCCCTTCAACCCGTTGCCTACCCGCCACAAACCACCTCGTATGTGTTAACAGCACTTGCTCCTGCAAGCGGTTGCCCAAAACCATCGTTCGACACGGTGCTGGTAACCGTTTTACCGAGAATAATCCCTATTGTCGGAAACGACACTGCCGTTTTGGTAGGGCAGCCCCTGCAGCTCCAGGCTTCAGGTGGTGTAAGTTACCTCTGGGCGCCATCGACCCATCTCGACGATCCGTCGATTGCCAATCCGGTTGCAATATTTCCTGCATCCGCAGAGGCGTTTTTGTTAAGCGTGAATGTGTACAATGAACTGGGGTGCTATGAAACAGCAGCGCAGGAAGTAAAAGTGTTTGCCACCCCTCCAACTGTTTTTGTGCCTACCGGCTTTACCCCTAACGAGGATGGCTTAAATGACCGGCTCCTGCCAATTGCCGTAGGTATGCGCGAGATACGTCGTTTTTCAGTTTATAACCGATGGGGACAGCTGGTATTTAGCACGAACCGCAACGGGCATGGCTGGGATGGGCGTGTAAACGGACAATTGCAGGCCAGCAATACCTATGTCTGGTGGGTAGAAGCTACCGATTATCTTGGAAAACCTTATTTTCTAAAAGGACATTCCACATTGATTCGCTGAACCTTAGCGCCGAAACACCTAAATTTGTTCTTTAAATAAAGGATCAGGAAAAATGGCAAAAGCAGCGAAAAAATCGGCCAGTCGCAGTTCTAAAGCAGCTACCGGAAAAAGTATTCTCACCGACCACTCTTACCAGTTTCTCCGTAATTATATCAACAATGCATCGCCAGTCGGTTTTGAAACCTGGGGACAAAAATTATGGCTCGAGTACTTAAAGCCCTATATCGACACTCACTACGTAGACCCTTACGGCACGGCTGTCGGCATTATCAATCCCGATGAGCCTTTTAAGATAGTTATTGAAGCTCATGCCGACGAAATCAGTTGGTTTGTGAATTATATAACCGCTGAAGGTTTGATTTACCTTAAGCGGAATGGTGGTGTGGATCATCAGACAGCACCTGCATCGCGGGTATTCATTCACGGCAAAAAAGGCCCTGTCAAAGCTGTTTTTGGCTGGCCTGCCATACATACAAGGATTGGCGCTACCGATCAGAAAGAATCGCAGCCTCGTACGGATAATCTCTGGCTGGATGCTGGCGCACGCAACCGCAAGGAGGTAGAAGAACTGGGTATTCATGTGGGAGCAGTGGTCACTTATCAGGACGGATTCGATGAATTGGCCAATGGCAATCTGGTGGGTCGCGCATTCGACAACCGCATTGGTGGCTTCATGATCGCTGAAGTTGCCAGACTACTGTATGAAAACAAAAAGAAACTTCCTTATAGCCTGTATATAGTGAATGCCGTTCAGGAAGAAATTGGCCTTCGTGGCGCTGAAATGATCGCGCGGAGAATTAAGCCGAATGTGGCTATTGTAACCGATGTTACGCACGACACCACCACCCCCATGATCAACAAGAATATTGAGGGCGATGTGTCAACCGGCAAAGGCCCCTCACTGGCGTATGCTCCAGCCGTACACAACAAGTTGCTGGGCTTGGTAGAAGAGATAGCCGAAAAAAACAAGATTCCTGTGCAATGGCGTGCGTTGAGCCGGAGTACCGGTACAGATACCGACTCCTTTGCTTACAGTAACGACGGCTGTCCTTCGGTCCTGATCTCCATTCCACTTAGATATATGCATACTACAGTGGAAATGCTGCACAAAGACGATATTGAAAATACCATCCGGCTGATGTATCAGACCTTGCTGACGCTTACGCCGAAAACCAACCTTAGTTATTTGTAATGCAAATGACTGAATTATTATATCTCGATCCAGGCAGTGGCAGTTATCTGGTTCAGGTGCTGGCAGCCGCCGCACTGGGAATCGTATTCTTTTTCCGACAAATCAAATTGCATATCCTCACCTTTTTTTCATTCCTGCGCAGAGGGTTCAAAAAAGACAAATCTGAAAAGGCGCCCTCCGATCAATGAACCAGTTTGAGGAAATACGGCACCCGGCTTCCTTCCGCGATCCCGCCGGCTTCATGTTTTGGAAGCAGGGTGTGCTATACCGGCAGATCAATCGGGGTTATGCCGATACATTTCTTCGTTTGGAAGAATCCGGAACCCATGGCGAGTTAATAAAAAAAGGCTGGTTGATTCCACACGAACGGGTTATGGAACCAATGAATGTCGATCCCGATGCCGCAATCTGGATTCGACCCGAGCTGTTGCCATTTATCAGCTATCCATACGAATGGAGTTTCGATATGTTGCGCGACGCTGCTCTGTTAACATTGAGTATCGCCGAATATGCGTTGGAGAAAGAATGGATGCTGAAGGATGCGAGCCCCTACAATGTTCAATGGCGACAAGGCAGGCCGATCTTAATTGATTCCCTGTCTTTTGAACCCTATCGTGAAATACCATGGGTGGCGTATCGGCAGTTTTGCAGCAGCTTTCTGGCACCGCTGCTGTTCATGCATTACCGGAAAAGGCATTTGCCCGAATTATTTCTGGCCTGGCCCGATGGTATGCCGCTTGAACTCGCGGCTGCCTTGCTCCCACGAAAGAGCCGGTGGTCGGTTCACACATTCTTACATATTCACCTGCAGGCCCGGTATGCCCGCAAAAATGAGGCACGCAACGAACGGAATCTGTCGATGCCAAAACCAAAACTGCAGCGAATCCTGCTCAGCCTGCGTACACTAATTGAAAATTTGAAAAGCCCCGGCCTGGCAACCACCTGGTCAGACTATTACGAAGAGGCCGCGCAGCGCGGGCCATATCTCGAAGACAAAAAGAAATTGATCGAAACCTGGTTGAGCGAAATGCCGAACCTGCGCACCGCTGCCGACCTCGGCGCCAACGAAGGAGTGTTTAGCAGGCTGCTGGCAGATAAGGCAGATATGGTAGTTGCAGCCGACATCGATCCCGAATGTATCAACCGGCTTTATCAGCTCGAAAAAAAGAAACCCCAGTCAAAGATTAATTTAATAGTTCAGGATCTGGCCTTGCCCTCGCCGGGCATCGGAGTGGCAAATAAAGAAAGAACAGCCCTGCATGAGCGCCTGCAGGTGGAACTTATACTGGCTTTGGCGCTTGTTCATCATCTGGCAATTGAACGAAAAATACCTTTAGCAACGCTGGCAGCGTGGCTAGCCCCAATGACAGAGGATTTGATAATTGAGTGGGTGCCTTCCGACGACGAAAAAGCAGCACAGTTGCTAAACAGGATTGATGGCGAAAAGCCAGCATATAGTCAGCAAATTTTCGAAAACACTTTTTCTAAACATTTCAGCATTCACCGCCAGTCGGCCCTGGCCGGCTCAAACCGACAACTCTATTGGCTGAAAAGAAAAACATAAATTCAGGACCGGGGCTGCTTGCCCGAGTTCCATTTTTTGTAGCCGGTATACCCGTGTTTTTTGTATGGCATAAACTGAATGAAAATTTCGGTCTTATCCCATTGTCGGCAGGCCTGGAACTCCTCGCTTTTTACATTGCCATCGGTGCAGCAATGCTTTTGTGCTGGCGATTGATGTTGACTGGCAATAGAAGCACGAGTTCCCCCCACCGATGGCGTGCTGCCGGCTTGATGGCAGGTGTTTGCTCCATCGTCTACCTTTTTTGGGGAGCGATTCACGATTTTCTAAAAACGAGCTGGCTTCCGCCATTCTTCAGCAGCTACAGTTTTTTATTCTGTTCGCTCTTTATTTTACTCATAGTTGGCATATTAGTTTTACGAAAGCGCCGGCCAGCTCTATTTACATTTACCCGATTCGGTAATTCCCTGATCATCCTTTTACTGATGATGGAAGCAGGCCTTACCCTTTATTATCAGATCAGCAATCGCGAACAAGCCATTCAGCTCACTCATGGGTTAAAATCTGTACTCAACAAACACGCAACAGCAAGAGATTCCATTCGTACAAGCCCGGATATCTTTCTGATTGTTTGGGATGAATATGCCAGCAGTGCCTCGCTAAAACGTTATCAGAACTTCGACAATTACTCCTTGGACAATAGCCTTAGGGCCAAGGGGTATTATGTGGCTGAATCTTCGAAGAGCAACTACAATTCCACCCCCCATTCGCTTGCCTCCATGCTGACGCTTGACTATTTTCCAGCCCAACTGGAAAATGCCGCAACAGATCCGCCAGCGATGTTGCTTGCCCAGCAGGCTTACCGGAACGCTGCGCTGCCACCCTGGCTTGCCGACCAGGGATACGAGATTCTTAATCTGGGACTAATGGACTTTGAGAACCATCCTGCTCCATTCGAATCTTTCTTCAACCGCGACTGGAAACAATCCATGTTGCATGAGAATTTACCGAGGCGGGTGCATTCTGAAATATGGTGGAAGGTGGTCGATTGGTTTCCTGCACTGAACTGGTCACGCGATGCCTGGAAGAAAAGACAACAACAGGAAATAAATGTATTCCGACACAACTGGACCAGTCTCATGCAGGCATGGCAATCCATTTCGGATCGTCCCCGTTTCGTGATGGCACACTTCATGCTGCCCCATATCCCTTTCAATTTTAATGCAAACGGTGAACGGCGGGACCTGGGATACTATGAGAGGACCACTCAACGCGACAGCCTTTATCTGGACCAGCTTCAATACGTGAATAAACTGATCGATTCATTGACCGTTTCGCCTTATGACAGTGCGATTCGGCCCAGAGTTGTCATCATAATGGGCGACCATGGTTTTCGCGACAACGATCTGCATCCAACAAAACGTATTCGGCCAAAGCAATTTGAAAATCTTACCGCCGTCTATTACAGCGATCAAGAGTATAAGCAATTATACCCTTCTATAACTCCGGTCAACAATATGCGTTTGCTGGTAAATAAATATTTCGGATATCAACTGCCTCTACTGGCAGACTCTTCAATAATGCTTCGTTAACTATTTCCCCCAGCCCGTCAGGCGATCCATTTCAAGTGTGAGGCCGAACTGATGCGTTCCCGCAGCACGTTGATAACCTGAATGGGCGTACTGCAATTGAAACACTCTTGCCTTCAGAGTAATGCCGAGAGAAAATCCAGTGAGCCCGTTTCCCGAGCGACCGATGGTCAATTCGCGTCGGCGGAGATAATTAAATCCCAGATCGGCCGTCAGGTATTTACCCAGGTAGATATGGGTGGCCCAAACGGTGTGGCGAAGCAGATTTTCGAAACTAAACCCTTTTGATGGCCAGGTGGCTGGCTGGCCGTTGTCGTCAAAAGCAATATCTTCATATCCGAGCAAAAAACGGTGCAGGTGATGAACAGTGAGTGAAAAAGCCAAAGGTGCTTTGTGGAGCTTTTTGCTGATGCCAATTTGCAGATCGAATGGAAGATCATCCGGACCCGATCCCTGGTACGAATTCAGTACCGAGCCCATATTTCGTGCCGTTATCGCGGTACTAAAACCATGGGTCGTATCAATGTATTGTACTCCAACGTCCATTGCCACAGCGTTGGCCCGGTAAGTGCCTAACGAAGACTGTATGAATTTCAGGCTGGCTCCATACTGCCAACGATTACCGTAGCTGCGGGCGGCCGATAACTGCATGGACCAGTCGCGAGGACGCAAATTCCCCAGCAAATTTCCACTTGCATCTGTTTCGGCAACCATACCGTAGTTGAGATAGTGTAAACCCCACGCGAGGCGGGTATTCCATTTTTTGGCATCCCAGGCCGCTGCTGCTGTATAGGCTTTTATATCGGCAAAACCTGTGTTGAAGCCGATGGCTAATTGTCCACTCATATCCTTAGACAAAAGTGCAGGGTTGTCGAAAATTCGACCCGCCTCCCGGCGGGATTCGGTCAGGTTAATTCCTCCCATGCCAGCCACCGTGGGGGTTGCCGGCAATCGAAGAAAATTGAACACGGCATTTCCGCCGAGGGTTTGCGCTGCCAGATGCTGGTAAACGCAACAAACACATATAAGCAGCCAGCGATACATGGTAAATATGGGATTGGACAAATGTAACCAGAATTCCTTCGGGATAGCTGGCAAAGCGCTTCAACCACACCGCTTTTTACTTCGAAATGGTTATTTAACTTTGGTACATGCTGCAGGATATTCATATTCCGCATCAATTGACCGGGCGGGAGCTTGACCTCTACCTTGCGCATGGCTGGTACCGGATGGGGCCTGCTATTTTTACCACACATGCCATTACGTTGCAGGGCTGGATTTATCCGGTGCAATGGTTAAGGATTCGGCTGGAGCAGATGGAAGTGCGGCCCGGACTACAGAAATTGATGCGCCAGAACAGGCATTTGTCAGTATCCGTGCGTCCGCTCGAAGTGAACGACGAGCTGGATCAGCTATATGCGCGATACTACGACGGAATTTCGTTTGAAGCTTCACCGACCATTGCAGATTTTCTGTTGTGTGGAGCCAGCAATACAGCCTACGACAGCTATGTGGTACAATTGCGTACTGACACCGGCCAGCTTGCAGCTGCCGGAATTTATGATCAGGGGGAAAATTCCATCGCCGGCATTATGAACTTCTATGACCCTGCCTTTCAAAAATCAAGTCCGGGAAAATACCTAATGTTGTTGAAAGCACTAATTGCAAGAGAAGCGGGTATGCTATATTATTACCCCGGCTATATAGCAACAGGTATGTCAAAATTTGACTATAAAAAACAGCTCGCCCCTGAGGCTACTGAATATTATGACCCCGCCGGCATGTGCTGGCATCCTTTAAGTGAGTTGCCGCCTTCTGAAATTCTACCTATACCTTCCCCGCACTAGTTATACTTTTTCGGAAAGCTTTTTGCGAATGCGGCTGAGCGTTTCCATTGTCATGCCGAGATAGGAAGCAATATATTTTAAAGGAATTCGATTGGCCAGGTGTTGATGCCCGAGAAGAAATTGCCGGTACTTCCTTTCCGCTTTAGTAAGGCGCGCAATAAAGGCTCGTTGTTCGGCATCCCAGTAATAGCGCTGCAACAACTTCCGAATGGTGATATTGATGTCCGGAAAAAGACTGTACATCCGCTCAAGATGTGCTACAGGGAGAGCAAGCAGCTCACAATCTTCAATAGTCTGAATAAACTCTGCCGAAACTGCCCGTTCGTGCAGCCCCGCAATAGAGGTCACCAACTCATTTTCGACCGTAATCCATGTCGTTATTTCTGCGCGACCTTCCCTGGTAAAACCTCGAATAGCGCCTTTTTGAATAAAGAAAATATAGTCGCACAACTCTCCCTCACGCAAAATGATTGTTTTTCTCGGCACCTTCAACGGTAGCACGTGTGCGCTGAAAAAAGCCTCACAGCCGATGGGCAGCGGATGAAAATAATTCATGGCGGAAACCAGGGCAGACACATCGACTTTATTGCCGCTACGGGCTCGATCATTAATATATAGAGAAATGGAAGGCATGTACTTGTAAATTGGTGGGCAGTCAAATATACGTGTTTTGCCTTAGTCGAAACCCGGCATATATTTCACAATCGGGTACCATCTTCATCGAACAAACCTGTTCCCGGCAACAATCAACCGGGCTTAGCTGGGATTATTTGCTTCACGTATCAGGCTGTCTTCGTCCCAGCCGGTATCTGACTTTGGTAAATGGCTTCCGGCGTCCGCCTGAAGCAATCGTTCCAATTCTTCAATATGTGCCCTTGCCGCAACTACATACTCGTCGCGGTCCTGAATAGCTGCTAGTTCCTTCAGTACTTTTTCGTCGTATTTTAAAAAGGTGGCCGACATCCGCTGCACTTTGTAGGCCCGCTGCCCCAGCATTACGAGTACATCGCGACTGAGCCGAAGCGCAGTGTCTACCGTTTCGCGGTAAACGTGAAGCATACCTGCATTCATCTGATCATAGGCATCAAAACGGTTAGAAGCGCGAACAAAAAGATGTAGATGCGGAAAATGCTTTTTCACCGTTTCAATCATCTCCAATCTCTTTTCGGCGGGTTCAACTGCAATCACAATAATTTTGGCCTGGTCGGCGCCGGCAGCTTTCAACAGGTCGTACCTCGATGCGTCGCCATAAAATACTTTAAATCCCATTCTTCGGATTACGTCTACCCTGTCTGAATCAATATCGAGATAAGTCGCCTTAACTCCATTCGCACGCAAAAAGCGGCCAATGGTATTGCCAAAATGACCAAACCCCGCAACTATAACCGGATTACGCTCGTCAATGGCATCCGCCACTCTGCTGTCTACTGCCTGCAGTGTACCAATGCGAGGCTGAATGACCCGTTCGTTAAGCAGCATTACAAAAGGAGTCAGTGCCATGCTGATGGCCACTACAGCAATCATCGTATCGATAGTATTATTGTCGAGTATACCCTGCTGCCGGGAAAAGGAAAACAATACAAAGGCAAATTCACCAATCTGGCTTAAGGAGAATGCCAGAATCAGATTCTGGTCTGTTTTCAACCCAAACAATTTGCCCAGAATCCAAAGTACGAGACCTTTGAGAAACATCAGGGCCAGGACCAGACCCACAATCAACCATGGCTTCTGCGCAACCAGTTCAAAGTTGATGCTGGCTCCAACAGCAATAAAGAATAAGCCCAGCAGCAACCCTTTAAACGGTTCAATATCGCTCTCCAGCTCATGTCGGTACTCACTATCGGCCAGCACTACTCCGGCCAGAAAGGTTCCCAGCGCCGGACTGAGTCCAACCTGCGTCATTAATAAAGCGATCCCAACCACCAACAATAACACCGTAGCGGTAAATACTTCCGGCAGCCTGGTAGCTGCAACAATTCTGAACAAGGGTCTAACCAAAAACCTTCCGGCAAGGATGATAATACCCACACTGGCCAGCACAATCAGGGTCTGCCCCCATCCGGGAAAACCATCAATCCAGCTTTCCGCGCTATGCGAGTCGTCTGCATTGTTGGCTGGCAGCGTGGCCAACAACGGAAAAATGGCCAGCATCGGGATCACGGCAATGTCCTGGAACAATAGCACCGAGAACGCGCTTTGCCCGGCGCTGGTACGCATCAGGCCTTTTTCATTTAGTGTTTGTAAAACTATTGCTGTAGACGACAACGACAATATCAAGCCCAGCGCCAGTGCCTGTTGCCAGGGAAAACCTGTCAACATTGCGATAGCTCCGGCAAGCAGAGCAGTGCCGATGACCTGTAAACTGCCCAGGCCGGCAATAGAACGTCGAAGCTTCCAGAGGAGTTCGGGCTCCAGTTCGAGGCCAATCACAAACAACATCATCACCACTCCAAATTCAGCAAAATGCAAAATATCGTCGCCCTCCTCGCCAATAAAACCCAACACTGCAGGTCCGATCAGAATACCTGCAATCAGATAACCAAGCACCGAACCCAGACCCAACCGCTTGGCGAGAGGAACCATAATTACTGCCGACCCCAGATAAACCAGAGCCTGAAATAAAAAAGAATGTTGATCCATCGTTTAGGATTGAATGGTAGCTGGTAAAGGGAATAGTTCGTTCATGTATCGTACATCGCGAAGTTCATTTTCCGACAGCCGGTCATGAACGAGGGCTAGCAACATTTGCTCGTATTGGGTTGCATAAAGATCCATATCGCCTTCGCTCAACCGGTGGGTGCCATGCACCACAAACGGTGGGCAATAAGACATGTGGCAAAGATGCGCAGTTTGGTCAAACGGACTCAGAAGTGTGCGAATTGGAAATCGGTTTCGGCCATCCGTTTGGTAGGCAGCTTCTGTGCCACCGGTGGAGATTACATTCATCGCTCTCTTACCCTTCAACATTTGGCCCTGCCTGCCATAAGCCCAGCCATGCTCCAGAACCAGGTCCATCCACTGCTTTAGAATGGCCGGCGCACTATACCAGTAAAATGGATGCTGCCAGATGATGACATCGTGCGACAAAAGGAGCGATTTTTCGCGCTCCACATTAATGTCGAAGTCGGGATACGACTGATACAGATCATGAAAGCTGATACCGGAGAGCGCGTGCAGGTGACGAATAAGCCTGGCCTGCACGCGCGATTTTTCAAGCACCGGGTGGGCAAATATGATTAGAACTTTCGCCATGCCGGAAATTTACATTATTTCCCCGAAGCGAAGTCCTTATGTTAATTTTCTGCCCTTAAACTCGAATTCGGGCTTCTACAGTTTCAACAGCTTTACTACTCTTTTCTGGTCGCCCTGTATTATTTCTGCGAAATAGGTACCATTCTTCCAATTGCTGCCCAGCAACAATACCTGACCCGGCGTAACTTGTTCGTACCGTTCCAACATAGCACCTGTTATGTCCATGATCCTTACCAGCACAGGCCTGCGATCCTCGGAAAGGACCTGGAGGCGGAATTGCGCACTGCTGGGGTTAGGCGTTACTTCTACTTTTATTGATTTAACGATCACTTGTTCGTCGATGTTGCTGTTAACAACAATAGGCGCTTCCGCTGGCGCTGGTTCCGAACCGCCACGGTTGGCTACACTGCCGTAGCTGGCAACAAAGTCGGATGTGCCCACAGGAATATCAAAGAAAGCATAGGCCATTCCTTTTATAGTCTGTGTGGTGTAACTGATGGCACTGCCGTTTCTGGTAATAGACGACAGGCTGCCGGAGGCTGACTGCATCGGCACCATTCCGCGCAGATTGCGCGCGCCGGCCAATGCGGTTACCGGGAAGCTTAACTGATTACCACTCCAGCTCATGGCTCCCACAAAGGAGTTATTGCGTCCATCGAGCCAGGTTAGGAGTTGTTTGGCAGAAATAACGGGCACATTCCTGGCAAGGGCGGAGGAAATAATCCGGTTCGATCCAATATGATTGGCTGTATCGGTATGCATATTGGCAACAAACACTCCATAATAGCCTTCAGTTCCCAGCGCGCGGTCGAGCAACTGGTCGTTGAACTGTGGCAGACTGATACCAGATTCGTCGGTCATTTGAGTGGTAGCCTGGTAACAATCAATCAGGGAGCCATCCAGATCAGCAAAGCGCATAGGCATGCCAGATCCGGTAAACATGCCGGAGCGATTTTGCACCCATGTGCCGGGCCAGTAATAATAGTTCACATCAAGTCGAATTCCCTTTTGCGCCTGCACTTTTGCCGTGGTAGCCCAATCGCTCCAGACCAGACAGTGCGTGCGGTGGCTGACAGGTGCCGCCAATCCGGGCAGTTGATTTGCCAGTTGCGCCAGCTGTGCAGTTAAATCAGTATTGAAAGAAGTTGGTGTGTAATTTTCACAACCTGTGTTCAAATGCAGGCTGATTTCAAAACCCTGATTCTGGAAAGCCGATGCTTCTGCATTCGAGATCGGGGTATTGTTGTAGATATAGGATGTTCCCCGTATCGCCTTCCAATCGGCAATATCCTGCGCTGTGTTGGGGCCCAGTGTCAGGTATTGATTGAAGCGGCCGGTGGTGCCATCATTGGCATGGTCGTCGCCAGTCATCACGATGGCAGCCTTATGCCCACTGGGCAGGAACCAGAATCGTGGCAATGGCTTCCTGTGCATATTTCCCTGCATGATAATATTGACGAGCAGACGTTGCTGCTCATCAGCCTGAGGAATGGCCACCTTATTCAGGTTGACCCAATCAGGCGAACTGCCTCCGAAGAAAAGATCGTCGGAACGAATAGGGCCACTGGTGCCATCACGCTTTTGCCCTGCCCAGGCAGGGTTACCCTGACGGGTATACACGATCGACCTGGCAAGGTCATAAGTGAACGCAATAGCTTTCCCACCCTGGGTGCCCACCTCGCGCTGCGTAACAGCGGGGAAACTGGTTGATGCGGTGGCTGAACTGTACAAGGTGGCCAGACTGCTTGCACCCGACAGGCTATACAGATCGGCGGTGCCGTGAAACTGGATAGTCTGGTTTACCAGTCCCTGCCCGGGCCCCGACGCTGTATTGATCAGCAGATATTGATTGCTCAGTGTACCCGTTTGTTTGGTAATACCGAGCAACCCGGAAAGTTGTGCATCTGGTCGCATGGCAATAAGTGTACCACCCGCATTGACCCAATTGTTCAGTGCAGTAACCTGGTTGCTGTTTACAGCAACCTCCCCGATCACTACTACATCGTAGTTGTTCAAATCAGCGGCATTTAATTCAGCTATATCTTTTGCCAGAAAATAATTCATACCCTCTGCCCTCAAAATTTCGATCGGATAGCGGCTAAACGGATTCGACGGCGAGTATAAAACCAGAATCGGTCCACCCGGTCCATTACCGGTGATAGGCGGAGGCGGAGGATCGGCTGTAGTGAAGGTCCAAACCGTATCACGCAACATGGCATTGCCTGCCAGATCCCGCACTCCGGTAGCTGTACCTCGCAAGGTAACCCGATACAAACTGCCGTAGCTTAATGCTGATTGTGGAGTTAGGGTAGCCTGATTTTGAAGTACCGAAAGTACCGCCGGTACCAGGTTATTGGCAGCATCGCGTAATTCGAATACTGCACTGGTAACAGTTGACGGATTGATGGTTTCTGTAAAGCTCGCGGTTACAGCTGCTGCAATGGAAACAGCATTGGCACCCGCGGCCGGACTCAGCGATGTAATGGCCGGCGCGGTAAGATCAGGACCGGCGTTGGTAGCAAATACTACATCAACAAAATAGTTACTGGAACCATAAGTAGAGTTCGGGAATTGTGGAGTGGATGTATACCGATACAAGCCATTACCACCATCTTCCCCGTTGGCCAATGCGCGAAGTGGCCCATTTACAACAGCCGAGGTGAAATACGGATTGGTATTTACGTATTCACCCGAAGGACTATGATAAGAAACGACATAGGTTGTATTCGGCGAAATGGCTACTGCCGTATTCAGATTTGCCTGTTGCCAGCCACTGGCTGTTTCGTTGGTGAAAATAACTTCGGCCAGTTTTGTACCCGTGCTCGACCACAGATTACCCGTATGTGTACCTGTTGCACCTACGGGCTTGTAATACCGTATAGCCGTCACAAAACCTGCGGTAGTGCTTCTGAACTTCATGCCCAGCGTAAGCGCCGTACCATCGTTCTCCGTAACCGCAGGAACAGTTGTAGGTGTAAAAATGCTGATCGACGGATTTACGGTGGTGAAAGTCCACACGTAATCGGATGCCAGCGGGTTACCAGCGAGGTCCTTAACACCCGATGCTCCGCCTTTTACAGTTGCTATGAACACGGTGGCAGTACTTAAACTCGACGAAGGCGTAAAGCTGACAGTTCGGGTACTATTGTTGTAAGTAACGGTTCCAGACACAAGTACGTTGGCTGAATTTCGCAATTCGAAATTGCTGCTGTTAATACTGGCCGCATCCATCGCCTCACTGAACAAAGCGGTCACTTGTGCGCTTACCGGTACGGCCGTCGTATTGTTAGCCGGGCTTACACTTGAAATGGCGGGTGCAACCAGATCAGCTTCTGTGGTAAAGGACCAGTTATAATTCGAGCTAAGTCCATTGCCCGCCAGATCTTTTACCGAACTAACTCCGGAAACTACCTGCAGGTTGTTTAATGTGCCGTACAAAAGTGGCTGTGCGGGTTGCAGGGTAGCGGTGCGGGCTGTTGCATTATAGCTGATAGTGAATGGCACTACATTATTTGCTGCATCGCGCCAGCTAAATGCAGCTGGCAGTACGGTGCCGGGCTGTAAGTCCTCCGTAAACTGCACCGATGCTGTAGCACCAACAGGAATACCCGTGGCTGTATTTACGGGGCTCACTATCTCAACACCCGGCGGCACCAGATCAGCCATCGTAGTAAAGGTCCAGGTGAAATCAGTGGCCAGTGCATTACCTGCCAGATCTTTAACACCCGCTGCACCCGAACGTACTGTTACCTGATAGCTGGTGGAATAACTCAGTGCAGCGTTTGGTATCAACGTGGCGGTACGGGTGGTATTGTTGTACGAAATAGTGGAGGGTATTAATATACCTGCACCTGAGCGTAGCTCTATGGCACCTGTATTAATACTGCCAGCCTCCATATCTTCATTAAATATTACCTGAGCAGATGAAGAAATGGCAATGCCTGTAGCGTTTGCCACGGGAGTAGTAGCAGTAACCTGTGGCGGCAGCACGTCCACAAAAGCTGCAGTGGTAAATGACCATTCAAAATTGGCCGAAAGTGGATTATTATTCAAATCCTGAATTCCATTTACTCCTGAAAGGACATTAATGGTATAGTTGGTATTATAATCCAATACCAGCGCAGGTCTGATTTCTACAACCTGTGGCAGTACCTGTACCACAGTGAAGGCAATATCGTTGCCAACAGCATCTTTAAACGTGAATGCAGAGGGTGAAACCGTTCCCGCTGCAACGGGCTCAGAAAAATTAATGGTGATCACCTGATCAATTGCAACCAGGCTGGCATCTGCCGCTGGTACTGTGCTGGTTACGGTAGGAGAAATTAAATCAGCAATCGTTGTGAAAGACCAGTTTGCACCCAGCGAAAGCAGGTTGCCAGACGGATCACGCAGCGTGCCGGCGCTTACAGAAATGGAATAAGTACTGTTGTACAGAAGTGCCGCGCCTGGCATAAGGGTCACCACATTAGTTCCCGCTTCATAATTAACAATAAAGGGCACATTTCCAGAGGAATTCGCGATGCCAAACTGCGAAGCCTGCACGCTTGCCGGATCAAGTGGTTCGCTGAAATGAATGGTGATTGGACTATTCAATTGTACGTCGGTTGCAGCATCGATCGGTGTAAGGGAAACGATCTGCGGTGCCAGCAAATCGGGCTCAGCCAAAGTGGTAAAGTTGAGCGAAAAAGTCTGTGTAAGAGTATTTCCGGCCATATCCTTAATGCCGTTTACTCCGCCGAGAACGTTCAATGTATAGGATGTACTGTAAGACAACGGGAAGATTGGCTGAAATGTAAATGTGTAGTCCAGATCGTTGTAAAGCCAGTCTACTCCATGGGGAACGGAGCCATTAGCTAGCAATGCTATCGTACCATTGTTGAAACTGGCCGGATCAATTGCTTCACTAAATCGGATAACCGGCACTGCATTGATCGAAACGCCTGTTGCGCCCTGAGCGGGAGTTGATATCACTACAAAAGGTGCTTCTAAATCGGGGCGCACGGTAAAGCTGCTGCTATACTCACTGCTCAATACGTTGCCAGCCAGATCGGACGCGGCACCGGTGCCGCCGGCAACAACTATGGTATAAGTAACACCCATACTTAGCGAATCAACCGACTCAATTCTAAGCTGGAAATTGCTTTCATTATAAACACGGTTAATGGGAACCGAAATATTTCCCGGCGCCAGCAGACGCACATTGGCGCCTTGAAGACTCGAAAGATTCATCGCTTCGTTGAAGCTGATGATGCCCACAAAAGATCGGGCCACATTGATGGCTCCATCTGCGGGAGATACCGACAGCACCTGCGGAGCCACAAGATCCGGCTCAACGGTAAACTGCCAAACTGAATCTTTGGCAAGCGGATTACCAGCCAGGTCGCGAATGCCGCCAGTCAGTCCCTTCACAACAACCTCGTAAACCACAGCACGTGTGAGCGCTGCCGCAGGCTGAAGAGTGGCTGTATTATTTCCGGCATTGTACTGGATAGAAGCTCCAACGGCCGATCCGGCAACAGGGCGTACAAACAGATTGGCAGCGATCAGACTTGCGGGATCAATCGGCTCCGTAAACGTAACGGTTATAGATGATAATGGTGAAATATTGATGGCGCCATTTGCCGGTGTGTGACCAACAATGCCCGGCGCTGTCTGGTCTGAAAGAGTGGTAAAACTCGACGTAAAATCAGCCGCAAGAGGATTGCCTGCCGCATCTTTTACGCCATTAGCACCCGAGCGCACTACAATGCGATACACTGTATTCAGCAAAAGGGCTGATTGTGCTGTAATGCCGGCAGTACGGGTACCGGCATCGTAACTGATCGTGGCCGGCACCAACTGGTTCGCCGGGTTTCGCAGTTCAATTGTAGAACTACTGATACTGGCAAAACTCATCGCCTCATTGAATGTAACGGACATCGCAGGGTTCAGCGAAACACCTGTTGAACCGGCGGCCGGCAAGGCTGCTGTTACAATGGGCGCCGTTTGATCGGGTGCAGGTCCGGTGCTGAATAAGACATCTACAAAATAATTGCTCGAACCATAGTTTGAATTTGGAAATGCGGGCGTGGTCGTATAACGGTACAGTCCGTTCGGGCCGTCCTCTCCATTCGCCAGTGCACGCAAGGGGCCATTAGTAATAGCTGCCGTGAGCGAGGGATTGGTATTGCCATAATTACCCGAAGTAGTATGGTAAGACACCACATAAGTGGTGTTGGCCAAAATAGCAACCGGTGTGTTGAACAACGCCTGTTGCCAGCCGGAAGCGGTTTCGTTTGTAAATATTACTTCGGCAAGTTTAGTACCGGTGGCCGACCATAAGTTTCCTGTATGGACGGTATTGTCGCCTGGCGCTTTGTAAAAGCGTACTCCCAGAATATTTCCTGCTTGGGTACTACGGAATTTCATGCCAAGTGACAGAGCGGTACCGTCGTTTTCAAAAACAGCCGGTGTGCTGGTGCTTGGGAAAATGCTGATGGCAGCTGAAACGGTGCTGAAGTTGATGGCAAAATTGTTGGCCAGCGCGTTGCCCGCCATATCCTTTACGCCAGATGCTCCGCCTTTAATAATGAAGGAATAGGTGGTACCATTCAGGAGCGCAGTGGCTGGCTGAAGTGTCACTGTTCGGGTAGCAGCATTATAAGAAATAGTAGCATTAACGAGTGCGCTGGCAGCGTCTCTCAATTCCACGGTGGTTCCGTTGATACTGGCAGGATCCACCGGCTCGCTGAACTGCGCAGTAACGGATGTTGTTGTCAACACCGAGCTGGCACCTGCTGCCGGGGTGGAGCTGTTAACGACTGGTGCCTGAAGATCGGCTACAGTTGTAAATGACCAGCTGTAGTCGGCGGCCAGACTGTTGCCGGAAAGGTCTTTTACCCCATTTGTACCCGATCGCACAAAAATCGTGTAAGCATTGGCGTTGGCCAACGCTGCCTGAGGCGTAATCGTCATGGTCCGGGTGCCGGCATTATAAGAAATAGTAACAGGTACCAGTACATTGGCTGCATTCAGCATTTGTACTGAGTTTTCGTTCATACTTGCCAGGGCCATGTCTTCATTAAACAGTACCTGTGCCAGCACATTTACCGGTTGCGCTAGGGCGCTTGGCGCCGGTGTTACCGATACTACCTGCGGTGCAATCAGGTCGGGTTCCGGCTCAGTAGTGAAGTTCCAGGTGTAGTTTGCTGCAAGTGCATTACCTGCTGCGTCTTTTACACCCGATGCTCCACCCAAAATGGTTGCGGTATATAGCGTATTGGCAGAAAGCGGACTCGATGGCAATAATGCAAAGCCGTTGTAAGCTGCGTTATATGTTACGTTGGCAGCCACAGGCGCTCCCCCGTTTGCGACAAGAATAATGGTAGAGCCATTCACACTGGACGGGTTCATTGGCTCGCTGAATATACCGGACACAATGCTGTTGACGCCAACAAGATTAGCACCCGGGGTGGGCTCCACCGATGAAACAGTAGGCGCAGTCTGATCGGGGACAGTGGTAAAACTCCAGGTGTAGTTCGCCGCCAACGGGTTACCTGCCAGGTCTTTGACGCCAGATGCGCCGCTAAGTATGCGAACGGTATAGTTGGTAAGGTTTGCGAGCGCCGATTGCGGACTAAGCGTTGCCGTACGTGTGGTTGAATTGTACGAAACAGCAGATGCTATGAGGTTGTTAGCAGCATCGCGCAGCTCAATTGTAGTATTATTGATGGTGCCGGCCTGCATATCTTCATTGAATACAGCACTGGCAACAGCATTCAACGAAATATTCGTAGCACCAGCCGCCGGAAGAACAGATTGCACCAAAGGTGCCTGCGTATCGGTTGTGCCGGTAAATACAACATCTACAAAATAGTTGCTCGAACCATAGTTGGAGGCTGGGAATGTAGGTGTGGAAGAATAGACATAAAGTCCATTCGCACCATCTTCGCCATTGGAGAGCCCGCGAAGCGGGCCATTTACTACTGCCGCTGTGAAGTAAGGGTTACTGCTGCAATAGTCGCCGGAGCTGCTATGGTACGAAACTATATAGGTAGTGTTGGCGGTTATGGCAACCGGCGTGTTAAGCATTGCCTGCTGCCAGCCGGATGCTGTTTCGTTGCTGAACACTATTTCTGCCAAACGGGTGCCGGTTGCTGACCACAGCGTACCGGTATGGGTACCGGTGGTTCCAGCCCCTTTATAATATCGAATGCCGGTTACGAAACCGTTCTGGGAAGAACGGAATTTCATTCCCAGTGTGATAGCCGATCCATCATTTTCCAACGCAATCTGTGGCACAGCCGAGGGTTGAAACACTGTAAAGCTGCCGGAACCACCTGTGCCGCCCGACACATTCAGCGAAATATGGGCAGCGGTGCCTGCAGCACCTGGCACACTCATATTGCCACTGTCATCAAAGCCACGCACACGAATGCTGGCAGTTCCCGAAGTAGTGGGTGTCCAGCTATACGACCAGCTTGTGGTACCGGTAGCCAGCACCCAGGTATTACCTCCATCAGTTGACACTTCAATACCCGCCACCACCCCACTGGCGTCTGTGGCTGTACCACTGATGGTGATGGTTGAATTCAGATTGACGGTGGCATTATGCACCGGCGAAGAAATGGTGACCGATGGTGCCACTGCATCGGTGGAGGCGCTAGCTGATACCAGGCCGGCCATTAATGACCCGGGCTGCACACCCATATCTGCAAACAGATTCACGGTCGCCTGCTGCATGATAGTGCTGGGCGCAGCGCTGCCACGATCATGAATATTGTCAAGGCCCCAGCTCCATTGTACGGTACCAGCTCCAAAAACTAGCGCACCACTACTGTGGCGATAAAGGCTGAGTTTATGAGTCAATCCACCCAATGTTGTACTCGACAATATTATGCGGCCATTGGGATAGGCTTCGGGATATTGTTCATAATCCCACTCATACCCCAATGTGCCATTTGGCAGTGTGGTGGTTTGATTGGCACCCTGTGTAGCCACGCTGGTGTTGCGCCAGAAACGGTAGTTACGGTAAGCGCCCGGCACCTGGATTGATGAAGTGCTGAGTGTCCAGCTAATCTGACCGGTAAGCGCGTTTTCAGGTTTGCAGGCCCCGGCGCCGGGATAAGCACAGCCATCGCGCCAAAGGCCGGTCCAGGCGGCATTGGGGTCGCACTTTGTACCACAATTAATTTCTCCCAGCGTTCCTTCCTTATAACAAACCAGTGTACGGTTATTGTCCTCCCAGCGTGTTTTCCAATACACTTCGTTGCCACTGAAGAATGCCAGGTGTACACCAGCTGCTCTTGCATTTTCTATACGTGTGCGCGCAGTGGCCGACCAGTATTCATCGTGACCGACCGAAAGAAATATTTTATGTTGTGCCGGCGTGAGCGGTAAGGTGCTTCGCTCCATATCCACATCGGTAGTATAGCTGACGTTGTATCCGTTTCGTTCCAGAAAACGGATCATGGGGTATTCGGCGTTAAACATCCAGTCTTCGCCGGGGCCTCCCCCTGCACCACCATCGCGGGTTACGAAAGGTCGGTTATAACTCACTTTTACGGCGTGACCGGAAGGATAAGATGTGGCGCCCACATACAAACTATTGCCACCATATCCGTTGTAAGCCTGCCAGGTTGCATCTGATGTTTTAAACAACACCGGCGAATTACCGGCATCGTCTCGAACTACAAATACAATATGACTCGAACCTGTACTGCGGGTAAGTCGGGCGATATAAACACCACTAACCGCACTTGCAGGCACGGCCCAACTGGCCGATTCTGACCAGTTGCCACAATCGATCCAGCCCGTGCTGGTATTGGTTACAGGCTCAGGCTGATTAACAGCTGTAAAGGTGCCGAGGTTGGTAATCAATCTGGCACCATTACCCTGATAGTAGCCGAGGCGATAAATCCGAATAGTGTAGGTGCCGCCCCCATTCACGTCAATCTTGAACCGCACGGTCTGACCTTTGTTCACACTCATATCGGTTGCGAACCCCTGTATGTTCGGGTCACCGGAACCAGACACATCCCATTCTGTTTTGGGGTTGCCGGGTAAAGCATTCTCGGTGACGATAGGATTCTGTGAAAAAACATTGCTATTGACTGCCAATAGCAAAGCACACAATAGTGCAATACGAAACGCGCAAAGGCGAACGCTCCTGACCATAGAGGTTAGTTAGTTTAATGGCGACTTGTTGAAAATCAGAGGTGCTTAGCCAGGAGTTCTTTAGAAAGGATATTTATTTGGCAGTAGAGGTACTGAAAGTACCAATTGCGGGCAAGATACGATAATTCCCTGCCGCCGGATCTAAACCGAGACACTTTATTAAAAAAATCAATGCACAGTTGTGGAAAAAACCAGGCCGGTGCCTAGAATTTCCCTCCGTCCACATCGTGAATAAAATCGATCACACCTCGCATAAAGACCTGCTGATCATCCCACATAGCCAGGTGGCTGCCGTTCGGACAATGAAGGTAGCGGCCCCGTTGTACAGTCTTGCTTTGTGCCTCCATGGCTGCAGGATCCATGGTATCATGTGCGGCTCCGATCATTAAAGTGGGTACCCTGATTTCCTTCAGCCGGTCGCGAATATCCCATTGCGCCAACCGGCCGGAAATGCCAAACTCGGAAGGTCCCTGCATCAGCGTATAAATGGTATTGTTGGCATGCTTGAAACTTCGGTTAACCGCGTCGGGCCATTCGGGTAATCGAATGATATGTTTATTATAAAAATTAGCAGTCAACAGTTCCATGTAACGCGGATTCGCCTGATCTCTTCTCTCTTCCATTTGCCTGATTTCCTTTAGCACATCGGCGGGCATTTGTTTGGCCAGTACCTCGGCGGCGTATTTTCCATATTCCGGACAGCTTGCCATCATATTCGCCACCAGCAAAGCCTTCATGTTTTGCTGATACTTCAATGTATACTCCATCCCCAAAATGCCACCCCAGGAATTTCCCAGAATATAAAAGTTGGTGGAGTCTGCGCCGATCGCTTTACGCACCTGCTCCACTTCTTCCACAAACCGCTCGGTGGTCCATAAGCTGCTGTCGGTGGGCTGATCACTGTAATATGATCCCAGCTGATCGTATTCATAGAACTCAAATCCCTCCTGCGGGAAGAAGCTTTCAAAGCACTCCATATATTCATGCGTCATGGCTGGACCGCCATGCAACAACAGCACTTTTACACGCGGATTATTGCCGAATCGTTTTGTCCACACTTTGAAAGAACCTACCGGCGTCTCAATCGGAATCATGCGTACCCCAGCCGTGCGAACCGCCGTATCGCCATAGTTGAAATAATCGGAAACGGTAATGCTACTTTTCTTTGAACCGGAACCCGACTGACAAGCCACTAAAAGCAGCAGAAAAAGATAGCGCATGATTCTGAATTTGTGTTTTGGAGAATAAATGAGTTATTTGCCAACAGGTTTCTAAAAATACAATTTCATTTTAAAAGAAGCTCCATGAGAAAACTGACTGTTTTGCTGCTGCCTGTATTGCTGATTGCCTGCGCCTCGCGACAAAAAGCGGATCTGCTGATTGTTAACGCCACCATCTATACCGTGGATGACAGTTTTTCCCGCGTGGAGGCTATGGCCATACGCGATGGTCGAATTCTTGCGACCGGCAGCCGGTCGGATCTGGAAGCTGATTATGAAGCCAGCGAAACCGTTGATGCGGGCGGTGGATTCATTTACCCCGGATTCATTGATGCGCATGCTCACTTTGTTGGTTATGCAAACGGCTTGCAGTCGGTAGACCTCATCGGAACCGAAAGCTGGAACGAAATCCTGGAAAAACTCAGCGCCTTTGCCAGTACGCATCCCGATGGATGGCTGATTGGGCGAGGCTGGGATCAAAACGACTGGGAAGAAAAGAATTTTCCCGACAACAAAAGGTTAAACGAATTATTTCCAACACGACCAGTCCTGCTCACCAGGGTCGACGGCCATGCGGCCATTGCCAACGATGTGGCTCTTAAGTTGGCTTCTGTAAGCCCGGGGCAACAATTGACAGGCGGAGAAGTGGAAACAAAAAGCGGCCAGCTGACTGGTATTTTAATCGACAACGCGGTTGATCTTGTAAGTCGTGCCATACCACCAGCCGATTCTACAACCATGCGGAATGCAATTCTGGAAGCACAGCGCAATTGCTTTGCCATGGGGCTAACGACTATTGATGATTGCGGACTGCACTACACCACCGTAGAAGAACTGGAACGCATGCAGAAAAATGGCGACCTGAAAATGCGTTTGTATGTGATGCTTAGCGATGATCCGTCGAACTTTTCTTACCTCGATAAAAAAGGGATGATAAAAACCGACCGCCTGCACGTGCGCAGTTTTAAAGTGTATGGAGATGGTGCACTTGGGTCGCGTGGTGCCTGTCTGCTCGAACCTTATAGCGATAAGCCCAACCATCGGGGATTTTTATTGAGCAATCCCGAGCATTTCGATTCGGTAGCCGCATGGATATCTCAACGCGATTTTCAAATGTGTACCCATGCTATTGGCGACAGTGGCAATCGTACCATTTTAAATGTGTATGAAAAATACCTGAAAGGCAGCAACGACCGACGCTGGCGTATTGAACATGCGCAGGTAATTCATCCGGACGACTTTGAACGGTTCGGGAAAAATTCAATTGTTCCCTCTGTTCAACCAACCCATGCCACTTCGGATATGTACTGGGCCGAAGAGCGCCTGGGAGCCGACAGAGTAAAAGGCGCGTATGCATTCCAACAGCTTCTGAAACAAAACGGATGGATTCCTTTGGGTACCGATTTCCCGGTAGAAGATATATCGCCTTTCAAAACTTTTCTGGCCGCAGTTGCACGGCAAGATAGCAAGGGTTGGCCTGCCGGTGGATACCAAATGGAAAATGCACTCAGCCGGGAACAGGCTATACGTGGAATGACCATTTGGGCAGCGCGTTCCAATTTTGAAGAAAAAGAAAAAGGGAGTCTTGAAAAAGGTAAATGGGCCGATTTTGTGATCCTTGATCAGGATCTTATGAGCGTGCCTAATGCAGATATTCTAAAGGTAAAAGTCAAAAACACTTATCTGGGTGGCGAACGCGTACATTAAGTTGTTGCCAATGTAAAAAAAATCGCCGGCGGCCTGATTTTTACACCAGTTCTTCACAAAAAACCTGGCCCGGTCATAGGGGCTGATAAATATTGTCAATCTCTCGCAGGATCAAGGCTTAAACGTCGTCTATATTCTTTTACAACCGATTCAAATCCATCCAATAATGCAAAAGAAAATCAACTGCTTTCTGATGGCATTTCTGGTTTTATGTACAACGGCTCTGTACGCCCAGAAAATACCAACTCCCAAAGAACATTTCGGATTCGCAATTGGCGACGATTATCAACTGGCCACCTACAGCCAGACCGAAGCTTATTTCAAAAAACTGGCAGCCAGTTCTGACCGGGTCAAACTGGTTGAAATCGGCAAAACAGAAGAAGGTCGCAGCCAGTATATGCTCATCGTAACATCACCCGAGAATCACAAAAACCTCGAGCGGTATCAAAAAATTTCGCAGCAACTGGCCCATGCCGAAGGTCTTACCGAAGAACAGGCAAAAAAACTGGCTGCTGAAGGGAAAGCCGTGGTTTGGATTGATGGTGGCTTACATGCCACGGAAACCGTGGGCGCCCACCAACTGATTGAAACCGCCTATACACTGGCTTCCCGCACCGATGCTGAAACCAACGCCATCCTTGATAATGTCATCGTATTACTAACCCATGCAAATCCCGACGGACAGGAACTGGTATCGAATTGGTATATGCGTGAATCGGATCCAAAGAAAAGATCTATCAGTCAGTTGCCGCGTCTTTATCAAAAGTATGTTGGACACGACAACAATCGCGATTTCTACATGATGAACATGAAGGAAACCCAAAATATGGGTCGGCAACTTTTTGTAGACTGGATTCCTCAAATCATGTACAATCACCACCAGACCGGACCTGCTGGTTCGGTAGTAGCTGGCGCACCTTATCGCGATCCTTTCAACTATGTGTTTGATCCGTTAGTGATGACCAGTATCGATGCGCTGGGTGCCGCCATGGTAAATCGGTTGAATGCGGAAGGTAAACCTGGCTACACTCAACGAAATGGCGCGGTGTTTTCTACCTGGTACAATGGTGGTTTGCGCACCACTACTTACTTCCATAACATGATTGGCTTGCTGACGGAAATCATTGGCAGCCCCACACCGTCGGAAGTTCCGCTGGTTACATCGCGCCTGTTGCCTGATGGCAATACACCCAATCCGGTAACCCCCCGTACCTGGCATTTTCGTCAGTCGATCGATTACTCCATTTCTCTCAACTATGCCGTGCTGGGCTATGCCCGGCGCTACCGCGATGAGTTGTTGTTCAACATCTATCAGATGGGCAAGAATTCAATTGAACGCGGCAGCAGAGATCACTGGAGCCTGTCTCCCAGCAAGATTGCTGCCATTGAAGCGGCTGCGCAAAAAGACTCAAAAACTGAATCAGGCAACCGCAGTGCCGGTGGCGGACGTTCCGCCTCTCCCTCGGTAAAACATTACGATAGTGTAATGAAAAATCCTGAGCTACGTGATCCGCGCGGATATATTATCCCCGCCGGACAAACAGATTTTGCCACCGCCGTGCGTTTTGTAAATGCACTTATCTACACGGGCATCCAGGTGCATAAAGCCAGCGGGCCGTTCAGTGTAAATGGTAAACAATACCCTGCAGGCTCCTATGTTATAAAGACAGCGCAGGCATTCCGTCCACACATACTCGACATGTTTGAACCGCAGGATCACCCCAACGATTTTCGTTATCCGGGAGGACCTCCCGTACCTCCATATGATGCGGCCGGCTGGACACTTGCCTACCAGATGGGGATTGATTTTGACCGCCTGCTCGAAGATTTCAATGGACCGTTCCAAACGATACCTTATGGAGAACTTCAACAGGCGCCGGGAACGATGGCAGGAAGCGGATCGGCGGGTTATGTACTGCATGCCGGTAACAATTTTTCATTCCTTGCAATCAACGATCTGCTGAAAAAAGGCGTGGAAGTGTATCGCGCACCCGCTGGTATACCAGGTACAGCATTTGCCAATAGCGCAGGCTCCTTTTTTGTACCCGCCAAAGGCAATGCGAAAAGCATTCTTGAAAGCAGCGTGAAAGAATTTGGCGTGCAGGTTACAGCAATCGCAAAACGTCCCGCCGGATTACAGAAAGTGACACCTGCCCGCATTGCGATATGGGACACTTACGGTGGTTCAATGCCCTCCGGATGGATTCGTTGGATGATGGAACAATACCACTTCGATGCAGACATCATTTTTGCCCCGGATATTGATGCCGGTAATCTTCGCTCAAAGTACGACGTGATCGTATTTGTTGGTGGGGCCATACCCGGCCTTGGTCAACAAGGAGGTCGTGGTGCAAGCGCAAACCCGCCGGCAAATATCCCCGAGGAATACCGTAAACAATACGGTCGAATTACCGCAGAGGAGTCGATCCCTGAACTGAAAAAGTTCCTTGATGCCGGGGGCAACATCGTTGCAATTGGAAGCAGTACTAACCTTGCTTATCATCTCAACCTGCCAGTTAGGAACAGTTTGTTCGAACTCCGCAATGGACAGGAACAGCGGCTGCCGAACGACAAATACTACATACCCGGAAGTGTTTTACGTGCCAGCTTCGATTCTACGGACGCAGCAGCCTGGGGTATGCGGTCGGAAGCTGACATCTATTTCAGCAATAGCCCGGTTTTTCAACTGGCACCCGATGCCATAGCACGCAATGAAGTAAAACCCATCACCTGGTTTTCTACCTCCACCCCACTCCGCAGCGGCTGGGCCTGGGGACAGGAATACCTGTTAAACGGTGTAACATCGTTTTGGGCAAAAGTTGGTAAAGGAAAGCTGTATGCGTTTGGTCCGGAGATCACTTTCCGCGCACAGCCACATGGCAGCTTCCGGTTACTATTCAACCAATTGTATAAATAAAATTGTTTCTATCGGGCAGCTTTTCTACCGCTGCCAGATAGTTGCCGGCCTAAATAGTGAAAATCTGCGGAAAACATGGAAACCCAAAAGGGCGATTCCATACAAGTTTTCCGCAGATTTTCCGTTTTATACCCAATTTAGTCGGACTGCAGGCAGGGGACCTTCCAGGTTTTTCAATTTTCGTAATTTTGCCCTATGATTGGTAGCGACAACTCACCCGTACAAATAGCGATCCTCGACCTCTATGACGGACACGCCAACGAAGGCATGCGCTGTATACACCAGATCATCGACGAATGGTCAGATAGCATGGGTCTGGATGTGGTTAAGAAGGTTTTTGATGTGCGTCAAAAAAACGAAGTTCCCGACAATAGTTTTGATGTTTATATTTCCAGCGGTGGCCCTGGCGATCCACTCTCCAGTCGCTACGAAGACTGGGATATCAGTTGGTGCCGCTGGGTGAATGAAATGGAGCGATGGAACAATAATCCGGCGAATGCCCAGAAAAAGCATGTATTCTTTATCTGCCATTCATTTCAACTGGCCAGCCGCTATTTCAATGCCGGGCTGGTCTGCAAGCGGAGATCCACCGCTTTCGGCGTTTTTCCCGTGCATATGCTTGAAGCCGGCAAAAGAGAAGAGGTGTTTGATGGTTTGAAGGATCCGTTCTATGCCGTTGACAGCCGCGATTACCAGGTGATTCAGCCTAACCATGCCCTGTTGCGCGATTCAGGCGGCCAGATTCTTTGTATTGAAAAAATGCGGGCTCATGTTCCCTACGAAAGAGCTGTGATGGGTATTCGTTTCAATCCTTTCATGATTGGCACCCAGTTTCATCCGGAGGCTGATGCCGTTGGTATGAGCATGTATCTGCGTCGCGACGACAAAAGGAAAACCATCATCGAAAACCATGGTGAAGAAAAATTGAACAGCATGCTTTCACACCTGGAAGACCCCGATAAAATTCTCTGGACCTATTCTCATATTTTACCCAATTTTCTCAATCAGGCGGTGGGCGATCTTTGTCCTGCCTGAAGATAAATAAAGACCTGACCGATGGCCGGGTCTTTATTTTTTCTGCTCGGCAGAACTACCGATTTTCTTATCTTTCATGCAGGCTACAGGTTGCGACATTGCGTAAACGAAAAGCGCCAAAAGCACATGATACCTTTCATTCGCCATCAACATAACCAACAGTTCACACAAGCTGCATATCAGTCTTTTCTTCACGAGCTGATGCAGGTTCATCCTGGAGCAATCGAGTTTCGGGTAGCAGAAACAGCAGTGTTTGTACCCTATTCGTTTCAGCAGAAAATGCTGGATGCCTGTGAGCATATTGTTGACCGCATACTCGATCCGGCATTTATTCCTCAAACGGATCGCGCCATTCCTGCTAACCTGCAGGTGCCAGGCTCGATCGGCAAACCCCAGTGCATTGCTTTTGATTTTGGTATTTGCAAAAATGCCGAGGGTGATCTGGAGCCTCAGTTAATCGAAATGCAGGGCTTCCCCTCGCTGTTTGCGTACCAGGTATTGTTGGATGATATTTACAGAAAGCATTTTCCGGTACCTGATGGCTTTAGCGCTTACCTTGGAGGACACAATAAAGAAAGTTATAGTCAGGCCTTACGCCAAATGATCCTTGGCGCACATAATCCGGAGCATGTTATACTGCTGGAAATTCTGCCGCATGAACAAAAAACCAGGATTGATTTCTATTGTACGCAGGATATTACCGGAATTAAACCGGTTTGCATTACCGAATTGATCCGCGAGGGAAATAAATTGTTTTACCTGAATGATGGTAAAAAGACCTCGGTTAAACGCATATACAACAGAGTTATTTTCGACGACCTCTACCAGCAGTCAGCCGAAGTTCAGGAAAAGGGAAAAATTTTCTTCGATGAAATAGACGTTGAATGGTGTCCACACCCGGCCTGGTTTTATCGAATAAGCAAATACACACTTCCGTTGATCCGGCATCCTTATGTACCGTTTACCAGCTTCCTGAGTGAATTGAAGGAAATTCCGCAGGATCTGGAAAACTATGTACTGAAGCCCCTCTTCTCCTTTGCCGGCCAGGGCGTGGTTATTGATGTTAATCCCGACGACATCAAAAACGTAAAGGATCCGGAAAACTGGATACTGCAGCGAAAGGTAACTTATGCCGATGTGATTGAAACACCTGACGAACCTGCCAAGGCAGAAATACGGGTCTTTTACTTTTGGCCCGACGCGGCCGATCGCCCCACCCCCGCCAACAATCTATCGCGCCTCAGCAAAGGCAAAATGATTGGTGTGCGGTACAATAAAGACAAAGAGTGGGTTGGTGGCAGTCTTTGTTACTTTGAACCCGCGCCTTAAATGAAAATTTCCGACTACCAATCATTTATACATCAACGATGACGCGTACTATTCTTCCGCTGGCTGAACATGCCGGCAAGCAACTGGCTCCGGGCCTTACTGGCAGGTATATACACGGCGAGTCAATGACACTCGGCGTGGTAGATATCGTTGCAGGCAGCAGCCTTTCGATGCATAGCCACCCTCATGAACAAATAACCTTTATTCTGGAAGGCGAACTGGACATGACCATCGGCGACGAACAGCTTACACTGAAAGCAGGCATGAGTTATGTAATACCCTCCAATGTGCCGCACGGTGCCACTGCCCATGTCAACTGTCGTGTACTCGATGTATTTGCTCCGGTTCGTGAAGATTACCGCTAGTCTTTGAAATTCTTTTTCAGTTCCATCAGTTTTGCCTGAAAAGGATTCAGTGTCTCCGGCTTCCTGTTTTGTATGGATTTGCCAGCAGGCTTCCGACCCGAAGCCGACGGAGCAGACGCTACACCGCCTTGATCTTTCAGCGAAAGAGCAATTCGTTTCCGAGCGATGTCCACTTCCAGCACAGTAGCCATTACTTTTTGTCCCAGTTTCACCACCTCATTTGGATCTGCCACGTATCTGTTGCTAAGGTGAGAAATGTGAACCAACCCATCCTGCTTCACGCCTACATCCACAAAAGCTCCAAAGTTCGTGATGTTGGTAACGATACCAGGAATCTGAATGCCGGGCTTTAGGTCTTCCATGCTACTGATGCCCTCCGCAAACCGAAACTCTTCAATCGCAGCTCGGGGATCACGACCCGGCTTTTCGAGTTCTTTCAGAATATCATCAATCGTAAACTCGCCAATGGATTCTGTTACAAATTCTTTCGCACGAATTTGCTTTCGCATTTCTGCGTTTCGAATCAGGTCAGCTACCGAACTTTTCACGTGGTCGGCCATGGCCTGTACCACATGATAACTTTCAGGGTGAACGGCGGAGTTGTCGAGCGGGTTGTCGGAACCAGCGACACGCAAAAAGCCCGCACACTGTTCAAAAGCTTTTGGCCCAAGCATCGGCACTTTCTTCAACTCTTCCCGGCTTCTGAAGCCACCGTTTTTGGAACGGTATTCAACTATATTTTTCGCAACCGTTGCGTTTAAACCCGATACATAAGTGAGCAAGTGCTTGCTGGCGGTGTTCAGATCAACCCCTACATAGTTCACGCAGCTTTCCACTACCTGATCGAGCGCTTCTTTCAGGCGGTTCTGATTAACGTCATGCTGATACTGCCCTACTCCAATGCTTTTAGCATCAATCTTTACCAGTTCGCTCAGCGGATCAAGCAAGCGGCGGCCAATACTAATGGCACCCCGCACAGTCACATCCTCATCGGGAAACTCCTCCCGCGCCACTTCGCTGGCCGAATAAATGGAAGCACCGCTTTCGTTGACCATGAAGATTGACACAGGATTTTCAAAACTAATGCCTCGCAACAGCTGATCGGTTTCCTTACTCGCTGTACCATTGCCATAACCAATGGCTTCTATCCTATGACGTTGTACCAGTTCACGAATGGTGAGTTCAGCTCCCCGTCGATCGTTCTGTGGTGGATGTGGAAAGATGGTTTGATATTCGAGAAAGCCTCCATGCTCGTCGAGACAAACCAGTTTGCAGCCTGTGCGAAAACCTGGATCAACTGCTAATATCCTTTTATTGCCCAAGGGCGACGCCAGCAACAACTGCCGGAGATTTTCGGCAAACACGCGGATGGCCTCTTCGTCGGCCCTGGACTTACTCGCGAGTCTGAATTCAGTTTCAATAGATGGTTTCAACAACCTGGTAAATGAATCTTCCAGCGCCTGGGCCACCTGAGCGGCAGCCTTATTGGAGGCTTTCAGAAATTTTCTTTTCAATTCCTCAACGGCGGCTTCCTTTTCCACGTTGATATCCATAATCAGGAAACCTTCTTTTTCACCGCGGCGAATAGCCAGTATGCGGTGTGATGGACTGTCAGCAAGTGGTTCGCTAAACTCAAAATAATCACGATACTTCTGTGCATCGGCTTCCTCTTTTTTGCTATTCAACACCCGGCTGCTGAGGCGTGCCTCCTCGGTAAACAGTTTACGGATTGAATTACGCGCAATTTCATTTTCAGCAATCCATTCGGCCATAATATCGCGGGCACCCTGTAATGCTTCTGAAGAATCCTTTACCTGTTCACTAATAAATCCTGCAGCCGCCTGCTCAGGATCGGTATCACCCTGCTCAAACAGCAGGGTTGCCAACGGCTCCAGCCCTTTTTCTATGGCCACCGAAGCTTTTGTTTTCCGCTTCGGCTTGTAGGGAAGGTATATATCCTCTAACTCCGTAGCATTCACGCAGTCAGTAATTCTTTTTTTCAGCTCGGGAGTCAGCTTACCTGCGTCTTCTATAGTCTTTAAAACGGTTTCCTTTCGCTTTTCAAGCTCCGTGAAATATTTAATCTGATCAATTACCGAAGTGATCACCACCTCGTCGAGGTTGCCGGTAGCCTCTTTTCTATACCGCGCAATAAACGGAATGGTGCTACCCTCGCTGTGAAGGTCAAATATATTGTTGATCTGCTTGAGCGACAGCGAAAGCTGTCCTGCAATATGTTGTAAGTATTTTATCTCCATAAGGCGAATCTTTGGGGCGGCAAAAATAAGGGAGATACAAATGTGCAAATGTGAAAATGTGAAAATGTGCAAATTAAATTTGGGAATCGGATAATTCAGTAATTTGCATACTTGCACATTTCCACATTTGCACATTTGCACATTTGCACATTTCCACATTTCCACACTTGCACATTCGCCGAAGGCGCCATATCATTCTTCCTCCCCTCCACCTTTCAGCATCGACAATACCGGATAGGGATTACTGACAATGAAACGGCGGCCTGCCAGTTCGTCACCGCTCGCTTTTATTTGGGTCCAACCGTCCTCTTCAGTGCCGGTGTCTACCTGAAGCAGTTCAAACTGATTATTGCTTGTTGCCTCAATCAGGTAGTGTTGATTTTCGAACCGCACTACTGATGCAGAGGGGAGTGCCCAGGCGTCGGTACGTCCAACTTTGATGCGAGCATTCAAAAACATTCCTGGTAATAGACGGTCAGGTTGAGTTTCGAAATGGCAATGGACCAACGCACTTCTATTGTCGTCAACATTCCTGGTAACGAGCAACACTTCGCATTCATACTCACGACCTGGTTCATCTACGAATGTCACCAGCACGTGTTGCTTCGGCTTTACAAGTGCAATATCTTTTTCAAATACAGTCAATGCCGCATGCATATCATCGGGGTTAATCAATTCAAACAGTACATCGGCCGGATTTACATACTTACCAATGTTTACATTTACTTTCGACACAAATCCGTTGATTGGTGAACGAATGGGGACGCTTCGGGAGATCGATTCTTCGCTTAACTTTTCGGGTTGCACACCTATAAGCCGCAGCTTTTCCGAATACCCTTTCACCAGTACTTTTTGCGCGGTGAAATCGGATTCAGCCTGTTGAAGGATCTTGTCGGCACTGACTTTATTCTCGTTCAACAATTTCTGCCGATCCAGATCCTGCTGTAGAAACTTAAGTCGCGCACTGGCCATCAGGTAATCCTGTTGCAACTGCACCAGTGCCGGATCCTCCATAATACCTATTACCTCCCCTTTGTTCACATGCGAACCTGGCAATAACTGAGTTGACTTCAGATAGCCGCCAAGCGGGAAACTGATTGATACAATATTTTGAGGAGGCACGTCCACCATTCCATTCACTTTTAGCTCAGTGTAGAGTGTCTTTCGCCGAATGCTGTCTATCTCTATACCAGCTGTTCTGATTTGCTCTGGTGTCAGTGTAACCTGTTTTACTTCTGCCGGCGATGCTTCTTCGGATTCCGATTTGTTGGATCCACATGCAGCGAACAGTTGAAATGCTATTATGATTAAATAAATACGTTTCATGGTAAAATTTTTCCGTTTAAATATTCCAGTTCGATCAGGGAACGGTTGTAACCCGCCAGTGCATCAGCATAATTCAATTGAAGTTGGGCAGATTGACCGACCAGTACTGACCATTCGAGATAATTGATTTCTCCTGCGCGAAACGCCTCGTCAGCATGATACATCAGGAGCCTGGCACGCTGTTGTCCGCTGACTTCGTGAAACTGTACCTGCTGTTTCCATTTACCAAACTCCTCCTGTGCCTGCCAGCGTTGATTTTGCAAGCTGGCGGTAGCAGCAGCTGTTTCCAAACGGGCTACATCTTCCTTTGCCTGAGCGGCCCGAATACGACTACGGGTAACTTTGTTGAAAATAGGTATGCCCATTGATAGACTGACCACGCTGAAGCGCCTGGAAGGGCCGAAGTAAGTTTCGTTCGTTGCATCCGTTTTTTGAAAACCAATAATCGATTGATTAGAATAACCGATCGAAAAGTTAGGCAACAGTTTTGAACGTTCGATATCAGTAGAACGCCGCGATTGTTCTTCCTGCATCCTGAACCAATCCATTTGCGGATGTGCAGAGCTGTCGCCAGGCATTTCATCGACCACACTGCCACTCTTTTTTGCCGATTGATATAATGGTTCAATCCGTTCGTTACGCTGGGTCAGCCATTGCAACTTCTGCTGAACTATTTTATAGTCGGCCTCCAGTGCCTGCTGTTGTAAAAGCAACTGCTGAAGTGCCATTTCGGCCGAACTGGCTTCGAGTGTGTTAGTTTCTCCCGATTTCAACCTGAGTGCTGCCGCGTCGGAAAAACGTCGGTAAATACTGTCGAGGCGATGGAGAATTTTTCTGCGCTCCGACAGATCGACCAGTTGATAGTATGCAAGGGCCAGCTCTTTCTCAATGTCCAGCTTTTTCCAAACAGTAAACCGCTTCTGCAATTCGTAGCCGGCTTTTTGCAAGGCTTGTTGGCGGCGATACACAGTGGGGAGAGAAAATGACTGGTTAATAAAAAATCGATTGTCGTTTTTAACGCTGTTTATTTGCCCGTACTCTGCTGTAACCTGAGTGGCTCCCGGATCAAAGGACGCACTACTAAGTTCAGCCCAATACTTTTCTTCGGTTCGCCAGGCTTTTAGCTGCAGGTTCGCACTATCAGAAGCAGCGAATAACTCTGCCAGCGTTCGTGGTTGTTGTGCAACCAGATCATTAACATTGAAAAGAACAAATAACATTAATGCCAGGGGAGCGGCCCTTTTCCGATTTCTCTTTTTCCGTGGGCTTTCCATCCATTGGTATAAAACTGGCAATACCACCAGCGTGAGGAAGGTTGCTGTTATCAATCCCCCAATCACTACTGTTGCCAGCGGTCGCTGCACTTCGGCGCCAGGTCCATGACTTAAGGCCATTGGCAGAAATCCTAACGAAGCAACTGCAGCGGTCATCAGCACCGGCCTAAGCCGCATATAAGTGCCTTCCATAATAACATCTTTTACAGGTTCTGATTTTTTTATTGCACGTATCCGATTAAACTCGGTAATCAGTACTATGCCATTCAACACAGCAACCCCAAACAAGGCAATAAAACCAACACCTGCTGAGATACTGAAAGGCATGCCTCTTATCCATAGGGCCAGAACACCCCCAATGGCAGACAGGGGAATGGCAGAAAAGATCAGCAAGCCAAAACGAATTGAGCCGAATGCAAAATACAATAGTGTTAAAATCAGCAACAAAGCTGCTGGTACCGCGATCATTAACCGGTCACGCGCTTCTACCAGATTTTCAAACTGGCCCCCATATTGTACTGCATAACCAGCCGGAAATTTTATTTCCTTTCTGACCCGTTCATCCAGTTCATTCACCACCGACTCTACATCGCGACCCCGAACATTGAAGCCAACAATGATTCGTCTCCGTGCGTCTTCGCGCTGAATCTGGTTAGGACCTTCGCTCACCTCAACGCTGGCCAACTGATACAATGGTATTTGCAATCCTGTTTGTGTAGGAATCAACAACTGCTGTACATCCTGAATATCCTGGCGAAGTTGATTATCCAGTCGCACTACCAGATCATAACGACGCTCATTTTCATATACCGTACCAGCTACCTCCCCTGCAAACGAGGCACGGATTACGCGATTTACTTCTTCCACTGTCAGTTTGTGTATGGCCAAAGCATCGCGATTGAATTCAACTACTATCTGAGGTAAACCGGTTACAGCTTCCACGTACAGGTCGGTGGCGCCTTTTACATTGTGTATCACATTTCCAAGCTTCTGGGCGTACAGCGCAAGGCTATCCAGATTTTCTCCAAAAATCTTGCAAACTATATCCTGCCGGGCGCCGCTGATAAGTTCATTAAAACGCATTTGAACAGGAAACTGGAAGCCGGCAGTAAGTCCGGGAATATTTGTCAGCGCTCTGCTCATAGTATCGGCCAGCTCATCAAAGCTCGACGCCGACTTCCATTGATCCAATGGCTTTAATGATATAATGATATCAGTCATTTCAAGCGGCATAGGGTCGGTGGGAATTTCACTGGCTCCAACTCTTGTTACCACTTTTTCTATTTCTGGAAAGCGTTCTTCCAAAATACGAACAGCTTTCTGAGTGGTTTCAATCGTTTCGGTCAACGAACTCCCTGTCCGAATGCGCGCGTCTACTGCGAAGTCGCCCTCCTGTAGTTCGGGTATAAATTCGCCTCCCAGGCGGGAAGCCAAAAACAAAGAAAACAGCAAGGCAATTCCGGCCGACAACAACACGGCGGCAGGTCTTAACAACGATGCCTGCAGCAGCTTTCGATAAATTCGATTTAAGAAATCCATCAGCCGGTCGGCAAGAGTCTTCTTATGTGAAATATTTTTGCCCAACAAGAGGGCCGACATCATCGGCACGTAAGTGAGCGAAAGAATGAATGCTCCAATCAATGCAAAGGAAACGGTCTGTGCCATCGGTCGAAACATTTTTCCTTCAATGCCTGTCAGAGTGAGGATGGGTAAGTATACGATGAGTATGATCACCTGTCCAAACACCGCAGCATTCATCATTCGCGATGCAGACTGCTGTACTTCCCTGTCCATTTCGCCGGCTGTAAGACGTTTTTGAACGGAGGCAATCATAATCTGATGCAATACGGCTTCTACAATGATCACTGCACCGTCTACAATCAATCCGAAATCGAGTGCTCCCAGGCTCATCAGGTTGCCGGTTACGCCAAAAATGTTCATGCCGATAATTGCGAAAAGCATGGCCAGCGGAATCACCGAAGCTACAATCAGGCCCGCCCTCAGATTGCCCAGAAATAGTACCAGTACTATTATTACGATCAATGCCCCCTCCAGCAGGTTCTTCTTTACCGTACTCATGGCATTATCGACCATTTTGGTACGGTTATAAAACACATCCAGGATTACTCCCTCTGGCAGCGTCTTTTTGATTTCGGCTACCCTTTTCTCCACATTCTTCACTACTTCCGAGGCATTGGCCCCTTTCAACATCAGAACAACCGCACCGGCCACTTCCCCTTTATCGCTGTAGGTCATGGCACCATAGCGTATGGCGTGACCAATACGAACTTCTGCCACATCCCGCACATAAACAGGTATGCCGCCATCGGTGTACTTTACGACAATTTTTTGGATATCTGCAATTTTCGTAGCCAGGCCCTCGGTGCGGATAAAAAGTGCGTTCGGGCCCTTTTCTATATACGCACCGCCGGAATTCTGATTATTCTTTTCAAGAGCGGTAAACAGATCGCTCAGCGTAACATTCATTGCTTTCAGTCGCGAGGGTATGATGGCCACCTCGTACTGTTTCAAAAAACCTCCGAAGCTGCTCACATCTGCTACGCCCTCTGTCCCCAGCAGTTGTCGCCGAACAATCCAATCCTGAATACTACGCAACTCGGTTAAATCGTACTTGCCTTCGTACCCTTTTTTGGGACGTATGATATATTGATATACTTCGCCCAGCCCTGTGGTTACCGGTGCCAGCTCGGGCCGGCCCGCTGTAGCAGGAATTTGTTCACGCACCTGATTAATGCGTTCTGCCACCTGTTGCCGTGCCCAGTAGATATCTGTATCGTCATCATAAACAATGGTAACTACCGACAGCCCAAATCGGGAAATGGAGCGCATTTCTTTTCGGCCGGGAATATTGGCAGTTACCTGCTCAATCGGAAATGTTACCAGTCGTTCTACTTCAGGTGCCGCCAAAGTTGGCGACACGGTAATTACCTGTACCTGATTGCTGGTAATATCAGGCAAGGCATCAATTGGTAATTTTCTCAGCTCAAGCACCCCCAGCACCAGTAAAGCCAGTGTGCACAAGCCAATAATCAGCTTGTTCCTCACGGAAAAGCGAATAATAGCATTCAGCATGTAAAGAAATTTATGCCTTAACAAATAGGTTTTCTATTGTCTCAGGCAAACCGGGGAGGCTGGAAAAAGTCGGCCGCAGCCAGTAGGGTCTTGCTGCGATCCCGGTAAAGTTGAAATTCTATAGATGGGGGTTCGGCCTCGTAGAGCTCGAAAGCCGTACTATTACATTCGCATGAATAATGAAGCGCCACCACGCAACAGGCCGCGTCACGAAAAGGCAGTTGTTGATCGCGATCGTAATCCTCGTCCACGACCATGGGGCCGATATAATGTTCTTCAAGGAACGCCCAAATAGTAAACCCGGGGTCTTTTTGCTGATGCTCTTCCAGATGAGCAATCAATACAGGAATCCGCAAAAGGTTATGCAGCTCTGCGAAGCTGAGCATATATACCGTAACGGCCAGTATTCCCAAAAAGCGTTTCACGGCTTAAAGATAGGGAACCGAAATTAAAAAAAGTATGACTTATCGCACAGTCCATCTCAACCCTCCAAAAAATCTGATTCCCTGATTGGGAGCATATACATAGGAGGGATCAAAGCTCAAACCGTATGGATTGCCCGGAGTCGGAACGGCCTGACCATTGGCATCCCACTCCACTTCCTTGTCGAATGGATCGTTGGATCGGGCAATCAGGAACGGTACCGACCTGGCTGCTGTCCAGTTTAGTAGATTCTTGACGCCTCCGAAAAATTCAAGGTCTGGTGAAACACGTTTCGTGAGCTGAATATTCTGGATACTCCAAACCGGCGAATATGCCGGGCGCGGATCGAGTGGCGACAGCAATGGCAAACGCATGGGGCCATAGATATTACCGGTATAGTCAATAACAAGGCCTAGATCTGTAAATGTATACCCGATCTGCCACACTGCCGACCAGCGTTCCGTGAGCACAGGGCGAGTTAATGGTTCATCTTTTTCTTTTTTACGAACATCCTGCCATGTCGCCCCCAGCATCCAGCGCAATCGATGTCCGATCTGCACGTTAGTATTCAGGCTCACGCCGGAACTACGGGCATGGCCTTCCAGGTTGTCATAAATAATCTTTTGAGGATCGGTGTCGTAATCGGCTATGATCTGATTCCGAAAATGGGAGTACCATGCACTCACATCCCATTGAATTGACCAGGATCCCAACTGCCGTTGCTCAGCAAAGTTGAGATTGATATTGTAACTTTTCTCCGGCTGCAGTTCCTCCTTTATTTCCACCACACGAGCGCCCGTGAGGGCTGCATGGTCTTCTGTAAACAAATTAACTACCCTGAAACCTGTTCCCGCATTCAGGCGAAAAACCGAGCCTGCTCCTGTTTTCCATTTCCAGGCAAACCTGGGCGTATAAATAGTTCCGTGTGTAGGATGATAGTCAAGTCGCGATCCAAATAGGAAACTATGCTTCTCGCCGGGCTTCCATTCGTCCTGGATAAATAAGCCCGGCACGGCCTGGCGATCTGGTCGGTTCTTTTTCGAGAACGTGTCGAGGGTTGCTGTGCTGTTGTCGTCGTAATAATTATATCGAAGGGCCGCACCAATCAACCAGTTGTGCCGCATCCGGCTTTTCGGCTGCCAAACTAACTGTGCAAATCCCACGCGCTGGTCACCCATATAAGGAGTGGTGCCATACCAACTGTTTTGTTGATGCGATGTGGCAGAAAACGACAGGTTCCAGTTTCCCTTTACCGGAAGCTGATAGCGGCCAATCAGTTCCCAACGGCGGGTGTAGATGCTTTCGCCGTACACACTATCACTACCCCGCAATTCCGGCTTCCAGTTCATTTCACCACCCCAGCGATCTTCGTAGAAATAGCGGGCAGCAAGAGAAAACACTCTCCCCTCTCTCCTCTTCAGCTGTAATTTTTGAAAAATAGAAATACGATGCTGCAGGGTAACGTCGGTGAACCGATCATCATTTCGATCGATCGGATGCTGATAACGGAAATAATCCACGCCAGTTAGTACATCTGCCTTCTTCCCAATTTTCCAGCGTATCCCCAGGTCAAGGTTATGTTCCTGCCAGCTTGTACTGTTGAGATTAACTGCAAGACGAGGAGCTTTTCCCGGTTCCTTCGTAATAACATTGATCAATCCACCAATTGCCTCCGGCCCATAAAGTCCGGATGCAGGACCTTTCACAATCTCTACCCGATCGATCAATTGAGTGGGAATACCAAATAATCCGTATACCGAACCCAGACTGCTCACGATGGGCATACCGTCGATGGTGATCATTGTGTATGGGCCTTCCAGTCCGTTTATATGAATATCGCCCGTATTACAGACGCTGCAGTTCAATTGAGGGCGCACGCCATTGACCTGCTGCATTGACTCAAACAAACTGGGAGCCGGATTCTTTTTAAAGAACGCTGACTGGTAAACCTCCACTGCCACCGGACTCTCGAGCTTACTCACAGGTCGGAGAGTACCGCTTATCACTACGGCTTCCATTTCTTTCTGTAATGGAACCAGGTGAATAGTGACATTAGGCGAATGTCCGCTCCACTGCCATTGCTGTGTATGATAACCCAACGCCTGAACAGACCAGGCATTCACCAAGTCTTTTTCCTGAATTTGAAGCACTCCCCGCCCATCTGCTACTATGTGAACACTGCTGTCGGCATTGCTGGCAACAGCACCCGGCAAAGCCTGTCCGCTCTGTACATCGCGTACCTGCAGGCGCACGCTTGTCTGCGCAAAACAATAGCTGCCACATAGCAGAACCAGCGCGGTGAGTAAACGACCCTTCATAAAATTATATTTGTCTAAATTAATTTTTAGACAAGCCTAAAATTTAATTTAGACAAATATAACAATTGGCGGCGAGTTATTCACCCCAATTTTTACACTATCGTTTCAAATCTTACTTTTTGCTACGTTGAAAAAGTCCCAGCAGGCTGTATTCAGCTGAGAGCAGCCAGCTATTGCGCGCCATCCTGTCCATGGTTCCGCTGAGTTGGAAGCGATAACCCAGGTTCACCTTGGTAGTGCTGTTGAAAATCAATTGGATAGCAGGAGCCATATCAATATAATGGCTGCCCTGATCCAGCGATTGCTGCGCCAGCCATTCACAGTACAAATTAAGGTTGGTTTGTCGGTAGTTGCTGTATTGCTTCGGTAAAAGCAAATACCCGGCTGAAAACGTATAGTTGAGTGTTTGATAAGTGCGCGGAGGCAGATACAGGACCTTATCGGTTCGCGAGCGGTGAAGCACCTGAGTATGGCTGACACTACCCGACAGGGCCAGTTTGTGCCAGAGTTGGGTAGCTACCAGGCCCAGCTGTGCTCCATCTTTGTCGCCCTGCAAATTCACTTCGTCGAAATGAAACGGACTGCGAGTGTAAGCAAGGTCAGCAAAGGCAGCTAGTCGAAAATGACTGTGAAGATCATCGTTCGAAAAAAACCGATACTTACCATATAGCCATACCGATTCCCAGCGGAACTTGTTGGTATGCATATCTGCAAAACTTAAACCTGCGCTCAACATCCATTTGGCGGAAAGACCCAGCGACACCGACGGCATCCACCGTTGCATGTTCCTGTAATAAGGTGCCTGAGACCGTATTTGTTGCGTAGCAAGGCGCAGATTCATTGACCTTGCCGGCACATTCGATGCCGGTTCGGTAAATACATATAATTCCTGAGCTGCTGCCGTTAGAGAAATAAAGCAGAAGCTCAGCAAAAGAGCTTGTTTCATTTTTGTAAACAGGATTTTATGCCTATTCTGCCAGCAGCTTGCGGATCAGCTCTTCCAGCTCGCGCCCGGTTGCATCAATCGCCACCACATCGCCTTTCTTATTGATGAGGAATGATGTTGGTATAACGGTCACATTCCAGTCCGTAATGGTCTTGCCCATATTTCCTCCATCGTCATTCACCTGCATCCAGGTGATCTTATCTTTGGAAATGGCTTTTTTCCAGGCAGCCTTGCTCTCATCAACCGATACGCCAAATATTTCGAAACCCTGCGCTCTATATTTGGCATACAGTTTCACCAGCTTCTTATTAGCTGCTCTACAGGGCAGGCACCAGCTTGCCCAAAAATCGAGCAACACCACTTTTCCTTTCAGAGAGGAAAGGCTGATGCTGTCGCCATTGACATCCGGAAGCCGCACCTGCAATCGCGGGTCAGTTATATTGGCAATTTCCGACTGAGCGAACACCGTACCAGAGACGGAAAACATGCATATTGCCAGCAGAATAATAGTTTTTTTCACTTCATTGTAGTTTTATCTGATCGGTCAGATCGTAACATGATAGACTCGCGAGCCAGGCTCCACCTTATCTGTTAAACAGCAGTCGGCTGTTTTGCCAGTCTTTACACATTCATTCTTGTATTGCGCACTCAGCTTTTTAAACGCCTTCGCAGTCAAAAACCCTTTGTCGGCCAGTACGAGCGTGTATTCGCCATTTAATTGCTGATGTTTGTTATTTAAAAAATGGAATTGGTCATTTCCTATTTTGACATGACTTTCCTTGTCTAACTCGAGCTGTGAGAGCTGTGCAGTCATCTCGAGCCTGCCTACAGAAAACCCTGCGTCTTCCACAGCCTGCTTGATGTCGTCTATAACAACTTCCTTGTCTGATTTAAACGTCATCACAAACGACGACGACTTGATGTCGGACTTCACCGATTCCACAAAGGGCAGGGCTAATAGCGCTTTATTGATGGCATTGCTGCAAAGGGCGCAGGTTAATCCGGTTGCCTGCAGCGATGCTTTAGAAAAAATTTGTGCGGGAGCCCATACTGAAATAAATAGCATGCAGATCCCTATAAGACACTTCTTCATAGTTGTCAATTAAAGATAATTCCGACTGACCGGCAGCGCCGGCCAGTCAGAATTATAAGTTACGAAAAAAAATCAGGCTTTCTTACAGCAATCTTTGGTGCAGGTCTTGCTATCGTGACCTGCCTGTTTACCGTCGGTGCAGCAGGAGGCGCCTTCTTTGGCCTGGCAGCAGCCCTTGGCCTTGCAGGCTTCCTCATCTTTGCAGCAGCCTTTGGCCTTGCAGGCTTCCATGTCCTGGCATTTGCCATCTTTCATTTTGCAATCGGCCTGGCAGTGCATGGCAGAGTTGCTGGCAGCCGAAGCGCGGTCGTATTTACAACAAGCGTGTAATTTGTTGTATGCCTCATCGCTGGCCTTCACGTCTCGGGTATCGTAACCAGCGGCAGCCACTGCCTGTTGGATGCTGGCAAGATCTGTTTTGCCGGCGGCATAAGTAACGGTCAGCTTTTTGCCGTCCATATCCCAACTGGCTTCGCTGGCTCCAGCTTTTTTAGCGGCTTTTTCAATGGTGGTTTTACACATACCACAGTTGCCGGAAACAGCTACTGATTCGGTTGATGTTTTTTGTGCAATGCCGGGTATGGTGAAGAGGGCGCAGCAGAGCGCCAGAGAAACTATTTTCAACGTTTTCATGATTGATAATTAAGAATGTAAAATGTTATGATACCAATTACTTCAGAACTGTTGTATAGAACAGTCGCATCAAGAATCGGCTGGTATCAAATCCTGAAAACGCAGTTTTGCAGATAGGTATCCTGTCGGTGTAACGGTGGCGGCGATGTATCGGTAGCGAGGAGCTGCTCCGCGTTATCGCCAGACAAATCGTGAGTGTATTCAGCCCATAAGGGAACTGCCAATTCGGGAGATGCTATCCGCCATTCAACCCAATGAGTCAGGGGCTGATCATTCTCCATCTTGACGATCTTCACCTCGTCGCGGCAGCAACCATGCGATACGTCGATGTGCATACCGCATTTGGGGCAGGTCTTGCTCGCCTCGGCATAGAACTGTGTTGAAGCGAGGCGGTTCATGCAAAAATGATAATTCACCATCACGCCGGTACTAACAGCGAGGTAAACAAGCATCCATATGGCTATGATGGGTTTTATCATGAACAGAACAAAGATAGAAATGATTGGGATAATCTAAAATGATTCTCCTCAATCTTAACATTTCTTCTGCAGAATGCGCTCATTATCAATTTACAAAGCTCCAGTAAATGCCAAATCGCAGAATCATGCCCGGATAGGGATAGCCGGGTGTTTCAACAATATTGTTGGTGAAGCCGAATCCATCGTTGAGGCGGGCAGTATTGAGGTTTTCTGCCCTAATATACATTTTGAAACTCCTGATCCGAAAATGCAGGTAACCAGCAATATGGGGCAACTGGTTTTTAATACTGGTAGTATCCTGGTATTGAAAGCTGCCCATAATCGGCGAATAGTCGTCGGCCTTGTAGGCAGTATGATAGCGACCTTCCAAACCGAATGCAATGTCGAGATTCTTGAATCCAAGTGACCCTTCGTAACCAATCCTGTGTCTTGTGAAGATGCCAGGCAAATTCAGCGGACCATTGCCAATCCGTTGTTGAAAATAGACATCGGCATGCCATTTCCAGGAACGACCCAGGTTGAACGTTTTCTGGGCTTCAATCCTCAGCACATTAAATGCGGTGCCCTCCTGTGCCCATTCGTAAAAATTACGCAGATAGCTGTAATTGGTAATTAGGTAGTAATGACCAGCCAGTGTAAGCTGAAGCGAAGGTTGATACAAGGTGCCATGCAGGTGAATAATATTCTCCTTCCTCAAGTCCGAAGCCTGCGACATAAAGTAAAATTCACTTCGATCGTCGAAGCTGAATGCCGGACGACGGTTGATATTGTCGGCTCCTATTTTTACGAAACCATTTCTTTTACCTACCAGTCGTTGCAGCGTGGCCGATGCACGGTAGTCGCCGGCATTGAGGCCGGTAAAATAAAGATCGCCGTACACCACCATATCCCATTTGCCGTTCCTGGTTCTATTCCGGTATTCTGCATGACCCCAGGTATTCGCAAAATTGTTGCTGCCTCTGGAATTAGACAGCTGCAACAGCTGAAGCGACGCACCCACTTTGAAAAACTGCTGCTGATTTTTGGGATCCGGAAACTGAATGATGGAAAAGTCGTTGTAAATCTCGCGCCATTTGTCCTGCACAACAAAGCTGTCATTCGCATCAGCCAGAGTTTGCTGGTACTTATCCTGATAGTAAACGGAATCAGCTAAATAATCCCTGAACTTATATTTATTCTGAGAGAACCGGAATGTATGTTCGAAACGAAGCCTTGGATAAAACAGCGGAATAATGGTGGAGTCCGTTACAATTGAATCTTTTCTGCCCAAATCATATTGCTGGCGCAAAAGGGCGGAAAATTGATTATACCGGTTACCGGTGCCCACATCAGTTGAAAAAAAGTTGGAGCCGTATACCGGATCACCACCGAGCTTGGTGAAAATATTGAACCGATCACGATACACAGGATCATTCAAAAAATCGGCTGTGTCCTGTATTCCACCGTTCTCGCCTATTTGCATTTTGTTGCCCAGTAGAACAAAATAAGCGTTGTAGCGCTTTTTGACGCCCTGATACCAGGAGCTGAACAGGTAGTTATTGTGATTCGATTTTTGGTTTTTGAAGAATCCCGGGCTATTGATGAGCCGGTATCGAAACGAAAAGTTCCAGTTGGGTTTAATGTTTTGTGTATGCAGCAAATCGATGATCTGTTCAGCGCGCGAAGCGAGCTGATAGTTTAGCTCGGTATAAGGTCGTGTAGTGGTAAAGAACCGAACCTTGTCCATTTGTAATGAATAGATATCGAGTGCATGAAAGCCGGGATCCCAGCCGGATTGCAGCCTGGGATCAAACAAAAGATTTCGGGCGGCGGTACCGTTGTTTCCCAGGTTGATATAAGTTGCCGGTACCGGAAAACGTTTTGAAAAATCGTTTATGGATGAATCAAAGCTCAACATCCTGGTGGAGTCAAGGTATCGGAAGCGAATCGTGATGGAATCTTCGTTGGCGTCTCTTCTTTTGAGGCTATCGTTGCTCGCACCACCGGCAAAACGGTTGCCCATTTGTCGGATACGGCCTCCTGCATTTCGCAAAATCTGTTCCTGCGCTTTCATTTCATTGGCGCCGGCAAGAAAAAAAATGATCAGGAGCCAGGCGGCAAAACCGGGCCGAAGTTTTTGCAGGAATACAGAGCTGAATAATTTGGCGCTTTTAAAATGCATGTTCCAGAGTCCAATATTTACCGGAGTAGTCGACAAGTGCACGCAAAATACGGCAGTGGACCTTTTATATCTGATTGAAATTGTTAAATAGCTTGAGTTAGTTCCCGAAACAGCCCCGCCAGCTTGGGTTCTGCTTCACGCGCAGCTTCCAGTACCTCCTCATGAGTGATCTTGTTTTCTTCATCGCGAATCCCCAGATCAGTTACCACGCTGGCCGCAAATACCTCCATTCCCATGTGCACGGCCACAATGTTTTCCTGAACGGTGCTCATTCCTACTACATCGCCACCCACGGCCTGGATTAGGCGGTACTCTGCTCTGGTTTCAAATGTCGGTCCCGTTACGGCTACGTACACTCCTTCCTTCAGGTCATATCCATTTTTCTGACCAATTGCCCTGGCTTTTTCGATCAGTCGTTTGCTGTAGGGCTCACTCATATCAGGGAAGCGTGGACCCAGTTCAGGCAGATTTTTTCCGATAAGCGGGTTAGGGGTAAAAAAACTGATATGGTCCCGTATCATCATAATATCGCCCACCTTGTAGTTGGCATTCACTGCACCAGCCGCATTGGACAGCAACAGGTATTTAACACCCAGCAAATGCATCACCCGAATGGGCAGTACCACATCCTGCGGACTATAACCTTCATAATAATGGAACCTGCCGGCCATGGCCACTACCTTCTTCCCGGCCAGTTCGCCAAAAATCAGTTTGCCGCTATGGCCTTCAACCGTTGAAACAGGAAAGTGCGGAATGTCGGTATAGGGTACTTCTTTCTCTACCTTAATCTCCCGTACAAAATTTCCCAAACCGCTGCCCAACACAATTCCAACTATGGGGGTACTGCTGTATTGTTGCCGCAGATAAGCGGCTGTTTCCTGAAGTTGTTTCATTCGGTCTATTTGCATGCTGTTGGTTTTGCGTGTTGCAAAGATAGTCGGAACGCCGGTCAAAAAAACGGTCTGGCCTACGAGGACTTAGTAGGAAATCATACAGGGCTGTCCATCGCAAACAATACCCGCAAGCAGTGGGTCGGCAACCAGTTCTTCCATCCGCCGCCACTTTCCATCTACCCTTATACGTTGCGAAATGAGACGGATGCCGTGACTGTAGTCCACGTACCAGTTCACATGTCCTGCATAAACAGGTTGAATAGGTTTCCCATCTGGCAAATGCCAACCGTATATAACTACCCTGTTGCTGCGCGACGACTGGAAATACCGGATGCTTCGAACGACATCCTTCTTTATTCCCGCGATCAATCCGGAACGGCCTTTTCGCTGGCCTTCGATCATCAGGTGGTGCTGCCGGAACACCGGCAAACTGTCGCGAAGAGCGTAAATGGGTACTGGTTCCAGTTTCACTACAGCCGCTTCATAAATACGGTCCACCAGCGACGGGCTGGGTAAAAAACAATCAAGGCTGTCGGCGATAATTTGTGCCGACTCCGGCATAAGCGGGAGGCGCACCCAGTCCTGATTATTACCAATGGAAAGGTAGTCGGAGCTTACCCAGATTTCTACCCGGTGCAGTTGACCCAGGGAATCCTGGTACACAAAATGAACCGGTACCAGTTTTTGCAAAAATGCTGGTATACTGCCGTTCAGCATGGCCGCCACGGCCATGGAATCACGTTCCTGAACAGATTTGCCTGCTGCCTCTCGAAAAAATTCAGTTGCGGTGATACCTGCGCCACTGGTTGACGCAGTCGACAATCTTACCCGTGGCGCGCAGGAAAAGATTGAAGCAAGGAGTCCAGCCATAAGGGCAGTCAAAAAAAACCGAAAATTAGAATTGGATGTGGTTGTTATGTTCATAGTGCTTTGCTGTGGCGGAAACCGTGTTGCTGAGTCCGCTCAAGTTATTTCTTTCTGCCGATTTGTGCTTTTTCAGGCCGTGGGGAAATGGCATAGAAGGCTTATCTTCGCCGAAATTTTTTTCAGTATGAATCTCCACGAATACCAGGCCAAGGAAGTTCTTAAAAAATACAATGTACCCGTGCAGGAAGGATATGCCTGTACCAGCGTGCAGGAAGCCGAAGAAGCATACCGTCAGATCAAAACACAAACCGGAAGCAAGTTTGCGGTCGTAAAGGCCCAGATTCATGCTGGAGGTCGCGGAAAAGGAACGGTGAAAGAAAATGGCATTAACGGTGTAAAAGTGGCCAAATCGCTGGAAGACATTCAGGAATTTGCGGGTAAGCTGCTTGGCGGCACACTGGTGACCGTTCAAACCGGTCCGGCCGGAAAGGTAGTTAACAAGGTGCTGGTTGCACAGGACATGTACTACGATGGTCCCAGCGAACGAAAAGAATTTTATCTGTCGATTCTGCTGGATCGCAGTAAGGGACAGAATGTGATCATGTACAGTACAGAGGGTGGTATGAACATTGAAGACGTGGCACATGATACCCCTGAAAAAATATTTAAAGAGTGGGTTCACCCATCAGGTGGATTGCAGCCCTTTCAGGCCCGCAAAATTGCCTTCAATCTTGGCCTGAGCGGCGATGCGTTCAAAAATTGTGTGCGGTTTGTGACCAATCTCTATAATGCCTATGTAGGTGCCGACTGTTCGATGCTCGAGATCAACCCGCTGTTTAAGGCAGCTGATGACAAAATCATTGCTGTCGATTGTAAAATGAATCTTGACGACAACGCACTGACCCGCCATGCAGACCTGGCTGCGTTGCGCGATGTAACTGAAGAAGATCCTACCGAAGTTGAAGCAGGAAAATACAATCTGAACTTTGTGAAGCTGGATGGCAATGTGGGCTGTATGGTAAATGGAGCCGGACTGGCCATGGCTACAATGGATATGATCAAGCTGAGCGGTGGCGAGCCTGCCAACTTCCTGGATGTGGGCGGCACTGCCAATGCTCAAACGGTAGAAGCGGGGTTCAAAATTATTTTGAAAGATCCTGCCGTGAAAGCTATTCTGATCAACATTTTTGGTGGGATAGTTCGGTGCGACAGGGTTGCAGCCGGCGTAATTGAAGCTTACAAAAACCTCGGCAATATTGAAATCCCCATTATTGTCAGGCTGCAGGGGACCAATGCGGAAGAGGCCAAAAAACTAATCGACGAAAGTGGATTGAAAGTTCAATCGGCCATCCTTTTGAGTGAAGCCGCCGATCTGGTTAAGAAAGCAGTTGCCTGATCCGATTATCGCTTTTCCCAACTTTATATGAGCCGCGCCTGATAGGCGCGGCTTTTTTGTGCAAAAACTCCTGTGCGTAGGAGAAAAAAACAGAAAAATACTGAGGAAATACCTTTGGAAAGGCCTTTGTGCCGAATGTAGCTTCGATGCAGGAAATGAGTGAATGATATGAATACACTATATGGCATTTACCTGGCAACGAAGCCCGATTTGGGCGCGACCCGAAAAAAGGCGGATGAATCAAAACCGCAAGGCAGGAATCAAAAAAAGAAAGGGACGGATATAGTCCCTGAATCAGATAAGGTCATTCCTGACCGCATCATTCGGGTGCAATCGCAGATCAGGTGTAACAAAAATTCAGAATCGCAAATACCTGAAATAAGGTTGAGCGGGTTGTGGTTGGGAAGACTGGGCTTTCATGCAGGCTCACGTATAAGGATTAGGGCGGTGAGTGGGAAGCTGGAGATTAAAGTGGACGAAGACGATGCAGATGAAGAAGACCCTCAACGCTCACGTTAGCGGTATGGCGCCCCGGCGTTTTGCGACTGTCTGATACAACGGTCATACGTAGTACTTCGCAGCACAAGGCGACCCAACCCTTCCCTTTTAAGATAACGGCGGACTCTCCGTAGCCTGGTATCAGATTTCTGGCAGTTATAGATACCCGGCAGTGTTCAGAGAATCGAGGATTAGGACAAACCCGGTAGTTGTTGCGCAAAGCAATGCCCTTTTTGCTGGAGAGTCCGCCGGCTACCGGGTTATTATATTTGATTTTATGTTACGGGCCGCCCGAAGTAACTTGCTGCTTCATGCTTAGCTATCGTAGCATAAAAAATTTACCGGCGCGGCGATTGACTCGACTGGCACCCACTCCCAGCGGATTTTTGCACCTTGGAAATATTTTATCCTTTGCAATTACCTGTCATTTTGCGGCAAAAACAGGTGCAAGGATTTTACTACGCATCGATGACCTTGACAGGGAGCGAAGTCAGGACGAATTTGTGGAAGATATTTTTTCCAGCCTCCGATTTCTGGATATCCCCTGGCAGTTGGGTCCACAGGATCCGGCCGATTTCAACAAAAACTGGTCGCAAAAAACAAGGCTTAAACTCTACGAGGAAAGTTTGCAGGAACTTCAAAAAGCTTCTTTGCTGTTTGGATGCGAGTGTACAAGATCGCAGCTGGCCAATTCTCGTTCCGAAACAGGCAGCTCCCTGAAAGGATATCCCGGCACCTGTCTCAAAAAACATCTGCCCCTTCAACAGGATCAGTTGCAATGGCGGCTGGCCACGCGGCCTGCAAAACTGCTTTCGGTAAATCGATTGGGAGGCGGCGAAATAAAAGGTACTCTTCCTGAACAAATGGCCTTTTTTGCCGTGCGCCGCAAAGATGGCGTACCTGCCTATCAACTGGCTTCCTTAGTTGACGACCATTATTTTGGTGTTGACCTGATCGTTAGAGGAGTTGATTTATGGCCCTCGACCTGGGCGCAGGTTTACCTTTCATCGCTGCTGGATTCTAAGCCCCTGCAGCAGGTTCAGTTTGTCCACCACCCGCTTCTGACCGAGAAAGGAGGTGAAAAAATGAGCAAATCTGAAGGGGCCACATCGATTCAATCGCTTCGTAAATCCGGCGCCACAGCCGCCGATGTGTATACAGAAATCGCCCGCTGTCTCGGCTCGCTACGCCCCTGCCATAACTGGACTGATCTTGCCTTGCTGGCCGAAAAAACTTTTGCTCCTTAATTTGCAATCTGATCAGCTTTACATTTGAGATATGGAAATAAACATTCGTCCCATTGCGCCAGGCGACAATAAAGCCATTGCACAGATCATCCGGAACACGTTGACAGAATTTAAGGCTAACCACCCAGGTACGGTGTACTACGATGCAAGCACCGACCATTTATACGAACTTTTCCAAACTCCAGGCTCGGCTTACTGGGTTGCAGAAAAAAATGAAGAACTTCTTGGCGGCGTCGGCATTTTCCCAACTGAGGGTCTGCCAACTGGTACCGCTGAGCTGGTAAAAATGTACCTGCTTCCTGTAGCCAGAGGCAAGGGGCTGGGCCGACAGCTGATTAATCACAGTCTCGACTGGGCCCGATCTGCCGGATATCAACAAATCTACCTTGAATCAATGCCCGAATTACGACAGGCATTAAAGGTTTACGAAAAATTCGGCTTCCAATATTTACCAGCTGCCTTGGGCAACTCGGGTCATAGTGGTTGTAGCCTCTGGATGTTGAAGCAGCTCTGATCTTAACGTCCTCTTAATTTTTCAACCTGACGTTTGTGCAGGTACACCTGAAAACCTACATTGAGGGCAAATCCACCTGTTCCCTGCAGACTATTGAACTTGGTTCGATCGTAACCCATCAGCATATCGAGCGATACGTGGCTACTCAGGAAAACCGCTGCACCACCGCCGAGGAAAAAGTTGGTGCCATTGTTGGTCGATGAAGTGTTGTTGACCTTGGTTTTTGAACTTACAAAGTTGAAATTACCCTGCAAAATGGGACGCACATTTGCCTGTGTAAAATAATACCTGACCCAGGGGCCGATACCAAAACTGGTGGTTTTGATGAAACCTTCCTTTGTATAGCTGAGTTTGAAATTACCTCCTATTGCCAGGTTGTTGGCCACAAATGCGGCCGCAGAAGGCGAAAGGGAAATAACAGTATTATTGTCGGATGTGTTAAGATTGAATCCTCCGCCGATCAGCCAGTCTCCTTTTTCAGTCTGAGCCGAAAGGCGTACGATAATTCCCATTAGCAGCAAGCTTAGAAGTATTTTTCTCATAGCGCTATGTATTTGCAACGTAAGTTAATAAAGCCTGTTCAAATTTCTTTCCATGCTTTCACCTCATAAACCGGGCTGAAGAGATAGATTTTGCCCGTGGCGATTTCGGTACAGCGAAACCTTTTGCGTAGTCTTTGTTCGCGTCGGAATATTCTGCCGTCGTCGGTACGGAAAACGGCGTTCATCGGTAAATCCTCTATGAGTGTTTTCCGTTCCGAATCGGCATCGTATCGCCGCAATACCCGAAGCAAACCATCTTCCGCGCAGGTGCTGGCAGCAGGATTTTGCAAACTGCTGAGCAATGCGGCCTGTATATCGTTGGGAAAAGTATGGTTACGTAAAAACTGTGCCAGCAGGTTGGCGTATATCTTTTTCCATTCAGCTCCGTGAGCCATTACGCGATTGCCATATTCCTCGAATGTGAGCAGATGTGCCAGCTCATGTAATAGTGTTATCAGAAACGCGTATTTGTTCAGATTTCCGTTAACGCTTATGCGATGATTAGAAGCGGCGGTACGATGACGATAGTCGCCAAGGATCGAACGACGTTCGCGCGCCACCGTCAGGTGCACACGGTGTAAACGCAGGTATTCCAATACTGCAGGAAAAGTACCATCAGGTAAATAGTCGGCGAGTGCCGACATGGGAGCCTCACGCTTTGCCATTCTTAATTCTCTTCAACAGTTGTTGCAAACCCCGAACCTCCAATACTGTATATACGACGTATAATCCCAGGCAAACGATCAGGCCAGGTTTGTTCACTTTTTCTCTCACCACCATGATATAAATAAATGCAGCAATGGCGAGTACAAAGAATTTCAGGAGAAAAGAGCCATACACGGCTCTCACAAAATGTTGTGGATTGCTGGAAGAAAGACTCTTGACTGTCATTTGGTAGCTCACATACATCAACAGCATCAGCAATGCATTTCCAATAATGACCACGTCGGCATCCACCCCTTTTTTCTTAAGCCAGCTTCGGCCCAGCAGAAAAAACAGATTGAGTAGGATAAACAGAATAAGTAATGGTCGAATCTCCTTCCGGTTTTGCTTTTGCATAAAGAAACAGGTACACGTAATTGCCGGCAATGAGGCCGTTGCCGCAAAGGTACGTTGCCTGAACGCAATCTAACCTCCAAAAGAAAATAGGACGGATCAGGAAAGAACGGCTTCTTTTTCGGTTTGTCCGTTTTTCGAATGGCTGATCGATTCGGTACGAACCGACACTTCACCCATATGGCATTGACCATTGAATACGGCACTTGGCTCCACCTGCAATTTGCCTGCATAAATATTACCATTCACGGTACAGTCGCCACGAAGTTGCAGCAGATCCTTTGCCCGGATATTCCCACTTACCTTTCCGATAATATCTGCCTGATTACCGCTGATATCGCCTTCTACCACGCCATTGCCACCTATAACTACCTTGGCAGTGCTTTGGATATTGCCGATAATAGTGCCATCGATGCGGAGGTCGCTGTTGCTGCTGATGTCACCTTTCACAGTGGTTCCGGCCCCGATGAGCGTGGTGCCGCCGCCACCGTTGGTTTTTTCAATTTGCATGTCGGATTTGTTTTTTGCGTTAAACATAGATATTTGGTTTTTACAGAGACTGCCTGGCCATTTAACGTCGTTTTCAGCCCACAGATTGCCCTATTCTTCCGCCATTTCATCGGGTGGTAACTGAATCAGGGCTGTATCCAGCGCTGCTGCATCTCCCCTCAATACTTTACGCACATTTTCGATATATGATTCCTGATATTGTACTTGCTTTTCCAGGGCATCGGCCTTGTATTTCAATTGTCTGTATTCTCTACCAACCCTCAAATCGTCATAGCCCGGTATATAGTACTTCAGCGGAGTGAACACGATCAACGCCACGGTCAGGCCCACTAACACTACAAAAATTGTGCACAAACCGATATAAACACTTAATCGCGACAATTTAAAGGTCACCACCTCCTCATAGGTATCGTCGTTCATCACTACCAGCCGATATCGGTTGCGAAGCCTCTTCAGCGTGGACGACTCTTCCAGATTTGCCATAGTTTGAATTTGTTGCGCTTAAAGGTATATAAAATGCCCGATGGCGAGTAGGCCGGGCGCCATTAGAATTCCCAAAAAAACCGCGCCTGATTTATACTAAATTGTTTGAATTTCAGTTATTAAGGACTTAGTTTGCGTGGTTTGAGCCATTCCTTAAAAAATATCGCGATCCGAACGGCATTGCTGCTGCTGATATTGCATGCCGGGGTGCTGCTTTATGGGCAGTACGGATTCAGCTTTGATATCAAAAAACCAAAGGAATTTGAGAATCGAGTGCTGGGTTCCGAAAAGCCACAGAAGAAGTTTTCGGTCCCCCGCCGCTTTCTGCAAAATACGGTTACACACTACAACTATTTCTTTAACGCTAATGTAAAACTGAACAATGTTCTGGCCCGCGCCAAACAGACGTTTCGTGAGGACTACACGCAATTACTTCCATTTTACAACTACACGCTCGATGCAACAATGGCCGACAGCGTGGAGCTGGATTCCATATCGTACAAAGCACAAACGGGTATCGTACTTCATGACCTGCGAAACGACTGGGTTGATGATATGTACCTGCTATGGGGCATTACCTATTATCTGAAACAACAACACGATTCGGCCTATCTGATGTTTCAATTCATCAACTATGCCTTTGCCCCCAAGGAAAAAGACGGATACTATCTTACAATTGGCAGTGCACGCGACGGAAATAGTGCTACCAGTATTTCCACGAAAGAAAAAAAAGGGCTGGTTCGAAATTTGCTTTCTGATCCCCCCAGTCGCAACGAAACCTTTATCTGGCAAATCCGCAACTATTTGGCCCAGGAAAAATATGCCGAGGCGTCCAGTCTGATTTTGGCGCTGCGCAACGATTCCATTTTCCCGGCACGCCTGCACAATGACCTGGCGGAAGTTCAGGCACTTTACTACTATCGGCAGTCCAACTGGGATAGTGCCGCGGCTTATCTCGAAAAAGCGTTAAGCAATGCCGGCAATTTGCAGGAAAGGGCGCGTTGGGAATACCTGCTCGGACAACTTTACGAACGCGGTCGCAGTAACGAACAGGCTACCAATTTTTACGAGAAAGCGATACAGCATACCACCGATCCGATTATGGATGTGTATGCCCGCCTGGCACTGGTACGTGTGAACAAAGATGAAAAGGAAAATACGATCGACAACAATATCGCCAGCCTGTTGAAAATGGCCCGCCGGGACAAATACTACGACTATCGCGACATCATTTACTTCATGGCGGCACAAATGGAACTGGAACGCAACAATCTGCCCGCAGCCATACAGCTACTGGAAAAAAGTACAAGGTATACCTCCAATAATCCCACACAACGCAATAAAGCTTTTCTCCAACTCGCCGAACTGTCATTCCGCGAAAGAAACTATAGGGAATCGCTGCGTTATTACGACAGCGTTCAGCTCAATGATCAGAGTTTACCAGATCCGGAAGCAATAGCTGCCAGAAAGTCGACGCTGACCAGCGTGGTGGCCGATTTAAATATTCTGCAACGGCAGGACAGTTTGCAAAAACTGGCGGCCCTGCCTGAAGATGAACGCCGCGAAATTGTGCGGAAGCTTCTTCGTCAACTACGTCGCGAACGCGGCCTGAAAGACGAAGTGACTACCACTGGCCGCGCACGAAACGACAAAAATGATCCCCCATCGCTGTTTTCCGATAACGCAAAAGGGGAATGGTACTTTTATAATAGCGCATTAAGGCAGAAAGGACAGAACGACTTCCGTTCCCGCTGGGGCAATCGACCTAATACCGACAACTGGCGTCGCAGTGATGTACAGTCTGGCGCCCGGACTTCCAATACCGTTGCCGGTGTCAGCAACACAGGCTCTGCCAATGCTGCAACAGATGCCGATATCAGCTATGAATCGTTGATCGAACAAATTCCGTTGACAGAAGAAAAGATGAAGCAGTCCAATGATTCAGTGATGAACGCGATGTATAGTCTTGGTGTGGCCCTTATTCAGGAATTGGAAGATTGCAAAGCCGGTACTGATACGCTAGTCGCTCTGCAAAGTCGCTTCCCCGAGTTTTCAAAAATGGATCAGGTGCTGTTCAACATTTATTATTGTTATCAGAAAACCGGAGAAAAAACAAGGGCCGCCGCGGTAAAAAAGATCATGGCCGACCAATACAGCCACAGCAATTTCACCGCCATTGTAACCACGGGTAAAGACCCGCAGGGCAAGAGTAGACAGGATGAGGCTACGCGCACTTATGAACAGATTTACGATCAGTTTCTGGAAGGTCGCTTTACTGAAGCCATCGAGAATAAACGAAAAGCCGACAGCACCTACGGACAAAATTTCTGGACACCCCAGCTTCTGTACATCGAAGCCGTATATTATATCAGACAGCGAAATGATAGCACAGCTACCAGGGTTCTTCAGAATATCATCAACCAGTTCTCTGGTCAGCCATTGGCGGAAAAAGCAACCGTGATGCTCGATGTTTTGAGCCGACGAGCGGAGATAGAAGAAGAGTTGAGGAATATGGTTATCGAAATACCAGCAGAAGACAGCAGCAGCCTGGCCGCAGCCCCTGTTACAAGAACCAAAGCGCCTGATATCATAATCGACAACCGGCAATCAGCTCCACCGGTAGTAGATTCTGTGGCGCAATTGTCAACAGTAAAGCTGCCTGAACCTAAGTTACAAAAACCTGATGTAACAGCTGTGGGCGATTCGAGCAGCACACGCACGCTCCGCGATACTACCAGCACCCGGATATTGCCAGGTGCCGATGCACCAAAAGCGGTGGTGCAGGCTAACCCGGAAGCCTATTTCTACGACAGTAAAGTGCCTCATTACGTGGTGCTGGTGCTCAACAAGATTGATCCCATTTTTGTGGGAGAGGCTCGCAACGCGTTTTATCGCTTCAACCGAAATGAGTATTACAATAAAACCATGGAGGCGGAGCTATTGGAACTGAACACAGAAGACCGCCTTCTGTTAATTAGTCCTTTTGCCACCGCCGAGGAAGCTCTTGCCTATGTAGACAAAACCCGCCCGCGTACGGCCAGTGAAATACTGCCCTGGCTGCGAGGTGGGAAATACAGTTTCCTGATCATCTCCGACCGAAACCTCGAACTGCTGAAAGCGAAGAAGGAAGTGCAGGCCTACCGGGATTTCCTGGATCAGAACCTGCCCGGCAAGTTTTGATCGCCTGCAACCATTCCCCTGAAGGATTCATCCTCCTTACTGGTTGAAAAAATTAGCCGAACGGGCGGCGTGATGGGCCTGCTTTTTGCTAATTTCGGCTCGGTGTTGTTAGCAAAATCAACCTATTTCAAAAATTTCTATGAAAAAAGCTGTCAAATATTTCTGGCGCCTGTTCCTGGTCGGACTGGGTTCATTTATTCTACTCCTGGTTTTGGCCAATTTTGGCGTATTTGGCAAAATGCCCTCTCTGAAAGAACTTGAAAACCCTTCAATTCAACAGGCCTCGGAAGTATATGCCATTGATGGCACATTGATGGGCAAATACTACACGGAAAGAGGCAACCGTAGCAATGTGAAATATCGCGACATTTCACCAAACGTGATCAATGCACTGATAGCCACTGAAGACGAACGATTTTACGATCATTCCGGGGTAGACACCCGTTCCACTCTACGCGCCGCCTTTACATTGGGTCGCGAAGGTGGTGGTAGCACCATCACCCAGCAGTTGGCAAAAGCACTGCTGGATCAGGGAAGTAAAAACCTTGCTCAGCGGATGCTGGAGAAACTGAAAGAATGGATCATCGCTGTGAAGCTGGAACGCAATTTCACAAAGGAAGAAATAATTACGCTATACCTGAACGCCGTACCTTTTGGAGATAATGTTTATGGCATCCGCAATGCTTCACGAACTTTTTTCCAAAAAGAACCCGACAGGCTGGAAGTGGAAGAAGCTGCCGTTTTGATCGGTATGCTCAAGGGCAACTTTATTTATAATCCACGCCGCAATCCGAAAGCGGCTATGGAACGCCGCAATGTGGTATTGAACCAAATGGTAGTTAATGGTAAACTGGACGAAGCGGTGGCGGCCAAACTGAAAAAAGAACCGATCAAACTCGCCTATCGCAAACTCGATGAAAACACGGGCTATGCGCCCTATTTCCGTGAAATACTCAAAGATGAAGTTCGCACCGCGTTGAAAAATATTGAAAAGCCCGACGGCGGAAAATATGATATCTACCGCGACGGTCTGAAAATTTACACGACTATCAACCCGAGGATGCAGGAATATGCTGAAGAAGCGGTAGCAAAACAGTTGCCAATCCTGCAGAAAAATCTCAACGCCCAATCTTATATCCGGAAGGGTACCGTTTGGAAGGGTCACGAAGATGTACTTACCAAACAAATGAAAGCCAGCGACCGCTGGCGCAATCTTGCCAATGATGGCCTCAGCGACAAAGAGATCATTGCCAGCTTTCATGAAAAAACTCCCATGAAGGTATTTGGCTGGAATGCCAGGAGGGAAATAGATACGGTGATGACGCCCTATGACTCGATCAAATATAACCGGCAAATGGTACAGACCGCCTTTATGGTGATGGACCCGGTTACAGGCGAGGTACGTGCATGGGTAGGTGGTATCAATTTCAAAACATACAAGTTTGACCATGCCAACCTGAACACCAAGCGGCAGGTGGGATCTACCATTAAGCCCCTGCTTTACATGCAGGCCATGGAAGAGCGCGGTTTCAGACCCGATACGGAAGTAGAAGATGTGCAGCAGGATTTTGGAAACCGGCAGTTGGTGCCGGCAACAACAAAGTCATGCAGCGGAAAAACGATCACCATGGCTTCGGCACTGGCGTATTCAAAAAACTGCGCCAGCGCGTATATCATGAAAGAAGTGGGCCCCAAAGCATTCGTCGATTTTCTTGGCCGATTGAACGTTCCCACCAAAGTGGATCCCTACCCTTCTATTGCACTCGGTGCCTGCGATCTGTCGCTTTATGAAATGATGTGGGCTTACAGTGTGTTTGGTGGCGGAGGTTTTACTACCAAACCCTATTTTATCAACCGTATTGAAGATCGCAATGGAAATGTGATCATGCGATTTGATTACGCCATGAATCGTAAAGAAGCCATAAGTGAAGCAACCGCTTATAATATGACCCGAATGATGGAAGGAGCAGTTACGATTGGTACCGCAGCCGGCCTCAAATATCGATTGGGTGCGGCTGAAATGGCAGGTAAGACTGGTACAACTAACGATAATGCCGACGCCTGGTATATGGGTTTCACACCGCAATTACTGGCTGGTGCCTGGGTCGGTTGCGACGACCGGTTTATTCGCAACGAAAGTAATGGTGGCTTTGGTGGTGCCGCTGCCCGACCAATCTGGGAAGCCTTTTTTGCTAAAGTGTACGCCGATAAATCGCTGGGTATTGATCGCAACGCCCGCTTCGTAAAACCTTCTAACCTCGACAACGAGATCAGCGGTGCGGATTTTATACCGGAAGAAATTGAAGTTGAGCCAACTGCACAGGGCCAGGACCAGGGTATTGGTACGGCAGACGATTACAACTACATCCCGCCGGAGTCGACACCGGTGATAGAAGATGACCCGAAGCCGGCACGTAAAGATACCAGCCGCACACCGAACAAAGAGGCTGACGCAAAACCAATTGGCTCGGCCAATGATGAACCCAGAAAAAAAAAGGGACTGCTTCGTAAAATCTTCGGAAAAAAAGATAAGAATAACTGATACGGCCATCCCGCTGCAGTTCACCCCGAATTTTCGACCATTCACGGGTTCGGTTTTTGCCGTAATCAGGCGGCCACCTAACTTCGTTGACAAAACCATTTAACATGAAAAGACTTTTCCTGCTAACCACTGTACTCTTCAGCCTGGCTGCAAGTGCACAGAATGTGGATGACATCATTAAGAAATATTCAGACAACCTTGGAGGCCTCGAAAAATTCCGAGCCATCAAGTCGGCGAAAATGTCCGGTAATGTGACTGTGCAGGGCATGGAACTTCCCATCACTATTCAGATCATCAACAACCGCGCTGTGCGTACAGATGTTGATGTAATGGGTTCGGCAGTCATCAGCTCGTACATAGACGGAAACGGCTGGAAACAAAATCCCTTCGCCGGTTCTTCTGACCCCGAAGACATGACGGAAAAAGAACTGTCGGATAGTAAATCACAAACACAACTTGTGAACTCGCTCATGGACTACAAAGCCTCGGGTGCAAAAGTTGAACTACTTGGTAAAGAAACTACCGATGGTGCCGAAGCCTTCAAAATTAAACTGACAGCAAAAGACGGCGATGAAACTACCTACTATATTCATAGCGGAGAATATCGCATCATCAAAACCGTTAGCCAGGCAGAAGTGATGGGCCAGACCGCTGAAATTGAAACCTATTTCAGCGATCCCAAACAAATAAATGGAGTAACCTTCTACATGGGCCGCAAACAAACGCGTGAGGGCGAAGTGTTTCAGGAAATAGTTTTCAATACTATTGAGCTTGACGTTCCGATTGATGAGGCCGCCTTCAAAAAACCTTAATCGTTTGATAACTTACTGAAGCGAGAACCGCCCCTTCCGGGCGGTTCTCGCTTTTGATGGCACCCGTATTGAACTTTAGTAGAAAATTAGCAGACCTCCGGCCCTGCCTCGGGCAGAAGCGGTAAATTTGCAGGCTTACTATCTGCATCTCTTTATATGGATTCATCATTCTATCAATCGATTTTCGATCGTCAAAAAGGGATAGAACCAGTACCGGCTAACGAAAAAATAGCCGCCTGGGCCAATCAACTTCTGGGTCTGATGTACCCAGAACGTTCAGATTATTTTCCGGCATCCCCTGCCCTCGTGGCTCATGACTTCGATCTACTAATGGCCCAACTGGTCGTATTGTTTGAAGCAACGAAGGCTTGCGGCGATTGCGATCATCGAATAAAGGCTCAGAGTTTTCTGAAACAGCTTCCTGATATGTACAGGGTGTTGAATACCGACATTAAAGCGATCGTGGAAGGTGATCCGGCGGCAAACAGCGCTTTTGAAGTCATTCGCGCCTATCCCGGTTTTTTTGCAATTGCATTCTATCGAATAGCGCATGCGTTGCACCAATTGAGCATACCCATTCTGCCGCGCATATTGACCGAATATGCTCACAGCCGGACCGGTATTGATATTCATCCTGCCGCCCGAATCGGCGAATATTTCTGCATTGACCATGGTACCGGCATCGTTGTTGGTGAAACAACCGAAATTGGTTCGCATGTAAAACTGTACCAGGGAGTAACCCTGGGTGCATTAAGCGTTGACAAAACGATGGCAAATACCAAGCGGCATCCGACGGTTGAAGACCATGTAGTGATTTATTCGGGAGCCACCATACTGGGTGGCGAAACCCGAATCGGGCACCATAGCATCATTGGTGGAAATGTGTGGCTCACCAAAAGCATCGCGCCTTATAGCAAAGTTTACCATAAACCTGAAACTGAAGTAACAGATCAGCAAACAACCGTATAATATGGCCAGTGTATTGGATTTGATCGGGAACACGCCTTTGATAGAGCTGCAGCGTTTGCATCAACATCCGCGTGTCAAAATATTTGCGAAACTCGAAGGGAACAATCCCGGAGGTTCCGTAAAAGATCGTCCGGCATTAAACATGATTCGTTCAGCTATTGAACGAGGTGATATTAAAGCTGGTGACCAGTTGATTGAAGCTACCAGTGGCAATACAGGCATCGCCCTCGCAATGGTGGCCAGACTATACGATCTCAAAATGGAACTGGTCATGCCTGCTTCTTCCACCAGAGAGAGAACCCTGACGATGGAAGCATTTGGAGCTAAAGTGACGCTGCTCGAAAATATTGAAACCTGTCGCGACTATGCAGAAGCCAAAGCAGCAGCCGGCAGCCATTACATACTTAATCAGTTTGCCAATCCGGATAATTACCTGGCCCATTACAAGGCCACCGGGCCGGAAATATGGAAGGACACTGGCGGACAGATCACGCACTTCGTCAGCAGCATGGGTACCACCGGCACCATCATGGGCTGCTCAAGATATTTAAAAGAACAAGACCCAGCTGTACAGATCGTCGGCTGCCAGCCTACCGAAGATTCTTCCATCCCGGGTATTCGCCGCTGGCCTCCCGCTTATCTTCCCCGCATTTTTGAACCGGAGCGCGTCGATCGCATTATGGATGTATCTCAACAGGACGCAACTGAGTTTGCCCGGCGGCTGGCTCGTGAAGAAGGCATTTTCGCGGGCATGAGCAGTGGCGGTGCAGCATGTACAGCTATCCGGCTGGCCGGCGAACTGGAAGAGGGTTGCATAGTATTCATTTGCTGCGATAGAGGCGACCGCTACCTTAGCAGTGATCTGTTTGGATAACCCATTTCAATAAGGAAAAGCGGGCATTGTTTCTAACAACAATAGCTTTCCCTCCTGCTTTTGCCAGCCGAGGGTTTGTTGCCCATTGGTCAACACCAGAAAGCTGGCTGGCAAACTTATATGGTACCTCAGCACCTGCTGTAAGGATTCGGCACTTAGTGCTACGGTGGGCGCTTTACATTCCACCAGCATCCAGGGTTGGTGATCGGGATTATACACAAGTACGTCAAACCGCTTTAATCGCTCCCCGAGGCGGATTTGTTTCTCCAATGCAATAAGTGTTGGCGGGTACTGCTGGGTATTGATCAAAAATTGAACAAAATTCTGTCGCACCCATTCCTCCGGCGTCAGCAACAACCATTTTTTTCGCCAACGATCGAAAATCATCTCCCTCCCATCCTGGGTCCTGATCTGGAAGTCGGGCCGGGGAAACTGGATATTCAGCATGCTTCAAAAGTAAATGATTAAATTGCGAAAAAGGCGCGGCCTCAGTAGAAACGTCAAAACCTCCATTATGAAATCGAAAGAAGAAATTGTAGAAAACTGGCTTCCCCGATACACAGGCGAATCACTCAATAAATTTGGAAAATACATTTTGCTGACCAACTTCAGCAACTATGTGTCGATGTTTGCCAACTGGCATAAAGTTTCGGTAATTGGCGAGGGCAGACCCATGCAATGCGCCACAGCAGACGATATTACCATTATCAATTTTGGTATGGGTAGCCCCACGGCTGCAACTATAATGGACTTACTGACGGCTATCGAACCCAAAGCTGTGCTGTTTCTCGGCAAATGTGGTGGATTGAAAAAGCGGAACAAGATCGGCGACCTGATTCTTCCTATTGCCGCCATCCGCGGAGAGGGTACTTCTAATGATTATTTTCCTCCTGAAGTGCCTGCCCTACCTGCCTTTGCCTTACAGAAAGCTGTGTCCACTACCATCCGTGATTACGAAGTTGACTACTGGACCGGCGTGGTATACACAACCAACCGCCGCGTATGGGAACATGACGAAGTTTTCAAGGAATATCTCCAGAAAGTTCGGGCATATGCAATAGATATGGAAACAGCTACCATTTTCTCTGTCGGTTTTTATAACAAGATCCCTACCGGAGCACTGTTGCTCGTGAGCGATCAGCCCATGGTGCCAGAAGGCGTGAAAACCGAAGAAAGCGATAAATCGGTAACCGCCAATTTTGTGGAAACACATCTTAAAATAGGAATCGACTCGCTGAAACAGCTCATCAACGATGGCTTGACAGTTCGACATCTGAAATTTTAAACCCTTATTTATGAAATTACTTCTGATCCTGAGCAGTATTTTCCTGCTCACCGTTTCGGCTGAACGATGCAACAAATCATCTTCGGCTACAAAAGAATCCGGCCGGTTAAAGGGCAAGCTTGAAATAAAAGCATTGTGCATGAACTATACCATCAAGCTGTTGGAAGGTAATATCGACAGCAACCTGATTGAACAGGAATGGACCGACGAAAGTACCGGCAAAACCTATCAACGTGTATTTGGACTCGGAAGCCCCTGCAATTTTCCAGACTCTATAAAAGAGGGCGACGAGTTTTATTTTACCATCGACAGCACTCTGAAGCAGGAATGCGCCGTTTGCATGGCCTATTATCCTACCCCTTCCCGTAAACTCAAGATCAAGATTTTACCTAACTGATGCAGCCACTGCTTCGAGTCGAAAATCTGACAATCGAATTTGATTCAGCAACAGGCCCTCAAAGGGCTCTGGAGGACCTCTCCTTTCAGGTAAATGCCGGTGAAGTGCTGGCCATCGTAGGCGAATCAGGTTCCGGAAAATCGATCACATCGCTTTCGATATTACAATTGCTGCCTCAACCGCCAACCCGTTACCCATCTGGAAAAATATGGTTCGCGCCCGGCATGCAGCAACCTACAGATCTGCTTCAACTGCCTCTTCAAAAACTTAGCTCGCTTCGCGGTTCACAGTTGGCAATGATCTTTCAGGAGCCCATGACTTCTCTAAATCCGGTTCATACCTGTGGGCAGCAGGTAACTGAAGCTATTCGTTTGCATCGGCGGCTTTCGGCAAAAAAAGCCCGTGAAGAAGCCATCGCCTGGTTCCGAAAAGTCAAACTTCCCGAACCTGAACAGGTTTATTCCAAATATCCCCACCAACTGAGTGGAGGACAAAAGCAGCGCGTGATGATTGCGATGGCGATGTGTTGCGAGCCGGCCCTGCTTATTTGCGATGAACCTACCACAGCACTGGATGTAACCGTGCAGAAGACGATTCTTCAACTGCTCAGAGAACTGCAGCAACAAACCGGCATGGGCATCATCTTTATCACCCACGATCTGGGAGTAGTTTCCGAAATAGCCGACCGCTGCCTGGTATTGTATCAGGGAAAAAAAGTGGAAGAAGGTACAGTCAAAACATTGTTTCAAAACCCACAACATCCATATACAAAGGGACTACTTGCCTGCAGGCCTGTATTGCATCCCAAAGGAAAGCGACTGCCGGTGGTAGCCGATTTTCTGAAAACAACTGAACAGGTTTCGCAACCATTGCCCGCGACCACTCCGGAACCGTTGCCGCCAATAGTTGAAACCACCCCACTGCTTAAAGTAAAAAATCTTTGCGTTGACTTTGTAACGGCACGCAACTGGTGGGGACGCCCAACAAAAAAATTCCGTGCGGTTGACAATATTAGTTTTGAATTGATGCCGGGCGAAACATTAGGCCTGGTGGGAGAAAGCGGCTGTGGCAAGACAACGCTGGGCAGAACACTGCTTCGGTTGATTGAGCCAAGCGCAGGCGAAATATTTTATCAGGGCCGCCATTTATTGGATGTGAAAGGAAGGGCATTGCGTCGAATGCGACAATCGATGCAACTGGTATTTCAGGATCCATATTCGTCGCTGAACCCGCGTATGCCTGTTGGGGAGGCTATTTTGGAACCCATGCGGGTTCATGGCATCTATACTGCCAACCGGCAGAGAGAAAAAGCAGTGCATTTACTGGAAAAAGTTGGACTCAGCAGTCATCATTTCAACCGGTATCCGCATGAATTCTCGGGTGGACAACGGCAACGAATCGTGATTGCCCGGGCACTGGCCCTCAATCCCGGCTTCATTGTTTGCGACGAGTCAGTATCTGCTCTCGACGTAAGCGTGCAGGCACAGGTGTTGAATCTGCTCAACGACCTGAAGTCGGAATTTGGCTTCACCACCATTTTCATTTCACATGACCTTTCGGTGGTACGTTATATCAGCGACCGAATTTTGGTGATGAACAGGGGGCGCATGGAAGAGTGCGGGTTAGCTGATGATATTTATTTCCGACCAAAATCTGCTTATACTCAACAGCTATTGTCGTCGATACCTGGCGGACCTGTGTCCGGCCGAACTGGCATGGATGACTAATAGAAATAGTTATCGTACGCAGAAGTGTTCCGATAAAATTGTTGACCACTCGGACGTATACCCACTTCAAGCCTCCGCAGATGTTTTTGCAATTGTTCCCGAACTGGTTCGTCGTCCTTGAATCGCTGTTCACTCAAGTCCGTCCAATCTGAAGAAAATAGCAAACGTTCCACCGGTCCACGCACTTCCCATGATGACCGCGAAGGCAACTCAACGCCTTTGTCTGTGATCAAGCCCACTGTACCGATCTTCCATTGGCCTTCTTTTTTATCCTCCAGATATTTGAAGAAATAAACGTAGGCCTTTTGTTTTGCGAACATCAAAGGAAGACGGTCCAGATATACCACTGAATCCAGTTTACTATTCCATCGTAGTTGGTAAAGGCGGCCGCGGATCAACTGCGCTGGTTCGCTGTACTCCTTGGGGAATCGTTGGGTCATTTGAAGGCGCTCCAATACCTTATACAGGTTATAACGGTACTGATCCTCGGCAGCCAGTTTCCTGATCACCGAATCGGGTACCGGTTTGCCGGTCTTTAATAAGAGGGTGGCAACAGGATATTGCATACTCGATTGCCCCGAACGCCAAATCTGGTCGACAAGATTTCGTACAGCTGGCTTCTGATCCCAAAACGGAACAAGTAGCTGCATGTAGGACCTCAAGTGACCCGCATCCGGTCTATCGTAAGCCATATAAGCTCCTGCAAGCGCTTCGTTTTCCTGTTCTTCCCTGGCTTTATTCATCGAGTACTGTCGAGAACGGGCAATTGCTTTTCTGAACTCCATTCGTGCCTCCAGGAAAAATTTGCTGTAGTACGGTTGATATTCAGCAGCTGTCAATTGGCTGCTATCGATCATGGTCGTCATCAACAGCATGAGCGGGGGGCTGTACTCATCCAGATTCAGCAATGGAAGAAGATCCGGCAGGATCTGACGTGTGAGCTCTAGCGTGTCGTTCAACTGATCCAGAAAATTATTGGAGTCGTATCCTCCATAGGCCACATCTCCATACCAATCGCGTCCAGACGAAGGTGGCGATATGCCAAACTGAAAGTTTCCATATGACGACCGGCCGCCCTCTGTGGAAACGATAGGTGGCTCATTGGAAACAATATCTCTGAACTGCTGATACGAATACAAAGTTTGCTGGGCTGCCAAAGCACTGAGCGCACTGTTCTGCAAATCGGTGGTGTCGCCGGCAGCATGATATAATTTTACCAGATAATCGGCCGCTTCTTTTGTTTTTATTCTGGAAAGGCAACTATAAAGCCCCTGCCTGGTCGACATGTAATCTTTCTCTTTCCAGTCTAGCGAATTAATGAGCGAAATAATCTTAGGAAGATGTGAAGAGTCGAGTTCAACCTCATACATTGCCTTTTTAGCACGGGCCCTGGCTAAACTATCGGCACCTGAAAAGTCTTTGAAGAACATCGGAACTTTCTCTTCATTCCGAACCAGGGGAAAAATCGAATCGGCCGGCTGGAAAGTATGGAAGAAATCATTGATAAACCTGCTCGGTTTGGTTAGCGTATCCTGAACAGTGGAAATGGTGTAGCTACGATCCGGACGTTTCCATTGGCGTACACGAAGTACGCGGCTGCTGCCACTATCTGAAAGCCACCAGTCATTGACCTGGTAACCGTTCAATGCTTTCGCTGTCAGCTTGCGGCGTATGCCCCACATACTGTCTCCAAACATATAGTAATTCGTCAGGCGGGGAAGACTAACTTTTTCCAGATCTTCATCCTTTTCGTAAGGAGAGTTCTTTATGAATGACACGAAGATATTTTCTCCAGTTGAGTCGTGTGCAATTCGACGGCTCCGGTAAAGCGCTCCCAGAATATCCTGCTTTTCTCCCAACAGCTCGTCGCGTATGCTCATGATAGGCATCGAGGCCAAATCGGCTTCCAATTCGGGGAACACCGGGCTGTTGACAGTATAGAACAGCAGCGTATCGTGCCGCGGCTTCGACTCCTGGTACTGGTAAGGCAACACGGAGAAGGATTGAAAAAAACGACGGGTAGCAGCGTTGGGTTTAGCGGCGCGTGCAACAAGCGTATAATACTGTTGCCCCTGAATGAGAAATTTTGCGCCAATCCATTTACCCGACTTGTCGCGATATTCCACATCGAGCGAAGGATATCCTTTAAACACCTGCTGTTTCCGGGTTATTCTCTTTTCTATGAACTCCGATCCGGAAAAACTTTCTTCCATCAAACCCAGATCAAAACTATCCTCGCTTGCCATGCTATGGTTGCTGTTCACCGTTTTCAGGATTCGAAACTGGCTGCCTGTTGCGGCATCTATGGCATCAAAAATCGCACTTCCATCATTGCCATAATATGGCTGCTGGGGCAGGTCAATGCTAAAGCCTCCATGCGAAGGTTGAAACTGTATCCAATTCGCTTTGGATGCTGCCGGTTTGAAACTGATGCTGCTGAAGAACCGTTCGGCTTCTGATCCTTCTGTCACATAATCGCCAGTTCCACTCATTTTAAAAATCAACACTTCAAAGGGCGTTACGTAAATCTCGTACCGCTGCATATCGCCGCGCCGCGTCCTGTTCACTATTTTATATCCTTCATAACCATCGCGACGAACAGGTTCTTTAGTCAATATTTTTCCCGGAATATTTTCGTACAACAGGCTGTCAACGATATGCAGCACTTTCCCGGGGTTATGGTTCCATAACCAGGCATTGGTCATAATTCGGGTTACGATATAGTAACTACCATTTGCCATGTCTGCATATTGTCGCGTTTCGGCTGATTCCTGATCACCAAAAGCAAACAATTCTCCGGGTACGTCTACTTTAAAAAAATGGTCGGCCGGCTGCCAGGTTTTGAAAGTAACGGGCACTCTGAGCTTTTCCACCTGTGTCTTGTGTTCACTATCCCTTGTCCCCATTTTCACGGGTCGCAACTGATAACCCATTGCGCGTAGCAATTCAATCACGCCACGGTCACCAGGCAAATGAGCAGCACCCACGCCCACAAACAGACTCGCTCCACTTCGAATGATCGAGTCAATTGACCTGGCCTGTATTTCATTTCGGCGAAAAAGAAATTTCTCGTCGAACGCTGCCGAAGTGCTATTGTAGTAATTGATGCTGTCGAGCCAGTCGAGATTGCCCGTTCGATAGGATTCCTGCAAACGGTCATTGGTGAAGCCACTCGATCGATCTGCAACCCGCGGTTTCCGGTTCTTGTCGCGCGCAGCATCCCGGTATGCCTCGGCCATAAGCCGCATACTTTCGTCGTAATCTTCTACCCCGGCTACTTTCTTTCCCCATCGCTTACCACACTGGAATATGTACATATCCAGATAGGTATCCTCTTCAAAATCGCTCGCTTCATTTCCATAGCTGCGGTAAAGCAGGCTATTGATGGTGGAAGGATTGCTTTGCAACGAGGCTTCTATCTTTTTTTCGTAAGGAAAAAATTTGAGTGTGTTTTCAGTGAGTTGATCGTCGGGCACACGTTCCGGGCTTTCGGGCAATACTTCCTGAAGCCTGCTCATGGCACGATTGTACTTGACCATGTCTGCCTGCCAGGTTTCGGGGTTTGTTTCCAACGCCACCACGTCGGCACCCCGTATACCCAGGTAAAAGGAATCAGCCAGGTGGAATGCCAGCTTGCTGCTTACATGCATGGTCCCAAACAGGTAAGAAGGCTTTTTCAGGTCTTTACCGGTGATTTCCCAGAGCAGGCCCTGGTATTTTTTGTTCTTGATGCGGGGATTCTGGCCAAATGTCGCGAACGGAACAAGTCCAACAACAAACAGTAACCATCTCATTTTCAACATAATCGGTTCGTTTCAAAGTCTAAATGCAGGCTGCCTCCGCAGGAAGAACCGGCGGGCAGAGTGGAATGATCTGAATTTCAACGTGTAAATAATCCAATTAACGGAAAAACTGCCCCAAAAATTTCCTGATGCCACAGGAAAAATATGGCAACAAATCACCGGAATTGCTCGTTATTTGGTACCTTTGCACGCTTTAAAAGCAGTCCGCATGACCAGGCCCGGTGCCGTAAGACCGGGGATTGGTACAGTCCCCCCGAGTCCGGCCTCCCGGTTTGCGTCATGAGACAGTAGATATAAAACCGTTATTACACTCATGAAGCTCTCCCAATTCCGTTTCGATCTCCCACTCAATCTAATTGCTCAAACACCTGCCAAAAAACGTGAAGATGCCCGAATGATGGTTGTTCACCGTCATACCGGTCAGATTGAAAATAAGCATTTTCGCGACATTCAGGACTATTTTGACGATAAAGATGTATTTGTAGTTAACAACACCAAGGTTTTTCCGGCACGCATGTATGGCCGTAAGGAAAAGACCGGCGCCAAGATCGAAGTTTTTCTGCTTCGTGAACTGAACAAACCTAATCGTCTTTGGGATGTGATTGTGGATCCTGCACGTAAAATCCGTGTGGGAAACAAACTTTATTTTGGCGATCAGGAAGACCTGGTGGCTGAAGTAATTGATAATACGACCAGCCGTGGCCGTACCATTCGGTTTTTGTGGGAAGGTTCTGAAGAAGGATTCCGGGCCCAATTGGAGAAGCTGGGTGAAACTCCCCTTCCGAAATATATCAAACGCAAACCCGACGAAGAAGATAAAGAGCGCTACCAAACAGTATACGCCAAGCATGAAGGTGCGGTGGCGGCGCCCACTGCAGGATTACATTTCAGCCGCGAACTGATCAAGCGCCTTGAGATCAAGGGTATTCGATTTGCGGAAGTAACCCTGCACACCGGACTCGGAACTTTCCGTCCGATTGAAGTGGAAGATCTGAGTAAGCATAAAATGGATGCAGAATATTACCGGATTGAGGAAGGTGCCTGCAAAGTGGTGAACCGGGCCAAAGAATATGGCCACCGTATCTGCTCTATTGGCACGACAACCATGCGTGCACTTGAGTCTTCTTTCACAGCCCAAAAATTGCTGAAACCATCGGAAGGCTGGACGAATATGTTTATTCACCCGCCCTACGACTTCAATATTGCCGATTCGCTGGTTACTAATTTCCACCTCCCCAAAACCAGCCTGTTAATCATGACCTGTGCTTTTGCCGGTTATGAACTGACCATGGAAGCATACAAGAAAGCCATCAAGGACAAGTATCGCTTCTTCAGCTACGGCGACGCGTTGCTGGTTATCTAATTATTTCGGATAGAAGTTCGCATCTGTCTACAGATCAGCTCGAACTTCTGCCCAAAATCTTATTTTTGCGCGATTTCATCCGATTAAATCAAACAGCTATATGGCAGATATATTTGAGCGTTTATTGAAGCATTATGGCCCCATTGGCCAGCATCGTGAAAGAGCCCATGGCTATTTCGCCTTCCCTAAGCTGGAGGGAGAAATTGGCAGCCGCATGAAATTCCGCGGCAAAGAAATGATTGTTTGGAGCCTGAATAATTATTTGGGACTTGCCAACCACCCCGAAGTACGCAAAGCAGATGCGGAAGCCGCACAGCAGTTTGGACTGGCCCTTCCGATGGGCGCTCGCATGATGAGCGGTAACAGCAACTATCATGAACAGCTTGAAGCCGAGCTGGCAGCATTTGTGGGTAAAGAAGACTCCATCCTGGTCAATTTCGGTTACCAGGGCATGGTGAGCCTGATTGATGTGCTTTGCGGTCGCCACGACGTGATTGTGTATGACGCAGAAAGCCACGCCTGTATCATCGACGGACTTCGTCTTCACCCCGGCCACCGCTATGTATTCAAGCATAACGATATCGCCGATTTTGAAAAACAATTGCAACGAGCCAGCACGCTGATCGAAAAGCAGAAAGCAGGCGGCATACTCGTAATTACGGAGGGCGTATTCGGCATGGCCGGCGATCAGGGTAAATTGAAAGAAATTGCCGACCTGAAGTCGAAATACTCATTCCGCCTATTGGTAGATGACGCCCACGGTTTTGGTACACTTGGTAAAACGGGTGCAGGGGCTGGCGAAGAGCAGGGAGTTCAGGATCAGATTGACCTGTACTTTTCAACGTTTGCAAAATCCATGGCCTCCATCGGCGCCTTTATCGCCGGCGACCGCCGAATCATCGATTATATTCGCTACAATATCCGCTCGCAGATCTTTGCGAAAAGCCTTCCGATGCCGCTGGTGATCGGAAACCTGAAACGCCTTGAGTTGCTGCGTACCCAGCCCGCACTGAAAGAAAAATTGTGGGAAAATGCCCTGAAACTTCAAAATGGGCTCCGCGAACGCGGATTTGATATCGGGAAAACCGATTCGGTGGTGACTCCGGTTTACATGAAAGGTGGTGTGGAAGAAGCTACCGCAATGGTAATGGATCTGCGCGAAAACTACCATATCTTTTGCTCCATCGTGGTGTACCCGGTTATACCCAAAGGACATATCATATACCGTCTTATTCCCACTGCGGCACATACCGATGAAGATATTCGCCTCACCCTCGAAGCATTTTCAGCTACTAAGGAAAAACTCGACGCAGGCGCTTATAAAGCAGAAGCCATTCCGGATATGGCCGAAGCCAGATAGATGGCTATTCGACCTGATAATAAAAAAGAGAACGATGAACGTTCTCTTTTTTTTATATAACACTAATCAGAATCGATTTTGCAGGCCCGGCACACACTTTTCAAAACAGGGGAATGCCTGAAAAAAAAGAACCTCCCGAAATAAATTCGGGAGGGCCCTAATCAAAAACCATTAACCATTAAACCTTATCCTATGAAAATTCACGGGCAATATCGGTAATAAAGAAATAATACAAAACTTTTTATCTGATTTTTTTGAAAGAAGTGTCGAAAAAACACCATTTCTTGACTCATCTCAATGTCTCAACGTTGAATTTTCGTTTCGCCGTTTTTTTTCCGGCCTATGCAAACGTTTGCCTAAATTGATTGTTGTTTTCAACTGAATTGAGAGAATTTTGAATTTCAAAAATCGACATGAAAAAAATTGTTGTGGGAATCACCGGTGCCAGCGGGTCTATATATGCAAAAACGCTGTTGACCAGTTTATTGAAAGTGAAGGACCAATGGTCAGCGCTGGATGTGGTGATGAGTGATAATGCCCGCCAGGTTTGGGAAACGGAAATGGGCGATCGCGAATTCGAGAACTATCCTGTCCGATTCTTCCACACACAGGACTTTATGGCGCCATTCGCCTCGGGTTCAGCCGGATACGATAGCCTGATTGTGGTGCCCTGCTCCATGGGCATGCTTGGCAGAATTGCCGGGGGAGTATCGAATGACCTGCTCACCAGAACAGCCGACGTGATGCTGAAAGAAAGGCGCAAACTCATTCTGGTAGTTCGGGACACACCTTACAACCTTATTCATATCCGCAATATGGAAACGGTGACTCTCGCGGGCGGAATCATTTGTCCGGCCACGCCATCCTTCTATAGCCGGCCTCAGAATTTTGAAGAACTGGCCGCCACGGTGACGGATCGTGTACTTGACCTGGCCGGTTTCAACATCAAAAGTTATCGTTGGGGCAGCTCCGACTAATGATCAGGGCAAAGGAGTGATGGCGGTTTTATACATGACGTCGAGCAGACCATCTTTTTTATGGTCCAGTGTCAATTCCCAAAACATAATTCCATTCAGGCCTTTTTTGAGGGTATAAATGGTTTTGTTTTGTATGGAGGTTTCGTCATCGAAAGTAGCGAATAGTTTTTCCGACTCATTGTAAGCGTATGGTGCCTGCGCCGCAGGATCGCGATAGAAACGGAAGCCGCTCTCTTTTGAAAGACGCTGGGCGAAGGTTCGATAGGCGATAAAACTCTTGAACTTACCATCCTTGTACAGTCCGTTGTCGGCAGGCACCACTCCTTCCCAGGTCCGCGCATAAAAGGCGGCACCAATGACAATCTTGTTCAAAGGAAAACCAATGCTGTCGAGATATTCAATGGCCTGATTGGCCGACTCCACCTGCTGAGGAGTGGAATATAAAGGGGTGTGGTGCCCGGTCCGGGTGCTGAAACCGCTTACGAGGTCGTAGCTCATCAAATTAACCCGGTCAATTAGTGGCGCCAGTTTGTTCCATTCAACTGCCTCTTCCAAAAAACGGGGAAACCCTCCGGCAGCAAAGCTGATTTCGTTTGTAGTGCCCAACTGTGCCCGCAATTCTTCTACCAGCGCCGTAAAATTTTCGCGGTCGGCCGGCTTCCACGGATGATCGGGATGGCCAGGAATTCCGGGATACTCCCAGTCCAGATCAATACCATCGGTGCCGAAATAATCGTTCAGCTCTTTCACCGAGCGGGCAAATTCTTTGCGGCCGGTTTCCAGAGCAAATACATCAGAACAGGTTTTGCATCCTCCCCAGCCTCCCAGTGAGAGCATCACACGCAGTTGCTTATTTTCCTTCTTCAAACCAACCAGCTTGCGAATAGTAGCGCTGTCAGCAGCATTGTCGACATTGAGCCGGTTTCCCTTCAAATGGCAAAAACTGTAAATTATATGGGACAGTTTTTCAACCGGGTAACCATCGATGGCGTCAATACCACCAGAATAATATGCAATGATGTTGATTGGTGGGCGCTGCTGAGCTCTTGTTGGCAGAACAAAAGACAAGGCTGCGGCCAAAAAGAATATTCCGGGAAGAAGTCGGTACCTGTTCATCGAAAAACTGTTTGTTTATTGTATCAATGTGACAAAAAATGGTCGGATGTAACCAACAATATACAGTTTTTCGCGGGCAGCAAAGCATGTTAACGCTTCCAGCCATTGTATTTTCGAATCAGATCCCGTGCTTTCAGGCCTGACTCCTTCAAGTCGCCGTCGCCCCAATTGCCGGTTGACGATGCTGAAGGCAACAACACCGAACAAGTTTCGTCTTTATCAGATACTGACCAGGTAACCCAACTGACTTTGTTGGTTTCTGCCCAATCAATCCAATGCTGCCATTCCTGATCATTGATCGGACCATTGCCGGTGGCTTCCATACCCGCACATTCCGAAATAAAAAGAGGTATTCCTTTTTTCAAAGCTTCGCTGCCACGGTCACGAAGAAATTGATGATGAGTAGCCGCATAGTAATGCAGCGTATACATAATATTGGTCCACCCCGTCAAAGGCGCATCAGCAACCAGATGCAGGTCCTGATCCCAATGAGGAGAGCCAACCAGTATGATATTATCAGGATCCAGTTCGCGAATGGCTTGAATAATTTCGTTCGAGTATTCCTTTACAGCGTCCCAGGATTCATCGTCGGGCTCGTTGAAGATTTCGTAAATCACGTGGGGATGCCTGCCATATTTCCCGGCCATTTCGCGGAAAAAAGCCTTTGCTTCCGGCAAATTGATATTATGACTATGCCAGTCGATGATTACATAGATATCGGCCGCAATTGCAGCGTCAACCACCGACATGATCTTTTCTTTTGACCACTCTGACTTTTTCAAATAACTGTTCTCACCAGGCTCCACACCAAGGGCAGCCCTTACCACATTTACTCCCCAGTCTTTCTGAAGCCATTTTACGGTAGAACCGTTGTAAAACCGCGGCCAAAAGCAGTGCCAGCCATAGCTCATTCCTCGCAAAACGAGTGGTTCGCCTTTTTGGTCTACCAGTTGTGTACCTTTTACGGCCAGTTGTCCATGATCCTTTACCTGCTGGCGAGCCATACAGGGATTTCGGTAAATAATCAGGCAAAGTACAATTGCAGTAAAAATTCGCATGGCATCAATTTTGATGAATATCGTTGATTTTGACTGTTTCCGGCACATTTGGTTAACACAAGATAAAGATTGGATAAAAAGATGCTGAATTTGCCGAGAGCTTGATTTTGGCGATAATCCATTCTATCTTTAAATCTGAAACAGAATCCCGTGAATTACCAACATCCTCAGGAACTAATTAGTAGCAAATGGAAGGCCTATGGTGGCCGCTCTCCGGTAAGTTATTTTTTCAATCAGATTCACCCATTACCTATTGCCGCACTCGATCTGCTCGATCGAAGCACCTATGTGATGCAGGTACCCAAAGGCGAGCTCATCTTCAAAGCGGGCAGCACAGGCGATCTGCTTTATTTTATCGTGAAGGGTGCCGTACGCGGATTTCTGGTGGAGGACGGTAAAGAGATCACAACCTGGATCAATGAAGAAAACGAGGTGATCGGTACTATCCGTAATCTCGGATTAAGCCGCCCATCGGAAGAAATGGTGCAGGCAATTGAATACTGCGAACTGATTGCCATTCCTTACAATACCATTGAGGATCTCTATCGACAATATGTTGAAGCGAATATCGTAGGCCGAATTATTCTGGAAGAAAGTTACCGCGATGCAGAAGAACGGGCATACATTTCACGAATCCATTCTGCTGAAAAAAAATACAAGCGGCTGCTCGATACCCGCCCCAACCTTTGCAACCGGGTACCTCTTAAGCACATCGCTTCCTATCTGTGTATGACCATTGAGACGCTCAGCCGAATTAGAAATAAGCGAAATTTCTAGTAGTCAGAACAGTATTTGCCAATGGTCAGCAAATAGCTGCCAGTGGTCAAGCTTCCCAAATTCCTGCAGATGACCATAGTAGTTTAGAGTATAAATTATTTTCTCACTCAAAAACTATTGTCATGAAACAACGCTCTTTTTTCCGCTCTTCTTTCTGGCTACTGCTGGCAATTGCCGGGGCCTGGACTGTTTCCTCATTCACCATCTTCCGCGGCGGCGAAGGTTTCGAAGTGTTTATCGATGACCAGCCCGTTCTGCAGCATTTCGGTAAGGACCTCAACAAGACCGGCCAGTTAACTATCAATGCAGGTTCGGAGGCACGTGAACTCCGTGTGCTCTATCATCACTGCGGACAAAATGGTACTGACCGGCAGCTAAGTCTGCGCGATGCGAACAACAAACTGGTGAAAACCTGGAAATTCAACAATGCCGGCAAAAATGTGTCGGCCATGCGCATCCCATTGAAAGAACTGCAGGCTTTCAGGACTGCTGCCCGTTACACGCTGCATTACCAGTCATCTGAAATTCCGCAGGGGCGCGATCTGCTGGTGTTGAAAACCCAATCGGGCAGCCTGGCTCGAAAATGAGGACAGCACCGCGGGGTCATACTTTATAAGGGTGTTTTGCGTTATTGACGAAACCATTTACCCATGAAAAGGCTGACCCTGCTTCTGTTCATCCTCCCTTACGCCGCTATGAGCCAGAACTTCCACTTTTCAACAAGGCTGGGAATAGCTACTTATAATGGCGACCTGAAGGCAAGTTCTCTTTCGCTGAGTCAAAGCCGGTTTATGGGTTCGCTCGGAGTTCGATATGATCTTACCGAACATATTGCGCTTCGCTCCTACCTGAGCCTGGGCGGCTTGAAGGCGGACGATAAGAAAGGTACCGATGCAATGAAACTTCGAAATCTGAATTTCAAGAGTTCGATCTTCGAATGGGAAGCTGGTATTCACTACAGTATTCTTGATCTGAACTATCATTGGTGGACGCCCTTTGTATCTGCCGGAATAGGATTGTTTCATTTTAATCCGAAAACGGTAGACGAGAACGGCAATAAAGTTAAACTACAGCCATTGGCCACCGAAGGCCAGGGTGTAGTACAGGGAGTAAAACCCTACAAACTAACGCAATTCAATATTCCCATTTCTGTGGGCGTAGAGCGAATGCTCAATGAAGATATGCGGGTGGGACTTGAACTTGGCTACCGGAAATGTTTTACCGATTATCTCGATGATGTAAGCGGTCTCTATGCCGATCAGGCAGTGTTGCTGGCTGCCAAAGGGCAACAGTCGGTTGATCTTGCTTACCGCGGCGACGAAGTGGGCGCCGGGCCCTATCCCGGAGCTGGTGCTGTTCGCGGCAACAGCGACAATAAAGATGGTTACCTTTTTATCAATCTCAACTTCACACTGCGCTTCTACTTTGATAAATACAAGCAAATTGCCGGGTTGCCAAGCTCAAAGCGTTCGAAAAAAGTTGGATGCCCGGAGAGTCGTTATTAATGGTGCAGCCCTCAATCACGCTTTAACTGCAGATTTTTAACGGCCTCGGTAATGGCACTTATTTCATCCTGCGATAATTCAAAATCCAAAGCGGCTGCATTCTGTATTGCCTGTTCCTTATTTCGGGCTCCAACCAGCGCGATGCTGATGCCTGGCTGGGCCACCGTCCAAAGCAGTACGAGTTGAGCAAGGCTGCAACCTTTGTTAACAGCCATCGGCCGGATCTGGTCGAAAAAGCTTTGGATGGTGGCCAGATTTTCTTCCCGGAAATAATAAAGGCCGGCACGGTGATCGCCTTCATTGAATTGATGCCCGGATTTGATTTTTCCTGTCAACAATCCCCGCTCAAGCGGACTATAAGCAAGAATTGAAAGTTCATGTTGAAGACAAAATGGTACTACCGCGTCTTCAATGCCACGCTTAACCATGCTGTAGGGTACCTGGTTTGATACGAGCGGCACGTATTTCATTGCCTCGGCCAGTTGTTTTTCGTCGTAATTGCAAACGCCTGCAAATCTTACCTTTCCCTGCTCAATCAGACGGGCCACTGCTTCCATACTTTCCTGGATAGGTGTGGTAACATCGGGCCAATGAATCTGATACAGATCGATATAATCAGTTTTTAAACGCCTAAGGCTTTGCTCGCATTCATAAATAATACTATCACGGCTGGCAAGTTTGTAAATATCAATCTCTTCTCCTTCATTATTCCTGCTATGAAACGCAAAATCACCCTTCGCCAAATCCCAGCGCATGCCGAACTTGGTCAGTATTTGGACTTTATCTCTCGGAATACCCTGAATGGCTTCGCCTACAATATCCTCGCTATGCCCCTGACCATAAATCGGTGCCGTGTCGATGGAAGTAACACCCTGAGCGTATGAAGCCCTGATGGCGTCCACGGCATCTTTTCGTTCTGAACCGCCCCACATCCATCCGCCCGCTGCCCAGGCACCGAAACTGATAACGGACAGTTCAAGATCGGAGTTTCCAATTTTACGATAAATCATGAGGTTCAAGTTTTATGCAGATCAATTTTTAAACAATTTCCAGTTTGCCAGCAATATTCCTGCAAAAACCAGGATCATGCTCACAAAATGCACCATGCCAAAGCTTTCCTTCAGGAAAACAGCGGCTTCCAGGCCGCTAAAGACCGGAATCAGGTTTCCGAACAAAGCTGTACGACCTGCACCAAGCGAAGCAATGGCGCGGTTCCAGCAAAGAAAACTTATGACTGAAGTGCCTGCTCCCAGGTAGAGAATGATCCAGAACAAAGAAAGATCCCAACTGACCGCAGGCGAATGGGCTCTTTCCCAAAACAAAACCGGCATCAGCAAAAGCGTACCCAATGCAAAGATTACCCAGAGAAAAGCAAGTGGCGGTATATTAGCCGGCTTGCGCCTGGCAAGTGTGTTATAAATAGCAAATGACAATGCTGCCAGCAACACCCAGCCATCGCCTCGCGTAAACGAAAGTGATAACAGGTTTGAAAAATTTCCGCGCGCAAGCAAAAACAATACTCCGGCTATACAAAGCAACAGGCCCCACAGTTTAAAACGATCCAGGCGCTCCTTCAAAAATATCCTGGCCAGTATCAACGCCATTACTGGTGAAGAAGTAGTGCCAATTAGCGCAAGATTGGTCGCCGTGGTATAGTGAGCCCCCACGTATACCAGTGTGTTGAACAGGGTAATGCCAGTTAATGCGGTGACAAACAAATACCCGGCCGCCTTTCTGATGGCGGGCCAGTGAGCGCGTACCTCCTTCCAGGCAAATGGCAGTAAAATAACAGTACCTGTAATCCAGCGAAAGAAAGCCAATGTACCGGGTGGCATCTGATGAATTACACCACGCGCCACCACAAAATTGCCTGACCACACGATGACGGCTATTAATGCAAGTCCAACACCCGCCAATCTGTTTTTTTCCGAAAGAGTATGCGACATTGAATGGCAAAGATAATGGCATCAGCGCGATCTGCGAATCAGTGGAAAAGCTGAATTATAAATGATAGAGGTCAGTGGAGGCGCTAATATCCGTCATTTCGCAAATGCGTATAGGCAGTAGTTTTGCAGAATGAACAACACTGTTTCGCATTCGTCTGCTGCCGAAGCAATGTCGGTAGTACAACCCGGTCATCGAATTTTCATCCAGGGCAGCGCGCAAACCCCCACTTTTTTGTTGAAGGCTCTGGCGGCAGAGGCTGGACGACTGAAAAATGTTGAACTGGTTTCCATCACGGTTTACGGCGATGTTCAACTGGACAAGCCCGAATACGAAGGAATTTTCCATTTCAATTCGATGTTTGTATCAGCCTCGCTTCGACAGGCGGTAAGAGAAGGAAGGGCCGACTATATACCCGTGTTCCTGAGTGAAATTCCTGAATTATTCAAACAACGGATATTGCCGATCGATGTGGCTCTGGTACAGGTGTCACCACCCGATGCACACGGCTATTGCTCACTCGGCATTTCCGTAGATATAGCCCGCTCTGCTGTTAATACCGCCACTTATGTAATTGCACAGGTCAATCCTCAGGTGCCACGAACACATGGAGATGGACTGATTCATAGTTCCCGCTTTCATGCCATGCTGTATCATGATGCTCCATTGTTCGAGGCAAACTACTCAGAAAAGGTAACGGATACCGAACGTAGGATCGCTGCTCATGTTGCTTCGCTTGTGGAAGACCGCAGTACATTACAAATGGGCATCGGTTCCATTCCCGATGCCGTATTGCAGGCTCTGGCAACCCATAAAGACCTGGGTGTTCATACCGAAATGTGTTCCGACGGGATTATTGACCTCATGGAAAAGGATGTTATAAATAATAGGTACAAAAATATTCATCCGAACAAGACAGTGAGTGCATTCGCCCTGGGAACCCGCAGGCTGTACGATTATATCCACGACAACCCCGCCTTCAATTTCCTCGACATCGACTATGTGAACGACCCCCATATCATCCGCCGAAATCATCGGATGGTTTCCATCAACAGTGCTATTGAAGTTGATCTGACCGGGCAGGTTTGCGCCGATTCCATTGGCACATATCAATATTCCGGCGTGGGCGGGCAAATGGATTTTATGAGAGGCGCCGCACTGAGCGAGGGCGGGAAACCAATAATCGCACTTCCCTCCCGAACTTTGAAAGGCATACCGCGGATCGTACCCTTTTTAAAACCAGGCGCTGGCGTAGTTACCACGCGTGCACATATGCACTATGTTGTAACGGAATTTGGTATTGCTTACCTGTTTGGAAAGAACTTCAGGCAGCGGGCAAAGGCGCTGATCAATATTGCTCACCCTGATGATCGCGAAACACTGGAACGAGCCTGCCACGAACGCTTTCAACGCTTCTGATCACTAGTTTTCGGCACATGAGCGAAGAAAATCGCGGATGCCAGTAACAATGTTGTTGGCAATCTGTTGCTGAAAGTCCTCTTTCAGAATAAGATCCTCTTCTGCCGGATTGCTGATGAATAACATTTCCACCAGCGCGTTGGGGTACTCGGTAGGACTATTAAGCATAAAGTTGAAACCTCCTGTGTTGCCATAGTCATTAAGGCCGAGCTCAAGCATACGTTTGTAAATATGATAGCTAAGTGCACGGAAACCCGGATACTTGTAAAAGGTGCCGGTGCCACTTACATTCACAGGATCGCCCGATGAATTGAGATGCAGGCTGATCAGCAGATCCGGTAAGCTATCGCGGTACATCAATATCCGCTCCTTGTTGTCCACAAACTTCTCAGTAGTACGGGTCATCAACACATGTGCGCCATGGTACTGCAACTCGCGTTTCAATTTCATAGCTACCGCCAGTGCCAGCTCTTTTTCAATGCTGCCGGTTGGGCCGCCTGCGCCCGTGTTGCCACCGCCATGACCCGCATCTATCGCAATCCGTAAATGTCGAAGGTCAAGCTGTGCGGGTTGTTGCTTTATTCTGATCACAAGCCGGTTGCCCTCGTAATAGATGGCATGCCCCCAATGTTGTTTGTGTTTCAGATCTATGAACACACGCAGCACTTCATCTTCAATTTGCTCATAACGCAGGTTGGCTATTTCTTTTACATTGTCAAGTTGTGTAATCCAGTTGCTGTTGCTGGTGGCGCCAAACAAGTCTACCACAATCTGTGACGGATTTAACCTTTGAAAAGACTGATAGGGCAGCCGCATGTCAAGGGCAATTTTTACATAATCAAAAATCGAATCTCCATAAACCCTCCAGTTACCGGTCAGCGATCTGGCGTCGGGAAAGCCGCGTGGTATGTATTGTACCACATCTTCGGGTATCCACGCCGTTCTGTACTTGCTGAGCTGAACCCGATACAGGTCATTTACTTTTCCTGTTACTTTCAACGTGATCAGGGAATCGATATAGCCGATTTTGGCTCCCCCCAGCCTGTCTTCACCAATACCGTATAAGAGATGTGCCAGGCGTCCACGTGTGATAACGCGATCGGGTGCCTGCGGATGCATGAGCGTATATTTAAACGAAGTGTAACGACTGGTGGTTGCGCCGCTACTATCCCGCAGCCTTACCAACAGTGGTTGTTCAATCAGGCTGTCTGTGGCTGAAAAAACATACTCACCCTGATAAAAACCCGGCACAGGATTCTCGGCACTGGTAGCCATTTCATCGAGGCGAATACTATCGTTAACCCAGACTTCAGCACCCGGCAACGCTTTTACTCGAAAAAAAACTTTATCGCCAGGCTGCACTATCATGTGACCGGCGGGTTGAACCGAGATTGATGCAATATTTAGTGTTCGCACTGTATCAGGTGGTGCCGGTGGGCTATAGCGAAAGCTTATTTTTTTGGAACTGTTTCCTGCTTTTGACCGAGCAAGTATCTGTACCACATTTTCACCTTCCTTCAATTCCAGTCCGTATGCAAAGCCGCCGGAAGAGTACACTTTAACAGGGTCGCCATTGATGGTAATTTCGCATGACTTACAGGTGCTGCCGGAGATAAACTGGCGGTTGCTGCGCACAACAATACTTTCCCGGGTTGGCTGAACCAGTTTAATAAAAGGTCTGTCAGATTGAGCATATGCGCCAAATGCCGATAATGTCAGCAGTGTCAGGAAAATGAATCGAAATGTTGTGTTCATGGGCTTAAGAAACGTAAAACTACAGAAATCGGTCTGCCTTGCACCGAATTTAAGACCGTTTTATAGCAGGGGGGATGCAAGTCGGGCCAGCTTTTCCATCACTACCCTGAAAAACCGGCGCCGGGCCCAGCGCTCCGGGTCAATCCGGTCTGCATTCTTCAGATCTTCGAAGAAGAGCTGCCGCATACGCTCGGCTGTTGGCGCGTCGTAAATCAATGCATTTACTTCAAAATTCAACTCGAAGCTCCGAAAATCCATATTGGCCGTTCCGACCACAGCAAGCATCCCATCCGCCACTAATGTTTTGGCATGAATGAAACCCTTCCGATATAAATATATCTCCACTCCAGCAGCCATTAGTTCATCGTAGTAAGAACGGGCGGCCGCATTCACAAGTCGGCTGTCGGACTTACCTGGTACCAGCAATTTCACTTTTAGTCCACTAATCGCCGCAATGTTCAGTGCCTCCATCATGCTTTCGCCAGGGATAAAGTAAGGTGTAGTGATCAGAATTTCTTTTTCGGCCAGAAAAACCGCCTGTAGGAGCGAGTAAAGAATGCTGGGCTGATCTGAGTCGGGACCACTTGCTGCAATCTGCACCAGTGTGTCACTTTCCACCGGCTCCACAGGAGTGAACAACATTTCTTTGCCTGTAATGGATTGACCAGTGCAGAACTGCCAGTCGCTCAAAAAAAGGTATTGCAGGTAGTAAACGCCAGGGCCGTCGATTCGCAGGTGAGTGTCGCGCCAATAATGCCGCCCGTCGCCGCGGTTAATATACCGATCGCTGATATTGATGCCTCCGGTGAATGCGGTATGCCCATCAATCACAATGATCTTCCGGTGATTTCTATAATTAAGGCGGTTGGCTAATAACCAAAACCTGACACGATGAAATGGTTGGGCTTCAATGCCGGCTTTCTTTAAGCGCGGAACCAGTTTACGTCTTGCGGCACGACTACCAAAATCATCAAAAATGAATCGCACCGTTACACCTTCGGATGCTTTCTGAATTAACAGATCAGCTATCTGATTTCCAATCTCGTCATTTTCATAAATGTAATACTCAATATGAATATGATGTTTTGCGGCCCTGATCGCTTCCAGTACTTCCGGAAATTTTTCTTCTCCGTTTACCAGCACTTTCACCCTATTGTTGCGGGTGGGCTGACTCCGCAGGTCGCGCGACAACAGTGAAGCCAACTCCCTGTTCTTATGTAAAGCCGGCCGATCTACAGCTCCCGGCTTCAACGCAAATGGTGCAATGGTGGATCGCAATTCTGTCAACAGCGCCTCATCAACCAGCCATTTACTGTTGTACAATTTGCGCTTTCGGTAGTTGATGCCAAATGAAAAATAGAAAATCATTCCCAAAACCGGCAGGAAAATGGCCAGGAGCAGATAAGCCAGCGTCTTTGTTGAGCTGCGGGTGTCGTATACGATTCGCAAACAAACGATTATTAATACGACCAGATAAACCAGTTCAATCAGTAACAGCCAGTTCATAATTGGATTGAAGTTAGTTTAAAGCCTGAAAAAATCAACAATGTGAAAATTGAGCTAACTTCAACATCGCTCTTAACGCTTTGGCATCCGTATTGCAATGTGCATACCAATGGCTGGTTTGGAATTTCATATTGTACTTCAGTTTAAGACTCCCGAAGGGTTTGAACCATTCGGCCGTTTTGAGGTCGGCAGGGACCATTCGCAGGCAGAATCAATTTTCAACAACCTGAAAGGAAATCATGAGTGCAGTTTTTCTGATGTACTGCAAATTGATCTGGTGGAGTCAGGCAATGGCTTGCCTAAACCGCTGAAGATGATGAGTTGTAGCTTGCAGGATATAGGAGAAAACTGCAGAATCATAACCAGAGAATGCTTCAAGTACCGTAATCTTGAACCCTGAGTCGGTTAGGTTTTACGGGCCATCGGAAACCTTGCTTTTAACATACATCCGGCCCCGGGCGAGGATTCAAACTGTACATCGCCCTGGAAGAGTTCAAGACGTCCGCGGATATTACGCATACCGGTGCCTTCCCGCAACAAGGCGGGATCGAATCCTTTACCGTTGTCGTTTACATTTACCTGTACGCAGCCGTCGGTGGAGGTCGCCAATATCCGAATCTCTGAAGCTTCCGCATATTTAGTACAGTTATTCAGTTGTTCCTGCACAATCCGGTATAGCATGAGTTTTTGTTCGCTACTGAGACCTCCGTCAAGCGAAGAATCTATTTGCACATGTATGTTCATTTTTTTAACCCTGGTAATGTAGGCAGCCAACAGCTTAATGGCGTCTTCCAGCTTTTCCTCGTCAAAACGCGGCGGTTTCAGATTGGCTGAAAGCGTCCTGATCTCATTGACCGCCAGGTCAAGCATCTCCCTTATCTTCTGTACAGAACCGTCCAGATCTTCAGGATGAGGCTTCAGTGTACCGGCATATAGTCGTGCTACCGACAACAACTGCGCGACATTGTCGTGCAATTCCTCCGCCCAGCGATTACGCTCTTTTTCCTCCGCTTGTATGATGGAACGGGAAAGTTCCATTTTTTGCCGAATCTGCTGCTGATGAAAATCGGCCTCCAACTGGCGGAACTCGGTGAGATCCTGAATGGCTCCAATAACCCCGTAGGCCACGCCCCAGTCATCTTTCAAAATATAAACACTGTGTAGCACATTTCTTACTTCGCCACCAATAGTCAATGCACGGTATTCCTCACGCCAATAGTTGATGCCCGAATTCAGGGCACGTTCAAACTGCTTTAGCACCCGCTGCAAATCGTCGGGGTGGATATGGGTTTCCCAGAAAGTTCGTGCGTTATATACAGAGGCACCATTAGAAATACCAAGAATCTGTCGCATGGTCGCATTAAACCTGATTCTGTCCTCACGAATGTTGTATTCATAAATTCCTTCCCGGGTTGCTGTAACCAACGCATCATTTTTTTTCTCCATCGCCTTGTACTCTTCCAAAGAATGGCTCATGCGCCCATACAGATTTTTGCTCAGGAAAAAGAGGAAAACTGTTGATACTACAACGTAAAAGATGCCCTTGTACTGCTCAATGCTCTGCATTCGGCTTGCATCTCCCGCGGCTAGCTGCTCAGCGATTCGACCACTGAATATGATCCATAACACTCCCAGAATCAGATAGGCAATACTGAGGCGAACAGCTACCGGAATTTTCGACAGCATTATGGATGTTTTGGTGGCAGTTGATAAAAGTCTGGTAATTTAATCATTCGCCAAAACAACAACAAGAAATTCTGGGTCAGCTAATGAAATGTACAACAACCGGCGACCAGGTAATCAGGCTTGGTTAAACAAATTCGACGGAAGTCATGTTCAGAGAACCACCCAATAAATGATCGTTGAAAAATCTGGGCTGCTCCTTTTCTCCCTGCAAACCGAGTACATACAAGAGCGGATAGTAATGATCAGGCGTTGGGATCGCCAGTTTAGCTGCCGGCCCAAATTTTTCATATTCGATCAGTGCGCGGTGATCACGGCTTTCAATCTTGTTTCGAAGTAATGAATGCATTTCCAGCGCCCAGTCGAAACCAAAACCCGGCAGTTCCAGTTTATCCCAGGCCAGCATACGGAGGTTGTGGATCATGTTGCCGCTTCCCAGGATCATTACGCCCTTTTTTCTTAAGCTCGAGAGCTGGGCTGCCAGCGCATAGTGGTAGCCCGCTGGCTTTGTAAAGTCAATACTCATTTGAAATACGGGAATGGAAGCATCGGGATACATTCTCCTGAGGACGGTCCAGGCGCCGTGATCCAGACCCCAGTCATGATCAAGCTGTACATCTGTTCCCTGCAACAACAGTCGGGTTTCCTGCGCCAGCTCGGGGGCGCCAGGCGCAGGATACTGCACCGCAAACAACTCTTCCGGAAAGCCTCCAAAATCATGAATCGTTGCCGGACGATCCATAGCCGTTAAACGAGTGCCTCTTGTGAGCCAATGAGCAGATATGACCAATATGGCTGCCGGCCTGTCCATTCGGGCCGCCTGGTCTTCCCACTCCCGACTAAAAATATTATCCTCAATGCCGTTCATGGGAGAACCATGCCCAACGAACAATAAAGGAGCCCTCTGTTCGCGGGTGCTTAATTCGCCTGAAAATTTATTTAATTCCGATAACCGACTCATAATGGTAAACACTGAATGAGAGGGCCGCAATGGACAACCCTTCAGCATTTAAAACTACCATAAATACTTCAATTTCGGTGTTTAAACATTGTTATTTGGTTTTTCATTCGCAAAAACTGCAACCTGCCACCGTAAACTTCCCTAAAAAATCGAGTATTTCTGATCTGGTCTGGTGTTGGGAATTTGATTTTTTTTGTACTGTCAACTTCGAATAGCATGATGCAACTCATGATGTATATTGGCAACGACCTGATAGAAGCGGTACCCATTAATCAGGAGCAGGTACCGAAACCAGGCTATCTGGGAAGCTTCAAGAGGAGTCTGAAGCAGAAATATCGTGAATTAATTCTTCAGTATCCCGATCCGCCTGAATTTTTGGTCGTTCTGCCTCAGCAATCGCAATAAACATTCCCCGAATGCAAAGGGCAGCCGAAGCTGCCCATTTAATAATCTTTTTCCCTGACTGCCCGGCGTACTATAGTCTTCCTACGGTACGTTCAACAAAGGCGGTCAAATCAGCGCCCTTGAGCATGCCCTGCTGCAAACGGGCCAGATCAAATGCCTGCCTTGCGAGGTCTTTCTGATCGCTTTCCGAAGCAGTTAATATTCTGCTGATCAACGGATGATTGGCATTTACCGTTACCTTGTAGCTGTCGGGCATATTTCCATAAAAGCTCATTCCACCTCCCAGTTTCGACATTTCCTTCATCCTCCGCATCCATTCTTCCATGGTTATGGTAACGGGGGAAGCATCGGCCGATAATGCTGATACATTGACCTGCATGGCCGGGTTATTAATGGCCGATTCAAAAGCGGTGCGTACCTGCTGTACCTGTTCTTCAGACAGCGCATGACTGGCAGCGTCTTCCTTTTCGATCAGTTTGTCGATCGTGTCGGCATCAACCCGCTTCAGCTGCGTTTTTTCCAGCTTACGTTCGAGGTGTGAAATAAAATGCGGATCAATAGGTGAATCCATCAACAACACATCATAACCGCTACGCTGGGCCGCCTGTATATAGGCATCCTGATGCTCGGCATCATAGCTGTACAGATACACCAGCTGCCCAGCTTTGTCTGTTTGCTTTTCCTTTACCTTGTCTGCGTATTCCGACAGCGTGAACAATTCTCGGGCTGTGTTAGAAAGCAGCAAAAACTCACGTGCCTTTTCGTCGAACTTATCGTCTGATATGCTTCCATACTTGACAAATATGCCAATATCCGGCCATTTCTGCTCGTAGCTCTTACGGTCTTTGCTAAACAACTCCAACAGCTTGTCAGCTACTTTTCTGGAAATATAACTGTTGATTTTTTTCACGTTGCTGTCGGCTTGAAGAAAAGACCGGCTCACGTTAAGCGGAATATCTGGCGAATCGATCACGCCATGCAACAATAGCAGGAATTCGGGGACGATATCTTTCACTTCATCGGTGATAAAAACCTGACGGCTGTACAACTGAATCTTGTTCCGTTGCATTTCAAAATCGTTCTTCAACCGGGGAAAATAAAGAACGCCGGTGAGATTAAACGGATAGTCAACGTTCAGGTGGATCCAGAAAAGAGGGTCTTCTGCCATTGGGTAAAGCTCCCGGTAAAAGTTGAGGTAGTCTTCATCTTTCAACTCCGAGGGCGCTTTGGTCCAGATTGGTTCTGTGCTGTTGATGATATTGTCAACTTCCACCTGTTTGTAACGAGGCTTTCCTTCTTCGTCTTCTCCATCTTCTACCGAGGTATTGCGGGTGCCAAACTGTATGGGAACAGGTAAAAACCGGGCGTATTTCTTAAGGATCGCTTCAATTCGGTGTTGCTCCAGAAACTCGGCCGATTCATTGTTGATGTGAAGAATTACATCCGTACCCCGCTCAGTGCGGCTACCTGCGCTTATTTCAAACTGAGTACTACCGTCGCAGGTCCAGTGAGCAGCTTCCGCCCCATCCTGATACGACTTTGTCTGAATTTCCACCAGGTCGGCCACCATGAAAGCCGAGTAAAAACCCAGACCAAACCGTCCGATGATCTCGTTTGCATCTTTTGCTTCGCGGAACTTTTCCATGAATTCGGTAGCGCCGGAAAAAGCCACCTGGTTGATGTACTTGCGAATTTCGTCGGCGGTCATGCCGATACCATTGTCGGAAATGGTAAGTGTTTTTGCCTCTTTGTCTACCGCCACTGTCACTTTCAGTTCGCCCAGCTCCTGAGCATAATGTCCTAAACTGGCCAGGCGTCGAAGTTTCTGGCTGGCATCAACGGCATTACTTACCAGTTCTCGAAGGAATATTTCGTTGTCTGAATAAAGGAATTTCTTTATGATGGGGAATATGTTCTCCGTGTTAATGGAGATACTGCCTTTTTCGGTAACCATAGACGTTTTGTTTCGGTGAAAAATCGTCCATGTCTATCAAGCAGTGTTCCAAAGGTCTTCCCTTTGTCAGATTGACAGCGAATCATAAGGTCTTAGCATTCCGAATGCTGTCAGGATAGCGACATCGACCACAGAATGGCATTATCACCGGAAGGAAGCTGTTGGCAGGCGAAAAAATAGCTCCCGGCGCAGGGAATATGACGGGCACGGTTTGGTTCGGCTACATGAATTTTCCCTTTCACCCAGGCTTCGATTGACGACATACGTAAGCTGTATTCCGGCCAGTCGCTATTCTGGTCGATAGCGGCAAAACTCCGGTAAGCCAGCTTTTCGACCAGGTTGCGGGTATGCTCAAACTGTTCAAGCGTTACGGTAATGTCGAGACCTGGCTGTCTTTGAAAGGATGATCTTTTTTTCATGGTGGCGGTTGCTGTTTTATATTTTAGATGGCAACAACTCCCGCTAAAGTAGCGCAGGTAATGGCACCATAACAATCGTAGAAGCGCGAAATTGCCTGTCCCATTTTGCCGTGCCGGCTTGTAGTATTCCTACTACTTCCCATAGGGAAAAGGTGGAAAAAGAAAAACCCTGCAAATTTCTTTGGGTAAAGAAATAATCTATATTTGAGATGGGTATTTCCCAATAACCCGTTAACATTCTAAACTAAAAACAAATGGCAACAAAAACCGCAAAGAAAAAAGCCGCTCCTAAGAAAGCTGCGAAGAAAGCTGCTCCTAAAAAAGCTGCTCCCAAGAAGGCTGCAAAGAAAGCCGCTCCTAAAAAAGCTGCTAAGAAAAAATCTGCACGCAAACCCTCAGCTGCTTTCATGAAAGCGCTCAATCCAAGCCCTGCACTGGCTGCAGTAATTGGTCCGAAAGCACTGCCCCGCACTGAAGTAGTGAAAAAAATCTGGGGATATATCAAAGCAAACAAGCTTCAGGACAAAGCCAATAAGCGTATGATCAATGCTGATGCTAAGCTGAAACCCGTTTTCGGTGGCAAAGCACAGGTATCTATGTTTGACATGGCTAAACACCTTGCCAAAAACCTGAGTTAAGATTCAGGTACTAAGAGATCAGGGCGCTTAATAGCGCCCTTTTTTATTTTCCCTGTGAAAAATTGTTGTTTAAAACAACTTAATCCAGCGCTTTACTACGCGTTGGCATGATAACACTGCACTTTATCAGACAATTTCCGTCCACTTTCTGCATCGATCGTCTGATAAACTTGCTTACCCTCCGAAAATTTTGCGATTCTTGTTACATTTCGTATCGCGAACAAGTTTTATTTCCTGCCCTTCGGCTTTACCTGGCTCCAAAATCAAACAGGTTCATGTGAACAGATGCTTTTCTCCTGTTCTGCTTTCTTAACAACAATACTTACGCAACTTTGTCAAGATGCATATCCCCACTAAATCGGGTACCTCCAGTTGCCGACGAACAACTATCCGAAGCACGATTAGCGAAACTGCCGGAGCATTGTTGTTTTACTCAACAATATTACTTTCAGCAATGCATTAGCTGGCAGTCGAAAATAGTAAGAAAGACCAGCCCGAATTTCAGGGTTGCTGCCAAAGCCCGCTACTGGCAGGGTCAGCCTCGAAAGCCGTGCTGTAGGGCCGGACGGGCTGTTTTCCCTGCTACAAATTGTTGAAAAGTTTTCCACCGCCAGTCCGCTGGCCTGCTATTTTACGCCTCCATTCTCCATAAGAAGGCACAAAAAAAGTGTTGACCAGTCTGGTGGAAAAACAGCCGGATGGCCCGTTTTCTCCCATTTCCTGATCAACACCTGTGAAGCTGCGGCGGCAGCTTTTATTTTTTGGCGGCGAACTGAGCCCTGATTACGTTCAGGGCACCTCCGGCGCGGAACCACTCGATCTGTTGCTCGTTGTACGTGTGATTCACGAGTATTTCGTCCCTGCTTCCGTCGGCATGGTTCAGTACCACGGTTAGCTCTTTGCCAGGGGTAAAAGAGGCAAGGCCAACAATGTCGATAGTATCATCTTCCAACACTTTATCATAGTCCTCCTTATTGGAAAATGTAAGTGCCAGCATACCCTGCTTTTTCAGGTTGGTTTCGTGGATACGTGCAAAACTGCGAACCAGAATGGCACGCACACCGAGATGACGGGGCTCCATAGCAGCGTGTTCGCGCGAAGAGCCTTCACCATAGTTTTCGTCGCCCACTACCACAGACCCTATGCCTGCTGCCTTATAAGCCCGTTGGGTGGCAGGCACCGGACCGTACTCGCCGGTCAGCTGGTTCTTAACGCTATCAGTTTTGTCGTTGAAATAGTTGATGGCACCAATCAGCATATTGTTGCTGATATTGTCGAGATGGCCTCGGAACTTCAACCAGGGTCCTGCCATAGAAATGTGGTCAGTAGTACATTTTCCCTTGGCCTTAATCAGGAGTTTCAAACCCTTCAGGTCGGTTCCTTCCCAGGCGGCAAATGGCGACAACAGTTGCAGGCGATTACTATCGGGTGATACGACTACCTGCACATTGCTGCCATCGGCAGCAGGTGCCTGGTAACCGGCATCCTCCACAGCAAAACCTTTGGGAGGTAATTCATACCCCGTCGGCTCGCTAAGTTTCACTTTTTCTCCGGCAGAATTTGCAAGAGTATCCGTCAATGGGTTAAATGATATCGTGCCGGCAATAGCCATGGCGGTTACAATTTCGGGCGAAGCCACGAAAGCATGTGTGCTGGCCAGACCATCATTCCGCTTGGCAAAGTTGCGGTTGAATGATGTGATAATGGTGTTCTTGCGATTGGGATCGTCGATATGACGCGCCCACTGACCAATACAGGGACCACAGGCATTGGCGAGTACCACACCACCTACTTTTTCGAAAGTGGAAATAAATCCATCGCGCTCGATTGTGAAGCGAACCTGTTCGCTACCAGGCGTGATAGTGAATTCAGAATTTGCTTTCAGACCCTTCGCAACAGCGTCTTCTACAATAGAGGCGCTGCGGCTGATATCCTCGTAGGAGGAGTTGGTGCAACTACCAATCAGGGCGACTTCCAGCTTTTCGGGCCAGCCATTTTCCTTCACGGCTTCAGCCATTTTCGAAATCGGCGTTGCCAGATCGGGTGTAAATGGACCGTTTACATACGGCTCCAGAGCGCTCAGGTCCAGCTCCAGCACCTGATCATAATATTTTGCAGGGTCAGCATACACTTCCGCATCTGGACGCAGGTGCTCACGGATGCCATCGGCCAGCGCGGCAACTTCTGTGCGACCAGTTGCTTTCAGGTAGTCACTCATTTTTTCGTCGTAAGCAAACAGTGAGCAGGTAGCGCCAATTTCCGCACCCATATTACACACCGTTCCTTTGCCCGTTGCACTCATGGTGTCGGCACCCGGTCCGAAGTATTCTACAATGGCGCCAGTGCCGCCCTTTACGGTCAGTTGACCAGCAACCCACAGAATCACGTCTTTGGCACTGGTCCAGCCACTCATTTTACCCGTCAGCTTCACACCAATAACTTTGGGCATTTTCAATTCCCATGGCAGGCCCGCCATCACATCCACCGCGTCTGCACCGCCTACACCTATAGCTACCATACCCAAACCGCCTGCATTAGGCGTATGGCTGTCTGTTCCGATCATCATTCCGCCCGGAAACGCATAGTTTTCCAACACCACCTGGTGAATAATACCGGCACCTGGTTTCCAGAAGCCAATTCCGTATTTATTAGAAATGGAAGAAAGAAAATCATACACTTCGCGGTTTGTTTCCTTTGCAACCTGCAGATCCTGTGTGGCACCCACCTTGGCCTGAATCAGGTGATCGCAGTGTACAGTGGATGGTACCGCCACTTTGTCGCGGCCGCAGGTACTAAACTGAAGCAGTGCCATCTGCGCCGTTGCATCCTGCATGGCCACCCGATCTGGCGCAAAATCAACGTAGTCTTTGCCCCGGGTATAGCCAGCACCCGGCAAGGCTCCATAAAGGTGAGCGTATAATATTTTTTCGGTAAGGGTCAGGGGCTTACCCAACATTTGACGGGCAGCAGCCACTTTTCCCGGTAATTCCTGATAAATCTTGCGGATGAGATCGAGATCAAATACCATGTATGCGGATTTTAAATGTGATACGAAAAGTGTTGCGAATTTACGACAAAGCAACCGGTTTTCGAAAAGCGGAAAAGCAACACCAGCCCCCCCCCCATAAGCCTGACCGTTGCGCTATTTCGTACATTTTCTTATTTTAGTTGTATGAACCGCTTCAAGGATTTTGTAGAGTGGAATGCATTCGGCGTGTGTACCGCCATCGGTAACCGAATGGGCATCGCAACCAGCCGCATCCGGCAGTTTTTTATCTACAGCTCCGTCCTCACCATCGGGTCACCCATCATCCTTTACATGATTTTGGCCTTCTGGCGAAATATGAAAAAATATATCTGGGCAGCGAAGAGGAATCCGTGGTATTATCTGTGAAAGTGGGGAGTGGAGAATGGAGAGTGGGGAGTGGAGAGTGGGGAGTGGGGAATGGAGAGTGGGGAGTGGTTAATAAAATCTGCCCCATCTTCGGGAATAGACCTGCTGCACCTCTTTGAAACATAACAAATAGTAAATGGTTTTCTGTGCCCGCAGATGACACAGATTAGATTGCTGATGTGGTAAGTTTTTCACTTCTCCCCACTCACCACTCCCCTCTCCCCACTCACCTCTCACCTTTCACCTCTCCCCACTCCCCTCTTTCCATCTATCTTTGCATCATGAAATCTTTCAACGTTCCCATCATCTATCGCAGCCCGCTGATCACTGCCGTCAAAAAGAAAAGAAAAGAGGAAGATCGCATGAAAAAGGATTTTAGCCCCACCCTCCTCGATTTCGGCAGCATGCATATTTACCTGGCGCGGCATTTCGGCTTCTGCTATGGAGTGGAGAACGCGATCGAAATTGCTTTTCGCACGGTAGATGAAAATCCTGGCCGCCGTATTTATTTGCTGAGCGAGATGATACACAATCCGCAGGTGAATGCCGACCTGCAAAAAGAAGGCATCCAGTTTTTGCAGGATACCTATGGCAGGCAGCTGATCCCGTTTGAAACCCTGACCGCCGACGATATTGTCCTCATACCCGCCTTTGGTACCACACTGGCCATTGAGGCCCGGTTACGTGAAATAGGTATCCAGGTGGAAAAATACAATACTACCTGTCCGTTTGTTGAAAAAGTATGGAACCGTAGTGAAGCGATTGCAAAAAAAGAGTACAGTATCGTCATTCATGGGAAGCCCAATCATGAAGAAACGCGAGCCACGTTCTCCCATGCATCTGCCGACGCGCCGGCTGTTGTTGTAAAAGACATGTCAGAAACGAAGCGCCTGGCCATGTACATCAGCGGCGAGCTGCCTGCAACAGATTTTTACAATGAGTTTGCCGGTCAGTACTCAGAAGGTTTCGATGTGGAACGCGACCTGCAGCGGATCGGCGTGGTTAATCAGACAACGATGTTAGCCAGCGACACGCAGGCGATTGCCGATTATCTGAAACAAACCATGATGCAGAAGTATCAATTGACGGATGCGGGGATTAGCGAACGCTTTGCAGACACCCGCGACACGCTCTGCTATGCCACCAACGATAACCAGACGGCCGTGGCTGGCATGTTGCAAACAGAAGCTGATCTGGCAATAGTAGTGGGGGGATATAACTCGTCTAACACCTCTCACCTGGTTGAACTTTGCGAAGAGAAGCTGCCAACTTACTTTATCAGCAGCGAAGAAAAAATCCTGAACGCCTCCGATATTCTTCATTACGACTTCCATCGCAAGGAAGAACGGCTGATCCCCTCATTTCTGCCCAGCTCTACTCCAATTAAAATCCTGATCACCAGCGGGGCTTCCTGTCCCGATGCATTGGTGGAGGGCGTGATCCGACGCCTCACTGAATTAGTACCCGGTTCACTTAGCATGGAATCGGTTGCAGCAGCCTGGCAGTAAAGTGAAGCTGATAGTTGCGTGGGCTACAGGCGTGTGTACATTGTTATGAACCAATACACTGATGAAATCGTGGTTGCAATCAGGTAAATGAGATTAAGCAACGCCCCCCGATACATTATCCGGAATGCCAGATTAGTGCTGCGTTCATCATTCATCGCAAGCGCGTTTCGCAATTTCAGAGGTAACTGTATGTAATGCCAGGACGCGATGATTGAAATCAAAATCGCGATGATTTGTAAAACTGTTTCAGCCCAATGTGTCATCGGCAGCAGTGCTGTGTCCGACTGAGTTCCCAGTCTCTGAATCAGGGCTCGAACAAAATAGAAGAGCGAAATACCCGAGTTTACTAAAATCAGCACGAACAGTATCCAACTCAGCGAAGCTGTTTTTATAATAAGGCGCCTCCCAGTCTGATCAATCACCGGATCAAGCAGTTCCTTTGACATAAGCCTTATTTGTACAGCTGATCGTAATATTCATGAGCCATCCTGTTGCTTTCAAATTGAAAGCGCACATCCTGCATGCTATTTTTCATGATCTGGCGCCAGGTTCCATAATCCTCATAATACAATGGCAGAATTTCCTTTTCAAGAATCTCGTAAATCTTATTGAGATCGTAATTATCCTGCTCATATACGTTCATGTTGGCATAATCAGCCTTTGGCACCACAAAACCATTGTGCCCATGATTGATGAACTCAGGGATCCAGCCATCGTCGGTCGAAAAATTTATGGCACCATTCATCGAAGCAGTCATACCACTGGTTCCGGAAGCCTCGCGTGGCACCCGAGGATTATTCAACCAGCAATCTGCCGCCTGCTTAAGTCTTTTTGAGAGTGTCAGTTCGTATCCAATCAGCACGGCCATATTTTTATAACGCTTGCTAAGATGCACCAGTTGATTAAACTCGCTGATCGCCGGATGGTCGACCGGATAAGGCTTACCAGCCCAAATGATCTGCACCGGATATTTGCTGTTGTTCATCAGGGCATCGAAGCGCTTTTCATCGGAAGTAATCATACCTGCCCGCTTGTAGCCGGCAAAACGACGGGCCCAAACAATGGTAAACACGTCGGGATTGAACAATTTTCCTGTCTGGTCTGCTACAATATCGAATGCTCGGCGCTTCAGGTATTTTTTACGATCATCCATTCCGTAATCATCGCCTGCTTCCTTAAAACGATAGAGTTGTTTGTCGGCCCAGTAGCGATAGTTTTGTGAGTTGGTAATGGAAATGATCGGGCAGATTCCGGAATATTTGCTCCACATTTCGCGGGAAACAACACCGTGGAGTTGCGACACGCCGTTTGCCAGACGGGCAAAACGAAGAGCCACCAGCGAATGATTAAATGCATCATCATGTGTACCGGTTAGCTGACGCACTTCATCTACCGACAAACCACAGAAATAACTCATCTTGTGGCAGAGGTAAATGTCGTGCTTTTCATTACCCGCTTCTTCAGGAGTGTGCGTAGTAAATACCAATCGCTTTTTCACCTCATCAAGTCGACGATTGAATTTGCTGTACAAATAAAATGCCGCGGAAAGTCCATGAGCTTCATTCAGGTGATACAGCTCGGGATTAAATCCTATCACATCCATCAGTTTTGCGCCACCTACACCCAGCAGTATGAACTGTGCAACTTTGGTGGCTACGTTAGCATCGTAAAGTCGGTGGGTGATGGTTTGCGACACATAGTCGTTCTCAGGAACATCCGTACTCAACAGGAATAACGGCGCCGACTTAAATGTTTCCGGATTGAGGTAAAACACTTTCACCCAAACAGGATGTTCATGTACGTTGATTTGGAATTTGATTCCCGTATCTTCTAAAAAACTATAATTCTTTTCGTTCCAGGCTACATCCAGTGTTTGATCCTGATTGCGCTCCTGATCATAATAACCATATTTCCATAAAATGCCAATGCCAACCAGATTCTGTTGAAGTTCATATGCTGAACGCATATGTGAACCCGCCAGAAATCCCAGACCACCGCTATAGATCTTCAGCGGCTGGTGGACTGCAAATTCCATTGAAAAGTAAGCAACGCGTTTGGAGTAAGCCTGTGCAACAGGGTAAGGAACAGAAAACGATGTAAAGCTCATAATGTGTTCATTTTACACGAAGGCGCAAGATAACCCATTCGGCGTTAACAGGAAACATGCTTTTTCCCCGCAATGGTTTGCAGTCCTTCGACAACAGCAATCATTTTTTCTTTTTACTGCCCGAAGGCTTTGGTTTTGGTTCAGGTTTACGTGAATAGACTCCGTCGAAACTGCATCGCAGACCGCGGCGGGAGCCGCAAGGCTCCAGTTCTTTTACGGTAACCGATTTTGCGCTGAACGTAAAAGTTAAAACGCAGGGCTCTCCAGGTTCGCGGTATTCTGCTTTGTTGGGTGCTTTCAAAACCGCTTCGCCCTTCAGTTCGCCAATACAGTCGCCATTATTCTTTTCGAAGTGTATAAAAAAGTTCAACCGGTCGCTTTTTCTGCCATCGCGAAAAGAAAAAATGGCTGTCTTGCCGCTACCGTAATCGGCTGTATACTTCATTTTCCGCGACAGCGTGTCAATCGGATTAATCAGTTCTTTTGGTTTTTTGTCAAGGGCGTCGGTCAAAATCAATGTGAAGTCGCCAGCCGCACTGTTCAATACATACACTTCCCGCCCCTCGTCGAAATTTCCTTCCGCATTCTTCCGGCTGATATGAAGTGATATTTCTTCTTTTCGTCCGAAAATGGAGTACTGCCTTGTATTGCCAGCTTTGTCGGGAACAAGAAAATTCATAGCGGCAATAAACTCATTTTTTTTATTGAATGCCAGCAGCAGAGCTGTACGGCTGCCGCCGCTAACAGCCTTAACCAGCAGGTATTGATCCTGTGCCTGTATCCGGCCAATGGGGTAAAATTTTGGATTGGCTTTTTTCCCAAGCAGTTGTTGCTGCACCGAGTCGGGCACAAACTGCGTAAAAACCTTCTTACTGATGCGCAAACTATCCACATCGGCGCGCAGCAAAAAAGTATCCTCCATTTGATAAGTGGGCTTGAGCTCCGGGAAAAAGGCCAGAAAGTCCTCCACCTCCACAGGGTCTTCGCCCGACAAAGAAGGTTTCTTTTTCGACGAGCATGCAGCGAGCATAATCAGGAATACAAAAGAAAATAGTATCGTTAGTGCGCGCATGTAGCTGTATTAAGCGGCCAAATTAAGCGTTTCCTGCCAACCCGTCAACCCGGAATTTTGTAATAAGCTAATGATTTTTTAGGTTTGTCTAAAAATATATTTAGTTGTGCTGAATTATTCGACCAGCGAAGAGAATTATATCAAGGCAATTTATCACCTGCAGGGCGATGGGTCTGTTAACACCAATAACCTGGCGGCGGAACTGAAAACCAGGCCTGCATCGGTTACGGATATGATGAAAAAACTTCGTAGCAAGAAACTCGTGCACTATGAAGCTTACAAAGGTTTTCGCCTGACGGCTGAAGGAAAAAAGCTGGCATTATTGATAGTAAGACGACACCGCCTCTGGGAGTATTTTCTGGCCGAAAAACTTCGGTTTAGCTGGGACGAGGTACACGAAGTAGCCGAAGATTTAGAGCATGTGAGCAGCAAAAAACTAATTGATAAACTGGATGAGTATTTAGGCTTCCCCAGGTTCGACCCCCATGGTGACCCCATTCCGGACGCGCAGGGCCGTATAGAAGCAAGTAAACAGATTTGTCTGACCGAGCTGCCGGCCAATAAGGCTGCGTTAGTCTGTTATGTAAGCGATCAGAGCAATGAAATGCTTGACCTGCTTGGACACAAAAATATTGGCATTGGCACCCGGATCGAAATCAGGCGAAAATTCCAGTTCGATCAATCACTTGAAATTAAAGTAAAACAGCAAATAGAAACTATCAGCGAACAGTTGGCCAAAAACATTTACGTGAAAATCTAAGGAACATGATGCAGGCAATAGAAAGATATCTTACCGAAATTGGTCCAGTATACGCAGCGTTGATTGCCACTTGTTTTACCTGGCTGGTCACAGCGCTTGGCGCTGCGTTCGTTTTTTTCTTCAAGACCCTCAATCGGGGCGTACTCGATCCCATGCTTGGTTTTACCGGAGGAGTAATGGTAGCCGCCAGTTTTTGGTCACTGTTGAATCCGGCCATAGAAATTTCGGAAAAAATGTATCCTGGATGGAGTTGGATGCCTGCTGCAGTCGGCTTTTTCCTGGGAGCTATGTTCATTTTTGTGCTTGACAAATTTACTCCGCACCTCCACATCAATTTCGGAGTAAGTGAATCAGAAGGAATCAAAACCAAATTACATAGAACCACCCTGTTGATCTTAGCCATTACGCTTCATAATATTCCCGAAGGTCTGGCAGTTGGGGTGCTGTTCGGAGCAGCTGCACAGGGTATGGAGGACGCTTCGGTATCGGGCGCTATTGCGCTGGCTATTGGAATAGGTATTCAAAACTTTCCGGAGGGAATTGCAGTAGCTATGCCGCTTCGCAGGCATGGTGTCTCTCGCCGTAAAAGCTTTTGGTACGGACAACTTTCGGCAATTGTTGAGCCCGTTGCCGGGGTGCTGGGCGCGGTAGCCGTTATATACATGCAACCTGTTCTCCCATTTGCACTGGCCTTTGCGGCAGGTGCCATGATTTTCGTGGTGGTGGAAGAAGTGATCCCCGAAACACAACGCGACAAATACACAGACCGCTCGGTGCTTGGATTTATTGGCGGCTTTCTGGTAATGATGATTCTTGATGTTGCCCTGGGATAGTATCTGATCAAAAAGATGTAAACTAAATACGCGCCACTTACTGGCCACTGGTTACAGCTGACTTTTATTTCTGTGTGCGCAGCAGGTGTTTGAACCGGCTGAATGTTTCCGGCTTAATATTGAGATAGGATGCGAGGTATTTTTGAGGTACCCGCTGTAGCAGCTCCGGATTCTTCATGACGAAATTGAGAAAACGTTCACGCGCAGTCATCTTAATCAACTGCATTTGCCAGTTGTCTTTTATCACCATGGTATGGGTGACCACCAACCTGCCCAGGTGCTCCATTTTTCGTGATTTGGAATAAACTTCCTCCAGATCGTCGTGACGAATACTGATGACTGTGGAAGGTTCGATGGCTTCAACAAAATATTCCGAGGGGCGGCGGCTGTGAAATGATTCCTGGCTGAGGATGATGTGACCCTCCGTGGAAATCTGCGTGTTTATTTCCTGGGGACCTTTCTTGTAATACTTGCGAATCAGTCCCTTTACGATGAAGTTGAAATTGTTCTCTACCTCCCCGGCCTTGACCAGGTATTCCCTTTTGCCAAAACGCCGGATCCGGATTACCGGCATCAGGCATTTCACAAACTCGTCATCCGTTACATTCACGAACTTCCGGATGTACTCCAAAAATAACCGGGTCGTGTCCATATTAAAATTTCTGGTCATAAGTTACGGAAAAATTGACGTTAATCAATATTTTTTCCTTTATTTTTTTGGAACTCAATCAGTGCCCTTTCTAATGAAAACCATAAAAAAACTGCAGATATTGTAGATTTGCCCACCCTGAAAGTCAATTAACTAAAAAACCAACAAGATTATGGCCCAAAAGATTAAAGTTGCCAATCCGGTAGTGGAACTGGACGGAGATGAGATGACGCGAATTATCTGGACTTTTATCAAGGATAAACTGATCCTCCCCTACCTGGAGCTGGATATAAAATATTACGATCTGGGAATTGAATACCGCGACCAGACCAATGACCAGGTAACGATCGATGCGGCCAATGCCATCAAGGAATATGGCGTGGGTATCAAATGCGCTACCATCACGCCGGACGAAGCCAGGGTGAAAGAGTTTTCATTGAAGCAGATGTGGAAAAGTCCAAACGGCACCATACGCAATATTCTCGACGGCACTGTGTTCCGTGAGCCGATTGTAATCAGTAATATACCCCGACTTGTCACCAATTGGACAGCTCCCATCATTGTTGGCCGTCACGCGTTTGGTGATCAGTACCGGGCCACCGATACAGTTATCAAAGGCAAGGGTAAGTTGACCATGACTTTCACTCCGGAAGGAGGTGGAGAACCGCAGACCTTTGAGGTATTCAATTTTAAAGGCGATGGTGTGGCAATGACGATGTACAATACCGACGAAAGCATCCGCGGGTTTGCCCGAAGCTGTTTCAACATGGCTCTCAGCAAAAAATGGCCACTTTATCTTTCTACCAAGAACACGATTCTTAAGAAATACGACGGTCGATTCAAAGACATTTTCGAAGAAATTTATCAAAATGAATTCAAGGCAAGCTTCGAGGAAGCAGGTATTGTGTATGAACATCGCCTGATCGACGACATGGTGGCCAGCGCGTTGAAATGGAACGGTAATTTTGTGTGGGCCTGTAAAAACTATGACGGTGATGTGCAAAGTGACACCGTTGCTCAGGGCTTTGGCTCTTTGGGCCTGATGACTTCTGTTTTGATTACTCCTGATGGCAAAACGATGGAAGCAGAAGCTGCACATGGTACGGTAACGCGTCACTATCGCGACCACCAGCAGGGAAAACCTACCAGCACTAACCCCATTGCGTCCATATTTGCATGGACCCGTGGTCTGGCCTTCCGCGGTAAACTAGACGGCAATCAGGATCTGATTGATTTTTGCCAGGCACTGGAAGCAGTTTGTATTGAGACAGTAGAAGAAGGAAAAATGACCAAGGATCTGGCTGTTTGTATTCACGGCAACAAAGTAAAACACGGTGAACATTTCCTTTATACTGAGGAGTTCCTCGAAGCTATTGATCAGAATCTGAAAAAACGGATGAACAAAGGATAAGCGCGATCGTTCATGGAAGCGCTAATTGGCATTAGAAGAAAGCCTTTCGCTATGCGAAAGGCTTTCTTCTAATGCATACACAACATTCAGTATTCCCGCCATCAGGCAAAATCCTATCTTTCGATTAAATTAAATTGTACATGGATTTACTCGCCATTGCTATTGCACCGGGGATTGCGATCTGTTTGTTTATTCTCCACCGCGATGCGTTTAATCGCGAGCCAAAACTGAATCTTTTGATCAGTTTCGTGTTGGGAATGGTTTCGATATTTCCTGCAATCGTTATCGAGGGCTTTTTGTTTCCCTATACGGAAGCCAGTCTCGGGGGCATGTTGGTAAGGGCACTACTTGTAGTTGCACTCACTGAAGAAATGGTGAAATATCTGGCTTTACGATACTATTCTTATACGCGGCCCAGTTTTGATGAACCGCTGGATGGGATTGTGTACAGTGTGATGGTGAGTATGGGATTTGCAACCCTTGAAAATATCCTGTACGTTCAGAAGTTCGGAATGATGGTGGGAGTACAACGGATGTTTCTTGCAGTGCCGGCGCATGCCACATTTGGTGTACTGATGGGATACTATGCAGGTAAAGCCAAATTTGCTACCGCACAACAGGAAATGGGTTTGTTGTTTAAAGGTGTTGCACTGGCCACTATTTTCCACGGCGCTTACGATTATTTCCTTTTCATTGGTGAACTACCAGAAGTGCGGCAGGCTGTTTCAGAGTATCTGCTGCTGGCAGGCGCAATTGTGTCACTTATTGTAGCAGGAAGATTGAGTTTTAAGCACCTCAAAACGCACCGACTGCTATCGCAGCAAAACCACCAGGGCGGGCAACCTGCCGGCATACTTCCAACCAGTCAACCTGATCTCACGCTTCAATTGATAGGCTTCGACCGCATCCCAGTTGTGCAGGAGCTGGCACACCGGATCTGGCCCGACACATACCGTTCAGTAATAAGTCCACAGCAGATTGATTATATGTTAAACATGTCGTATTCAACAACCTCTATACAGCAACAGATGAGGAGTGGGCATTTTTTCTTCCTGTTTTACCGGGACCAGGTACCAGTAGGATTCTTGTCTGTCAGCGCCATGCAACCAACCCATTATCGGTTGCATAAGTTATACCTGGTTCCCACCGAGCAGGGTAAGGGCACAGGGCGCGCTGTCATGGATAGTATTTTCAATTATCTCCGGAATGCAGGCGGGCGGTCGATTGAGTTAAATGTCAACCGGCATAATGTTGCAAAAGTCTTTTACGAAAAAATTGGATTCGCTGTACTCCGGCAGGAAGACATCGATATCGGCCAGGGCTTTTTCATGAACGATTACGTAATGCAACGCGAACTTTAAGGCTTTGCTAAGAGGCAGGGTAAATAGTCGGTTGGTTCTACAGGTGTCTCATCTTCAAATAAGAGTATTTCCAGTTTTGTGCCGGTTGCGAGTATACCAACAGCCTCACCCTTTGGCAGTCGCTGCCCTGCACGAACCAGCGTTTTGTGTACGCCCGAAAGCCAGAAATAATAGTCGCTGTGACTGAACACGATTTCATATGTCCCATCAGTATCCCGCTGCACCGTAAAAATCTGGATATCCGCGGGGGCCTTGATCAGAGTGTCTGTCTTGCTATTGATGATCAGTTTCTTTTCCGCCGTGCCGTACATTTTAATCGAGGCACTGTCAATGTGTATGCTGGCATTTTGCAAGGGACATAAAAAAGCCGATGTTTCCGTATCATCCTGTGCAAGTCCTGTTGCAGGAAGCAAAATTGAGGCAAAACATAAGAGCAGGATTATTTTCATGTTAATTGCGTTGAATCGTCAGTTTTTTAGCCATTTCTGCACTCATACCCTCAGCACTGGTTCCATAGCCACTAACCAACAAACCCTTTTCGCCGTCTTTTCCCTCTATTGCATAAACGACAGATTCGTCGGCCGGGTCAGAATTGCCTTCAAAACGATGCCATTCCACAATTTCAAAGTCATGAATATCAAAGCGATTGCCCTGGCAGATCAGACAATTTTCGGCCAAATTAAAATCTAGCTGGTAACCGCGCTGACGCAGACCATTTACCGCCGCCGATACCGTGTCATAAGTATACATGAAAACCGTGTTTGCTGAGGCTACAAGTTAGTGAGATTTAATCAAAGCGACTCAATCGGTGATCAATCCGTATACAGCCTGCGGCCAGATAGCTTCTTAACACCGAAAGCGGACCATGGAATCGACTTGCAAATTAGGCTGGATGGGGGCGAACGCGTACCTTTGCCGCCGTAAAAAATACATATCCAAATGTCTACAGCAACGCAAACAATTGATTTCTCCCTGCCTTATAAAGTGGCCGATATTTCACTGGCCGAATGGGGACGCAAAGAAATCCGTCTGGCCGAGGCAGAAATGCCGGGTTTGATGGCTATTCGTGCCGAATATGGTCCTTCACAACCCTTGAAAGGTGCCCGTGTAGCAGGCTGCCTGCATATGACCATTCAAACTGCCGTGCTGATTGAGACACTGGTTGCATTGGGTGCAGAAGTGAAATGGAGTTCCTGCAATATTTTCAGTACACAGGATCATGCCGCCGCCGCTATAGCAGCAGCAGGCATTGGTGTTTTTGCCTGGAAGGGTCAGACTATTGAAGAGGCGGACTGGTGTATTGAACAAACCCTTTTCTTCGGCGGTAAGGATCGTCCGTTGAACATGATACTGGATGATGGCGGTGATCTTACCAACATGGTACTGGATAAATACCCTGAGCTGGTTCAACACGTTAAAGGTATTTCAGAAGAAACCACTACAGGTGTTCACCGCTTGTACGAACGTATGGCAAAAGGGACTCTTCCGATGCCTGCGATCAATGTTAACGATTCAGTTACTAAGAGCAAGTTCGATAATAAATACGGTTGCAAAGAATCGTTGGTGGATGCCATTCGCCGCGCTACCGATGTGATGCTGGCTGGTAAGGTTGCTGTGGTAGGTGGTTATGGCGATGTGGGTAAAGGTTCAGCTGCATCATTGGCTGGCGCTGGTTGTCGTGTGATCGTAACCGAAATCGACCCTATCTGTGCACTCCAGGCGGCCATGGACGGTTTTGCCGTTAAGAAAATGGCCGACGCTGTTAAGGAAGCTGATATCGTCGTTACTGCATCTGGCTGTCGGGATCTCATCACCGGGCAGCATTTCAAACTGATGAAGGACAAAGTTATCGTATGTAATATCGGCCACTTCGATATCGAAATCGATATTGCCTGGTTGAATGAAAACTACGGTCATACCAAAGACACCATCAAACCTCAGGTAGACATTTACAATGTGGATGGGAAAGATATCATCATCCTGGCCGAAGGTCGCCTGGTCAACCTCGGATGTGCCACGGGTCACCCTTCATTTGTAATGAGTAACTCCTTCAGTAACCAAACACTGGCCCAGATTGAACTTTGGACCAACCATAAAAATTATGAAAACAAGGTTTATGTGTTGCCCAAACATCTCGATGAGAAAGTGGCTCGCCTTCACCTTGCCAAAATTGGCGTAGAACTGGACGAACTGACAACCGCACAGGCTGAATATCTTGGGATCACCAAAGAAGGACCTTTCAAGCCGGAACATTACCGCTACTAATAGACAAAGACAACTTTCATAACAAAGTGCTGATTCGAAGAATTTCCTTTTCAACGAATCAGCACTTTTATTTTGACTTAGTTTATCCTCTTTTCCGATAACTCCAAACAGCCCACCCGTTCAACAATACCGCAAACCCCAGCATCGTCAGCAGATGGGTCTGTATATCGCGCAATGTACTTCCCTTGATCACAACCATACGCATGACCTCAATAAAATAGCTGACAGGATTAAATCGTACAATTGTTTGAGCCCAGGCAGGCATGCTATCGACCGACGTATAAAGTCCGCCGAGTAAAATAAAGATCATCATTAGGAAAAATGAGATGAGCATGGCCTGCTGCTGCGTATGTGTGTAGTTTGATACCAGCAATCCCAAACCTAGTATGGCCAAAAGGTAAACAGCCGCAAAGGTATAGATAGTTAATAGATTGCCTGCAGGTTGAATGCCGTAGATCAGTCTTGCGATCAATAGACCGATACTCAAAATTACCAAACCAAGAATCCAGAACGGAATCAGCTTGGCCAGAATAAACTGATATTTCTTTACTGGCGTTACATTAATTTGTTCAATTGTTCCAATCTCTTTTTCTTTTACAATATTCAAAGCAGCCAGAAAGGTACCTACCATTGTAACCAGGATCACCAGGATACCTGGCACCATGAAAAGCTGATAGTTCATCATCGGATTATACCAGTTCGATGATCGGACCTCGATCGCCTGTATATCGGCAGCCTGGGGACCCTCCCAGCTAACTCGTATCTGCCGGTTGAATTCTTCCACTATCTGCCGCATATAAGCTATACCGAGATTCCCCTTCACACCATTAATGGCATTTGCAGCCAGGTAAAGTTCGCCCGCATTCTCACGCATGAGTGCTGATTCAAAATTGACGGGCACCTGTACTATCAGGTCTGCCTTATCTGCTTCTATTGCAAGCAGGGCTTTATCGTAGCTTATAGCACTTGTAGTAATATTGAAATACCTGCTGGCATCAATTTTATAACGCAGTTCTCGGGAAACCGTGCTTTGATCCTGATCCAGCCAAACAATCCGAATCCCTTTTACCTCGTAGTCGGCAGCCAGTGGCAGCACTATCAGTTGTATGACCGGCATCACGAAAATGATGCGGAGGATAGCAGGATCGCGGAATATCTGCCGGAATTCTTTTTGTAATAAAAACTTCAATACTCGCATAACTTTTATTTGTAGGCAACCTATGCCAGTCTGATCTTGAATTTTTTAACGGCCAGTGCAAGTAAGACCATTGTCATACCCACCAGTATCATTGTTTCTTTCCACACGGTAGACCAACCAGTACCTTTGATCATTATATCGCTAACAATCTGGTAATACCATTTAGCAGGCACTATGTTGGAGACTACTCTCAAGGGAGTGGGCATATTTTCGATAGGAAACATGAATCCGCTCAACATAATTGTTGGCAATAACATTCCTGTCAGCGAAATGAACATGGCCGTTTGCTGCGACGCGGTGCTGGATGAAATTAAAAGGCCCAGCGCCAGACAGGTAAGTATAAAAAGAACACTCTCACCAATCAACAGGAATAGATTACCCCTGATAGGTACGTCCAGCACAAAGCTGCTCAGCAAAAGGATACTTGCCACGTTAATTAGTGACAACAACAAATATGGAACAGCCTTAGCTGTTACTATACCAAAAGGTTTCACTGGCGACACTAGCATGATTTCCATAGTGCCCATTTCTTTTTCGCGCACAATCGTAATGGCCGTCATCATAGTACAAACCAACATTAGCACCATCGCCATTACTCCAGGCGCAAAGCTATAGGCCCCCTGCAATTGAGGGTTATACAACATGCGTACTTCAGGCTCAATTTTAAAGGTGGGTTCCTTAGCAAGTCCGGTCGAAGTCTGAAAGTCGCGAATAATTGAGCTGGCATAATTAACAACGGTGGTCGCCAGGTTGGGATCAGAAGCATCTGCCAAAAGCTGTATCGTCGTATGCCCCGAATGTCGGAGGTCGTTTCCGAAACTCTGGGGGATAACCAAAACCATTTTTGCACTTCCTTCGCGAAACACCTTTTCTATTTCATTGGACGATTTCAGTGTTCTTTTTACATCGAAATAGCGGCTGGCTTCAACCTCCTGTTGCAAACGAATAGCAGTTTCATCACCGGACTGATTCAAAATGGCAATTCGGGTATTTTTCACTTCGTTAGTCAAAGCAAATCCAAAAATGATGATCTGCACTACCGGCATACCCAGCAAAATGATCAGGGTTCGCCGATCGCGGAGTATGTGATAAAATTCCTTTCTTACGAATGCAAAAAATGTGCGCATAAAATATTTTTAGGTATGCTGGTAGCTTTTACCACGCACCAATTGAACGAACACATCGTCCATGCTGGTAGCCTCAAATGTCCTCTTCAAGCCGGCGGGAGTGTCAAGCGCGGCTATTTTTCCGTCGACCATGATGGACACCCGGTTACAATACTCCGCTTCGTCCATATAGTGGGTTGTCACGAACACGGTGATTCCGCTCGCTGCCGCCTCATATATCATGTTCCAGAACTCACGTCTTGTTACCGGATCCACCCCACCCGTTGGTTCGTCGAGGAACACAATCCGCGGCTCATGAAAAATGGCTACTGAAAACGCAAGTTTCTGTTTCCAACCGAGGGGCAGCGCTTTTACCAGGACATTTGCTTCAGCTTTCAAATGGAGCTGATCAAGCAATTGGGAAGTTTTTCGTCTGATGAATTCGTCTGTTTTTCCATAGATGCCACCATACAACCGGATGTTTTCACGAACAGTCAGATCTTCATAGAGTGAAAACTTCTGGCTCATATAACCAATATTCCTTTTGATCTTCTCACTTTCATGGAACAGGTCATGCCCTGCCACAAAGCCTTTTCCCGAGCTGGGTTTAGACAAACCGGTTAACATTCGCATGGCCGTCGTTTTACCTGCTCCGTTTGCACCCAGGAACCCAAATATTTCGCCTCGGGTTACGTCGAAGCTGATTTCGTTCACGGCAGTAAAATCTCCAAATTTTTTGGTCAGCTTTTCAGCCACTATCACAGTTGATTCCATCTCATTTGTTTTTCATCCAGTAGATAAAACAATCTTCAATATCGGCCTCTATAGAAGTCATTTCTGCCTGCGTTGCCTCCATATCAAATCGCTTTTGAAAACTCGCAACCTGCTCTTGTTGAACCACCACATGGTGCCATTCTCCAAAGGGATATACATCGATCGTCTCCGGCCAATCCGACAACTGCTTTAGCAAATCGAGCATTTTAGGCGACCGTGCTGCAAACAGGAAATGAGGAAAATTTGTTTTAATGTTATCCGGAGTATCGGTTTGCAGAATATGTCCTTCCTGAATTAATGCTATGCGGTCGCACTGGCTCGCTTCGTCCATGTAAGGCGTAGATACCAAAATGGTGATACCCTGATGCCGGAGTTGTTGCAACATTTCCCAAAATTCACGCCTTGAAACAGCATCAACACCCGTTGTGGGCTCATCGAGAAACAGCACGGAGGGTCGGTGTATCAGTGCACAGGAGAGTGCAAGCTTCTGCTTCATACCTCCTGACAATTTACCCGCCCTTCGATCACTAAATGGTTCAATTTGCTGATAAATATCTTCTACCAGATGGTAGTTCTCTTTGATTGTTGTGTTGAAGAGTGTAGCAAAGAATGCAAGGTTTTCTGCTACCGTCAGATCAGGATACAGCGAAAATTTCCCCGGCATATACCCCACCTGCCGGCGAATCGCCGCATAGTCTTTTACCACATCCAAACCCTCCACCCTTGCCTCGCCCTGATCGGGAAGCATCAAACTAGTGAGGATTCGCATAACCGTCGTTTTACCCGCGCCATCGGGCCCGATAAGTCCGAATATTTCACCGGCCTGAACTTCAAAACTTATTCCATCGAGTGCCCGTTTGGCTTTTTGGCCCTTGCCATATGCCTTAACCAGACTTTGAACCGAAATGGCACTCGGGAATCTTTGAGAATCTGTTGTCGTCAACGTCATAATCATTTTTCTTTTGGATCTGCAAAACTCATTTCGCCATACATTCCCAGCTTAAGGCTTCCATCGTTTTTCACCTTTACCTTGATTGCATAGACAAGATTGGCTCTTTCGTTGCGGGTCTGAATAGTTTTCGGAGTAAATTCTGCCTTATCGGAAATCCATTGAATAGTTCCCGGCAGCTCACGATAACCTTTTTTTCCGTTATCAATCCAGACCTTCACCTGTTCACCCAATCTGGCAAGCGTTAACTGATCTCCGGTTATATATGCACGGAGGATAAGGTTCGACAGATCAGCGATCTTATAAATTGGTTTGCCGGCGGCTACCACTTCGCCAGCTTCAGCATATTTGGCAATAACGGTTCCTGAAATGGGGTTAATGATTTTTGTTCGGCTCAGCTGATCGTTCAACACATCAACGCGACGAGCAAGTGGCTTTTCTTCGCTCAACACCGTTCTGTTTTGTGTGGCCGCCTGATCCTGCTGCACCTTGATCTGCCTGGATATTACCAGCATTTCCTGTTGCAGCTGATCGATTTGTGCCTGCATATCGTCGACCTGTTTGCCAGTTGCGGCATCTTTTTCGTAAAGTCTTTGCAGACGCTGTTTTTCATTTACCAGGTATTCCATCCTGGTCTTTTGAACTTCAGCCTGTTGCTGCAACAAGGCTACCTGCGGTTGAACGTGAACGGTCTTTTCACTAAGTGCGTCCAAACTAGCTTCGGCCTGTTCCACTTGCAGTTCAATGTAGCGGCCATCAATAACAGCTATCAATGAATCGCTCGGTATCTGCTGACCCTCTTCCACACGAAATTCCAGAATCTTTCCGCCAATTTCCGGCGATACCAGTACTTCATCGGCCTCAAAATTGCCGGTAGCGTCAAATTCATGACCGTTGTTGTTGCAGGCAACAATCAAGAATGTCGAAAAAACGATTAAAATTACCTTGTACATGTTGGGTATATTATTTATTTCCTGAAATGATTTGATAGTTGATGCGAGCCTGAAGCCATTGAGCTTCGTGCAAGAGCAAGGCCTGGCGGGCCTGGTCTTCCGCATTTATCTCCCGTAGATAATCGTTGGCAGTAATCACGTTGTTTTCCAGTTGTGCGCTGGCAGCTTTGGTAATGGATTCACGCAGGCGAATGATCTCGCGATCGCGTTCCATCAGTTGTTCCAGCTTTTTGATGGCAGCCGCTTCCTGAATCAGACGGGCATCAGTTTGTTGTCGAAAAAGGTCTTCCTGTACATCAATCCTTCTACGAACAGTAGCTTGTTGTTGGCGCTCCTTTTTGAGTGTATACAAACTACTGATTTGCCAATTGAAACGCACCCCTCCGATGTAGAAAAGATCAAACTCGTTGTTGAGCATGTTTAGTCCTGGCCGGCCATAGCCACCCTGCGCATAAAGCTGCAGTTTTGGCCGCGTCCTGGCCTTGATTAGCTGTTCACGTGTTCCGGTTAGTAAACGTTGTTGTTCAAACAGTCGCAACTCAGGGCGCTTTATCTCGTTGGCAATAAAATCCCCGGGGGCTATTGCAGTGAAGTGGACGCTGCTGTCCAGTTTTCTTCCGATGTAAAGCGATATCAGGTCTATCAATGCTTCACGAGAGCTTTGAATATCGAGTAACCGCTGATCAGCTTTCAGCCACTCTGCTTTTAGCACGTCGTAGTTAGATCGGAATGCCACTCCCTCCTGAATCTGAATTTGAATTTTTTGCATGCCTGTTTCAATATCCTTCATCACCAGGGCGGCCTGCTTTGTCTGCGCATCCATCAGCACCACACCTAAAAAATACTGGCTGAGTCGCTCTTTTAGTTGTTGCAGTTCCACTTCCACTCTGCTTTGATCTGTTTGCGATTCCTGTTGCTGCAACGCACGTTGACTCTTCATTACGCCACCATCGTAGATAAGTTGACTAATGTCGGCTACCGCGCGGTATTGATCTTTTGAAAGCGGATCTATTGTAACGCCCGGTAGCGAAACCGGAAGGCGGGTCACATCCGATTGATAGCTGGCCTGGCCGTTCAGTTGTACTTGCGGCAACCATTGCGTTTTTAGTTGGGCAAGCGCCAGTTGTTCCTGTTGTCGGATCCACTCCTTGTCGCGTACTGCCGGATAATGCCTGCCGGCCTCTGCCAGGGCACTGTCGAGCAGGAAGGATTCCTGCGCTCGTGTGTTGGCCGACCCAAAGAAAAGTACCAGAAGAAACAGATAGATGATCTTTCGCATATACTGTGTTTTAACCATTTGGTTAATTAATGTTCAAAAAAAAGGCCTAGGCCTTGATCGCGTCAATTATAAATTTTGTGAGTGATTTTTTCCGTTGTTGTAAAAAGTCCGCAAACCGTTCCTGGTCCATACCAATCATATGTTGAATCATAGGTCGACCCACAAAAGGAAATACCACCAGCGACATCATGTTTACGATCAGGCTGGCCGGATCAATTGGTTTGATATTGCCTTCTTCTACTTCCTGTTGAATTTGCTTCAGTAGTGGTAAAGGATCAGGTTTTGAATTGTTAGGCCAAATTTTCTCAAGAAATCTGACCGGGTCTCTATTTATTTCTGTGAGTACAAATAGCGGCAGGTAAGGATTTTCCATCACGATCGTGATATAGGTATCAATAAACTCCTCAATTTTTTCGAAGAGCGGCTGATCAGCCTGAAATATCGCGTTTACCCGGGGAAAGATTTGATGGGCTGCATCCAGAAAGATCCGTTCGAACAACTTTTCCTTGTTACGAAAGTAGTAGTGCAGAAGAGCCTTGTTGATGCCTGCCTCATCGGCAATATCCTGCATGCGAGCTCCGGCCATCCCGTCACGAACAAAGACTTTCTTTGCTGCCTCCAGTATTTTCGTCTCTGTTGCCGTATCGGTATTTTTTTTCTTCACGTGCTATTTTTAACCACATGGTTAAACCAAATGGTTAGCAAATGTATGGAGGATTTTTATAAGTTGGGTGTTTTTTTTTAAAAAAAAATACCCAACTTAGTAAGCTTTTGATTTTCAGCGACCTACATCGGCTTTTTTTAAGTGCCTGTTTTTGGGTTTTCGGAGAACCTGACCAGGTGATGATCGGTGGGGTGATGATCATTGAGATTAAGACGGGGAGGTTATGACCTGTGAGGTTATGGCCTGCGAGGTCGTGACCTGTGAGGTTATAACCTGTGAGGTTATGACCCGGGAGGTTATGACCTGTGAGGTCATGACCCGGGAGGTTATGACCTGTGAGGTTATGACCTGTGAGGTCATGACCCGGGAGGTTATGACCTGTGAGGTTATGACCCGGGAGGTTATGACCTGTGAGGTTATGACCTGTGAGGTCATGACCTGTGCCGTGATGACCTCACAGGTCATTATGGCACACGTTACCCACCCCTACTCAGCCCAGCTCATTACATATCCCCGATTTTCAATCTCAATAGCCTCAACCGTCAACATCAACGGATGAAAGGTATCAACCATCACAGCCAATTCCTTCGTCTCCTTTGCACCAATGCTCTTCGCTACAGCACCAGGATGAGGACCGTGAGGGATGCCCGCGGGATGTAAAGTGATCATACCCCTGGTTACATTTTTCCTGCTCATAAAATCACCATCAACATAATATAACACTTCATCGCTATCTATATTACTGTGATTGTACGGCGCAGGAATTGCCTGGGGATGATAGTCAAACAATCGAGGGCAGAACGAGCAAACAACAAAATTGTTACCCTCAAATGTTTGATGAACGGGAGGCGGCTGATGTATTCTACCGGTTATTGGTTCGAAGTCATGTATGGAAAAAGCAAATGGATAACAGCAACCATCCCAGCCTATCACATCAAAAGGATGAGTACCATAGTGCAGCCCGTACAACATTCCCCGCTTCTTCGCTTTGATCAGGAAATCACCCTGCTCGTCAATAGTCTGCAGGTTCTCGGGCACTCGTATATCACGTTCACAATAGGGCGAATGTTCCAGCAACTGCCCAAACTTCGACATATACCTCCTGGGATAACGAATTGGACTAAATGACTCAACGATAAACAGCCGATTCTCCCTGGTTTCAAACTCTATCTGATAAATACAACCGCGGGGAATAACCAGGTAATCACCGTACCCAAAAGTCAATTCACCATATTGGGTCAGTAAACGCCCCGTTCCCTCGTGCACAAAAATCATTTCATCTGCATCGGTATTCTTGTAAAAATATCCATCCGTACCGCTCTCTGGCGCAGCGAGCACAATATGAAGATCAGTGTTGACAAGAACGGGAACGCGACTCTTAAGGAAATCAGGCTGAGGCAACACTTTGAATCCCTCAAAGCTTCGGTGACTTAGCATTTTTTCCTCGGCAACCCGAGGCGACACATCCTGCTGTGGTTCTGTTCGAATGATCTGCGTAGGAGGGTGCACATGATACAACAACGAATAGTCATTGCTGAATCCTTCCGTAGAGAATACCTGTTCTGAATACAACTCGCCATCAGGCCGGCGAAACTGCGTATGACGTTTATGCGGAATCTGTCCGCGAGTAATATAATGCGGCATGCTTTAGCAATTTGAATGTTGAAGAGTAATGGTTCAATCCCAAAAACAATGCTAATTGAGTACAATGAACCATCATTTAGCTGTGCCCGACAAGGGGCATCGAGACTCAGGGAGCTTGTTTAAGCCTGCCAGCGATGCAACCAGAAAATAATACTTCCAGCATCGCTTATCAATCCAGTATATGAAGTTTCTGCAATAAGGCATAACAATCGAAACATAAAGATACAAAAAATGAAAAGGCCCGGCATGACCGCCAACGGAGCCATTAAACTGCAATAACTTTGCTCCATCACCGAACAAGCCAGTATGCCCGCGACCCGAATTGGATTAATCTCAGATACCCATCATTTCCTCGACCAGTCGGTATTCAAACATTTTGAACCCTGCGATGAGATATGGCATGCAGGCGATTTCGGAACCATTGAACTGGCAAATGAACTGAGTCGCTTTCGACCCCTGAAAGGAGTGTATGGGAATATTGATGGTAAAGACATCCGGTCAATCTATCCGGAACAATTGACCTTTACCTGCCAAAACGTAAAGGTGATGATGCGTCATATTGGTGGCTATCCTCCACGATATAACCCGGAAACCAGACGCCAACTACACACTCAACAGCCAACCCTCTTCATATCGGGCCACTCCCATATACTCCGTATCATGTTCGATCCGGCCATACAATGTCTCTATATGAACCCAGGAGCTGCAGGCAAACAGGGCTGGCATAAAATACGCACACTGATCCGGTTCACGATCGATGGTGAAGATATTCGGGACTGCGAGGTAATTGAACTGGGCACCAGGTAATCCCACTCTCAAACTGACCGCTTTTTTGTATCTTAACCTCACCTAAACAAACTGGCTGCTATGAACCGACGACAACTTCTTCGACACACAGCTATGGCAGCTGCTGCATTTGCGATCAGTCGCGACAGCTTTGCGCGGAAAGCCGAACAAGCTATTGGCGGCTACAACACCGCCGGCATCATTAAGCTGAGCTCCAACGAAAATCCCCATGGCCCCTCTCCTGCTGCCCGGGAGGCAATGACCAATGCGGTCATCAACAGCAACCGGTACCCCTGGGAGACTACTAATCGCCTTCGAGAAAAAATTGGTGCCGGCTTCGGATTAAAAGCGCAAAATGTTTTAATTGGAGCCGGATCTTCTGAGCTGCTGGGAGTGGCGTCTGTATGGGCAGCATTGAAGAAGGGCAATGCTGTGGCTGCCGATCCCACTTTCCGTTTATGGATGCCAGCAGCACGCCGCCTGGGCCTGCCTATACAGTTGGTGCCGCTAACCGCAGGCAAGACAACAGATTTGCAAAGAATGCGAGACGCCACGGGTGAAGATACCAGAATGATTTATATCTGTAATCCCGCCAACCCGACAGGTACCATCATTCCCGCTTCAGAACTGGAGCAATTCATAAAGGATACGCCGGCTGATTGCATGATTTTGCTCGACGAAGCATATACCGAATTCTGCGATGAACCATCTATGGCGAAACTCGTAGACAGCTTTCCCAACCTGGTTGTCGCCAAAACCTTTTCGAAAATATATGGCCTCGCGGGTGCCAGGATCGGATACATGTTGGCGCACCCCGAAACTATTCAGGCACTCAGCGACCTGATGGCCTGGTCAAACGCAGGCGCAGGAACCGTAGCCCTCGCCGGAGCCATGGCTTCGTTTGGTGATGAAAAATTCATTCAATACTGTCGTACTCAGAACGATCAGGCGAAGAAAATTTTCTACGAGGCATTGGAAAAAAAGGGAATGAAATTTATTCCATCTTCTACGAGTTTTGTTTATTTCAACACCAATGCTTTTGCAGGCGACTTGAAATCACACCTCGAATCAAAGAACATCATCGGGGTGCGCAGCTTTGAAGAAGGAAGCAGCTGGCGACGGCTGAGCATAGGGACGGTCGCCGAAATGCAGGAAGTAGCCCGCCACCTGAACGGTTAAAATGCTACTGGCAAATAAAAAGCGAGGCAATCTCTAACTGCCTCGCTTTTTTATTTTGTATAAATTCCATTACATCCAACCCCTGTTGGCGCCCACTTCCCGGAAAGGCCAGGGAATAGAAACCAGTATCAATAAAAGGGCTACCAGGTATAGCCAGAACGCCTGCTTGAATTTCTGGGTATCCGGAATTGTTTTCTTGGCTTTTCCATAAGCGATGGAGATCAATGCAACAGCAACTAACATCATCACTGGATGTTCGACCCAAAAGAATCTGAAAAACTTGTTCGACATCACCGATTCTCCTTCCGGAATCTCCGCTGTTAAAATACCATACGTGCCCCATAGCAGCAGGTAAAGCCCAACCAAAAACATGATATTGGTAACGATGAAGGTGAACAACCAGATTCTACGGTCGCCCTGACTAAATGAGCGCCCGCTTTTCCAACCACCGAAAGACTTCAGCATTGATGCAATCAAAAGGATCAGTATCACCCAGCGAAGCAGTCCGTGTAAATGTAACATTCCGGTTTGCATGTCATTATTGATTTGATTAGGTCAAAACTACAACACGGCAGCTACCGGCGCAAAATAATGTTACTTCACTAATCCTGCCAGTCTGCTATGAACACATTGGTTTCACGCGTACCGCCATTATTACGATTGCTGGAGAATACAATTTTTTTGCCGTCAGGGGAAAACAAAGGAAATGCGTCAAACCCTTTATCCCTGCTCACCTTTTCCAGTCCGGTGCCGTCTTCATTGATCGTGTAGAGGTTGAAAGGAAATCCACGCGGATACTCGTGGTTAGAAGCAAAAATAATACGCTTGCTATCGGGCATAAATGTAGGCGCCCAGTTAGCCTTTCCAAAACTGGTCACCTGGTGCTGGTTCGATCCGTCCACATTCGATACAAACACTTCCATATTGGTCGGCGCAACCATACCCTCTGCCAACAGTTCCTTATATTCTTTTATTTCTTCTTCTGTTTTCGGACGTGATGCACGCCAGATGAGTTTTGTACCATCGGGGCTAAACCAGGCGCCACCATCATATCCCAATTCTTTTGTAATACGCTGCTCCTTCCCGGTTTCCAGATCCATAACATACAACTCAATATCCCCATCCTTTGTACTTGTGTAAATCATCTTCTTGCCGTCGGGCGACAATGTTGCTTCCGCATCATATCCGGGTGAATTCGTCAGTTGCTTGACAATATTTCCGTTGAGGTCGGCCATAAATATGTCGTAGCTGCTATACAGTGGCCAAATATATTTGTTGCCATACTTTGCCCGATCTGGTGTAGGAGGACAACTGTCGCTACCCAAATGGGTTGAAGCGTAAATTATATGCTGTCCATCCTTCGTGAAGAAAGCGCAGGTTGTGCGCCCTTTACCCGTACTCACCATTTTAAAGTTGAAAGGATCTCCCGCATTCTCCGGTACCTTCCCAACGAATATCTGATCACAGGCAATGCCTTCTTTCGGATTGGTCCGCTGAAAAACCAAATACTTCCCATCGTAACTCCAATAAGCTTCGGCATTATCCCCTCCGAATGTCAGTTGCTGCACATTTTTCAAGTGCGTTTCATCAGGATATGCCAGGGAATCAGTTTCCGCTGCGGCGGCAGCAGTAGCGCTCTGATCGGCATTTCCGCATGCCTGCAAAAAACAAACTGCGAAAAGCAAACCAATAGCTGAAACCTGGAGAATACGTTTTTTCATATTACGTCGTTTAAAATGCGGTTGCAAAGGTATTTTTGCTAACAATCTCATTTGTCAGAAAACTGTCATAGATAAATTATTGACCTAGATTTAAGTTATGAATCGAATATTCCCTGTGCTTGTTTCGGTCTTTTTAGTGTTCTCCTGCAATGAACAGCAAGATGCGGGGCCCTATGCGGGCATTTTGCAGGAAGAGCCATATAAAGTGCTGACCGATAGCATAGAGGAGGATCCGAAAGACGCAGAACTCTATTTTCGCCGCGCGGTGATGCTGAACAGCCGACAACAGGTGATGCCGGCACTGGCTGATTTTCGAAAAGCGTGGACACTTGATCCTCAGGAAAAATATGCATTGGGAGTAGGAAATATCTGGCTCACCGCTCAACCCGACTCAGCAGTTGCCTTTGTGGAGCGGGCGCTGAACGAGCTACCCAAAAGCCTTTTTCTAAAACTGCTGTTGGCGCGTGCTTACGAGGCCAATAAACAACCGGCAAAAGCTGTCGAAATTTGCGATCAGATTGTGGCTGAAGACCCTCAACAGGTAAATGCACATATTCTTAAAGCGGAGCTGTTGCAAGGTATCAATCAGGACTCCCTGGCCGTACCAGCCCTCGAGCAGGCTTTCGCTTTGCTTCCCGACAACCGTGCCCTGGCCGAAGAATTGGCCTATGCCTATGCCGAAACCAAAAATCCGAAGACAATTGCGTTGGTCGACTCGCTACTGGAGGCGGATACAGCAGGCGAATTTGCTTCTCCACTTTATATAAAAGGAAATTATTACGCTAATCGAAACATGATGGCCGAAGCAATACGATGGTACGATGAAACAATCCGCCGTGACCATCGCTATTTGAACGCCTACATTGAAAAAGGAAAACTCTATTTCAACAGTGGACAAACTGAAAAGGCCCTTTCCAATTTTCAACTGGCCAACACCATAGCACCTGCTTTTGCCGATGCCTGGTTCTGGATTGCGAAATGCCAGGAAAAAATGGGGCAAAAAGCAGAAGCAAAACTGAATTATCAAAAGGCTGCATCGCTTGATCCCGAATTCACTGAAGCAAAGGAAGCTGCCGACAAACTTTAAGCTCCCCGTTTTATTTTATATTGCAGCCAACTGTGTGCCCTGGCACATGGAGAAAATCTAATTCGTTATGGCACTAATCGCTCCCTCATTTCTTTCGGCCAACTTTTTACAGCTCCAATCAGAATGTGACAATATGAATCAGAGTGAGGCTGACTGGTTCCACCTCGACGTGATGGATGGTCGTTTTGTGCCAAATATTTCCTTTGGACCTTTTATTGTAGATTTCATCCGCCGCGCTACGGAAAAACCGCTGGATGTGCACCTGATGATCGAAGAGCCCGGAAAATATGCTGAAGCGTTTCGTAATGCGGGCGCGGATCATCTTTCCGTTCATCTGGAAGCCTGCCCGCATTTGCACCGAAACATTCAACAAATAAAGGCCCTGGGCATGAAAGCGGGAGTAGCAATCAACCCACACACTCCGGTAAATCAATTGCAGGATGTATTAGCCGATATTGACCTTGTTTGCATGATGAGTGTGAACCCGGGGTTTGGGGGACAGAAATTTATCCCGCATACGCTGGAAAAAATCAGGTTGTTGCGAAAAATGATTGACGAAAGAAAATTGTCAGTACTAATTGAAATTGACGGTGGAGTGACGCTTGAAAATGCAGAATCTATTGTGTTGGCAGGGGCCGACGTACTGGTTGCAGGCAATACGGTGTTCAATGCCCCCGATCCCAGGGCGGCCATTTCAAAACTGCGGGCATTAAATCGATAATCTTCCCACTCCTGGCAACGATGGCGCGGGAAAGGTTGTCAATACCTGCATCAATTACTGCCCAATGAGAAATCTGGTCGTTATTCTTTTGTTGTTCCTTTGCAGTTTTCAGTGCCAGCGCGACTGTTTGTCGGGCACACTTCAATACAACTGGGTTGGCTTCACGCCGCAGGAAATAGATACGCTGGTGATCCGCCAATTTGAACCCGGTCAATTGGGAACTACCCCGATCGACAGTGTCTTTGCGGGTGTAAACGATTTTTATTTTTCCAATCAGACGAGCGATACATTGATGTTCGCAGGCGCGATCGAATTTCTGGATCTTCAGCCAGGGTTTGATTACGAGCTTTGGGTGCCAGGCACCGGGCAAACTTTTCAAATAACAGATATTCGCCAGGATCAGGAAACTGCCGCGATGGGTTGCAATAACAAGACACAGTGCCTGACCCGCATCACGTCTGCCAAACTGAACGGTGCTGAAGTGCCAGTGTATAACTGGAACAGCATTTACATTGAACGCTAGACCTTCATTCGGCCAACACTGTAAAATCCCGAATTGTTTGTGTATTTTGTTGGCAAATCCATCAACCGTGATGAAGCTGCCTTCTTTGTTCCTGATACTCTGCCTTTCTTTGCTTTCGATGGTAGCTTTTGCCCAAAAAAACACAGCGACTGTTTCCGGCATCGTGGTCGATGAGAATGAAGAGCCTCTTTCGGGCGTTTCCGTCACCATCCTGGGCCGGCAGAATGGCGTTAGCACAAATAGTGAAGGGAAATTCGAATTGAAAGCGATACCCGGTCGCGCTTTTGCCGTCGTTTTTTCCTATACAGGATTTCGAAGCGAACAGAAGAATTTCCTCCTGAGTGACGGTGAATCGGAAACGGTACGCATACGTTTGATCCGCGGCGAGCAAACGCTGCAGGAAGTGATTGTACGTGACCAACGCGACCGTCGGGAGGCTGGTCTGATCCGGCCCAACCCCAAAACGGTATTGAATCTTCCTTCCGTCACTACAGGTGTGGAAAGTTTGATCAAAGTATTTGTCGGATCCAACAACGAGCTTACTTCGCAATATTCTGTACGGGGCGGCAGCTACGACGAGAACCTGATTTATGTAAATGATTTCGAAGTATTCCGTCCCTATCTCATCCGAAATGGACAACAGGAAGGTTTGAGCTTTATCAACTCCGAGCTGGTTCGAAATATCAACTTTTACAACGGCGGCTTCCCTGCCCGATACGGCGATAAATTGAGCAGCGTGCTCGATATTCAATACCGTCAGCCACGCAAATTTGGCGGCAGCGCTTATGTGGGTGTACTCGAACAGGGGCTGCAACTGGAAGGAGCTTCCAACAATCAAAAATGGGGTTTCCTCATTGGTGCGCGAAACCGCAGCAACCGCAACCTGTTGAGTCGTCAGGAAACGGAAGGCAATTATATCCCAGCCTCTTCCGATCTGCAGGGTCTGCTTCACTATCAGATGAGTAAACGATGGAGAGCCGAACTGTTCACGAATTTTTCTCAATCCCGATTCTCCCTTCAGCCAGCCTTCAGCCAACTTACTTCCTCCGTTTTTTCTCCCTATTTCACTTCCAACCTCGGACTCGATATATATTTTTCCGGCCAGGAAAAGGATCAGTACAAAACCCAGATGATTGGACTTTCATTTCTGAACCAGATCAGGAAAGATCTCCGAATCAAATGGATGATCAGTCGATTCGAAAACAGGGAAGAAGAAAACATAGATATACAGGGAGCCTATCTGTTCGGCGATCGCGAGTTCGACCAGTCCGAGCCTGAGTTCGGTCTGATCACCAATCCACTCGGAGCGGGCGTTTTTCACCAATATGCACGAAATAATCTCCGTATTCGAAACTGGAATCTCAGCCAGCGTGGATATCTCGATCGGGCGCTCCACCATATTCAATGGGGCATTTCATACGACAGAACAGAAATTCGCGACCGACTGCACGAATGGGAATTTCAGGATTCGGCTGGATACAATATTCCTTTTCAGCCCGACATACTGGCTTTAAGCAAAGTAATTCGGTCGACCGCCAATATTGACGTTGATAAGTTCTCCGCCTTTTTGCAGGATAATTGGCGTGTCGGTGATAGTGCCCGCTCTGTAACGTTGTCGACCGGAGTTCGGATTCACTACAATACGTTGAATAAGCAACTGCTGGTATCACCACGACTCGGCGCAAGCTGGCAACCCAACTGGCGTAGAGATATCATCTTCCGCGCGGCAGTCGGCGCGTATCATCAGCCCAGCTTCTATCGCGAGATCCGGCGCTACGACGGTTCGATCAATGAAGATATCAAAGCGCAACAAAGTCTGCAGGCCGTAGCGGGCTTCGACTACAGCTTTACGGGCTTTGGGCGCCCTATGCGCTGGACACTTGAAGCCTATTACAAACACATGTGGGACGTTGTTCCCTACGATATCGACAATGTTCGGCTTCGTTATTTCGGTGAAAACAATGCGAAAGCCTACGCCATGGGCCTGGAAATGCGCCTGCATGGTGAATTAGTAAAAGACGCAGAAAGCTGGATCAGCCTGGGATTCATGAATACAAGGGAAAATATTAAAGGCGATACCTACAAAGAGTATACGCTCGATGAATTCAACAATCCAATTGATAGCGTAACTCTCGAAAAAGGATGGGTGCGTCGACCGACCGACCGACGAATTACGTTTGGTATGTTTTTCCAGGATTATCTGGCTACCAACAAAAACCTGAAGATGTATCTGAATTTATTGTACGGAAGCAACCTTCCTTACAACATCCCCAATAATGTAAAGTATCGGAACGGTCTCGAAATACCCTCTTATATTCGGGTAGATATTGGCTTTAGCGCCCTCTTGCTCGACAGTGATCGTAGTCGCCGCCGCAGCCATAGCCCCTTTTTGGGTTTCGACAACATTTGGGCCAGCCTCGAAGTATTCAACCTGATCGACCGCGACAATACCATCTCGTATTTATTGATCAAGGATTTTTCGAACACAACCTATACCATGCCGCAGCGGTTGACACCAAGGTTGCTTAATTTTAAGATAGTTGCGAGATGGTGAGAGGTGAGAGGTGAAAGGTGAGAGGTGAGAGGTGAGAGGCTTGTCTGCCGGAGCGGAGCGAAGGCAGATGAAAGGTGAAACGTGAAACGTGAAACGGGAAACGTGAAACGTGAGAGGTGAGAAAGTTTTCTCTAATTAGCGGAGCGAAGGCAGATGAAACGTTTGACACCAGGACAAGCTTCGTCTTCGATGTAATCAGCGTCATCTTCGAATTAATCTGGATAATCTGCGGGAACTGAACTGTGGCTGTTGTTATCCCTTTCTTGGCAAGCAGCACTAGAACAAATAATAAAACCAAATCAACTTGCCACTCACCACTCAACACTCATTTGCCTTCGCTTCGCTCCGCTCCGGCAGACAAGCCCAGCTCACCTCTCCCGTGTCACGTTTCCCGTTTCCCGTTTCACGTTTCACCTCTCACCTTTCACCTCTCACCTCTCCCCACTCCCCATTTCCACACTTGTGAATAACATTTACTAGGTCAAGATCATACAGAAGACTTATATTTGGATAGAGAGGGTAGAGCTTCTGTACCATTTCAGAAGACGTAAACGGAACCCGGCTGCTACCCTCGGCCGGTTTGTGTAAGCTTCAAAATTAATCCGCATTGACTGAAACGATTATCAACCTCGAAACGGTAAACCCAATCGAATTTTTCGGCGTCAATAACGGCAAACTCGACATTCTCAAAAAGAAATTTCCTCTTCTAAAAATTCTTTCGCGCGGCACACAAATAAAACTGAGCGGCTCTCCAGAACAAATTGAGAGCGCGCGTGAAAAAATTGAACTGATCGTGTCTTACCTCGAACGTAACGGACACATGAGTGAAAATTATTTTGAGCAGGTATTGGGCGGCGATGACGCAGAAACAGTTGACCACTTTGTAGAACGGCACCCGAATGAAGTGCTGGTGTTTGGTCCAAACGGCAAGTCGGTTCGCGCACGCACGGCCAACCAGAAAAAACTGGTTGAGGTTGCCGAAAAAAATGATATTGTGTTTGCGATAGGTCCCGCCGGTACAGGTAAAACCTACACGGCGGTGGCATTAGCTGTTCGTGCTCTCAAGAACAAGCAGGTAAAAAAAATCATCCTTACCAGACCAGCAGTTGAGGCTGGTGAAAGTCTGGGCTTCCTGCCGGGCGATCTGAAAGAAAAGATCGACCCCTACTTACGCCCGCTTTACGACGCCCTGGACGATATGATACCTGCCGACAAGCTTGGCTATTATATGACCACGCGAACAATCGAAATCGCTCCGCTGGCCTATATGCGCGGCCGAACGCTCGACAATGCCTTCATCATTCTTGATGAAGCACAAAACTCGACCGATTTGCAACTAAAAATGTTCCTGACCCGAATTGGTGCCAACGCAAAAGCGATCATTACGGGCGATATGACTCAAGTCGATTTGCCTCGGAATCAAAAAAGCGGTCTGGCTACTGCCGTACGAATACTTCGCAATATCGATGGCATCGCCCACATTGAGCTTGACGAAGAAGATGTGGTAAGGCACCGCCTGGTGAAGCATATTCTGCGCGCGTATACCCGGGAACACGAGAAGGAAAATCCGGAGCCGGTACCCGGCAGAGAGCGACCGAAATCATAGTGATGTAAAGATTCATTAATTTGCAGGAATGAAACCGTTAAGCCTTCTTTCATTCCTGCTTTTTTTTGCCCTTTCCTGCGGTCAAAATGACCAGGGAGACAAACAGTCTTCTGAAAACGATATCGACGCTGCGCGCAATTTTATAAGAGCTGCACTGAATAGCGACTACGATCTGGCGCGCAACTATATGCTACAGGATTCGCTGAACAATGAAGATCTGAACACGGTTGTGCGGCAAAACCAGCATCTGTCGGCCGAAGAAAAAAAGCTGTATCGCGAAGCCAGCATCCTGATTCATGGCCGGCGTTCGGAGAATGATTCCACCAGCATTATTGTTTATTCCAATAGCTACAAAAACAGGAAAGATTCATTGAAGATCGTCAGGGTCAACGGCGACTGGCTGGTCGACTTTAAATATATTTTCCCTCATAAAACAGACAGCCTTCCCTGATGCAGCTTGTATTGATGGCCGGATTGGGCGGGGCGCTGGGTAGCATGGCACGCTATCTTTGCCACCGATGGATAATGCAACTATTTCCTGGCGCATTTCCCTGGGGAACATTCGCAGTAAATGTTGTTGGCTGCTTTCTGATCGGACTGTTTTTTGTGTGGTATGGTCGAGGCATTATTACACAGGAAAGCACGAGGCTGTTTTTGATGACAGGCATTTGTGGTGGGTTCACCACGTTTTCAGCCTTCACACTCGAAGGACTGGGTCTGTTACGCGATGAACGAATTGGAATATTCCTGCTGTACACCGGATCGTCGGTGCTGATAGGTCTGGCCGCCACCTGGCTTGGCTGGTGGATTGGGCAGTTCAGATAGACAACTTGTTTTTCAAATTCTTAAACGCATTCAACAAATGCTTACTGTACATCATCCCTGGCATGGCGTTCATTTTGGCGAAGCCGCCCCTAAACGTGTCAATGCTTTAATTGAAATTCCTCAGGGGTCGAGAGCAAAATATGAAGTTGACAAAGAAACCGGCTTGCTGAAGCTGGACAGAGTTATCTACTCTTCGTTCCACTACCCGGTCAATTACGGATTTATCCCACAAACACTCGGACAGGATCATGACCCTCTCGACATCCTGGTTCTCTGCTCTCAGGCTATCCACCCGCTTTGCCTCCTGGAAGCCAATGTTATCGGCAACATGCAAATGATCGACAGCGGTCAGATGGATGACAAAATAATTGCAGTGGCGGCCAAAGACCCATCGGTGAACCACTATACAAGCATAGCCGATCTTCCGCAGCATTTTTTGCTTGAGCTTCGCAATTTCTTCGAACAGTATAAGGTGCTTGAAAACAAAAAAGTAGCGATCGATAATTTTCAAGATAAAGACACCGCTTGTGAGGTTATCCAACAGGCCATCGATTTTTACAAGGAGACCTTCAAAAAATAAGTATTGAAACAACCACAAACCAACTCAATGACGGCAACTATTGTCATTACGCTGCTGATTATCGGATTGGCCGCCGGTACCCTATCGGGCCTGGTAGGTGTTGGTGGCGGCATTATCCTGGTGCCGGCATTGGTTTTTTTCTTCAGTTATACCCAACACCAGGCGCAAGGCACTTCGTTGGGCGTACTAACCTTTCCCGTAGTTATACTGGGCTTCCTGCATTATTACCAGACTTCCCGGCACGGTGCCGCTCCCATCGACCTTCGTGTGATTGGCCTGCTGGCAGTGAGCTTTTTTGCAGGCAGTTATATTGGAAGCCGTATGGCTATGCGAATAGATGAAGAAATGTTAAAAAAACTCTTTGCGATCGTTTTGTTATTTTCTGCCGTTAAATTGCTGGGGTGGGACCAGGCAGTGACGAAATGGATCAAAAACCTTTTCTAATATGCTTCGCTGGCCTCTTCTGCTGTTATTCTTTTGTTTGGCCCGGCCTCATTCGCTGGATGCACAGGAACAATTAATCGACTTCTCCAAGGTGTACTTTCGATCGAATCCCTTCGCGGGCACCATGAGGCAATTCCTGGAACACCTGACCCAGGATCCGATGATCCTCGATAAAAAAATTCAGCAGCGTACGCAGCAGCAACTTTTTTCTTTTAGTGGACGGTATAGCAAATACCCCCGATTCTTTTTTGCCCCCGACAGCGTGAAAGTGGCCCTGGTAGAAAGCACCCTCCCATTCGGCGAAGACAATCAGCAAGACACTATCCTGATCTACCAGATCACCGCCTTTGCGCCCCCAGGTGCAAAAGGAAAAAAAGATGTGATTAAAGAATGGGAAAAAATTAAACGTACCTGGTCTAAGCGTTTCTTCGATCGCGAAGAAAGTAACAATTCAGAATCGGGAGTACTCACCGGCCAGTTCATACACCTCTTCCTGCCATTTTATACCGTGAGCCCTCTCACCCTGGGATGGACTACCGTACCTGGTCCTGACCGCCAGGTACTCACCATAACCATGCGGCTAAAACAAAACGAGAACATGGTAGACCTACCTGGGGCGCTTAATAACTCTCAGTGAATGGGTTCGCTTGCCGGTCTGTGAATGAACAATACCTTTCTTGTCAATGGCATCAATCCTTACCTTTCCAGCTGCATGTATAACCTTGTCGGGCGATAACAAAATACCCACGTGCACAATCTCATCTTTGTCGTCAAAAAAAACAAGATCTCCAGGTTCCGTAGCCTTTAATTTTTCTATCGTGCTCCCCTCCTGAGCCTGCTGCCATGCATCCCGGGGCAGGTCAATACCCAGCAACCTGAAAGAGAGTTGCACAAATCCACTGCAGTCAATCCCCATCACCGTTCTGCCACCCCACAAATAGGGCGTATTGAGCCATGCCGATGTAACTTCATAAAGTCTTTTGTAATCGAAGTCTTCCTGCTTCTTCGTTTGTACCTCATCAGTAATCCGAAATTCCTGCTCGCCAATACGCACAACCCCCTCCTGATAGCCGGGTAAGAGAGACCCCGCAGGTATCCACATTTGTTGTTCGCCAGCCTTCAACAACGACAAAGGCGAACTCGTCAGGTGGTCGGCTACCGTTTCCGCTTCGTCGATGGGCACTTGTGTAAGCAAATGCTGGGTAAGCCAGCCCTCGTATTGATCATGCAGACTTCTTACCTTCAGCCAGCCTCCCTTCTTTTCTTTTATAATTCGCACCGCCTCTCCAAACAGCAACTGGTTAACCATTTCTGACTGATGCCTTGCCTTGCGGCGGACAGCCGCTGCCGGAACAGTTATTCTTGCATATGCCATATCGAAAATTTATCGAAATTATTCAAAGTTTAGCCATATAGCTGTTATGAAATTGTTTAGTTCCTGCATCTTATAATTAACCGTTCAAAACAAAATAGCTATTTTCATTGGCGAACGTGGATTCATATAAACATAAAACCGACCAGGAGCTGCTGGAACTATTTCATCAGGATGGAAATAATGAGTGGCTCGGTATATTGTTGCAACGTTACACTTTGCTGCTGCTCGGTGTGTGTATGAAGTATTTGAAAAATGAAGATGAGGCAAAAGACAGCGTGCAACAGGTGTTCCTGAAGGTTATCCAGGAACTGGGCAAATATCGGGTAGAGTATTTCAAATCCTGGCTTTACATGGTCACCAAAAACCATTGTCTGATGGTGCTTCGAGATCGGCAACGCAAAAGTCCCGCAGAATTAAACGAATCGGCTTTGCTCGCCTCCGAAGAGGACACCGACATGGCGCAATTGGTACAAACCGATAAAACCCTGGAGCTGGTGGCAGAAGGCCTGAAAGAGCTTAATGCCGAGCAACAGCAATGTGTAACTTTGTTTTATCTGGAGCGAAAAACATATCAGGAAATTACAGACATCACCGGCTTCACTTATCTTCAAGTGAAAAGCTATATTCAAAACGGAAAAAGAAATCTTCGAATCTGGGTTGAAAAAAAACAAAAAGACAACAGTCAATAGTCGATGCAGGAGAAACTGAAGGACATATTATCCCATTTAACTCAGGAAATTGATCAGGAAACCCTGTTGCTTTACCTGCAGGATCAGTTGAGTGCCGACAAAAAGCATGAACTGGAAAAACAGTTGATCGACAATCCCTTTGCCGGTGACGCACTGGAAGGACTGCGTACGATCCGTGATAAGAAACAGATAGCCTATATGGTTGAAATGCTCAACCGCGATCTACGGAAAAAAACTGAAAAGAGAAAACAACGCAGGCGCAAGCTCCAACTACCTGATCACTCACAGCTTTATATTACGGTGCTGATCGTATTGCTGCTGGTGATTATTTGCTTTGTGGTTATTTGGAAAATGAAGAGCCAATAAAAGCAGTTAATAGTTTTTCTTCCCCTCCATTTGTTTCCACTCCTCAAAAACCGCCTGTGCTTCTGCCAGAGGCAAATGTTCAAAAGGTATTCGACGTGAAGCAATCGCTGTACCTATTTCTTCATAGATCATAGCATCGTCAAATGCAATGGAAGCAGCCTGATCACGGGTATTGGCAAAGACAACCCTGCGCGGTCGGGCCCAATACAACGCACCCAAACACATTGGACAGGGCTCGCAACTGGCATATACGTCGCAATCTGTCAACTGCCAGGTTTTTAGTTTCGCGCAAGCCTGCCTAATTGCTACCATTTCAGCATGCGCAGTAGGGTCGTTGGTGGAAGTAACCCGGTTGCAGCCTTCACCAACCACTTCACCATCACGCACAATTACACAGCCAAATGGGCCTCCTTCGCCATCCTTCATGCCCTGCCTGGAAAGCTCCACGGCCATTTTCAGATACTTCAAATCAGTCGATTGCGACATTTGCGACGAATTTTGTACGTATAAATTGTGGATTAATCCTCAGTTCTCCACAGGTTTTGCACTCCCGGGTGAATCAATATGAAGTTACTATTAATTTTAAGTTACCAATCAGACTTTTCGGTCTAAGCAACGTACCTTTTTCGCTCGGTTCTGAAGTAATTAAAATTGCCAACCATGAAATGGGAAAAAGTAACCTCTACAATTGGTCAGTCTGCATACACGTTGTGGAATAATGGCCGAAAACTGGTGACGCTTGTATTTAATCCCAGTTCAAATGCGGCACGCATTGAAAGCGCTTCTGAAAAAAGAGTGTTCCTGATTCGTAAAGAAGGGTTTCTTCGAAACCGTACGGTCCTGCGTAACGAATACGGCGTACAGATTGGTTATGCAGGTTCGGAAAATAATCGGAACTATATTGAGCTGGACAACCAGCGCTTTTTCTACGAGGTGGAAGAATCTGCTCAACAGCCCTCTGTTTCTATTTACAGTGCTGATCGCAATGATGCTCCTCTGGCAGTTTGCCAGTTTGACAACAAGGAGAAAAATAACAGTCAGCCTGCGGATACAAAAAAGCCACTCCATACGCAAACGCAGTACAGCCTGCTCATGGCCTTATGCTGGTACCTGCTTCCATTTGTGAAGGAGAACCGGCTCGATCTTCAGCTCGCTTAGCTTTTTAACTCGGTAGTTCGTTCCAGCATTCTTTGGCAAAATATTCAAGGCTGGGGTCGCGGGCTCCCATAAGGAGCAACACGCAGTCATTTGTAAAATGATCCTGCATTGCCGAAACCAGATCTTGCCGGTGCTCCACAAAAAAAGCATTACATCCTTTCTTTTTCAGGTCTTCTATCAGATCATTGGCGCTAATGTCCTTAACGGCCGTGCCGCCCGCATAAAAAATCTCACTCATCCATATCTCATCGCCGGGGCGAAGTGCCGCGGCAATTTCAGCTACAAAATCATTTCGCAAAAAACGAGTAGGGCCATAACCATGTGGCTGAAACCAGGCTAGCAGCTTTGGAGCTATCGGTTGACAGGCCCGAATGGCGGCCGCACATTTTACGGGGTTATGAGCATAATCGTCGATAAGCCACACTCCTCTCTTTCTTCCCAGCAGTTGATTGCGGCGGTATATACCTTCATAATTTTCCAAAGCTCTGGCCGATGTTTCTAACGACACTCCCACGAAGGCAGCCGCAGCGGCAGCGGCAACAACGTTTTCCATATTGTGCTCACCTACCAACGGTAGCCTGAAAGGCTGGCCGTTTACCGAAAAGGAAATCTGAAATCCTTCCTGAATAAATCCGGAACTACAATAACCTGCCGACGGCCCGCGTCCAAAGTCAAGTTTTGCATCAACGGATAATTCAGCCGCTAATGGGTGCGCCTGGTTCACCAGGAATTGCCTACTGTTGTCGCGAAACTGACGGAAAATTTCCATTAGCTGATCCATATCCTTATGATCCTTGTCTACATTCAACAACACGCCCAATTCAGGTTTGTATTGCACAATGGAGCCGTCGCTCTCATCGGCCTCAATTACCAGCCACTCTGATTGGCCGGTCCAGGCATTGCCGATTAAACCTTTTTGGATCAGTCTCACCAAACCTGCTCCACTTATAATACCTGCATCAATACCTGCATGTTGCAGAATATCGAAAAGAAGAGCACTGGTAGTGCTTTTACCACTGGTTCCGCCAATTGCAATCGTCTTGTAAGAGGCGGCAATCAATGCCAGCAACTCCGATCTTTTCATGATAGGAAGTCCAAGCGCTTTTGCTTTCTGAACTTCTGCCACAGTATCCTCCACCGCGGTACTCACCACTACCAGGTCCGTTTCGTTTGTGATGCCCTCGCCGGTTTGGGAAAAACAGCGGATACCAGCTTGCTCCAATTGCCTGCGCGTGGTATTTTCCTGGCCAGGAACAAAATAGCGGTCACTTCCTGACACCTGGCGGCCAAGTCCCTGAAGAAATTGCGCAATGGCGCTCATGCCGGTACCGGCAACACCAATAAAAAAAGGATGCTTTATGGCATTTAAGGATGGTATCATACTGCAATTAAACAAATTTCTTTCAAGCTACAATTCATGAGCGCAGACACACAGTAGGTCAGCATTACCAGCAGTTGGTACAGCAGGTCAGTAGATTAGTCCCATGGCGGGCTTATTATTGCAGCCTAACCAACCTTATTCTAAAAATTCAAAAAAGATGAGCGCTCAAAACAAAGCCTTACATGGGAGGAAAGTATTGTTTGCCAACTTTCCGGCCGATGGACATTTTAATCCGTTGACCGGCCTGGCGGTCCACCTGAAATGGATGGGCTGTGATGTACGCTGGTACACCAGTAGTCACTATGCACCAAAACTTCGAAAGCTGGGCATTCAGCACTATCCCCTGATAAAGGCGGTAGATGCCTCGGATCTGGAAAACTCCTTTCCAGAACGTTTTAAAATCAAAAACCAGATAAAAAAATTGCGGTACGACATGATTCATGCTTTCGTGTTGCGTGGATCTGAATATTACGAAGACCTGAAGGATATACATGAAGAATTTCCATTTGAAGCAGTCATTGCCGATTGTGCTTTCACAGGTATACCATTTATAAAAGACAAAATGGGCATACCCGTGCTGTCAATCGGAGTAATGCCGCTGACCGAAACTTCAGTAGATCTGCCTCCTGCGGGACTGGGGCTAACACCGAGCCGCCACTGGGCGGGACGGCTTTTTCATCGATTGTTGCGAAAACTTGCCGATCGCATCATCTTTGGCGAGCCCAACAGGGTTATGTGGAAAATGCTTGACGAATACGGTATCGATCATGGTCGCAGTAGCCTGTTTGATATGGTCATAAAAAAATCGAGCCTTCATTTGCAAAGTGGTACTGCGTCCTTTGAATACAGGCGAAGTGATCTGGGTTCAAATATCCGCTTCATTGGCTCCTTACTTCCCTTTCGAAACGGAGCACAGGCCGGCGCCTGGTACGATCCCAGGCTGCAGGAATACGCCGAAGTGGTACTTGTGACTCAGGGTACGGTAGAGAAAGACGTTGACAAATTGCTCATTCCTACCCTCGAAGCATTTCGGGGTAGCGATACCTTAGTGGTAGCAACTACCGGAGGTAGCCAAACCAGTGAACTTCGCCAGCGATTCAACGAACCCAATTTTATCATTGAAGACTTTATACCGTTTGCAGACGTAATGCCTTATGCCCATGTGTTCGTCAGCAATGGAGGTTATGGCGGAGTGATGTTGGGGATTGAATACGGGCTGCCCCTTGTAGTGGCAGGCGTTCACGAAGGCAAGAACGAAATTAACGCCCGGATTGGATATTTTAAACTGGGTATAAATCTGAAAACCGAACGCCCCCGGCCGGAAAAAATACGTGAAGCAGTTGATGCTGTATTCAACAACTCTTCCTATCGGGAAAATGTGGCCGCTCTGCGACAGGAGTTTTCGAAATATGATCCGGCACAGCTTTGTGCCACCTATCTGAAAGAGGTACTGGAAGCTCGTGAACGACAAAAGCCCGTGAAAAATCTGCGGGTTGTTTCAAAAGCAACAGTTGGTTAGTGGCATAGTTCAGGATTTGTCTTCCTTATGAAAGCGGATCATCTCCCCATATCCCATTTTTCGGGCAAGTGCGTTAACCGACATGGCTATCCGCTTTACGCGGGTAGCCTCGGTTTTTGCTTCGTCAATCCATTTACTGAAATAGCGTTGATGCGATGGAGGCAGGGAACCAAAAAAAGCTTGCGCTTCCGGTTCATCTTGCAGGCATTCAATAAAGGCAACGTTGAATTTGAACGAAGAATGGTCAACGGACAGTTCTACCTTCAATTGGGCACCTGTTTTTTTAGCCAGGCTTTTCCGCATTTGCGCATTCAATGGCATAATGAAATTGCCGCCGCCCATCGGTAAAAGTGCTACTGAGGCTATTGCCAACTTATCCAGTTTACCCTTTACGCGAAATGACTGCCGGCGGCCTGACATCAGTTCCCCGGCCAGGTCGGCTGGTATTTCAATATAGGTCCAGCCCGATTTTTCGCCTTTGTCTTCAAATTTCTCGATCCGGGCTATGAATTGAATCTTGGCTGTTGCCATCGGTGGATTCGTTTATTGAAATCAGTCAATCTTCGCAACTCTGAACGGGAATACTTCTATTTTCTGCCACACACCTTTCTGAATATAAGGCTCCTGGTCCATCCAGGACCTTAGTTCCTCCTCCGTTTCAAACTGGACCACCATCATCGATCCATGCATCACGCCTTCATCGTTGAGCATAGCGCCACCAATTACAAAGTTGCCCGTTTGTTTCAGTTGCCTGGCACCTTCGAGATACAGAGGTCTAACCTGTTGACGGCGGTCAACTGCTTCCGAGTCAGTTCCGTCCCATGCGTAAATCAAATACTGGTTCATATAGCTTGATATAGTTGTGCAAATAATCAGCGCCAAATTACCAAATTGTCAATTCAAATAACTCTTTTATGATGATTCGGCAGTTTATATGTATCTTTGCGGCGTTAATTTGAGATCGACAGCAAGTTTGTAAGTGAACGATTTTTTCTGCTACGCAATTTCTGCTAATAGTTAGTCTTCTTTACGTGCTTTTTCTCAAGTATTATTTATTTTTCAAATCAGACGATGAACATTTACGTTTCAAACCTGAGCTTCAACGTACAGGATGAAGACTTAAGGGAATTTTTTGCTGAGTACGGTGACGTTAGCTCGGCTAAAGTGATTACCGACAAATTTACCAACCGCAGCCGTGGTTTTGGTTTTGTGGAAATGCCCGATGAAGAGGCTGCCCAGAAAGCCATCGCAGAACTGGATGGCGGCCTGGTAGAAGGTCGTGCAATCAAAGTGATGATCGCTAAGCCACGTGAAGAGAAAAGCAACAGCGGTGGCCGCTCTGCTTCTTTTTCACGCAATCGCTGGTAATCATAGCTTACCGCATTAAAAAAAGGCTGTCTTCTTTAGAAGGCAGCCTTTAAATTTTTTGAACCCCGCATCAGGCCCGTTGACGAGCCGGAGCTTTCTTCCGTGACTTCTTGAGGGCAGTCTCAATTGCTGCGCTCAGATTGGCGAAGGTAGGTTTGCCGCTAAAGCGTTCACCATTGATGAAGAAGGCGGGAACATCTTTCACCCCCAGATCGATACCTTCCTTCAGGTCATCCTGCACCTGCCAGCCATACACGCCATTTACCAGATCGTCGAGGAATTTTTTGTTCTTGACACCAGCTTCTTTGCTGTGCAATTTGAGGCTGGTAGTGCCCAAATTGCGACGATTGCTGAATAATACATTGTGCATTTCCCAAAACTTGCCTTCCTGAGCAGCAGCAATAGCCGCCTCACCCGCCTTCATAGCGCGCTGGTGAACCAGGGTCAATGGAAAATGCCGGAAATTGAACTTGATCTTCCCTTCGTATTCCTCCAACAACTGCTTCACTACCTCGTTCGCCTTCGCACATTCTTCACTCTCGTACTCACCAAACTCCATCAGTGTAACCGGTGCGTCCTTTTGTCCAACAAAAATGTCTTTCGGTTCAATGATCTCTTCTACTTCTTTTTTGTATGCCATAAAATTCTCCTTTTTGACTATCGCCTTTCCTATGGATTGCGTCTCGTCAGCTTTATAACAAAGCCCGTGCCTTTTGGTTGCACTTTGCGTACGAAGCACTGGCTTTTAGCGGCTGAAGGTAGCATATTTTCCATGCGCTGATATACCCGAAAAAGCTAATTTTAAACCAACTATTTCTCTACGCTGGTTATCAGGGAGTTAACAGTCATTACTTTTATCCACCAAATCATCCACAACCGTTAAGCCATTTTTTTGACCTTCCATTTGCCCTTCAAAAATGCTTGGGTATGGGGCTTGAAACGATATTAGTATATTGTGAATCAATGACTAACACCCCAGACCACTGCTATTGGCGTACAGAAATCGGCACCAACTTGGTTTGTGAGGCGACCGTGCCCGCCTTAGTTTTGTTCCATCAATGGCGATTCTGCCTCCCGGTCCGGTTCTGACCGCTCTGCACTGAAAGAGAAAAATAGCCTGCCTTCAACGATTACTGCCGCGATTCTTGCCCGATTGCTCCATTCAAGAAGTTTTAATCAGAATTTTTAAAAAACTAAAAAAGTATAATCATGAAAAACGTAATCAAATCAGGCCGCTTCGCTACCCTCACCCTGGCCGCTCTGTTGACACTCGGTCTTTCTACCCAGGTATTTGCCGGAACAGAAAAAGAACCCACTGGTGTTGAAATTAAGTACGTAGGTAGCCACAAAAACCAACCTGTGCTGGAATTGAATTTCAACAACCCCGATGAGATTGAATACAGCATTGAAGTGGTTGACGAGCACAATGTGCTGCTGTATAAAGATGTAGTAAAAGCAAATGCCGGCACCCGTCGATTCCTGCTGAACACGGAAGAACTCGGCAACGTTGGTTTGCGCTTCGAGATCACAGGAAAAAAGTCAAATAAAACGACTGTTTACGAAATCAACCGCAACGCTCGCGTAGTGGAAGACCTGGTAGTGAATAAAGTAAAATAAGTAATTGACAGGATTTAAATGTTAGATGAGCAAAGGAGGTTGTCCCGAAAAGGACAACCTCCTTTTTTATTGCCGAAAACTGCGTCCGATAAAGGCCAGCGCGTCAATTATACCCGTTCGCCAATAGGTCCAGTCATGCACACCGTCACGCACTCTGAACTCATGCGGAATACCTTTTTCAATCAAGGCAATATGCACCTGGCAATTTCCTTTGATCAGAAAATCATCATCACCACAGTCGATCCAGTAGCGGACCTGCTTCAACTCGTTGGTCGACTTTGTTCGAATCAACTCATGAATTGAATTTTGATACCAGGTTTTTGTAAGGCGGGCTTTGCCTTCCAAATTGGCACCGTATACAAAGCCAAGTGGCATATTCCAGGAAGTTTTCGGCATCTTTATCAGGGAACTGTCGTCGAAAAACGCCGCGCTAAGAGGGGCAGCCGCTGCAAACATTTCCGGATGTTTAAGAGCATATAACATGGTTCCATAACCGCCCATCGATAACCCTGCAATACCGCGAAACTTCTTTTGTGCATTGATCCTATATTTTTTCTCGATTGCTGGCAGGAATTCTTCGAAAAAGAAGTCTTCATACCTCGTTTTCGAATCGAAGGAGTTGGCATAAAAACTGGAGTCTGCATCTGGCATCACAATGATCATTGGCGGAATAGTGCCTTCGGCAATGGCTTTGTCGGCATATCGGTTTACTTCGCCAAACTGCACCCAGGCCGTATGGTCGTCGGTGTAGCCGTGCAACAGGTAAACTACAGGGTATTGTCGCTCAGAAGCTTCGTAATCGGGAGGCAAATACACCATGTAGTTTACTGCTTTCCCCATAATACTGCTGATATCCGTTTTGGTATCAATCACCTTCCCCTGCCGTGCATTCGTAGCCACTGCCAGCAGAAAAGCAATGGCAGAAAAAAATATCGCTCGCATAATGAATGGTTTGTTTTGTTTTAAAGATAATAACAATTGGAAAAGCTGACGAAAGGCAGTCAAAGTAAAATAAAGGCCCCCTGTGACGATGATCAGCACGGCCTGTTAAAACAAATGAAAAATAAAGCTGATTACTGGCAGGGATGAACATTTCTGCGCATATTTACAAACAACCATGCGCCAACGCTTTTATCTGCTGTTGCCAGCCTTACTTTTCAGTTTTTGGGTTCCTGCTCAACTTTACACCCTTTCCGGGACTGTAAAGAATAACAGACTGGAACCACTCCCCTTTGCGTCGGTTCAGATTCGCGGCAGTCAGGCTGGTGTGCTTTGCAATGAAAGTGGCCGCTTCGAGCTTCGCCTGGATCCGGGTGAATATCAATTGCTCATAACCATGGTGGGATATAAGGCACAAACCATCCCCATTGTTATAAAAAACAATAGTATTCGGGACGTTGTATTAGAGCCCGATAATCAGGATTTATCGGAGGTAGTTATTACCGGCAAGGCGCGCGATCGCTCCGAAGAAATCATTAAAGCCGCCATTCGGCAAAAAGAAAAAACACAACCCCACCAGGCTGCATTTCGATGCAAAGTCTATATCCGCGCTACACAGGAAAGCAATTTTCTGCCACCTCCAGCAAAATCCAAAAGCAAAAAAATTCCTGATTCGCTTCAACAGGCTATGCAGGGAATGGCCATGGCTGAAATTGTATTGACGCTTTCGCAAAATCAACAGGAAAGAACAAAGGAAGAAAGATCAGGTATTACTAAACGGGGACAAACAGACGGCCTCTTCTATTTGTCGACCACCGAAGCCGACTTCAATCTTTACCATAACCTGATTCGATCACGCACACTTTCGGCTGTACCGTTTATTTCGCCCGTGTCCTGGAGTGGACTGGAAGCTTACCGCTTCCGGCTCTTGCGCACCGATATGGACGATGGAATTAAAGTTTACACCATAGGTATCCGACCGCGAGCCCTCAGCAACGCAACAATCGCTGGTACCATACGAATTGCAGATAGCAGCTGGCATATTTTGGAATCCCATTTCCGATTGCCCGAGTATCATGTACCTGAATACGATCAATTTGAAGTCTTTCAACATTATCGTTCCGACAGTACCGGTCGCTCGTTGCTGGTCAGGCAGCTGTTTGTTTACCAGACTAAAAGTAAGAAAGGATTGTTGTCAGGAACAACAAGAGCAGAATATAGAGACTTTGAGTTCAACCCGACGTTTCCCGCCGGCTATTTTGGACCGGAGCAGGCCAGCACCAGCGCGGAAGCCTACAAGCGCGATAGCAGCTTCTGGTCGCTCGCCAGACCGATCCCACTTACCAGCAGCGAACTGAAATACCTTCGGTATACCGATAGTGTAAAAGCGGTTCACAGCAGTCAACCTTATCTGGACTCGCTGGATAGCATAACCAATCGTGCTAGTTTTTTGAAGATTGCGGTGATGGGCCAGACTCTGTACAATAGGAAGAAGGAAAGAACCTGGTATTTACCCTCGGTACTAGAAACCTTTCAGCCCTTGCAATTGGGCGGCCTCCGTTTAATGCCATCAGCGTCCTGGAACAAGACTAATCCCAACCGAAAAACATGGGGAGCAAGGGCCGAGCTCAGTTATGGGTTTAGAAACCGCGACCTCAATGGCGGAATTGATGTCAGACATATGTATAATCCATTCAACCGTGGGTTTTGGCAGGTGGCTGCTAAACGCGATTTCGAATTTATATTCAGCGGTGATGCCTGGATCAATATGCTGAAACGAAGTAATCTTTACCTGCACAATGGATTGCAGTTGTACCATGGTCTCGAACTGGTAAACGGGCTGTTTCTAACCACTGGAGCCGAAATAGCCTGGCGTCGGTCGGTGAGCGATTACAAAACCGGCAACCTGATTGATAGTCTTTTCGATGATATACTTGAAGACAACCAGGCGGTGGCATTTGAACCTTACAACGCTTTCTATGGAGTTATTCGCCTCGATTATACCCCTGCCCAACCGTTTATCAGAGAGCCTAACGAAAAGATTATTCTGCACTCACGCTGGCCTACTCTTTATGCGGAATGGCGAAAAGGTATTCCGCGGCTATTTAAAAGTGTTACCGATTTCGACTACCTCGAATTCGGGCTTAGACATGAATTGAGATTGGGTATTCTGGGAACTAGCCGGTACACCGTCAAAACCGGAAGTTTCCTTACCCGAAAAGACCTACGCCTGGTCGATTACAAATACCAGCGCAGAGGCGATCCGCTTTTATTCCTGAACCCCGACCAGGCTTTCCAATCGCTCGACTCCACCTTCCCTGTCTTCGATCGATTTTACGAAGGACACTATATTCATGAATTCAACGGCGCCCTGCTGAACAAAATTCCGCTGTTCAAAAAACTGCGCCTTCGCGAAGTTGCAGGTGCCGGCTTTCTTATCGCCCCCGAACGCAACCTCCGTTACGGAGAACTTTTCGCAGGAGTAGAACGGGTTTTTGAAGTTCCGTTTAACCGTGTGCTCCGCTTTAAACTCGGTGCTTACGTGGTGGGTTCTGCTGCAAACCAGTTTTCAAACCCGGTACAATTTAAAATTGGCATCACCACCTGGGATAAACTGCGAAATCGGTGGTTTTAATGCTATTTACGAAGCCGTGGGCGGAGAATTCATTATATAAATAAAAATTTAATACGTAAAAGTAGAATGAGCAATTTTTTAGCTTAAAAAAATGGCGGTATTGTGATAAAAAATCTAACCGAAATTGATGTTCAAAACAGTTGGCTTTGATAATTTTGCAGCATTCTTTTTCATTGAACAATGATACACACTAGGCATACCATATTAGTTGCTTTATGTCTGTTGGCCCTGTTACTGTTTCGTGGTCTGGGAGAACTTTTGCCTGCTATGAATATGGATAACAGTGCCCATGCCGGCTGGCATATGGACCTGGATTGTGAGCAGGAAAATCGGGAAAGCCGCAACGCTGAAAATAATCAGGCAGAAGAACTATTTGAACGCACAACCAATATAAGTTTCGAACATTTCGCTCCCCCTATAACTGTTCCTGCGCAGAACGGTAAGACCCGTCTGCCGCTTGTCGTAATCGACACCAACACCCCTCCCCCTAATTTCGCCTGATCCTGTCTGTCATCAATGGCAGGACGAAACTTGCCTATTGTTAGCTGTTCTTTTCTGGAACAGCCCGCTCTACCTATATTTTTTTAAACCCTGTAAAAAACGACCAATTATGAAACTCATCAACAAGAAATTAATCGCTTCAGCTTTGTTTGTATCCATGATAGTGCTGGCTCAGGTTGCCGGTGCACAGCAGCTAACCGATGAAACCATTAAAACTAATATTTCGCCCATTCATCAACCACTGAAAGTGCTACAGTCGCTTCAACCAAGATCGTTCGAATATCGGACACATGAATACAAGTATTTGCGACTACCCGAGGGGTCCCGCTTTGGTTTCATTGCCGAAGATTTTCAGAAAGTGTTACCTGGGCTGGTGTACAATAAGCCTTACACGTATGCATTTGGAAAAAACAGCACCCGCAACGCTACAATAAAAACCATTGACATGGAAAGCCTGATTCCTGTATTGATAGCTTCTATTCAGGAACAGCAGGCACAAATTGACCAACTGAGAGCTGAACTGGAAGCACTTCGCAGAAAATAAAACAGCTTACATCGATTAAACCGCTATGCTTTCATAGCGGTTTTTTTTTGCCGCTTACATTACACCGCCCTGATTCAAAACACTAACACAGGTAACAAAACTGTATCTTCAGTCCATATTGTTGCTATTCAGTTGAACCATGACCTTTATCATCATTCTTGCCTCTATAGTACTGTTAATAGTGTTGATCAGCTGGATTCGTATGCATGCGTTTCTCGCATTTGTGCTGGTGTCGCTGGCGGCGGGTCTATGTCTGGGAATTGATCCTGCAACAGTTGCTCTGTCTGTTCAGAAAGGAATCGGCGATATGCTGGGATCGCTGGTGCTGATAATCGGATTTGGCGCCATGCTTGGAAAATTGGTTGCTGAAACGGGAGCTGCCCAGCGAATCGCAAAGTCGCTGATCCAACTTTTTGGTCCAAAGTATTTGCCCTGGGCCATGACGGGAACCGGACTACTGGTCGGCATTCCGCTTTTTTACAATGTTGGTTTTGTGTTATTGGTTCCATTGGTCTTTTCGGTTGTCTATCAAACCAGACAGCCGGCAGTTTACCTGGGTATCCCTATGCTGGCAGCCTTGTCTGTTACCCACGGTTTCCTGCCGCCGCACCCTTCTCCGACGGCTATGGTGCCTCAATTTGGTGCCAGCATGGGCTTAACACTTTTGTACGGATTGCTGATTGCAATTCCAACTATCATTATCGCCGGGCCGCTATTTGCGCGTTCACTCCGCAACATGAAGGCCGAACCACTTAAGAGTTTTCAGCCTTTGGCAATGGACGAAAGCCGTTTGCCTGGCACGGCCAATAGCATTCTGACCGCACTACTTCCAGTCTTGCTGCTGATAGCGACAACGCTGTTCGCAGGCACCGGCGATACGATACAGCCTGGCTGGCTAAAATTACTATCTGATCCCGGCGTGGTGATGTTGATTTCGCTGCTTGCCGCCACCTGCACGCTGGGACTGGCTCAGGGGAGAAGCATGAGCCAGATCGCTGGTTACTTCTCTGAGGCAATCCGTGATGTTGCACCTATCCTATTGATTGTGTCGGGAGCGGGAGCACTAAAACAGGTGCTGACCGATAGCCAGGTAAGTGTAGTACTGGCGGCCACTGTTGGCAGCTGGTCGGTTCATCCGCTCGTATTGGGCTGGCTCATGGCGGCTATTATTCGTGCCTGTGTAGGTTCGGCCACCGTTGCTGGATTAACCGCAGCCGGTATACTGGCACCGATCGTTGCAGGAAATGAGGTTGACCCCAATTTAATGGTCATTAGCATAGGCGCTGGCAGCCTGTTCTTTTCGCATGTGAACGATGCAGGATTTTGGATGTACAAAGAATACTTCAATTTGAGCATGAAAGACACCTTCCTTTCCTGGTCGGTGATGGAAACACTGGTTTCCATTCTGGGGCTGCTGGGAGTTCTTGTCCTCAACAACATCATTTAGAATTCGTCGACATCGATAGATTATATCTTAAAAACGCAATACAGCAACATGCAAGTAGAATCAAAACTGAGTTCAATGGGCCTGAGCCTGCCGCAGCTACCCGGATCAAAAGGAATTTACAAAAGTTGCCTGCAGGTAGGCAACCTGGTTTACGTGTCTGGTCACGTTTCTATAGAAACCGATGGCAGTTTTATTCGGGGAAAACTGGGTCTTGATGTTACGGATGAGGAGGGAATGATTGCAGCGCGGCAATGTGGTTTAGCTATGCTAACCTCATTGAAGAAATTCCTGGGTGACCTCGATCGAATTAAATCAGTCGTAAAACTTTTGGGAATGGTCAACGCTACTCCGGAATATACCAATCACCCAGTCATTATCAACGGGTGTAGTACGCTGTTTGCGGATATCTGGGGCGACCAGGGCATTGGGGTGCGCAGCGCTGTCGGCATGGGATCGCTGCCGGGCAATGTAGCGGTGGAAATTGAAGGTATTTTCGAAATACATATGCCTTAATATGGAAAACAATTTCAATCTCCGTCAGCCGGAGCTCATTGACAGCCCTGCACTGATTATAATTCCCGAACTGGTCCGATACAATATCCAAAAAGCCGTGCAGATGGTGGGGGATGTGACGCGCCTGAGGCCTCATGTAAAAACTCACAAGTCGCCGGAAGTAACCCGACTGCAAATTGCCGCGGGCATCACCAGTTTTAAATGCGCAACAGTAGCGGAGGCAGAAATGCTGGGTCGCGAATCTGTGCTGGATGTACTGGTTGCCTTTCCGCTACATGGTCCCAAAGTTCGTCGGCTCATCCGCCTCATCCGACAGTTTCCTGACACGCGATTCTCCTGTCTTGTTGATGATGAAACCGCAGTTCAGAAACTCGAAGAGGCTTTCCGGCAGGCGGACCTTGGTCTCGATGTGTTTGTCGATTTGAATACCGGGATGAACCGTACTGGAATCAGGCCTGGTCCGGCGGTGGTTGGGCTTTACCAAAAGTTGGTAAACAGTGATGTTCTGCGACCGCGAGGCTTACATGCATACGATGGGCATATCCGCCAAAGTGATCCCGATGCACGCAAAACGGCCTGCGACGAAGCCTTTGCCCCAGTACATAACCTGGCAAAAGAATTGGCGGCCAGGGGCTGGGGACCAATAGAAATTGTGGCAGGCGGTTCGCCCAGTTTTCCCATTCATGCCGCACGCTCGGGTGTTGAATGCAGCCCGGGCACTTTCGTTTATTGGGATTATGGTTATCAAACAGCTTTCCGCGACCAGGGCTTTAAATGTGCGGCCTGGTTAATGACACGCGTCATTTCCCTGCCGACCGATGATCTTGCGACCCTGGATCTCGGCCACAAATCAGTAGCTGCAGAAAATGAGTTGGAACGACGGGTACACTTTCCCGGTCTGCAGGGTTGGATACCTGTCAGCCAAAGCGAGGAACATCTGGTGCTGAAAAAATCGGCACCAACTGCAACAAACCTGAAACCGGGCGATGTTGTTTACGGCATCCCATGGCATATCTGCCCAACAGTGGCCTTGTACGAACGCGCTTATTGCGTTGAAGAAGGTGAACTTTTAACGGAATGGGAAAACTGGGCACGCCAGCGCAAACAGAGTTTTTAAGCTGTTATTCCAGCACTGCAGAATCTCCTGCCTGCTTTACTTTTTCGAGGCCCGTGCGGGTGATACGAATAATAAGGGTATCGCGCTGCTCCAACTCCACCATACCCTCCCCCTGAAGCACCAGTAATTGTTGTTGAATATGCGACCATTCCTGTAACTGACGCAGTATAAGCTCCCGTGGCCGGCAGTTATAAAATTCCGGATCAGGATCGTCTTTTACAATTTCGAAAATGGTGAAAAGCAGCTGGTAATGGTCTTGCATTGACTAAAAATATCGGAAAAAAGGACATCCCCATAAAATATTTTATTAACATAAGTCTAAATACGCCGTTTATAATTATTTCCTCTGCCTCAATCTGCTGAATCGATTGGTTTGCAACATTTTTTTGACAAAAAAGAACTTTCCCGTCGGTTCTACCCGGTTTGTGGTAGTAGCTGGCTGTGGATTTTTGTTTATTTTCAGGGTTGGTCCCGATTCATCTTCAGCCGCGCATTTGAACATTAAGGCATGCTTAGTTTTCTGAACATTTTCTTTACCGTCGTTCATGTTCTATTGATACTGTTCAATCTCACCGGTTGGATTTGGAAAAAGACACGACGTTGGCACATCATCACGCTTATACTAACTGCGGCATCATGGGCAGTTTTAGGAATTTGGTACGGCTGGGGGTATTGTCCGTTGACAGACTGGCACTGGGACGTAAAAAATAAATTAGGCGAAACGGACCTGCCGAATTCATTTGTAAAATACCTGCTTGACAAAATTTTTTCGCAGGATTTATCTGTAGCACTGGTAGACCGTATCACCTTATGGAGTTTGATTGCTGCCTTGCTTGCATCAGTCTGGGTTAATTTTCTCGCACCGGCTTTTGTTAAACCGGCCAACAAAAAATCTTAATAAAAATGCAGGCTGCGTGAGCCTGCATTTTATTCGAATAACGAGTTCCTATTAATTTACTTTTATTGGTATTGAATATATACTGGTTGCGGTTTTAAAGCCAGCACCTCCTGCGGCGTTAGCAAGCGCCCATTTCCCCGCAGATCATTTTTATAGAACAGTTTGAAGCCGGTAAATTCAACGGGCTCTCGGTAGATGAATTGTTTATAGGTGCTGTACTTTAACGCAGGTCCACCCCAACCGTCCATATCCATCACGATCTGCACTTCGGGACGGGTCTTAATATTACGGTAATTGGTAACCATGTTGCGGGTAAAGCGATGCACTACCAATACTTTTGGTGGCAGGTTATGCTCCTTCACCAGCCTGGCCAGATAGTCTGTTACGAAGTTGATATCAGTTGCGTCAAAAGTACCCACTACTTTGCCGGGCGCCTGTCCACCTTTCATCGAAAACTCCGGATCAATACCCAGGTGCACGTTGGGCATTTTCAGGTATTCTAACAATTCAGGCACTTCTTCCTGCAGGCTGCTATGTCCTACCTGAATATCTACAAACACAAGTGCATTTATTTCCCTTGCCATGCTCAACACCGAGTCTATTTGATGGAACGGCATCCGAAGCCGGTACTTATTGCCCTTCCCGGGGCTCTGCTGAGCCGTAACGGCTATGTAATGTAGGGCAGGTACCACTTCAATTGCAGAATCGGCGGCCTGCCATGCGGCCACCTCCTGCTGAAGTTTAGTCAACATTTCTTTACGGGGTAGTTCACCCAGGATACCCATTTGCTTCGAATACAGATTTCCGTAAAATGCCAGTATTCGCTTATGAGGCAACAAAGCTCCTTCAAGCGGATAGTCTGTCTTAACCGGCCACAAACCGGAAGTGTCGCCATTGGTTATATGTGCCAGTTTACGATCAAATTCCTCTTTCCAGGCATATGGCGGAGCAGGTGGCACACTGTCGGCCGCCGCTACTAGCTCAGCGGGTGCGGAGGCTTTAGGTCCGGAGGAAGGTCTAAAAAAGAAAAAACCTGCCACAGCCGCAGCGGCCAGCAGGAAGGCAAAAATCACATTACGTGTACGCAAGAGGGCAAATTTGTTGGTTGAACCAATGGATGCAGTATTCATAGGAAAATATTGGATGAAACAGACAAAGAATATACAACGTAAAACTAACAGAAAAAATTATTGCCAGGCCAAACCGGAACCAAAATTCCAGCGGCAGAATTACTCATTCTTTCCGTAAAATTCCGCGATAGTAAGCATACAGCCTCAGGGCAACCCTGTTTCCACAGAAATAACCTGGGGCAGAACAGGACTGGCTACCTGTTGCACTTCGAACAACTGAAGGAACAAAATCGTTTCGCGAAAAACCCAGGTCACGCAGGCGAGGAATGTCAGCAATAAAAATACCCGCCCTAGTACTACCAAGGGATGCCGGCTGGCCGCAATTGGAATCAGGTAATTCATACAATGGATTTTTTGATAAAATCAGGCAAAGCCCGTCTTTCTCAAACAGCATGGAAAATAATGCCAAATGGCGCAGACCGCCTCTGGTCCGGCAATAAAAACAGGCAAAAAAGGAGTCTTACGAAGTAGGCTGCCTACCTGGAGGGGATTTATACTTTGCCGGGGTCCGAATTTCCCAGCATCCGGTATTCCATCAGGGCAGCAATGCCCTGCGCCCGCTTTATGGCTAAAGAGGCCCTTGGGCCGGTAAACATTCTCGAGACTGTTGTTTCAAACAACAACATCCATCTTTCGAAATATTCCTTTCTAAAAGCAACTTTCTGATGTAACTGATAGTGTACGTCCATAGCATTGCGACGGTACACGGGCTGGTCAAGTAGTATAGATTCCCAGAAATCAACAATTAAAGGTATATGGTGCTCCCAATCGGTTTTGGCCACATCATTAAAAATAAAACTGATCAGCTCGTCTTCTTTTACCTGAGCGTAAAATGCCCGCATCAGCGACTCAATGTCGGCTCTGCTCTCTATGTCTGCTACTGCTGCATTCTCCATTATCAATGATTATTCTACGAATATGCAAGTTACAGCAAATTCAGGATCACCTTATTGAGCCATGCCATGCGGAGTTGAAGCAAACGATAACCCAATTTGAAAAGGAGAGGTTGAGAATAATACTGTAAAGCCAACATAATCTGTCGCTTCCTCCACTGCCTGAGCATCCTGAAACCGTACCAGCGCGTTGCGCCAAAGCTAACGCGATCGAGCCAGCGCAAGCCAGGGCTGTACTGCAATGCTGCCTCGTACACGCGGTCAAATATTGGTCGTAAACCCTCGCTATATTGAAGAAAGCTGCGCACCTGATTTCGGATTTCGCATTCGCTAAAGTCGGCCACGATCGACCGCCAGATATCGCCGTTTATATGCGCATTTGCTCCTAACAGAAAATATTGAATGGGGGAAAGATGCCGATGCTCAAAATATGGCCTCCAGTGTGGCTCATTCCTTCCTTCCGACTCCACCGCATTAAAAAAGAATTCAGCAAAACGCAATTCGAGTTGACAGATAAAATGCCGGGTCGATGGTTGTTCACCCTGGTAAAAATGGATGGCCGATTGCGTAGTTTGATAATACAACCCTGCAAAATGGCCAACGGGCTTTGCACTACCAGACAGTTGGGCAAGGCGCAACAATAGCCGTTGCTCAGCATCACTGGCAATGACATTCTGTTCGCTAATCGGGGCGCGGGACTCTAAAAAAAACGAAAGGGGTATGGCGGCCATTTAACTAGACTCCTTACATTGAAAGTAAGTAAATCAGTCTGCCTTGCCATACCCACCAGCACGGGTTTTAATCAGCCCAGCTATTGCCTATACTTTTTCACGAGCATCATTCCGGAACACAACAGTGTTATCGAATACATCAACCAGTACCGGACGGCTCTTATCGAGGTCTCCTGCCAGTATGCGTTTACTCAACTGGTTTACAATCTCTTTTTGAATCAGCCTCTTCAATGGTCTTGCACCAAACTGAGGATCGAAACCCTGGTCGGCCAGGAACTCAAGGGCATAGTCGCTGAAATCTATTTGAATGCCCGACTGTGCCACCATTTGTTTCAACTGTTCCAACTGAATTTTCACAATGCCTCTTATCTGATTCCTCAGCAGCGGCTGGAACATGATGATTTCGTCGACCCGATTCAGAAACTCGGGTCGAATGGTTTGACGTAGCAGGTTCATGACTTCTACCCTCGCCTTGTCGGTGGCAGCCTCCAATCCGTCTTCAGCCACATTGTCAAACGCATCCATGATCAGGTGCGATCCGATATTACTGGTCATAATAATGATCGTGTTCTTAAAATTCACCACCCGTCCTTTGTTGTCTGTCAACCGACCATCGTCCAGTACTTGTAACAACACGTTCCAAACGTCGGGATGAGCCTTTTCAATTTCGTCGAGCAAGACTACACTGTACGGCTTGCGACGAACTGATTCAGTCAGTTGTCCACCTTCTTCATAACCCACATATCCCGGAGGTGCACCTACCAGCCTGCTCACCGTATGCTTTTCCTGATACTCACTCATATCAATCCGGGTCATCAGGCTCTCGTCGTCAAACAGGTATTCGGCCAGTGCTTTGGCCAGTTCTGTTTTACCCACTCCTGTAGTACCCAGAAAAATGAAAGAGCCAATTGGCTTGCGAGGATCCTGAAGACCAGCGCGACTGCGACGAATGGCGTCGGAAACAGCAACAATGGCTTCGTCCTGTCCTACTACCCGTTCATGTAAATGTTCTTCCAGATGCAACAGTTTTTCGCGTTCGCTTTGCAACATCCTTGTAATCGGAATTCCTGTAGCCTTTGCCACACTTTCGGCGATATCTTCAGCGTCTACCTCTTCTTTGAGCAGGCGCTTTTCGGAGCTTTGGGCCAACTGCTGAGTAAGCTGATCCACCTGCTTTTCCTGTTCCTGAATTTTCCCGTAACGGATTTCGGCTACCTTGCCATAATCACCTTCGCGCTCGGCACGCTCAGCCAGCGACTTCAGGTTCTCAATTTCTGCTTTAGCCGTTTGAATCCGTTCTACCAGATCCTTTTCTTCTTTCCATTTGGCCTTGAGGGTATCCCTTTGTACAGCCAGGTTGGCCAATTCGGTATTCAGTAATTTCAACTTCGCTTCATCATTTTCCCGTTTGATGGCTTCCCGCTCTATTTCGAGCTGCCTGATCTGACGTTCCAAAGTATCGAGTTCTTCCGGCATGGAGTTCATTTCCAATCGGAGTTTAGCTGCACTTTCGTCAATCAGGTCAATGGCCTTATCGGGCAGGAAACGATCGGTTATATAGCGATTCGAAAGTTCCACCGCAGCAATAATCGCTTCGTCTTTAATTCGCACATGGTGGTGGGTTTCATATCGGTCTTTCAACCCACGCAAGATCGAAATAGCATCTTCCACACTCGGCTCGTCTATCAACACTTTCTGAAAGCGGCGTTCCAGTGCTTTATCCTTTTCAAAATATTTTTGGTATTCGTTCAGGGTGGTGGCACCTACCGCACGAAGTTCACCTCGCGCCAACGCCGGTTTTAAAATATTGGCCGCATCCATGGCGCCTTCTCCTCCGCCTGCACCTACAAGTGTATGAATTTCGTCGATAAACAAAATGATCTCGCCGTCGCTCAAGCCTACTTCCTTCACTACTGCCTTCAGCCTTTCTTCAAACTCTCCCTTGTATTTTGCGCCTGCTATCAACAAGCCCATATCAAGTGCATAAATCACCTTGCTCTTCAAATTTTCAGGCACATCACCATTTACTATCCGATGAGCAATGCCTTCCGCAATGGCCGTTTTACCCACACCGGGCTCACCAACCAGTATCGGATTGTTCTTGGTTCTCCGCGAAAGAATATGCAAGGTGCGGCGTATCTCCTCATCCCGTCCAATCACCGGGTCCAGCTTACCCTGCCTTGCCAGCTCGTTCAGATTCTTTGCGTATTTGTTAAGCGCATTATACTCCTGGCTTTGGGTCTGGGAGCTAACAGTTTCCCCTTTCCGCAAATCACGCACCGATGCTATCAGCCCTTTTTCGGTAAGGCCTGCATTCTTCAATAATTTGGCGGTACCATCATTGCCTTGTACCAGCGCCAATAGTAAATGTTCGGGTGTTATAAATTCGTCATTGAATGTTTTCAACGCTGCACCTGCCCGAAGCACCACATTATTCGCTTCCCGGCTTATTTGTTGTGCCGGATCTCCCGTGCTGGTCGGCAACTTGCTCAACAATTCATCCAGCTTGTTTTCAAGCAGGTTCAGGGTAACGTTGTTCTTCTTCAGCAAATATTCAACGGGCGAATCCTCCTGCTCCAGCAAAGCCTTAAGGATATGCTCCGTCTCAATATTCGTATGTTTTGCATTAAAAGCAATCTGCTGAGCCTGCTGAAAAGCCTCCGCAGCTTTTATGGTAAAATTTCCGAGGTTCATAATAAATTGATTTATTTTTATCGACGGTCAATCCCACCACCCTCCGGCACAGGATTGACCGACAATCGTAGCATATGCACAAAACCCAATCCAAGCCATCAAATCCGAAACAATGTCAGTTGTGCCACATAAATCCTGCCTGAAATTCAGTTTCATCATCATTTTCCTGCAATTCTTTCAGCCCCTTTCCGCCCGCCAGGACTGGACGGACGTGGACCAGTTTATTGCTGCCAATCAGAAAGCGCTGGGAAAGGAGTTTCTGGTAATGGCCTGGAAAAAAGACGACACCCTCGCTTATAAAAAGGAGGTAGGCATGTTTAACAGCAAGTCGCAACAGGGGCCTTTATCGCAGGTCAGCCATTGGCTCACTACGGCGCTGGCCATGGTGATGGTAGATGAAGGAAAAATATCGCTGGACGACAAGATCAGCACTTATCTTCCTGAATTCGGCCGGTATGGCAAAAATTATATTACCATCCGTACCTGCCTTTCGCACACCACCGGCATAAGGGAAACGCAGAAATTTGCCAGCAAAATATTCCAGAAACTTCCTTCAAAATCGCTGGAAGAAGAAGTTGATCGTTATGCTTCGCGCGACATCCGGGCCAATCCAACCGTTGACTTTTGGTATGGCAACACCGGTATCCAGATAGTGGGTCGAGTACTCGAAATAGTAGGTAAAAAACGATTTGATGTTTTGATCAAACAAAAGCTGTTTACACCGCTTACTATGCGAAGAACCAGCTTCACCAGTCTTGATGGGGGCCCCTTGAATCCGGCCGCTGGTGCCGTGGGTACAGGCGACGATATCATGAAATTCCTGGTGATGCTGATGAACAAAGGACGTTTCGGAGATAAACAGATCCTGTCGGAAGAATCGGTTGCAGAAATGTTCAGGATTCATGCCCGCCAGAATATCATGAAATTCATTCCGGAGCCATTTGCCGATAACGATTATTGCTTTGGGGCCTTTGCTCTTACTGAAAAAGACGGCGAAGCCACATCATTGGCCTGCCCAGGATGGGCCGGAAGCTATGCAGCCATCAATCTCGAAAAGGGATATGCTTTCCTGGTATTGCCCAAGGAACCTGTGGACGAAGAAAATACCCGGCTTTACCAGCAGATGTACGACCTCATCGGCAATCATTTCTGAAGAAATTGTATTTAAAAGGCTTTTTTGGCTGGCGCTTCCTGCGTTTCAGATTTTACGAGTACCAGTCTGCTCCGATCTGCTTTATAAACTGCCTCCTGGAATGATACCAGGTCCTTATATTTTTCAGGAGGATAAACACCGTCGTGCTGCTCGATCCTGCGATAGTAAAGCAACCGGCCAGCTTCGACTTTTGTTTCGCTGTAATAAATACCAAAATCACTCTCCAGCCGCGTTGGCTTTGGCATCGACTCGGCCTTAAAACCGGCGGGAAGCTCCAATTGAATAGTATCAATGTCTACGTAAGACGTCAACATTACGACAGGCTGCTTACGCACGCTGTCCATATTGAGTTTGCGCCCATCGCGCGACATGATATTGGGCAATAGAAACAGACGTTTGCCGCTCATGGTAGCATAATTTCGCACATTTATCTTCAGTTGCTCCGACACCGCAGGAATGCGACCCTTGGCTAGTTTATAGTCAAAATTTACCACTTCGTAGGTTGGAAAATCCAAGACTTCCTGAAGCCTCTCCTTTACTTTTTCACCCGACAGATAGTGTATAAAACCAAGGAACCGTTCATGTTGTGTTCCGGTATACCTGGTCGCGGCTTCCAGCTCCAGTTCACCCGCATCGGTCAGACGGGCTTTGATATGTCTTTCCTGACGGTTGTCGGCAGCTTTGTAAGCAGTGGTTCTTGCAAGTCGGCTTCCTGTTTCGTCTACCAGCAAAGCATGACGATTGCCGGTAAAGCTGCCCAGATAACCAAAGGATTCGGTTTGACTGGTGCATTCCAGCCACATGGTATCTTTCGCAATTGGCACGCACAGAATAACGTGGTTAAACTGCGAAGAAGGGAAATCGGTAACAATATCTTCGCGGTAGTCGCCTGACGCAATGGCCGCATAATAGCTTTTGATGCCCGCTTCCTTCAAAAGTGAAAACATATAATTGGTCAACGCCTTGCAATCGCCGTATTTTTTTTCTGCCACATATTTTGCATCAAAAGGTTGCCAGCCTCCAATACCCAGTTGTATGCTGATGTATCGTGTATTAGCCTGCATATATTCATACAGGCGTTGAACTTTTTCATAAGGATCTTTTGTGCTGCCGGCCAGCTCCTTTACTTTGGCTTTTACCGGCTCGGGCAAAATATCCCGGTCTTTTTTCAATCCGGCAAAAAATGCACCCAGATCGGCCCAACTGGACATATTTCCTTTGTAGCTCTGCATTTCAAATGCACTGGGCCCTACCAACAGCAGAGGTGCGATATTTCTCAGACCCGGCGAATACGGTTCGCGTACAATGGCTGGCAGATTCTTTACATTCCATCTGTAAATTTTGCGGCCTTTGTCAGTTTTGATCTCGGGCTGCTGAGCCAATTGCAGAGCTTTGTAGCGAAACTGATAATCTTCCGGACAAGAAAAAGTATAGCTGCTCTGTTGCACGGAATAATATTCCCGCCACTGAGGAAACCACTCAGGATAAAAAAGTGTGCCGTTATACCGCAGCTCTACTTCATATTCTACCGTGTACGGGTATTGCTTGTAATAAAAATTGTGGACCTTGAACCTGCTTTCGTCCACCAGGCTCGCATCGTCCATACCCGTCTGATCCTGTATATCTTTCCGCTTTACTTTTTTGATCGCCTCACCATTTGCATCGTAAAGCGTTCCGGTTATTTCGCGTATTTCGAAAAAGCGGTTGTAATGCTGGGTAAACTCAGCATAGCGGGCGGCCGATTCATTCAGGATCGTAATGGCATACTTGCGTTTGAATATGGCCTCTCCGGCACTCTTTAGTTCAAACTCCCGTTCGTCCACCCGGCAAACCGAGTTGGCATTCTTTACAAGGTCTTTGGGAATAAAAAAAACGGAATAGCCGATATTGTCAGCCTTAGCATGCATTGATGTCAAAAGCAACAAGGCACTTATGCATACGCCTGAAAAAAGCTGTTGAATTTTCATATCCGGATATTATGGCTTTTTACGAAATACAATCTGTTCATTCTGCTTCTGTACAACCATTGCGAAAAACTCGCGGAGCATTTCGTATTCCTCCGGCATAAAGGTTGCCCGGTTCACCCGTAAGCGAGATCTCATAGATATAATTCCTCCTGAGTTGGAAATCAGGTATTCAAAAGCTCCGTCACCCTGTTCATTCATCACCATTTTGATCTGCTTTGGAAGTTCTTCCACCTCATAACCTTTGGGTATATCCATCCGAAGCAGGTACACTTCATCAATGGTATGCGGCATTTCTACCGGGTAAAAACGGTTGGCTGCTTTAAACGGGTTCTCTTTCCAGACAGAAGTCAACATCGGGTTGAAATAAATGATGTCTTCGTCAGACTCCGGAACTGTAAACTGGTACTCCAGTTTAACGGGCATCTCCAGTTTTTCCATCGAATCCACTTTAGGATCTTTGATATCTATTTCCATCGAAAATCCCTTTCGGATATCGGCAATATATTCCGGTAACCCCGATTGTTTGATTCTTTTACGAAGAATCTGGGAGTTCAACTGACCAGCCGTTCGCTGCAGGCTACCGAGCATTTTTCCATCTTCACCATTTATCATCAACACCGAAACCAGTTCTTTTTCGATTAACGAATCGGGCACCAGATAAAGCATAGTTGCTTCTTCATTCACTACACGAGCATGTCCGTTATAACACTGCTGACTCAACTGGCCAAATCCCAGTTGTCCAGTAGCAGCATCCAGCAACCATTCCCGATCGTCGATCAGCGCGCGACAAATAGTGAAATTAAACCGGCTGATAAGCGGATAGGCTGCATAAGTGTAGCCATTGGATCGGGTACTTAGAATCACCGGATCGGCCTGGATGTCTGCATAACGAAGCATTGCCGTAAGCATAAGGTTAATGTCGGCAACATTTCCAGATTTGGCACGGGCCACTGTACGCAGGTTTTCTTTCATATACAAGCCCGATGGACTCGTAGCAGTAAAATTTTGCTGAACATAATGGAAAATGCGGCGGGCAATGTCAAGCTTGGAGCCTCCCTGCTTGATAAGCGGATCTATCATATCACCCAGCCATCCGTTATTCTTGCTGAGTGAAGCTCCGAAATCTTCACGCTCCATCATCGATTTCGTGGCCATCTGCCAGGTGCCCATGATATTTCTGTAGGGCAACGGATCACGAAACTCTGACAGCTGAAACTGAATTTTCGATACGTGGTTATCAAGGGTGCTGGTAAAACTCTCTTCTTTCAATTCGGGCACATCTTTCATCACCCAGCGATGTGTTGTTACCGGTGCCTGAAAGTCGTAATGACGGGCAGCAGACACACCGTTGCTGGAGCTGATGGCATAATTTTCAGAACTTTCCTTTTGTTCTTTGATATGTGGAACCAGGTAGCCCTGCGACAGAAAAGCATATTTGATAAAACCGGGCAGGCGCACACTATATTCACTCCATAAACGCGGATATGCACCCTGAAATTCCCAGGAAGGCAGGTTAAAAAGAAAATCCGATTTTATCCGGTATTCGTATTCGAAAATACAACCCTCTCGCAGATCGGGCATCGTAAACTTCTTGGCAACAAGATTGCGCGAGTGCTTCTCTTTAAATACGCCTTTTCGCGTATCAAGCTTACTCTCCGTCACTTTACCATTTTCAAGATTATATGTCACTGCCTTGATATTCTCAAGCTCTTCCTCCGCATCGCCGTCCGAATAAACGAAAATTTCTACCGTTCCAAGATCAAATGCCGAATTCTTCAATACATGTACCCGCTTATGTCGGGTATATTCGTAACTGAAGCCCCCCTTCATGTTTCCCACAATCCGTGTGAAGCCAACATCTGAGATAACAACGGCCGCAGCAGAACTATCAATGGCATAGGGAGCTGCTTTAAAATCTTCTGCGCTAACTTTGCCAAATTTGACCGGTGTCTTGTCCTGGGCAGACAGTTGGCAAACAGACATTACGAAAAGCAAAAAGGAAAAGAAAATACGCGAACGCATGGTGATGGTGGATAAGATTGAAAATTGGTGGTTAAATTGTGAACACCGCTCTTTTGGTAGAGGGAAGTCAACAAACAATGATAAAAAAAAATTTCGATCTGTCAGAGTCTAATAGCCATATTTTCGTCAGAAATCGTACAAGACATTCATAATCATGCTTAAACCTATTGAATATAGCGTTATTGTGAAAGACAAGGCCCGGCAATTTGGGTTTGATTTCTGTGGTATTGCTGCCGCCAACCGGCTCGATGATGATGCGCGAAGACTCGAAGCATGGCTAAACAAGGGATATCATGGTAAAATGGCGTACATGGAGAATCACTTCGAGCTTCGAATTGATCCACGTAAACTTGTTCCTGGTGCCAAGTCAGTGATTACCCTTTTGAAGAATTACTATCCCGAAAAGAAACCGGTCGAACATGCACCCCGTATTGCCAAATATGCCTGGGGAAAGGACTATCATGAAGTGATAAGGTCGCAGCTCAACGAGTTTTTAATGGAGCTTCGCGGCATCATTGGCGAAATTCAGGGCCGTGGCTTTGTAGATTCTGCACCAGTACTGGAACGCACCTGGGCGCAAAAAAGTGGCCTTGGCTGGATTGGAAAGAATGGTAACCTGATAAATAAATCTTCAGGATCTTTCTTCTTTATCGCCACCTTAATTACCGATCTGGATTTGCAGGCCGATGATCCCTTTGCGAAAGATTTTTGCGGCTCCTGCACTCGTTGTATAGATGCGTGTCCTACGGAAGCTATTCTTCCCAATAAAACCATTGATGGAAGCCGCTGCATCTCGTACTATACGATCGAGCTAAAAGATGCATTATTGCCGAATGAAATGAAAGGCAAATTTGAAAACTGGGCTTTTGGGTGCGACACCTGCCAGGATGTTTGTCCCTGGAATCGATTTAGCACTCCAAACCAGGATCCAGCTTTTAATCCGCTGCCGGCCATACTGGAACTTTCTACGCAAGAGTGGATGGAGATGTCGGAGGAAACATTCCGCACAACGTTTCGGCATTCTGCCATTAGGAGAACCAAGTGGTCAGGAATTCAACGAAATCTGCGATTTATTCAAAAAGATAACAACACCGACACCTCGCCAGGTTTATAAGCGCGGCAGGAATACACGGGCTCTAAGCCCCCCATAAAAGAGATATTGCCGGTCATCATAACCATTTTCAGCCAGAGCCGTAAGATTGGTTCTTAACTCAGGCCCCAGTACAAAGCGCATTCCTTTTTTCCCTGCCAATTCAATAGAAAATCCCATGGTGGCAGCCAGTTGAAAACGATTGTATTGTGCTTTGTCTTTGTAGTAAATGCCGTTGTATGAACTATCGTAAACCAAGGCATTGCTACCAATCAACAGACCCGGTGCTACTCCCAGTTCCCAGGAAATGGGAGTTTTAACTCCCTTATTCAATTTCAGTTCAATGCCCAGTGGCACCTGAAGAAAATGGTATTGATTGGTAAATTGACCCCTTGGGCTACCCACATAGGCAGAGTTTGCCAAAACCGACCGAGCGAGATAATTGTTAAACACCAATGCACTGTCGTATTTCCTGCCCACCTGAATTTGTTCAGACTGGTAGGAGTAACGAAGGCCGCCCGTAACCCTTAGTGCTGGAGTAACTTCATGGCGGCCATTCACACCAATACTGAAGCCGATTCCTTCGTCGCTGGCAGAAGGGAAATTGCGTATGATGGCGAAGCCACCAACGGGACCGGTTACCGCACTTCCAATCATCAAATCAACCCGGCTCGATTTGGCCGGGGATATGCCAGGTATAGCCTGTTCACGTCGATATCCCAATCCGGCACCTGCTTCTATCGCCCACTCCCAGCCCTTCCTGTTCCATTTGCCTGATTCCGGTTGACGATGTGCAACCGGACCCGGCAGATCATCCGGACCAACCATATCATTCACAGGCAGACTGCCTGCTGTGTAAAAATCATAAGAAGAGGATGCGATACTGTTTTGCAGACCTATAGCAGGCAAAGTTTCAGTACGCTTGTCATTTAACAGCTCCGTGGACGTGTTGTCGGCAGCAACAAGTTTATTTTCAATGTAATTATTCGCAGGCGCTATGCTGCTTTTGGCTTGCTTCGCTTTTTTGGTCTTATACCTTTCATTCACAGGTGCGCCCTGCGTTGTTCCAGCCCTCTCAGATTTCTTAATTGCTTTTGAAGCAGAACTGATTTCTTTATTTCCTTCCCGCGTCGTTCCGGCAGACGATGCTGTCCCGTCGTGATTTATTTTCTTCGCAGGGTTTGCAGTTGTTGCTGCACTGGCAGAACCTTCTTCGACCCCTGGCGCAGGATCACCCATTTCAATAGCGCTGGTAGATTTATTATCTTTTGAGACGCGTTCCTTGTTGATCTGAACAGTTTGAGCAGTTGTTTCGGCCTTTTCTGACATGAAAACCGAAGCGGCAGTAATGCCACCGCCCAGCAACAAAAAACCGCTGATAAAATAGGCAAGCACCCTACGTCTGCGACGGCGACGTATATTGTCCGCAACATTTTCCCAAACAGGTGCAGAAGGACGAAAATGCAATTCCTCCAGCTGTTCGCGGATCTGCTTTTCGAATTTATTTTTCTGCATATCGTGGCTTTTTCTTTTCCTCCGTGTATTTTTCAACCCAGGTTATCAACAGGTTCCTCGCGCGCGCATATTGCGACCGCGAAGTTCCATCGCTGATGCCCAGCATCTCGCCAATTTCAACATGCGAATATCCTTCTACCGCATGCAGGTTAAAAATAACCTGATATCCGGGCGGTAACTGTCGGACCAGATCCGCCAGTTCCTTCGCCTGAATTCTCACCGCCGGATCGTCATCTGCTACCGGATGCAGATATTCTTCAGTAAAGTACATTTCCTCCTGGTACCGACGGTGGCGCTTCAAATAGTTGAGAGCCGTATTCACCATAATTCTTCGAATCCAGGCCCCCAGCTCTCCTTCATGTTTGTATTGCGATAAATGGTGAAATACTTTAATAAAACCTTCCTGCAACACATCTTCAGCATCCCGCATGGACCGGGTATAACGATAGCAAACGCCCAGCATCACCGATGCGTACTGGTCGTACAACTGTCGTTGTGCCTGACTTTTTCCCTTCAGGCAATCCCTTACCAATTTGTATTGATCCATTCCGATTTCAGGAGTACTGACAACCCGCGACTGCAAAACGTTGCGCCTTCGGCGAATGTGCAAATGTGCACACCTGCCTGCCGGCAGGCAGGTGTGCACATTTGCACATCTTCGCATTCGCCGCAGGCGCCCCTTTTATCCATCTATTTTAAACTTCAGCTCTTTGTCGCCCCAAAGCATGGTAACAGTACCATCTTTCGCGATGCTGTAAGTCAGCTTTTCGGCAAATTGAGCCGCTTTACCGGCTTTTGCGCTTACACGCAGCGCGTCTTCGGATTCTTTGTATTCGTACGCGCCCCATTGTTTGTGCACTTTGTTGAAGATGATAGTCCATTCTCCGCCATTGTCAATCAGGAAAAATCCGTATTTACCGGCCGGTAATTCTTTTCCCTGTATTCTGACCGCCTTAGAAGTTTCAAATACGGTTGCTTCGTTAGCTCCGGCGCGCCAAACTTTGCCCTGCATTGGTTCAAGATCTTTACCGATGGTACGACCTTTTACAGAGGGCTGGCTGTAGTTGATAGACACAGTGGCACCGCCATTGAGTGTTTCCTTGGCTTCCGCGGGAGGACTCGGACGTTTAGAAGGGTCCTGTTGGCCGCAGGCAATGAGGCTGGCACTCAGGGCTACAGCCACAAATAAAATCGATTTCATGAAACTAGATTTAGGTTGAATGTTTAGGTTGAGAGAAAAGAATAAATAAAGCTACAAATAGCCTGCCACTGCAGTTCAACTATTGGGATGACCGGTTTGCGTAAATGGTTTGGCGGAGCCTGACAAGTCCGACCTCCAATTGGCTGCCATAGGATTTTTCAAGAAGCAGGCTTGAAAACTTCTCCCACGGGTACCATCGAAGTCGAAAGTCCATATACCATTGTATAGTGGTGGAGTCGGTGCCGGGATGAGTGATGATCTGCCAGCCATTGGTGACCGGCCGGCCGGCGTCTGTTGAAAAACTGGCCAGCAACAGGCTATCGGATACTGCCAACCAGCTCACTTTTACATTATTCAGTTCGAGCTTTTCGGGAATCGATTCTTCGTTGGGCAAAAAACGGATCTGGTCCTGTTCAACGGAGTCGAGCAGTGGATTCCAACTGGTCCATTGCCGCATATCGCGAATAGGTTCACGTACCTGCTCGGCTGCTGCCAGCACATTGATAGCCCTCGAAATACGCACACGTGACGGAAAAAAAAGCGAAATGGCGGTGATCAGCACGAATATCACCAGCAAGCTGCCCAGAAGCAGCCTTAAAATGTTTTTCAATTTCATGATCCTGCAAAACTACGGCATGCCTGCCTTACTCCCATTTGATCACCCGAACAAGAATGATATATGTGATGGCCGTCCATAAACCGAGTATCGACAGTTGCTCCCAGCAATTCCAGATATGCAGGCCTTCAAAGGAAATTTTCCGCATGGCATCATTAAACTGAGTAAGCGGAAGAAAATAACAGATATCCTGCAACCAGGGAGGGAAAACACTGATTGAAAAGAATGTACCCGACAACAACATTTGTGGAAACCCAAACAGGTTGATCAAAAGTGGTATGGACGCATCACTTTTTACCACGCTACTGAAGATCAGACCCACTCCCATCAGGAAAAACAGCATCACAATGGAAAGAAGGGTCATTTCAATGAACGTTACAAAACCGTGCTGCAACGTGAAATCAAGTGCATAGTGGCCGAAAAGTATCAGTACAATAACGTTGAGCAATTGAAAGGAAAGCCGGCTCACGCCGATACCAATCAATATATTAATGCGCTTCACTGGCGACGCATAAAATCTCTTCAATACCAGTTGCTCGCGCAAAGTGTAAAAGGTAAACGCAACACCAAACAGGGTAGCAAACAAAATGGAAAAGCCAACTTGCCCGGGCAACACAAAATCGATTTGACGATATTTTTTGCCTTCAGTGATTTTGGCTGGCTCAATAACAATTCTTTCTTTCCTGCTGCTATCCATGGCAGCTTCGTATTTCAGCTTGATGTAATCCAGCTCATGTAAAAACATCGGATAGCTGTTGGCGCTTGCGGTTGTAGATCTTACCGTCATCAGAAACTCTGGACCCTTGCCATCCTGGTTACGCTGTATTCCCACTATTGCCGTCAGTTTTCCCCTTGTCAAATCCGCTTCGCGCTCTTCGTCTTTTGTGTACTTCACGATCCGCATAGCAGGATGGCCTTTGAGCGCGGCAAATGCGCGATTACTGGTGTCAGTACCCGTCTCCAATCCTACCTGAAAACTACTGGCCCCACCTTTGCCGAAGGCGCCGAAAATGAGAATGAAAATAATAGGGAAAAGCAAACTGAAAAATACTGATGCCGGCTGAGCAATGATCGCTTTGAAACTGGCTCTGGTGATAGCCCATATTGCTTTTGCTTGGCTGTAAGGTGGTGGCATTTGGCTTAAGTAAATAGTGAAAAGTAAACTGAAAAGAGTCAAAACAAAAACCGGGGCAAAAGATAAGCAGAAACAAAAAAGGAACCACCCATTCCGGCAATTCCTTTCAAAAATTTATCTCCCCCCCTTTCCACTCCCCACCTCACATTGCCGCCAACTGCACCTTCTGTTGAAGCTCCAACACATTCTCGCGGAAGATGGCGTCTGTATCCATCAAATCTTTCACCGTTTGGCAGGAGTGTATTACGGTAGTATGGTCGCGGCCTCCAAAGTGCTCACCAATCGTTTTTAACGAATTTTTGGTGAACGCCTTGGCAAGGTACATGGTTATCTGGCGGGCCTGTACGATTTCGCGTTTGCGGGTCTTTTGCAACAGCTTGTCGTACGACACGTCAAAGTATTCGCATACCATTCGCTGAATGGCATCGATCGTAATTTCTTTACTGGATGATTTGACAAAATTTCGCAACACTTTCTTCGCCAGGTCTAGATCAATCTCCCTACGGTTAAGCGAAGATTGTGCCAACAGTGAAATCAGCGCGCCTTCCAGTTCACGTACATTACTATTAATATTATATGCAATGTATTTTACCACCTCCTTCGGCATTTCCAGGCCGTCGTTCTTCATTTTTTTCTCCAGTATATCAATCCGGGTATCGTAGTCGGGAATCTGAAGATCGGCACTGAGTCCCCAGCGGAAGCGGCTCAGTAAACGCTCCTGCACACCATCCAGGTCTTTAGGCGATTTGTCGGAAGTGAGTACAAGTTGCTTGTGCGACTGATGCAAATGGTTGAAGATGGCAAAAAATGCATCCTGCGAACGCTCTGCTTTGGCAAAAAACTGAACGTCGTCTATGATCAATACATCAATTAACTGATAGAAATGAATGAAATCATTGATCGCATTGTTGCGACTATGATCCATGAACTGGTTGATGAACTTTTCAGAACTTACGTACAACACTACTTTGTTAGGATGAAGTCGTTTGACTTCATTGCCAATGGCCTGTGCCAGGTGCGTTTTGCCTAAACCTACTCCGCCATAAATGACCAGTGGATTAAACGAGTTTGCTCCCGGTTTTTCAGCCACCGTTTTGCCAGCTCGCCTTGCCACCCGGTTGCAGTCACCTTCAATAAATGCATCGAACGTGTAAATATGATTCAACTGCGGATCAATCTGCATCTTCTTCAAGCCCGGAATCACAAACGGATTCTTAACTGGGTTATTGATGATGAGCGGAAAATCCATTTCGTTGTTTGAAAAAGTTTTATAACCCTGGCCGGTTACATCCATCGTCAGTGGTTTGTTTTTGCTGTTGCCACTGTCTACCATAATCCGATACTCCAGCCGGGCTTCTTTACCCAATTCTCTCTTCAAAGTCTTTGCCAATAAATTCACATAGTGTTCTTCCAGGTATTCAAAAAAGAACTGGCTGGGAACCTGAATCACTAAAACATTGTTCTTTAGCGATACTGGCCTGATGGGTTCAAACCAAGTCTTGAAGTGCTGCCATTCAACGATATCCTTGATAATCTTTAAGCAATTGGCCCAGACTTTTTCAGCATTCTTCTCCATCAGTAATGAAGCAATTTATAGATCGCGTAAATTATATTCCTCTGAAAATTTGTCCTGAAAAATTCCTCACACTATGTCAATAAAAAAATTTGGACAGGACGGCGAATATCACCATTTCTTTCATAAAAAAAAATTTTTATTACTCCATTTTTCTACTCTTAAACCGGCACCTGATTTTTGTCATTTTCTGTTCACTAAAAATCACAAAAACGGTTATTTTTTGCACGAAAAATTGTATTACATTCCGCGCACTCACTCGCAAAAAAAATGGGTTCGTTTCCAAAAAGTCAGAAGGATTGTTCCTGGTTATCAGCCACCCTTCCCTTCATTGAAGAGTTAGCTAAAAAGCCTCATTTATTGAATGGCAGTTGATTTTTCCAGGAAACAGGCAGGTTTTGAAGATAGACATAAAAAGCCTCGCCTGCAAGAGTTTTTATTTTTTACTTTGTCGAAATTTATTGAGGCTTTTTTCAGGATAAATACCTGACTATGCAAAAAAACATTACAATTAAGTTACTTCCGTCGGAAGCAGCTAACGAACAATTGATCAGACAGGCCATTGCCCAATCACTTGGTTGTGCCGTGGCACAGGTGCGCGGTTTCCAACTATTGCGACGTTCCATTGATGCCCGCAGCAGGCAGCCCTGGGTTCAACTTTCGCTGCTGGCCTTTATCAACGAACCTGCACTACCCAGGGACGAGCCAGTTTTTTTATTTGATACAATACGAAGCGATGCCCCGGAAGTTTTCATCGCTGGCGCAGGTCCTGCCGGACTATTTGCCGCACTCAAATTGATTGAAGCAGGTATTCGGCCCATTTTGCTGGAACGCGGAAAGGATGTTCGAGCGCGCAGGCGCGACCTGGCAGCCATGAACAAAAACGGGATCGTGAATCCCGAAAGCAATTATTGTTTTGGTGAAGGTGGCGCTGGCACCTACAGCGATGGAAAATTATATACACGCAGTTCGAAAAGAGGCGATGTAAAAAGAATCCTCGACTTGTTCATTCATTTTGGCGCGTCTCCGGATATTGCTATAGATGCACATCCGCATATTGGTACAAACAAACTTCCACATATTATTTCTGCCATGCGCGAATGTATCATCGCCTGTGGTGGCCGCATTCATTTTGAAAAAAAACTGACCGGGCTACTTGTAAAAAATGATGTGGTAGTAGCCGTGCAAACCGCCGACGGCGATACCCTTCCCTGTAAAGCATTAATCCTGGCAACGGGCCATTCGGCACGCGATATTTTCCATATGCTTCACCAGCAGGGAATCCTGTTGGAGTCGAAGCCCTTTGCACTGGGAGTACGTATAGAACACCCACAGGAACTGATCGATCAGGCCCAATACCATTGCGCCGTACGCGATCCCTATCTGCCAGCCGCCTCTTACAGCCTGGTACAACAGGTGGAAGAAAAAGGGGTGTTTTCCTTTTGCATGTGCCCGGGAGGTATTATCGCACCTGCAGCTACCAGCCCTGGCGAATTGGTAGTGAATGGCTGGAGCCCCTCCAAACGAAATAATCCCTTTGCCAACAGCGGAACAGTGGTCACCATTGATCAGGCTGATGCGCTTCAATATTTTCGCAAACAAGGATCGAAAGGGGGGAATACGTCAAAAGAGAAGGATCCTTTATTACTCCTGGGTTTTCAACAGGCAGTAGAACAAAAGGCCTGGCAGGCTGGTGGTGGCGCTTTACAGGCACCGGCCCAGCGAATGACTGACTTTGTAAACAAGAAACATTCTGCAACCCTGCCGGCCTGCTCTTACCTGCCAGGTATTTCGAGCGCGGTAATGGACGATATCCTCCCGGATTTTGTAACCGCTGCCTTAAGAAAAGCACTTCCACTTTTTGGAAAAAAAATGAAAGGCTATTATACAAATGAAGCCGTGCTGGTCGCCACCGAATCGCGTACTTCCTCACCCGTTCGTATTCCACGTACGGAGTCTTTCCAGCATCCGCAGCTAAGAAACCTGTATCCATGCGCCGAAGGTGCGGGCTATGCAGGTGGCATTGTGAGCGCTGCCATGGATGGTGAAAATGTGGCTGCCCAAATCATTCAACGAATAATTCGTTGACGCAGTGCTGGTGCATTTGACGGTAATTCGCAGGCAGTTTATCTGATATTTCCCCACGTTCTGCCTGAAGGGCTAAATTTGCTGCACAAACGAGCACTATGGCACTACTTGAATTAAAAAATCTCCAGAAAAATTTCGCCACTCAAAAAGCGGTAGACGATATCAGTCTGAAAATTGAAAAAGGTCAGGTTTTTGGTTTGCTGGGTCCTAACGGGGCAGGAAAAACCACCCTGATCAGAATGATCACGGGCATTTTCTACCCCGATTCAGGTGAAATCTTGCTCGACGGTCAACCATTCAATCCGGCGAGCGACATTGGCAAAATTGGTTATATGCCCGAAGAACGCGGGTTGTACAAGAAAATGAAAGTGGGTGAACAGGCCATGTACCTTGCTCAATTGAAAGGCTTGAAAAAAATGGATGCCCAGCGTAAAATGAAAGAATGGTTTGAACGATTCGACATGCAAAGCTGGTGGAATAAGAAAGTAGAAGACCTTTCCAAGGGTATGAGCCAAAAGTTGCAGTTTGTAACTACCATACTGCATGAACCCAAACTGATTATTCTCGATGAGCCTTTTAGCGGTCTTGACCCGGTAAATGCGAATCTGATTAAGGATGAAATTTACCGCCTGGCACATAACGGAGCTACGGTTATTTTCAGTACGCATCGCATGGAACAGGTGGAAGAAATTTGCGACCATATTGCGCTAGTAAACAAGGGTCAAAAAATACTTGATGGAACCGTCAGTCAGGTTAAGCATGACTTTAAAGAACACCTTTATCGGGTGGAATTTGAAAATAAGCTGCTGGCCGAACATCTGGCTATTCATCTTTTCGAGGTTGTACAAAAGGGCGAACAGCAGGTTATTTTGAAACTCGATCCCGGATACAGCAAGAACGATGTGTTGCAGTATTTCATCAATAAAGGATTGCAGGTAGCAGCCTTCAACGAAATACTCCCTTCGTTGAACGACATATTTATTCGGCTGGTGGAAGGCACGCCGACCGCCCGGCAGTTTAGCGCTTAAGCTGAACACGCAGATCATTCATCAAAACTAAAAACGCATTCCATGAATAAGATTCTCCTCATCATACAACGCGAATACCTGACCCGCGTCAGGAAGCGCTCATTTCTGGTGACCACTCTGCTGTTTCCATTATTGTTTTTGGGGCTCATGTTTGGTACCAGCTACATCGCCATGAAGGGAGGCAGCAGCCTTCATATAGCTATGGTTGATTCATCCGGACTTTTTGACCGCGGAAGCATAGAACGCGAAAATCAGCGCGATAGCAGCACTGTTATCACATTGCTAAACGAATCGCCCGACAGCCTGAGAAAAAATTTCAGCGACTGGGGTTATGATGGTTTTATTGTAATGCCGGCCTCTGTAGAGTGGGAACAAGGTGTACCCAATCTTCCTGTGTACACCAGCCGCACCTATGGCCTGGAAGGCGTGTCACCGATACGCACCAAATTGAACAATGTTTGGAACGACATCAAGAACGAACGCCTTGGCATTGACTCTACCAAGAAAGAAATTCTAACAAACAGCCGGATCGGTCTGCGTCCGTTAAATCTGAACGATACCAGTGCCGATTCCGGGGTAGCTACGGGTATTGGCTATGTATCAGGGCTATTGATTTATTTTATACTACTGATCTACGGCTCACAGGTAATGCTGGGCGTAATGGAAGAGAAGACCAACCGGATTGCAGAAGTAATGGTATCATCTGTAAAACCATTTCAACTGATGCTGGGTAAAATTATTGGCATCAGCCTGGTAGCCCTTACCCAATTCCTTTTGTGGATAGTATTAATGTTCGTGATCTATAATGTCTCCAAAAATTCAGCAGATGGTAATGAGGGCATCGCGAATGTGTTGGGATCGGTACAATCCATGTTCGGCTCCATCAACATTCCACTCATTCTGTTTTGCTTTGTTTTTTATTTCCTGGGCGGATTTTTCTTTTACTCGTCGCTGTATGCCGCTATTGGCAGCGCGGTAAACGAGGGTATGCAGGAAGTACAGTCTCTGAGCTTCCCCGTCACTTTGCTGGTCATCATCTCCATCGCATTTATGTCGGTGGCCATGAAGGATCCAACCGGCCCGGTAGCTGTTTGGGGTAGTATCATCCCTTTCAGCTCACCCATCATTATGATGGCGCGCATTCCTTATGGCGTGCCCGGCACAGTACCCTGGTGGCAGTTGGGCCTGTCGATGGCGATGCTGATCGCCGGTTTTATGTTTACCACCTGGTTTGCAGGCAAAATCTACCGCACCGGCATTCTCATGTACGGCAAAAAACCAAGCTGGGGTGAAATGCTCAAGTGGGCCTTCCGGAAGAACTAATTCCACCAGTCTCTATTATTTATGCCGGTTCCAGCAGTGCTGGAACCGGCTTTTTGTTAAATTTTCCCTTAAGCGGCATTTTATGTAACATAATACGAAGTCAATCGTATATTTGATACGAAATTGTTCGTGCAAACTAAAAATCAAGACCAGTCATGAAAAAAATGAACTTATCCAAACTCCGGCTCTTAATGCTTACCGCCATTGCCGGTACCGCTTTGATACTTGTATCCTGGGATTTTCGCCAGCAGGGGCGCCATGAGTCAGTACAACAGTCTGCAGATACGCTGCCTCAGCCGGGCAAGCGCGATGGCAGGGTTCGTAATCTGGATGAAGCGATAGCTGAACTGGATCGGGTAGACGTAGACATGGAACTGGAAAAGGCTATGAAAGAAGTACAACGGGCCCTGAAAGAGGTGGATATGCAGAAAATCAATCTGGAAGTACAGAAAGCGATGAAGGAAATCGATATGGAGCGTCTTCAACAAGAAATAGAAGCTTCCATGGCGAAGGTAAACATGAAGGAGATTGAAAAAGAGGTAGCCGCTGCCATGAAGGAAGCCGAGAAAGAAATGAAAGAGGCTCAGATTCAAATGAAAGAAAGTTTCAAGGCGGTAGACATGGAAAAAATTCGTGCGGAAGTAGAGCGCGCCATGAAATCGGTTGATTGGGAAAATATCAAAAAAGAGCTGGAACAAACCAGGAATATTGACCTAAAAGAAATGCAGGAAGAACTGAAAAAAGCGCAGAAAGAAATGGAAGCGCTGGGCCCGGAAATTCAGAAAAGTCTGGAGGAGGCAAAAAAAGACATTGCGAAAGCAAAAGTAGAATTGCAGAATTACAAGACGCTGGTTGACGGACTGCAAAAAGATGGACTGATCGATGCCGATAAAGGATACGAACTGGAGCATCGCGATGGTCGCCTGCTGATCAATGGTAAGGAAGCATCAAAAGAAACCTACAATAAGTACCGCAAGGTGCTGGAAAGTCAAAAACAATTCCGTCTAAGCAAAACGGAAGACGGACTCCAGATAAACCGCAACGAGGATTAAGAGGGAAGGTAGCCATGAAAAAATAGCCACGCGTTGTGTGGCTATTTTCTTTTATGGTATTGCTATTCTTGTCCGATAGGATTGCAATTGCCAGGACAGTAAGGACAGCAGCAACAATAGAACCGGCCCCAGCAACTCTATTGGCTCGTATCCCGCTGACAAATGCGAAAAAATTGCTCCACCCATAAGAAATACAAATCCTGCGTACACCCACTCCTTTAACTTCCAGAAGTTCGGCAACAGAATCACGACAACGCCTCCCAGTAAATTATCTTTTTCTTTTTCATGCGCCTGCAGATTTTAATTGTTCGATCGTTTTTTGCAATTGATTATGCGCCGCATTTATACCCATAGCAAAAGGCATTTTCAGCAACTCGTCGCGAAACGCCACTGATTTGAAAACGATATGCATGTTTAGTTTACTCTTGTTTTCTCCGAGGCTTTCAAACTCCAGAAACTCGAGCTGTACCGGAAAAGGCGTATCATTCATTTCAAACGTGCGCGTTATCTTTCGATTTCTGACAAACTCATGAATCGTACCATTTGCTCTAAACAACAGTACGCCGTTGCGGGAGGTTTCGAACTCAAATGATCCATAGCGCCTGTTCTCCATCCTTACTACGCGTGTTCCCATCCACTGCTCCAGCAAATCAGGCTCTTCATAGGCGCGAAATAGTTGCTCAAGCGGTAAATCGAATTCGCGGGTTATCAGGATCTCCTGCTTGCCATCTTCAGCATGGACTTTTGTTTTTGTTCCATATTATTTCTTGTTTGTTTGGCTTTTCATCAAGGCTTCCAGTTTGTTAAACCTTTCGTCCCACATCATCCTGAATGGTTCAATGTAGTCGGCAATCACTTTTAGCTTTTCAGCACTCAGGCGATAATATACTTCCCTCCCCTTCTGTTCCTGAATCAGCAATTCGCACTCCGTAAGTATATGCAGGTGTTTCGAAACAGTTGGTCTGGCACTATCGAAATTGGCCGCTATTGCACCCGCGGTCAGGGATTGCGAAACAAGCAGTAGCAGTATTGCACGCCTGGTGGGATCGGCCAGCGCCTGGAAAACGTCACGTCGAAGATTCATAACACGTAGCTATTTGGCTACAAATATATGTGTAGTCATTTAGCTACGCAAATTTTATTTGTTATTCCATCCAAGGGATGTCGTACAGTGTCAATTAAGGGAGTTTACCCACGTTCAGCAATGAAATAGGCATGCTCATCGCCCAGTTGATAGGGCCGTTTACGAGGGGTGCTGAAAATCTTTAACAGGCGAAAACCGGCCTGCTCTAACAGTGATTCCATTTCGGCAAATGAAAAAATGTAATCCGTGTCCTGACGTTCTTCCATGCTGCCATCCGGGGCAATGACGGTATGAACGGTTTCCATCCTCGTGGGATGGAGCAGGTATTTGTTGGCCAGCAGATATTTGAACTCCTGAATCTGGTACCATTCTGTTGCCTTGAATTTTTTCACCACAATTTCAGTAATCATCCAGGTGTTCAATACAAATCGGGCTCCGGGCTCAAGTGCCTCGTGAATTTTTTGAAAAAGGGTGAGCGTGGCAGCGCGGTCAAGACTGGAAATACTGTTTCCCATACAAATTGCTGCCTGATAGCGTTGAACGGGTACAAATTCTTCAACGGGAACTTCCAGTGCCGTTACAGGTAGCCCTTTTGACTGTTCGGCAATTTCACGAATATAATCAGCCGCATTATCAACTGCGGTAACAGCATAACCCAATCCGGCAAGGCCCAGACTGTGTCGTCCATATCCACACATCACATCAAGCACCGATTGGCCTTGCTCCAGATCCAGTATTTCATTCAAAAATTCCAGTTCTGCTCTGGTGAGACCTTCGGGCACGATCCGGCGCCACAATTCCTTGTACATGCCATCGAATAATGTGGAGCCTGCCATAAGATGAATGAAGGTTGAGTGTTATTGTACGGGATTGAAACCAATGGCAATCAAAAAGCAGGGCTTTGCTTTCCTGAATGTTCATGGAATGCGCGAGTGATTATTCCAGCAGTTTATTTCGCATAGCGTACATCACCAGCCCGGCTATTGTTTTGGCACCCACTTTCTGTTTCATGTTTTGCCGGATTGTTTCAATGGTTCGGGGGCTAAGGAAAACCTCTTTCGAAATCTCTTCTGTCGTTTTGTCCTCCGCTATCAGCTTTAAAATGCGAATTTCCTTTTCCGACAGTTTCACCGGATTAGGATAAAATTGTCTTACCGTTTTTTTATGTTGAAGCTTCAGCAATACTGCTTTATTGACTAATTCGTTGAAATAGAAATCGTCGTTCATGCAGGTCAGTATGGCCTGGTAAATCTCTTCCGGATCGGTTGTTTTGGTGAGATAGGCATTTGCGCCCATTTCCATCATCTTGGTAATCATTTCCTGATCATCGTACATCGTAAGCACGATTATTTTCACCGCCTCGTATTCTTTGCGGATCATGCTGATCGCGTTTATGCCATCCACTTCAGGCATCCGGATATCCATCAATATAACATCAGGAACTTTTAGTTGCAGTTTGTGCATCAGGTCTTTGCCGTCTTCTGCTTCCCAAAGAATCTTAAGATATTCTTTGTCTTTAAGCGCCATCCGGATGCCGTCGCGAAATATCTTGTGGTCGTCCGCAATGGCCACTTTGATCTGCTGCATGCTCATGAATAGTCAGGTTTTAGGCTTCCCGCATTAACGGGTATCGTGAAATTCCGATGCCAAATGTAGTTTATTTTTTTCTCGTTCCGGGTCCACAAATAACAAAGTTTTACCACATTACACTATATGGCAGCACGTTGTAAACAATCGGTGCATTGCTCCGGATGCATAAGTAAATCGTATTTTTTCGGCATCTGTTTAACGCAAGCATACGAACCCATCCGTAAAATCCAGCGACTAAAACAGGGTGTTTCTTCTCTTGCGGATGGCTGTTCTGACGCTTAGCTTTGTTTCAAGTTGATTGACGAGGATCAGCCCCTCTCATCCAATGTCCGAAACCCCTTCACCGGGGGGAAACCGTCCATAACATGATTTCCTTTATCTCTTGAAAAACCAAAAGCGAAATCCAATGTCAATCAACTTCTTTTTTCTTTCCAGGGTTGCTAGCCTGCTCCTCCCCCCTGTTTTCCACATCTGTGCATAACCCCGGTCCTTCGGGAAAAAACCATGAAAATTTACTCGTCCCAACAATAGTAAAAATACCATTTCAAAGGGGTGAAACCACGTAATTTTGAAAGGTAGGTTTACGTGAAAAATCCCTTGAAATCCGCATCCACACTGCATTTCAGCCGATTGTAAGGGTTTACCCGAAACTTATCCCCACTGGCTTAACCGCTCAGAATAGGCAATTTTTACATCAGAATCGATTCAAAGAACAAAAAAACGTTACTGTTATGCAAAGGTTAGGCAAAAGACACATCAACTGGGATGAGATCCCCGATCCAGATGTTTGGTTCAACGCTGAATAATTCAGAACCAAGACTTTTAAATTCTTAATTGGTTTTCTATATTTGGACAAAATCCAAAGTCATAGAAAACCTTTTTTCATATATTTCAGAGTTCTCAGGATACGCAGCCTTCCTCCCTTTCGTACTTTTCCTGCTATTTGTCCAAAAAACTCACACGGAGCGTCCGCTCTGGATCATATTCATTTATTGCGCAGTTTGTATTGCAATAGATTTCATAGTAGCCTGGCTGGATGTAGACGGTAAATCGCTTCACTTTGTAAATTCTTCGCTTACAGCTTTTGAATATCTTTCTTTTGCGGCATTCATTGGTTATTGCATTCGAAAAAAACAGATACGTTTAATTCTTGCAGCCGTATCGGTTGGATTTATCGTCTTTCTCGCGTTCTATTTTATGAATGCTTCTCGTAAATCGAGAATTGATTCTATACCAATTGGAATTGAAACATTGCTGATTCTGTCATTCGCATTTTATTTATTATTTGAAATGATGAATACGATCAAAGATTCGTTCATCAATTACAATTACCGCTTTTGGGTGGTAATTGGGATTATGGTATATCTGGCAGGATCGTTTTTCATTTACCTGTATGCGAACCAGCTGGCGCCCAGCGAAGGGCGAAAGTTTGGGGTATTGCTGGATTTTTTTTATATCCTGAAGAATATTTTCTTTGCGGTGGCCATTTTGATGGCCTATCGCCAACCTAAGCCAAAAACACCACCGGGTTCCGTACCATTCCTGGACATGGATACCCATTAACCCATTAAGCCGCTAACCCAATATGTTCCTGCTTCAAGCCACCAATCCATCCGGAGTTTCCTCAGTGCTGTTCATCGGCACCATGGGGATGTTGGTGCTAACGGTAGGTCTCGTGATGTTTATCATCTTCCACCAGCGTAAAGTAAGTCGCTATCAACGTACGCTTCAAAAGATGGAAGAGGAACAACAAAAGATCCTGCTCACGGCGTCGATCAAACTTCAGGAAGAAGAACGCCAACGACTGGCTGCCGATCTGCACGACGATGCAGGTCCCCTGCTGGCCACAGCGCGTTTGTACCTTAATGAAAACCTAGTTAACCAGGATAAGGCCACACAGCTTCAGTCAATCTTTCAGGCTCGTCAGATTATTGACGATACCATTCAACTGGTACGAAATATCAGTCATAGCCTGATGCCACCCACCCTGAAAAATTTCGGCCTTGAATCCGCAGTGAATGATCTGTTTCAAAAGATCAGCGGTTCAGGAACGATGAATGCGAGCAGCCGCTTTCATGATTACCGCGAGCGATTGAAACCTGAAAGCGAACTGGTAGTATTCCGAATTGTGCAGGAACTGGTCAACAACATTTTGAAACATAGTGCGTCCAGCTTTATTCACCTCACGCAAAATGTACATGGCGACAAGTTTTATCTGCGTATTCATCACGATGGTCGCGGACTGGTGCAGGCCGATTTTGATAAATTGAACAAGAGTAATATTGGTCTCGGTCTGAAAAATATCAGCAGCCGCCTTCGTGTAGTTCAGGGCAGCATTTACTTTGAAAAAGATATTTCCCAAACCTATTATAAGGTAACTATTGAGCTGCCTAAGGATAATGCCTATCAATAACTTGCGTATTAATTCACTATTTTTGCGCCTCATTATAAACCATCGGAATGATTAAGGTAGCCATAGCCGACGATCACAAGATTTTTCGCAAAGGAGTCATTTTATCACTGCGCCCCTTCACCAACATCAAGTTTGTGCAGGAAGCAGAGAATGGAGATGAATTGCTGGCCGGCCTAACCGAATCAGATCCTGACGTTGTGCTAATGGACCTTCGGATGCCTGGAAAAGACGGGATAGAAACAACGAAGATCATCAGCAAACAATACCCCAACATCAAAGTGCTCGTGCTGAGTATGTACGAAGACGAGCGCTTCGTTTACCACCTCATGGAGAACGGTGCCAACGGATATCTGCTCAAGAACGCAGAACCACAGGAAATTCGCCGGGCTATTATGGAGGTATCGGAAAAAGGTTATTACCTCAATAATTTCGTAAATCGCATACTGCTCAAGAAATCGCATTCACGACAAAAAGTAGTCCCTTCCCTCAACAACGAAATAACGCTTTCGGATAAAGAACGCGATGTGTTGCGCTTTATTTGTATGGAGTTTACAGCCCAGGAAATTGCACAAAAAATGGAAATCAGTCCACGCACCGTGGAAGCCATCAAAGACCGGCTGATGGAGCGATTTGGCAGCAAGAACACCGCAGGTCTGGTGTTTTTTGCGGTAAAGAATAATCTTATTGAATAACTCGCCTTCGGCGAATGTGCAAGTGTGCAAATGTGAAAATGTGGAAATGGCAAAATTGTTCATTTGCACATTTGCACATTTTCACATTTGCACATTTGCACATTTTCACATTAGTCCCTGATTTTTCCTTCCGTTTTTGCCCGTACTTCATCCAGCGTCACATCAGGTGCCAGCTCGCGAATGATAAAGCCACCGTCGGGGTGTATATCGAGTACGGCCAGCTCGGTTACAATCTTCCTTACACATTTAACGCCTGTAAGGGGCAAACTGCATTCGCGAAGCAATTTACTTTCCCCCTTCGGGTTGGTATGCATCATGGCAACAATTATATTACGGGCGCTGGCCACCAGATCCATTGCACCGCCCATGCCCTTAACCATCTTCCCGGGAATTTTCCAGTTCGCAATATCGCCCCACTCGCTCACCTCCATTGCCCCCAGCACCGTTAAATCAACCTTGCCTGCTCTTATCATTCCAAAACTCATGGCCGAATCGAAGAACGATGAACCGGGCACAGTGGTGATGGTTTGCTTCCCGGCGTTGATTAGATCGGCATCTTCTTTTCCAGCTTGCGGAAAGGGGCCCATTCCCAACAATCCATTTTCACTTTGCAAAACCACATGCATACCCTCCGGAATATAATTGGCTACCAGGGTAGGAATTCCAATACCGAGGTTCACATAATATCCGTCTTTCAGTTCACGTGCAATACGTTCAGCTATCTGTTCTTTAGTTAAAGCCATAACAGCATCTTTTTTTCCGACAGTTTGCAATGAATTTTTTCGGTTATTGCAGTTTCAGTTCAGGAACGAACTGTTCGTTGCTCGATACGTTTTTCATAGTCGCTACCCTGAAAAATGCGGTGTACATAAATGCCCGGAGTATGTATCAGGTCAGGGTCGAGCGAACCCGCAGGCACCAGTTCCTCCACTTCGGCAATCGTGATCCTGCCAGCCATAGCCATTAGGGGATTGAAATTACGAGCGGTGGCCCGGTACACCAGGTTTCCCTCGGTATCGCCTTTCCAGGCCTTCACGAGCGCGAAATCGGCATCAAAAGCCATTTCCATCAGATATTCCTTATCGCCAAAAATTCGGGTCTCTTTGCCATGGGCCACTTCTGTACCCACACCAGCCGGAGTAAAAATTGCAGGCATGCCGTATCCCGCAGCCATGCAGCGGGTAGCCAGCGTGCCCTGAGGTATCAATTCCACTTCCAGTTCGCCACTCAGCAATTGTCTTTCAAACTCTGCGTTTTCCCCCACATACGACGAAATCATTTTCTTCACCTGCTTTTGTTTAAGCATCAATCCAATTCCGAAATCGTCAACGCCGGCATTATTCGATATACAGGTAAGCTCACGTACACCCATCTTCACCAGCGCAGAAATAGCGTTCTCAGGAATTCCGCAGAGGCCGAAGCCGCCTAACATCAACACGGCACCGTCTTCAATGTCGTGCAATGCTGCCGCGGCATTATTGTAAACTTTACTCATACTATATCACCAATAAGTGTTGAATGATCACATCGGTTTCAACTCAACTTCGCCTGCGTTAAATTCCGGCCGGCGGCGTTGCTTCTGTCCAAAGGTATCAGTAATGGCCGTGCTATCTGCTGCAACCAGGCGATCCTCATACACAGCCATTGAATCAAATACTTCCTGCATCAGGCGGGGATGCGTCCGGTAGTACTCGTAACTCCGGATAAACTCTTCCCTGGTGGTATTATGCAGGCTGTAAATCTTATCATACCATCGCTGACTTTCCAGCACCTGGTTCGTAGTTGTATCCCGAAACAACACATAGCCATTCAAAAATTCTCCCGCTTGTATCATATCCCACATAATGGCTTCCATTTCTTCAGGCTTAATAACATCTTCGGGAACACGACGCGATTTGCAGGCAACAATCAGCAATAGCGCCGAAGCAATCATCCATAGCGATTTCATTTCAACTCCTTATTATATGTACTGGCATTAGTGATGTCCACCCGTCCCAGAATTTCGCGTGCTCTCGTTTTCAGATCAGCACTGGCTTTGCTAAACACCTTTACTATTTCAGTTGCCTTGCCCTGAAAAAAGAACTGAAGTATCATTGAGTTGGGATTCTCCTTGTTGATCGAATTCAGAAAATTCAGGCAATTCAATACGCCTGTTCTGCCTTCGTCCTCATTGTCGTAAAAAATATCCATTCCGGTTCGGTAATAGGCATATAGGGCGTCGTGTATTTGGGCAAAACGGTTATTGTTCAGATTTTCCGCCAGCCAATACCGGTTGCGCAGGCTTTCGAAGGATTTCCAGCCAGTCACATCGCGCGACTCCGGGGCATTGTTGACAATGCTCCAGGCTTTTTGAAAATAAGGATCTCCTCCACGAAGAGAAAAGGAAGCGTAGTCGAAGCCCAAGATAATATTGACATAGTAAGCCAGCACGGCAGGCAGGTTAGCGGCTATCGGATCATTTCCCTGCACCCGATTTTCATTGAACTCAATAGGTTGAAACTCCTGATACCGAAAAACCACATCGTTGTCTATAAAGTTTATCAGTGGTGAGTCGTAGCTGGTATTGTATATAGGCCTCGCGGCCTGAATGGTCAAACGACCCCGGTAAATATTGTCGCCCAGTTCCTGCTCCACACTCAATTGAAAATTGCACTGGATTTTTTCATTGGGCAGGAAATTGTCGCGCGTCCATTTGCGGTTGTTCAAAAAGTTGGTGAGAGCTCCCTGCAGGGTTTGAAAAACATTCTTATTGGTTTCCGTACTGATCCGATTACTTACCACGGTTACCCGGGCCTGAATTTCCTGGGCTTGTGTGCCAGCATTCAGCAAACAGGCTATCACGAAAAGGAAAAAATATTTATGCATAATGCTTTTCAATAAGGGTATCAATAATGTCGCTGGCAACTTCCGCCTTTGATTTTGTATCAAACTCTCTGACTGTCCCATCGCGGTGCAGTATGGTGATTTTATTTGTATCATGCCCAAATCCGGCGCCTGCGTCCTGCAATGAGTTCAATACGATCATATCGGCATTTTTTCTGGTCAATTTGGCGCGAGCATTTTCCAATTCATTTTCCGTTTCAAGAGCGAAGCCAACCAGCACCTGTCCGGGACGTTTCATAGAACCCAGGCTTTTCAAAATATCTACAGTCCTGGTTAGTTCTATTTGCAGCGTGCCCTCGTCCTTCTTAATCTTTTGATCAGCGCGGACCATCGGTGTGTAATCGGCCACTGCTGCAGACATAATCCCAATATCACTGTCCAAAAATTCAGCCGAACAGGCGTCGTACATTTGAGCTGCGGACTGAACCCTTTTAATCCTGATTCCCGATTCATCAAAAACCTGGCTTACCGGGCCAAGTATCAGACACACATCCGCTCCCCGGTTGCGCAATTGCTGCGCCAGAGCAATGCCCATTTTGCCAGATGAGTGATTACCTATAAAACGTACTGGGTCAATTGCTTCGTATGTGGGGCCTGCCGTTACGACTACCTTCTTACCCTTTAAGGAATTGCTTTCGGCAAAAAAGCGGGTAATGGCGGTAAGTATTTGTTCCGGCTCAGCTACGCGACCACTACCGTGGAGGCCACTTGCCAATTCACCTTCGCCCACTGGCAGCACGCGGTTACCAAAGCTCCGGAGCATATCGAGATTGCGTCGGGTGCTGGGGTGTTTCCACATATCCTCATCCATGGCCGGGGCTAGCCATACCGGACAGGTGGCCGACAAATACGCCGCCAGCAGCAGGTTGTCGCAAAGCCCATGGGCCATTTTGGCAATCGTATTGCAGCTGGCGGGAACTATCAACATCAGGTCTGCCCATCGGCCCAACATAACGTGATTAGACCAGCTGTCGCCTTCAAACAAATCGGTTAGCACCGGGCCCTTGCTAAGGGTAGAAACCGTGAGTGGGGACGCGAAATCTCTGGCAGCAGGCGTCATGATTACTTTTACTTCAGCCCCTTCCTTAACCAGGAGCCTAATGAGGACGATCGATTTATAAGCGGCAATACTTCCCGTGATGCCCAGTACGATTTTGCGGCCTTTCAACATAGTCCTCAAAAATACCACTTATACAATCATATAGCTACCAAAAAAGAAGCGACCCGCCGGAAGGGCGGGTCGCCAGTATCGACTCCGGAATGGCTGCATCAATCAAATAACTGATCCTGACCTTTGCGGTAATAAACTTTTTCTTCCATGAATTCCTGCGTAGCAAGCAATGCCGGGTTAGGCATACGCTCATAAGCACGCGAAATTTCAATCTGCTCCTTGTTTTCGTGAATTTCTTCAAGACTGTCGGTATGACTGGCAAATTCGTCCAGCTTATTGTGCAGCTCTTCCTTCAACGAAATGTTGATCTGGTTGGCGCGTTTCGCAATAATGGCGATTGATTCGTAGAGATTGCCGGTGCGGTTACGCAGGTCTTCCAGACTTTTGGTTTCTACATTGTTGGCAATGCCAGCACTAAGCTGCCGTCTTAACTTGCTCATTCCGTATATTTTTTATGTTCGTTTGTGATAATTCAAGGAAGGAATCTGCTTCCTTTTTCAGTTTACTTTCAGGAAAGCGGTCAGTAAACTGCCTGCATTCCTCTATAACGTTTTCATAGCGTTCGATCTTCTTTTCGTCCACACTCATTTCTGCAAACTTGTAGTAAGAGCGAATCACCATTAGCTTATATTCATCTGCTTTTTGCGACTCAGGAAATCCATTCAACAAAGTGGTAAATGCCACACCAGCCGCCCGAAACTGCCCCATGTCGTAATATAACTGGGCACTCTTGAAGTCTTTCAGCTCCATCTTCGCGCGCAATTCGTCGATGATGCCCTGTGCCTCGTCATTTTTTTCAGAACCGGGATGCGTATTAATAAAAACCTGCATCATACCGATAGCTTTGATGGTATTCGTCTGGTCCAATTCCGCTTTGGGCGATTGTTTGTAAAAGCAATATGCCCGCATATAATCCATTTCCTCTGCTTTCGGACTGTTCGGAAAAATCTCCATGAACGTCTTAAACAGGTTCTCGGCGTTCAGGTAGTCTTTCTGATAATAAGCACAATAGCTGTACTTATAATAAATGTCCGGAAATTCCGGAGTGGTCTTATAATAAGGCATCACATCCTCATAAAGGATCTGCGCACGATTGTATTTCTTGTCTACAAAGAACTTCTCCGCCATGCGCAATTTATAAGCCGGGTCCGGGCTTTTCAAAATCTTATTCATGCTCTTACCGCCACAGCCGGCCAGCAATAACATCAGTGCGAAAACGGTTAAAAAACGCATAAGGGTTGGCAAAGTTAATGTATTGCGGCAAATTATAGGCAAAAAACAGGTTTTCCCCGCTTTGACAAGCCAAAATTCTGTGAAAATCAGGGGCCTTCTTGTTCTCACCGACCCGTCTCGATGCGCTGGTTTGTCTCCCGCATCCCGATAAACGACAATCCCCGGCCATAGCCGGGGATTGTTGTTTATAAGCAAAGAGTTCACTTATTTTTTGCGGAGGTTGGGGTGCGGAGGAGCAACGGTATTAGGACCGTCTTCGCCTTCGTTAGCACCACGCAGATCAACTGTGTTGCAATCGCCACCGTCGTTGCCGTAATTGAAGATGAAGCGGTCAGCGCTTACACCTTGCTCGTCAACCAGGTAAGAGATTACCTTGTTCACATGATCCCAGCTCAGCTGTTGCTCTTTCTTGTTGCTGGCGCAATAGCCAACTACCACTACTTTACAGTCGGGGTTGTTACGCATGCGGCTTGCAACAGTTGCCAGTACAGCCTTCGCATCGTCAGTCAGGTTATTTGAATTATTACGGAAAGTAACGCTGGGCAGAGGGCCAAGTTTAGCAGCACAATCGGGCTGATTAGCCACCATATTCTTACAGCACTCTGGATCTGGGCATTTACCAACACCATCGGCATCAACAGGCTGACACTGAGTGGGGGTAATCAGTTCTTTGTCTTTGTAATCAGGAACACCATCACCATCTGTATCGCGGCTAACGCCACGGGTATCAACTGGTGCACCAGCAGGTGTTTGTTCCAGGTCAAACTGGTCAGTTACACCATCGCCATCGCTATCGTCCAGCACAGGCTTGGGCAATTTCATCAGGCGGGGGTTGCGGATTTCGCTGTATGCATAATCCAGCGGGTTCAACCACCACAGGGGCTCAACCGATTTGGCACCCAGGTTATAGTTAATACCGATAGTTGCGTAGTTGTAAGAATCGTAGTCAGGGGAAAGGGCAGCGTTACCACCGGGATGCTCCTGCCATTGTTGGCCATCCAACAGATCGTCCTTCACGATAGTGATACGATCTTCGATTGCCAGGTTGAAGCGGTTGCTCAACTTGAAAGCCATACCCAGACCAATGGTACCAGAAGGCTTGAAGGTTTTGCCAAACAGCTTGGGACGACGGTCACCCTGATTTTGCGCGTCTGTTTCGTATTCACCATCCAGCAGATCCTTGATCGCTTTGCGGGTGTCTTTACGATCTTTGTACACACCCTGAGGAATGCCGCTGAAGTTGTAAGGATTTCCGTTACCATCCAGGATATCGAGCTTGGTATCGTAGATGCTACCACCAATACCAGCAATTGCGTAGATGTTGAAACCAGTCTTTGATTTGTGGAATCGGATGTTGTTCAATGTGATAATACCTTGCAGAGAGAGGTCCTGTACCTTAGACTTGTAGTTCAGGAAAACGGCGTCGCCGCCCGCGTAAGGGTCAACGTAGCCAGCATCCATCCAGGGAGTATTCTTATTAATGTTTTCGGTATAGCGCCAAGCCAACCCTTTACCAGTTCCGTTCATGTATTCCAACCGCAGTGAGAACACATATCCCAAAGCTTTTCTTACATGTACACCCCAACCGATGGTGGGGAAAATGGCCGGTACGTCGCCGCTAATTGTAAAAGCACCGCCTTTTACACCAATTTCCCATTGGTTGCGGGGCTTTGCGGGGAAGTTGTAGGTGCCGTTCAGAAACTCGGTATGCTGAGGCATACGCTTTGTCGGCACTACGGACGAATCTGAAGGATCATAACTGCCACCCGTTTTCACCTGGGCTAAGCCGTATGATGCCATCAGGCAGATAAATCCTGCCAATAACATGTACTTTTTGCTTACCATAACTGAGGATTAAGATTTGACGAAAAACAATGTCCTAATAATTCGCAAAAATAGGCTTTACGCCTTAAATACCAAATTTTTGTGAAATTTATTGAGGCTAATTGCTGTTATTTTTCAATTACTTAGTCAAAAAAAATGCCCAAAATGATGCGTTGAACGGCATTTATTTTTTGCGCCGTAAATTGCCAGCTTTATGAACCTCCCCACCCACCTCATCGATAAGGAGCTGAAGGAATTTGAATCCCGGTTCAGGGAGGCCGTTCGCAGCCAAACTCCTCTGTTAGACAGAATTATGCGCTTCATTGTCAAGCGCAAAGGCAAACAGCTCCGTCCCATGTTCGTGTTATTGAGCGCGAAACTGTTTGGCGAAGTCACCCCAGCCAGTTATCGTGCTGCCTCACTAGTGGAGTTATTACACACAGCTACCCTGGTTCACGACGATGTGGTGGACGACAGTATGGAAAGGCGGGGATTTTTCTCCACCTATGCACTTTGGAAAGCGAAAGCCAACGTATTAATTGGCGATTATCTGCTGGCGAAAGGTCTGTTGCTTTCACTGGATCAGCACGACTATCAGGTTTTACACATCCTTTCCGATGCCGTTCGCAAAATGAGCGAAGGCGAACTTTTGCAATTGGAAAAATCGCGTTCCCTCAACCTGGAAGAAGAGGTTTATTTCGAAATAATACGGAACAAAACCGCCTCGCTCCTTGCGTCGGCCTGTGCCGCTGGTGCCTGGTCAGCGTCGAAAGACGATCAGCTGACCGAAAAAATGCGGCTTTTCGGGGAAAAAGCCGGAATTGCATTTCAAATAAAAGACGACCTTTTCGATTATTCAAGCGAGAACGTTGGAAAGCCGACCGGAAATGATATTAAAGAGAAAAAACTAACGTTGCCACTGATCTATACGCTTAGTCATACCGACCGTGCTACCCGACGGGAGATCATAAGAGTGGTACGCCATCATAACAAAGACAGTAAACGGGTAAACTGGGTTATTGAGCAAGTGGAAAAGGCCGGAGGCATCGCCTATACAAAAGAAGTGATGAACCGTTTTAAGCAGGAAGCCCTGGATATCCTGCTTGAATTTCCCGACTCAGAAATACGACAGGGCCTGGCCGATATGGTTCGTTATGTTACTGACAGGAAATATTAAGCAACAGTTGTTGTCGACGGCAACGATTGCAGGAAAAACTGGAGTGTATGGAAAAAAGATGGAGCCTTGTTTCGCACGATCCGTTACAGAGCAAAGCCCTGCAGGAATCACTTCGCATAAGTCCGTTAATATGCCAGCTATTAACACAGCGCGGAATCACCAGTTTTGAGGAGGCCCGCCAATTCTTTCGCCCGGAACTGGAAAAGTTGCATGATCCCTGGCTCATGAAAGACATGCACAAAGCAACCAGCCGGATAGTAGCTGCACTGCAATCCAATGAAAAGATTCTCGTTTACGGCGATTATGATGTAGACGGTACGACTGCTGTTGCCAGTTTCTATTCTTTTCTTCGTGGCATTCACCAGCAGGTCGATTTTTATATACCACATCGTTATAGGGAAGGATATGGCATAAGTCAGGCAGGAATTGATTTTGCAGCTGAAAACGGTTTCACCCTGATGGTAGCTCTCGACTGTGGAATCAAATCAGTAGAGCTGATAGCCTATGCTAAAACCAAAGGCATCGACTTTATTGTATGCGATCACCACCTACCCGACCAGGAGTTGCCGGCAGCAGTCGCCATTTTGAATCCTAAACAGCCAGATTGCGCCTACCCATACAAAGAGCTTTGCGGATGCGGAGTGGGATTTAAATTGATGACGGCATTGACTGAGCTGTTGTCACTCCCCATTGAAATGGCACTGGAATATCTGGATCTGGTTGCCACGGCAATTGCAGCCGATATTGTGCCGATCACAGGCGAGAACAGGATTCTCGCTTTTCATGGACTTCGAAAAGCCAATCAACGACCGAACAACGGGATCAAAGCGCTGGGAAAGCTGAGTGGTATTAGCCAGGAGCTCCATATTCACAATCTGGTATTCATGATAGCGCCGCGGGTGAATGCAGCCGGCCGAATGGACGATGCCCGCAAAGCGGTAGAAATGTTTGTGGCCCAAACGGAGGATGAGGCCGCATTCTTTGCTTCTCAATTGCATCAGGATAACAGCGACCGCAAGGAAGCAGACCTGTTAACCACCCGCGAAGCACTGGAATTGATAAAACAGGATCAACAGTCTGTACACTACAAATCAACCGTTTTGTACCAGCCGCACTGGCACAAGGGTGTAGTAGGTATTGTGGCTTCACGTGTTATTGAGCACTACCACCGGCCTACCATTATACTTACCAAATCGGGTGAAGTGGCTGCCGGTAGCGCCCGTAGTGTACCTGGCTTCAATCTCTACGAAGCTATACATGCCTGCCGCGAACATCTGCTGGGATATGGTGGCCATTTTGCAGCCGCCGGCATGACGCTCGACCTGGAAAAAGTAGACGCATTTCGGGAACATTTTGAGAAAGTGGTATCGGAAACCATTTTGCCTGAACAACTCATCCCGGAAATCCGGATCGATGCGGAGGTCAGATTCGATGAACTAAACTGGAACGTCTACAATATTCTCACCCAGATGGAGCCCTTTGGTCCGGGCAACGACCGCCCTGTCTTTATGGCAAGAGCACTCCGCGACACTGGTGCTTCGCGCATCTTGAAAGAGCAACACTTAAGAGCCAGCCTGCGACAGGGGAATTTCCAGTTCAACGGTATCGGCTTCGGCCTCGCCGACAAATTCGAACTGCTGAGCGAAGGAAGACAGGTTGATGTGGTATTCAAACTCGACGTTAACGAATGGAACAACGAGAAAAATCTTCAGCTGCGTATTGTTGACATTAAACCCACGATGTAAACGTAAAACTACGGTGGATAACAATTAATTTTCTGATAATCTGCCGAAACTTGTTTTTCCCTAGTTTAGTTGCCTGATCCGACCTCTTGAATACTTACTGATTAGCAGCTCCACTTTTTCATTTTCGCCCAAACAACCAAACAATTTATGAGAAAGCTCTACCAATGCTTCTTACTGCTACTGTTGTCGCTGATGGCAACAAATTTTACCAAAGCGCAGGTGGTCATCAGCCAGGTGTATGGCGGCGGCGGCAATGCCGGCTCTGTTTATACCAATGATTTCATCGAATTATTTAACTCTTCGGCCAGCCCCGTAGATCTTGCCGGCTGGTCTGTACAATACGCAAGTGCCACGGGCTCAAGTTGGCAGGTTACCAGTTTGAGCGGCACGCTCGCTCCCGGCCAATATTATCTCGTTCAACAGGGTGCCGGTGCCGGGGGTACCACGCCCCTGCCAACTCCTGATGCCACTGGCAACATAAATATGAGCGGGACAGCGGGAAAAGTGGCACTGGTAAGTTCAACAACTGCCTTAACCGGCACCTGTGTTACCGGCGTCGTTGACCTGGTAGGATTTGGCACTACTGCCAGTTGCTTCGAAGGCAACGGTCGTACGCCGGCGCCCTCCAATACCAATGCGGTGTTGCGGGCAAATGGCGGCTGTACAGATACAGACAATAACGATGCCGACTTCGCCACAGGATTACCTAATCCACGAAATACCAGCTCACCCACCCAAAGCTGTATTGCCTGCGCTGCGCCCAGCAATGCTGCCACCGTTCTGAGCCTTACAGCGGCTATCAATTCTATAGAAGGAAGCTTTACTGCAGCGGCTGCCGGAACAGTTCCCGCCGATGGCTACCTGATACTGGTCGGAACAGATGAACTGCCAACTGCTGCACCCGTTTCAGGGAACAGTTACGCAACAGGAGCCGCCATTGGCAATACCAGCGTTGTTGCCGCCGGCAGCAACACCAGCTTTACAGCCACAGGTCTTAATGCCAATACAACCTACTATTTCTTTATCTACAGCTACAGTTCAACCGGTATTTGTTATCAGCTTGCCAATGTGCTTAGCGGAAGTACCGCCACCCTGCCTAATCCTGCACCGTCGGTGACAGTGGCAGCCGGAACGGCAGCAGCAGAGCCAGCCACAAATGGAAGTTTCAGTCTGAGTTTGAGTGCGCCAGCCCCTGCCGGAGGGGTGACCATTAGCTATACACTCAGCGGCACTGCACAGCAGGGGTCCGACTTTACAGATCCTCAGAATGGCAGCATAAACATTCCCGAAGGTGCGTCGGTTGGAACAATAGAAATGCTGGTAGTTGATGACAGCAGCCCGGAGCCAACTAAAACGATTGTCATCACGCTACAGTCGGCTGATAATGGGTATGTGCTCGGTAGCAACTCTGCATCAATAGAGTTGACGGACGAAGACATGCCGGGCCCGATATCGCTGGTAACAACTCATTCTCAAAATTTTGATGGTCTGGCCAGTACAGGTACAGGCCTTCCGTGGAACGATAATGCCACAATTCCGGGCTGGTACGCCAGTCGTGTTGTTTACAACAGCGGAACCGGCTCCAGCAACGCGGGTGCGCTCTATAGTTTTGGCAGTACGGGCTCCACCGATCGCGCGCTGGGTTCGGTCGGCTCCGGCAGCACTGGTACCATTTTCTACGGTATACGATTACAGAATAACACGGGCGGTCCAATAACCGCTCTGAAAGTCACGTATACCGGTGAACAATGGCGCAACGGAGGAAATGCCACGCCTCATGTGGCGGCCTTTGCTTACCAGGTTGGTAGCACGGTCACTTCTTTAACCGCGGGTAGCTGGACGCCGGTAACAGAGCTCAATTTTACGGGCCCGGTTGCAAATACCAGTGCCGCCGCACTGGATGGTAACCTGATAGGAACAAACGCCACAGTCCTGTCTTACACAATCAACGGATTAAATATTGCTGCCGGCGACGAGTTCATGATTCGCTGGGAAGATCCAGATAATTCTGGTGCAGATCATGGATTGGCCATCGACGATTTTACCATCGAAGCCAATCCTGTTGATCTTACCCCACCGTCAATTACATCGTTAAGTCCAGCCGACGATCAGATGGATGTTGCCGTCAACAGCTCGTTCTCTATAACTTTCGATGAAGCTGTTGTTAAAGGAAATGGACAAATAACGATCCGCAGATCAAGTGATGGATCGGCATTTGCATCTTTCGATATCAACGATAATGGATTGCATCTCTCGGGCAATAGTTTGACCTGGCAGATCAATGGCCTGGAACCTTCAACCGCTTACTATGTTGAAATCAGCGATGGCCTTGTGCTGGATCTGGCCGGTAACAACCTGGAGGGTATTACCGGCAATGAAGGCTGGAACTTCACTACAGGCAACCGATTCTTTGTTGCCGATTTCAACACTTGTGGGTCGAGCCTGGCCAATGGCTTTACACAATTTAGCGTGAACGGTGCGATAGTTTGGGCATGTACGCCTTTTGGAAGAGATCCACAGGCGCCTGCCGGTACAGCAGCTTTCCCAACGGCCCTTCAAATAAACGGCTTCGCTGCTGGCACCAATGTACCAAACACCGATTGGTTGATCAGCCCATCGCTCGATCTAACCCAAACCAGTTTCCCGCTGCTCTCCTTCTGGAGTCGGACCGCCTTCAATGGTCTTCCATTGCAGCTTAAGATTTCGACTGACTATAATGGTGGAGATCCTGCGACGGCCACATGGACGGATTTGAATGGCAAGTTCCCCCAACAGGCATCAAACATATGGACCCTGTCGGAGAACATTAATCTGTCGGCATTCAAAGCATCCAACGTTCACATCGCTTGGGTATATATCAGCTCTGATGAAGAGGGCGCGCGCTGGACGATCGACGATGTGTCGTTGGCCAATTCACCCGTAGCACCACCACCGAGCCTTACGATACAAACCAGCTCTCTACAATTCCCATTTGTTGCTGCCGGCAACAGCGTCGACAGAAGCTTCCAGCTAATTGGCAACGATCTCACGGAAGGTTTAACACTTTCGACGAGCGCACCATTCCTGTTGTCGAAAGATGGCGTCAATTACAGCAGCAGCATTGCATACACCCTGTCTGAAGCCAACAACCAGGCGATCAGCGCCTGGGCGCGTTTCGTTCCCACCGAAAACAATCAGAATTTCGAGGGTAAAATCACCGTCATCGGCTCCGGGCTGGAAGACTCCGTAAGCCTTAATGGCACCAGCATTAATCCCCTTACGACTCTTGAAGTGGTTAACTGGAACGTGGAATGGTTTGGCAGTGCAGGCAATGGACCGGTGAATGACGCTGCACAGGAGCAAAATGTTCGGACCATTCTTCAGAACATTGATGCAGATGTGTATGCGCTGGTGGAAGTGGTCGACGAAAGCCGCCTAGCTTCCGTGGTAAGTCAAATGCCCGGATACTCATATGTAATCAGCGATTTTGGATCACATACCAATCCTTTCAGCAGCCAGGCCGGCCCATTGTCAGATGCTCAAAAGCTGGCATTTGTTTACAAAACATCCATCCTGAGTAATGTGAGCGCAGAGGCTTTGTTATCGCGTGGTATCAATTCGGCAGATGATATCTCCAATCCAAATTACAACGCCTGGTCAAGTGGTCGCTTTCCTTATATGCTGACAGCTGATGTTACCCTTAACTGTGTAACTCAGCGCGTGAGGTTTGTGTTGGTACATGCCAAGGCAAACACCTCCCCTACCGCCACTTCGTACGAACGGAGAAAGAATGGTGCCGATTCGCTCTACAGTTATCTCAACAGCAATTTCCCGGATGAGAACATTATTATCCTGGGCGATTTCAACGACGATCTGGACCTTTCTATCACCGCTGGCTTCACTAACAGCTCGTGGAATAGTTTCACTAACGATCTTCAACAGTACGATGCTATTACTCTGCCACTCAGCCAGGTGGGTAAGAAATCGACCGTTAGTTATAGCGATATGATTGATCATGTGGTGATATCAAACGAAATGCAGACGTTTTACATGCCGTTTACAGCAACAGTTTTGAGCGATGCTGCCAGCCTGGTCCCTAACTTCGGAAGCAGCACTTCTGATCACTATCCTGTATTCAGCCGGTATCGCTTCCAAAATACCACAGCACCTACGGTTGAATTCTGTCCGCCTGTACAAACTCTTTGCGCCAGCGAAGACGGCAACTACAGCATTCCGGCATTTACTGCAGTTGACGATTGCGGCCAGGTGAATTATCAATACGTGATTACAGGAGCTACCGAACGCTCTGGTAGCGGTAACGATGCCAGCGGTTCGTTTGCCGTCGGAACCAGTTTGGTGGTTTGGACGGCTACCGACAGTTGGGGTAATGCCACTAGTTGCAGCACGACAGTGGTAGTGAATCCTGCTCCGATAGTGACGATTGCCGATGCTTATGCATTACCATCCGGTACCGAACCCAATACTGTCTATATCGGATACGGTCCAGCTTCTTCAATCAATCTGGTAGCGAGTGTGCAGGGCGGCAACAGTGGTTACACCTTCAACTGGAGTACAGGCTCTGCCAGTGCCAGCATTTCAGTAGCACCAACTTCTACCAGTACTTATTCAGTTACTGCTACCGATACCTACGGTTGCGAGGGAACGGCCTCTGTTCAGATCCAGGCGAAAGACATTCGTGCCGGCAACAACAAAGTGAAGATTTGCTTCCGTCCGGGTGCACAAAACCTGACAATGACGGTACCAACGGCCGCGGTGCCCGCCCTGCTGGCGCAAGGTGCTCAGTTGGGTGCTTGCGAACCACTTCAGGTACCCCGACTTGACCTCCATGTCAGCCCGAATCCTTCACCCAACCAGTTCCAGGTGAAGATCCAGGGCGGACAGCCGGGTGTACCCGTCAGCATTAAAGTAGTGAATGTACTCGGTAAGGTGATTGAACAAAGACAGGGATTACTGCCTGGGCAAACGATTACACTGGGTCAGAACTACCGAAACGGCATATACTTTATAGAAGCCGTTCAAAGTCAACGTCGTGCGTTTGCAACGCTCATCAAATTGGGCTGGAACTGAGGGACGAGATAAGAGTGCGGATTTGTGAAAGTGTGAAAATGTGGAAATGGAAAATTGCCCATTTCCACATTTTCACTTTTCCGTGTTTACAAATTTCCAATTTCCCTGTTCTTACCCTATCTTTGCCGCCCCCAAATCTGTGTTCGCAGATTTTCCAGACCCCGGTCTGGAATCCACTGGGAAAAATCGAATTTTTTAACCAGTCTGAAAATCAGGCAATTTTATGCCAGAACAGACTAAAAAAGAGGTAAATGAACAATTACGAATTGATGGTGATTTTTACCCCTGTCCTCAGCGACGACGAGTTCAAGGCTGCTTTGAAGAAGTATGCTGCGCTCGTAACCGAAGCGGGTGGTACCGTAGTAGCGGAAAACCCCTGGGGTTTAAAATCACTGGCGTATCCCATCCAGAAAAAAACAACTGGATTGTATTGGGTACTTGAGTACTCTGCGCCATCGGAATTCAATGACAAGCTGAAAATTCAGCTGTTGCGTGACGAAAGCGTGCTGCGTCACCTGTGCACCAAACTCGATAAATACGCCGTCGAGTACAATGCGAAAAAAAGAAGTGGTGTAAAAACTGGTACTGAAAACGCAGTGGAGGCTTAAGTCATGGCAAAAAATGAAATTAAATATCTGACGGCGATCAAGACCGACAAGCGCGTGAAGAAATTCTGCCGCTTTAAGAAATATGGTATCCGTTATATCGACTATAAAGACGTTGAGTTTCTGAAAAAGTTCCTCAACGAACAGGGTAAGTTGTTGCCCCGTCGATTGACTGGTAACAGTCTGAAATATCAGCGTAAAGTGTCTGATGCCGTGAAGAAAGCCCGTCAAATGGCCCTTCTTCCGTATGTAACTGATCTTTTAAAATAAGCTCCACTCACCCTAATCCGCCATTTGGCGGAGACAGTCCACCAAATGGTGGCCTGGGAAGCGGGAAGTGAAAAAAAAGAATAACATGGAAGTAATCCTGATTAAAGACGTCGATAACCTGGGTGGTGTGAACGAAGTGGTGAAGGTAAAGAACGGATATGCCCGCAATTTCCTGTTGCCCCGTAAGCTGGCCGTTGAAAACAGCCCCAGCAATCGCGCACAACTGGAAGAGCGCCTGAAACAGGTGCGTAAGAAAGAAGAAAAAATGCTGGCTGAAATCAACAGCGTTATTGCTAAGTTGAAAGAAGCACCATTGTCGCTGGGAGCAAAAACCGGCACCAGCGGAAAAATCTTCGGCACCGTAACCTCACTGCAGATCAGCCGCGCCATCCGCGAACAGCGTGGTTACGAAATTGACCGCCGCAAGATTCATATCAGCGACGAAATCAAAGAACTGGGCAGTTATAAAGCATCGATCGATTTCGGCGGAGGTCATCAGACCGAAGTTGAATTTGAAGTAGTGGCTGAATAAGGCCTTATAAACCGATTCAAGCCCCTCCGGCCGGAGGGGCTTTTTTGTATCCAACATGGCCATATTTGGGCCTATAAATCAAATATTTAACCTCCAAACCACCCTCTGCCGGGCCGGTGTAGCAAATATTTTGGAGAACTCGCAAAAATATTTCTATTTTCGTAGTGTTTTGGTGTCTCATACAGTTTCACAAGTCCTGAACGTTTCGAAAAACCGTAAAATGTTCATAGATCATTGGGTACTGTTTACACTGTAATTTTAAATTTTTCAAAATGAACATTTACGTAGGAAACCTCAGTTGGAACCTGAAAGACCAGGACCTCCTGAATCTTTTTGCCACTCATGGTGAAGTTAGCTCTGCCAAGATTGTGCTTGACAAATTCACTAACCGCAGCAAAGGCTTTGGTTTTGTTGAAATGCCGAATGACGATCAGGCTCAGGCTGCAATTTCAGCTCTTAATGGCGCTGAAGTTGACGGTCGCAACATCGTCGTGAACGAAAGTCGTCCGAAGCCTGAAGGCGGCGGCGGCGGTGGCTTCAAGAAAAGAAGCTTCGGTGGCGGCGGCGGCGGCGGCTTTAAAAAAGGCGGCGGCGGCGGCTTCAACAAAGGCGGCGGCGGTTATCGCGATCGCGGTGGCTATGGCAACGACTATTAATTGTTATATACAACAATAAGCCTGTTGAATCCCGGATCTTTTGATCCGGGATTTTTTTTGGGTATAATTGAGTTATTTAAAAATGATTACCTTCCGAAGCTTTCTTTCGACATTATATCAATTTGTTTGTTAATATGAAGGTTTGAGGCTGGTATGCCTCAAACCAATTCGCTACCTAAGCCTGTTGTTATGATCACTGTAGTTATACCCGCCTTAAACGAATCAAACACAATTGCGCAGGTCATTCGCTTTTGTCAGTCAGATGCCACTGTATCAGAAGTAATCGTAGTGGACGATCGCTCCGAGGACAACACAGCTGAACTCGCGAAACAGGCAGGGGCAAAAGTGCTAATCAGCCAGACCCGGGGAAAAGGCATTTCTATGAAAGAAGGGATTGATGCCGCATCAAACGATCTGATTGTTTTTCTTGATGCCGATATCGACCCCTATCCAGAAGGATGCATCAGCAAACTGGCCGAGCCATTGATTAACGACAACGCCGATTTTGTAAAAGGGGCGTTCGCGCGAAATGCAGGAAGGGTTACTGAACTCGTAGCTAAACCACTACTCACCATACTGTTTCCGGGCATTGCACATTTTGGTCAGCCACTGAGCGGTATGATTGCGGGCAAGAAGAGCTTTTTCCAGAAAATCGAATTCTTTAACGATTACGGGGTTGACATCGGCATCCTGATCGACATGTACCTCATGAAAGCAAGAGTGGAAGAAGTGAATATTGGATATATCGAAAACAAAAGCAAACCCTGGGAATCGCTTGGTAAAATGAGTCGCGAGGTATCGCGAGCCATAATAACGCGTGCGCAACGACAGCAAAACAACATGTTAACGGCTGAAAATGTTAACTCGCTCGAAGAAATTCAGCGTGAGATGAATAACGTGATACGTGAAAACCTCTCCGACTACCACCGCATGCTGGTATTGGATATGGACAATACCATCCTCACGGATCGATTCATCAATGTTTGTGCCGACAACTTTGGATTCCGAGGTAAGCTCGACGAACTGCGATTCAGCGAGTCAGATCCCATAATACTTACCAAACGGATTGGCCTGCTGTTGAAAGGACGGAGTATGGATGAACTGCTACACGTGATCAGCAGCATGAGCATGGCTGAAAATATTCGGGAGGTAATTCAGTTCTATAAAGAAAAAGGCTACCTCGTGGGTATTATCAGCCACAGCTATACCCTGATTACCAACTATGTGCGTCAGCAAATCGGTGCCGACTTTTCTGTTGCCCACCAACTGGAGTTTTTCGAAGGCAAAGCAACAGGCGAAGTCAATCTGCCCTCCTATTTCTTTGGATCTCCTGAAAGCTTTTGCGGACATTCCTTTTGCAAAACAAACGCATTGCAACATATTTGCGATCGTTACAACGTGAAAATGAAGAATGTAATTGCAGTTGGCGACAGCCGTGATGACCGCTGCATGATAGCATATGCTGGCCGTGGCGTAGCCTTCTGTAGCACCGATGAAATAATGGGAAAGATTGCATACAAAAGTATTCACGAAAGAAATTTTGAGCCGCTGCGTGAGTTGGCATAAGATTTCGTACCTTTCTCAGTGCGAGTCTCCTATTCTGAAAACCTAAACTTGAAGCCTATGCCCGCCCAACTATTTAATATTCTGGTGCCGGTTGACTTCACATCCAAGAATCGCTGGGCCATTGCTAAAGCCATCGAGCTTTCCAACAGCTTTCATTGCAACATTCATCTGGTACACGTACGAGGCCGTCGCGAGGTGATGATGTCGCGCCAGACAGGTAACGAAACAGCCTATAAGAAATTAAAAGAACTGCAGGCTCAGTATCAAAAACAGCTTTGTGGTGCCGGCCGCATCGAAATCAGTGTACTGAGCGGCAACCGGTCTGAACAGTTGCAACAGTATGTGAAATCGTATAACATGGATCTGATCATTGCAGGTCTTGCACGTTTCAATTTGCTACACCGGGTGGCGTCGTCCATTTCTATCAGCAAACTCGCGAGTCGTACCCAGATCCCAGTGCTGGCTGTACGATCCAGCGGCCTGGTTTGCCATTACAAAAAAATTGTTCTTCCAGTAAGTGGCGAAGTACCTCTGCGTCAAATTCGACTGGCAGCACTCTTAGGTCGCGCGTTCCGCTCCACGGTTTACTTTGTTTCGCTTCGCCAGCATGACGAGCAGGCAGGCAACAAACTGTTCACAGAAGCCCTCGAAATTGTGCAAAGCATTTCAACGGTTCCGGTTCAGCATTTTCTGCTGGAAGGAAAAAACCTTGCTCAAAGCACGCTTGATTTCAGTAGGAAAATAAATGCCGACCTCATTATGGTCAATCCCATTCGGGAACTCAGACTACCCGGTCTCTGGAACAAGATCACCAACAAACTGTTAAGTTACGCTTCCCAAATACCAGTTTTGACGATTAGTCGCGAAGGCTGATTTCTGACCCCATTAGGAATCAGACACAAAACAAACCTGCTAATTTGATCAATAAATTGATCAAATTAGCAGGTTTGTTTTAACTGGATTTATTCGATTGTTATAACTCCGGCACCATGGTATGAGTGGTATTCTCCATTGTACATGGCGTCGGCGCCAACGGGACCCATTCGGAAATGTCCCGGAGATACGGCACGTACCGCGTAGTAATAGGTTTGCTTATTCGAGTTCAGGTCCAGGAAGAAATGAATCCGATCGTCACGTACGTCGAGGGCTGTCGGCGTAGAAGCATCTTTGATCCAATCCATTCCAGGAATTTCTTTGGTTCTTGGATTCTCGATTTCAAAGCCTGCGGGTAACAAGTCCGTTATAACCACATTTTCAACCGGTGTATTAAAGCTGCGCTCTATAGTTATTCCCACAATTACCAGATCGTTTTGCGAGAACCGATTGCCATCAATAGCTTTTCCGTAGCGATCATAAAACCTGCGTCGCACTTTAAGATAACTGTCTTCTTCGTTGTAGCTTCCAGTTTTACTTATTCCCTCCGCCTGCCAGAAATAGTAGATAGACCCTTCGCCTCGCGCAGCAATCTCAACCTGCGTACCCTGTAGCACGGCTTCGGTACCTGTCCAGGAACCGTCTCCTGCTTTGCCCACTACTTTGCCATTCACCCGAATTTCGGCAGTTGCCGTGGATTTGTTGACCATACGAGCGTGTTTGCCGAGCGCCAAAAACGCAAACGCTCTTTCCTGGGTACTCAGCCAATTACGTGATTTAAGCTTTTGGCTTACATGCTTTACCATGGTCGGTACCTGTTTGTTTCCAGGATCCACCTCCAACAGGGCATTCAAAGCAATGGCCTCGTCCCTTATGTCGGAATAAAAACTGCCACCGGTCTGAGGCACCGATTCCTCACCCAGAAAGGCACTCGGCAGCATTTCGGCAAATGATCGCTTATCGCCAGCTACTGCATAAGCGGCGGACAATAAATACCGACTATCGAGAGCAAGTATAGCGGGATTTGATTTGTAATAATTCATCGACGACACATTGCTGCGACCAGCCAGAGCCAGTACATATAAGCTATAAGCTACCTCTTTGGGCGCAATCTTCTTGTTCTGATCCCTGTTGTAATAATAGTTGATCAAACTTCTGTTCTTAAGACGTCCATTCAGGTAAGCCAGCAAGGTTTCCAGCAAACTATTGTCAACATCGAAACCAGCTTTACGCGCTTCCAACAGGAAATGGGCACCATAGATCGAGGTCCACCAGTCTTCAGTGCCTGAACCGTCCCAAAGGGTGAGTGCTCCGGTGTAGAGTTGCCGCATCTTGATTTTCCGAATAGCTTCCAGAATGTTTGCATTGGCATGCTGCTTCTCATTTTGTCCTGATTTAACCAGATCTGCCAAATCACCGAAATACAACTGTGGAAACACTGATGATATCGTCTGCTCTGTGCATCCATATGGGTATTGCACCAGATAACGAAGCTGTTCACCCAGCTCAAGTGCGGGAGACCGGCTCACTACAAGCTTATACGAGGCGGAAGCAGGTAAAAATTCATTCAGATCAATGTTTGCCCTGCCTGATTGGCCTCCGGCAACTACCCCGCTGCCAGAACGCTTTTGTAAAGTTGACGCTGGTCGCACCGAAATATCGATCGATTCCTCGAAAGTTTCACCCAGACCCTTCACGCTGATTTTCACCTTGGCAATACCCAAATCAGGACTGGCCACCAGTTTGAATACCGGCCTTCCTTCTGCCTTTCCATTTACTGAAAGTTGGCTATTGCTGTTTCCAACAACTTTTACTGGTCCGGTAACAGCGACACTCGCCTGCAGATTCGCGTTTTTGTCAGTAGTGTTCGCGATGGTAACTGGCACCGACACTGTATCTCCCGGGCTCAGGAACCTTGGCAGCGCGGTACTGATTACAACCGGATCTGCGATCGTCATCGTATTTTGTACAGCGCCAAAACTATTACCTTTAAATGCAACTGCCATTAATCTGAGTTCACCGCTGAAAGAGGGCACTTCCACTTCGAATTCAGCCTTACCTCTTCCATTCGCCTTTTTGATACCACTCCAGAAGCTGACAAGCTGCACTCTTTTTGCTGGCATAGGGTTGACGCGTTTCATCATATCCATTTCGCCGTCGCCACCAGTACTGCTGAGTTTTGCTTTTACTTCGGCAAACAACAGCGGATAGAGGTCGTAGCCTAACACCTGTAATGCCTTCTTCTTATAAAAATATTTGTAGGGATCAGGGGATTCAAAGCCACTCACCTGAAGTATGCCATTGTCTACTGCTGCCAGTGTAACCATGCTTCCGGGTGCGGCATCAACGGTAATTTTCTGTTTGGTCCGCGAACGAGCCGTCTTTGCCGCACTGATCTCCATATTTATCCGGCGGCTTTTCTCCTCCACTTTGATATTACGATATCCGTGAGCTACGGTAAGTGGTATATCCGACATTTCATGCGGCTTAATGAGGGTTGCCGTGATATATACATTGGGTACATGCTGGCCGCTTAAAGGAAGATCAAGCGTGGCCGAACGGTTATTAACATCGACATAAGAATAGGAAAGCACTTTATCTGTTTCCATCGTCACGAGTAAGCGTCCATTAAAAGGAGTATTGAAAAGCGCTTTTACGGTTTCGCCTGCCAGGTACGATTCTTTATCAAGCTTGATATCTACCTGACCTTCGGTATTCACTTCAAACGAGTTATTATCTCCACCCCAGGAACCATAACTGTAAAATCTTCTCATCACATAAGTGCTGGCGCCGGGTTTATACACCCGCACTTCATATTCGCCAGGCGACCTTGGAATAAAACTCATGCTGGACCCTGTACCCAGGTTGAGCTGCGACTCCTGCACTAGTTTCTCCTCTTTCTGCGATTCATAGCGGAAATAGCTTCCGCTTTTTGCCAACACCGTCCGGTACTCATGCTTAATCACTTTCACCATTGCCGGCGCGCTGATGGCATCACCCTGTTTATTCACAGCTACCAGACCAAATTTGACCTGTCTGTTCAAAGGAAAATAATAGGACCAATCCTGCTGAATGCCGTAAAAAACATCCTGTGTAAAAATATCAGCGGAACTGGCTCTGCTGACCGGGCGGCCCGTTTCATCAAATACAGTAGTGTAAAAGGCGGCTTGCAAGCGTCCCATGTCGGCATAGATAGCCGGTACTGTATAACTCAGTTCGAGATTTCCCTGCGAATCAGTCTCCCCTTCTTTCACTTCCTTGTCGGCCATGGAATATTGATTAGCCAGTGCGAAATTGAAATCGGCAAATTTCTCCGGTTGAAAACTTCTTTGGCGAATTTGAATTTCTGTTTCAACATTCCGATTTGCAGCTGGAGGACCAAAAAAGTTGGCGGCATTCACTTTCAATACGGCTGTTTGGCCAGGGCGGTAGCTTTCCTGGTTCAACTGGGCCTGCACACGGATACGATCCGGCACAAACTCTTCTACGGCAAATACCTGGCTGCCAAGCAATACTTCGTTAGCGCTGTAAAGCTCAAGCGTATATGAACCAGTAATGGCGGCACCTGACAGACTGATACTCCCTTCAGCTGCCCCCTCCTCGTTCAATGTAGTCCGCATTGTCGTTAACTCCTTGCCGTTGGGCAGCAACATCTTCAACTTAACCGGCAGGGTGCCTGGCGATTGCCAGTTGCGGTCGCGGAGGATGACAGCAAAGTTGATCTTTTCACCCGGCCTGTAAATATCACGTTCCGGATAGATATACGCATCCAGCCCAGTGCTGTTGTCCCGCTTGCCTCCCACATCAAAACGCGAAGTATTGATCCGCGTTTCGGTAAATGGCAGATAATTAAAATCGTCCGCGGTTCTTGCAATCACCATCGCTGGGCGGAACCCGGCATAGTCTTTTTGATCGAAACTTATTTCTGCAGCGCCGTCCCCATTTGTGGCAGCCGTGCCGAGCAACTGATTATTCGTTCCATAAACCAGTACATTTACTCCGCTAATTCCCTTCGAGGTCTTGAGCGAGTTAACAAACACCAGCATCTTATCTTTCCCTTCCCGCGCAATCAGTCCAAGGTCGGAAATAGAGATAAACCGGCTATCCCTTACCCAGTAGTCGTCGGCCGACCGAACACTAACGTGGTAAATACCTTTAAAATCAGGCAATCTGTCTTCGAATTGCGAAAGGTCGAGCAACCTGCCACCGGCGCTTTTCGGCAGCGACCTTGTATCGATCTCTTTTTCATAAATCACGTCGCCAAGAACATAGTCGCCTCCATAGTCGTAGTATCCTTCATCGTAATAGTCTTCATTTGCCGATGTTTCGCGGGCATAATAGCCATATCGTTGCGCAGCAAGGAGGTTACTCTCATAAATTTTCGAAATGATAAGTTTTACCTTGGCCACACTGGTGATCCGCACTTCCACCTGTTGTCCACCCAGCTTTGACAGATACACACCTTTTGAATTGGTAAAACGGATATCTGCCTCCAACTCGCCGAAAGTAATGCTGTGCTGATAATCTTCTTTTAGTGTTCCACCCAGTTTGCCACGCAGACCTTTTTTAAAGGTAATGGCATAGCCTTTATCCATACTGAACTGAGTGCTTCGCAGGGTTAGTCCGCTTTCACTGACTTCCGCTGTAAAATTTATGGAGGGATCAATACTTATAAAGGACTTAAGGTTGTCGGAAGTTAATTGCTGGCTCGTCATTACTCTTACCACTCCTTCTTCGCCATCATGCAGCGACTCCGTTTCCAGTATCTGTACAACAAACGGCGAGGGGATGGTCATGCCAGCTTCAATTGCATTTTTGGTTGCATTGCGCCCGGCGGCTGGAGTAACTCCACTCTCAAGGCGAACAGTCAGGGGAATGTCCCTGTCTTCGGGCCGGATGCCGGTGAGTTTGATCGAAAGTTTGCTATCCTCAGCCGTGGTAAGCAATGAGTAGTCCATTTTCTTGCCATCGGATTCTATCAGCAACTTGTTCTTTATGTCGGCCGGCTTCACGGGATAGTTGAAATACAAGTCTATCTGGGGCGCTGCACTTGTCGACGACTCGCCCATCCAGATAACCTGCGAGTTGTCGAGCTTCAGATCGGGAGTATGGAAACTGATATCATCAGCGGCCTCCACTTTATCGAAGGAACTGTATTGAAGAACTGCGCTGGTGATTTTTGCTTTGTAAGTAGTAGCGGGATCGAGTGGTCCAGCCGGCGAAAAAACCAGTTGATCCGGTCCATCCCAGCGAAATTTCCCGGCTATGGCCGGCTCAAATTTTACGTACTCAGTAGAATCCCATCGATTCAGCAATGAATCGGCGATCATACTTTGATTGAAACGAAAGGTGAGGTTACCCAGCAAAGGCACTTCGCCTTTTGCGTTGGTAGAACTAAGGCTGACAGCGCTGCGATTGCAGGCCATAAACAGCAGGAATACACAGGTAAGGCTGGTAAATTGAATGGAAAGGCGCATAACAGGATGGTTAAATGGTCGAAATCTGAACGAGAAGATAAAAAAAATCGATGATTGATGTCAACGAAATTATTGATTAGATCATTTCCAGGTGCCGTGGGTTGCGTGCATCAAAAAAAAATATGATTGAAAAATAGAATGCAGACAACCGCCGTATAAAAAACAACATCCAATATCTGGTTTCTGAAATCCGTTGTTGATACCTACTTTTATTGGATGGTCTAATTTTTTCAGATGAACAGTCGCCGATTTAATTTTCGAAAAATCCGATTTCGCCGCTTGCTTTTGCGAACCGGCGTCGGCCTGCTGGTCGTTTTTGTTTTATTTCTGTTACTAAATCTGCTCTTCCCCTTACCAGACCAGATCACCTATTCAACCCAGATTACCGACCGGCACGGCAAGGTTATCCATGCCTATTTAACGGCAGACGAAAAATGGCGCTTGAAAACCAGTTTAACAGAAATATCTCCACTTCTTCGTAAAACCATCATCGCCAAAGAGGATCAATACTTTTATCGGCATCCGGGGGTTAATCCACTGGCCGTTATGAGGGCCATATTTAACAATCTCAGTTCGGGTCAGCGTACTTCGGGGGCCAGTACAATTACGATGCAGGTAGCCCGTGCGCTGGAGAGACGGCCGCGCACCTGGGGTAGCAAGCTGGTAGAAATGTTCAGAGCCTTTCAGCTGGAATGGAAATATAGCAAGGACGAGATTCTGCAACTATACCTCAATCTGGTGCCCTATGGTGGTAATATAGAAGGCGTTAAGGCTGCCGCGTTGTTGTATTTCGAAAAAGCACCCGACCACCTTTCGCTTGCAGAAATTACCGCGCTGAGCATTATTCCTAACCGTCCTTCTTCTCTCGTAATTGGCCGAAACAATGACCTGATTCTAAAAGAGAGAAATCGCTGGCTTGAAAATTTTGAGAAAGAGGGCCTCTTTACAGAAAAAGAAATTGCCGATGCACTGCAGGAACCACTGGACGCCTACCGGCACCGAATGCCGAGGCTGGCGCCACACTTATCACAAAAACTTCGCAACAGTAACCATGATCTGGTGCAATCAACCATCGACCTCAATCTGCAGTTCAAGACCGAAAAACTGGTAGCCGACTATATCCGGATGCAGAAACTGCGTGGCATTCAAAATGCGGCAGTTATTGTCGTCGACAATCAGACCCGGCAGGTACTTGCCTACGTGGGTTCAGCCAGCTTTTACGACAGCACCGATGCCGGTCAGGTAAACGGTGCTGAAGCTGTACGACAACCGGGCAGCACATTGAAACCACTGCTGTACGGGCTCTGTTTTGACCAGGGCCTACTTACACCGCACACCATAATGACCGACGTGCCGGTTCATTATCAGGGATATGCGCCAGAAAATTACGACCGGCAGTTCAATGGAAATGTGACAGTAGAATACGCTTTGGAACATAGCCTGAATATTCCGGCAGTAAAAGGCCTGAATAAACTGGGGACGGAAAAAATGATTGAGACCCTGGCGGATGCGGGTTTCCGCCAAATTGAAAAAGATCGTCGCAAACTGGGCCTCTCGATGGTGCTGGGTGGCTGTGGCGCAACGCTGGAAGAACTAACCGGCCTGTACGCAGCTATTGCCAACCAGGGCGCCTATCGCCCACCAGCGTTTTTGCTGCAGGATAGTTCAAGAACCAGCCGTCGGCTGTTGAGCCCAGAGTCCAGCTACATGCTTCATGAAATACTATCGAAAGTGAATCGACCGGACTTTCCGTTGAACTGGACGGCGACAGAACGGATGCCGAAAATTGCCTGGAAGACAGGCACCAGCTACGGACGTCGTGATGCCTGGAGCATTGGATACAACAGAAAATACACCATTGGAGTGTGGGCAGGTAACTTTTCTGGCATTGGCTCGCCCGACCTGAGTGGAGCCCAAATTGCTACCCCTCTCTTGTTTCGGCTCTTCAACACCATCGACTACGACAGCGATGAATTCTGGTTCGAAAAGCCGGAGCATTGTGAACTGCGTCAGGTTTGCAGTGCCAGTGGACTGGTGCCAGGGCCGTATTGCGAGAATCTGATTTCTGATTACTTCATTCCACTTTTATCAAGCACCCAACCCTGCCAGCATCGTAAAGAAATAATGGTTAGTGCTGATGGCCGTTTTTCTTATTGTACAACATGTGCGCCTGCGGCCGGTTACAAGAAGGCATTGTACACTGTTGTTGAACCCGACATGCAGGCCTGGCTCAGCGAACATCAACAACCGTTCGAAAAAATTCCGCCACATAACCCCGATTGTCAGCGAATATTTAAAGGCAGTGCACCGATCATCCAATCGCCCCAGTCGGGTAATGAGTACCTGATCAGCCGTTCTGCTCCAGAGCCATTAATGTTGCAGGCCCGAACAGCCAATGACGTTACAAGGCTGTATTGGTATATAAACGATGAATTTTACAAATCAACCGCTCCCGGCGAAAAGCAATTCTTTGTGCCAAAGGCGGGACGCGTAAAAATTTCCTGTACCGACGACAAAGGGCGAAACCGCGACATTTACATCCGCGTCAGGCTGGTCAATTTATAAACCGCTACCCTAAAGCAATCAGCTCGCCTGGTTATATGATTTGCGCTGCAGCTTCTTCGCCACTATTGATTGCTCCTTCCATAAATCCCTGCCAATCGGCAACATGCTCGCCGGCAAAATGGGTATGAATATGCTTTCGCTTCAGAATAGGCATCAGGCGAAACCATTGTCCTTTGCCATAAAGTGCGTATGCTCCACGCGACATCTCATCGTTCCCCCAATAATAATTGGCCACTTTTTCGATCTTGTTCAGCACCGAACCGAATGGTAATCGGAGGGTTTGCTCTACTTCCCGTTTACGCCAGTCGTCAGTTTGATTAGCCACTACCGCAGCCTTGTCTCCGATGCTGTAAGAAATCAACACTCCCTTAGCAGAACGCTGGTTTTTTGTGGCGTGATAAAAATAATGCGGGGTTTGGTCGGTGATCATATCGAAATCTTCCCGTTTCCAGAATCGCTCCGAGAACAAAACAGGATTCTTGTTAATGCGGGCATATTGCAGTTCATCAATCGCGCGTTGATAGCCTGCTTCCAGACCTGGTTCCCAGTTGATACGTCTGACAGCCATGGTTGGAAGAGCACAGATCACTTTATCAGCCGTCCACTCCGTGCCATTGGCACAAACAACAGTTACTTTTCCTTTTCGAGGCTGAATTACCCGTATAACTGTATGGGCAACCTTAATATTGTCGCGACCAACATCATCAGCCATTTTCTCGACCAGCCGGCTATTACCTCCTTCTACTTTCAGGTCCATTTCATTTTTTGGACTGCTCTCCGCATATTCGGCCAAAGCAGCAAAAGCCGACACGTGGCGGATGCTTTCTCCAAAATCGGTGCTGTCCAGCAGTTCTCGTAAATCGAGGTCTCTCCCTTCACAACCGTTATTCACGAGGTAGCGCCACCAATCCGTTTGATCAATCCGTTCTTTGTCCTTTTGTGAAAGCTGAGGATAAGCTTCCATCATTTTTACAAAAGTCTGCTTCCATTTTTCACTATAGTCCCACTGGCCGTTCGCAAAATAACTTCCCTGGTAAATCAAATGCGATTCAAACTGATTATTCAACAGGGGTAGCTTATAGGCGTCGCATAACTCCCGCATACGCGTGTGCGATTCTCCTACCCATTCCGCGCCCAGTTCTATGACCAGTTGTTCCTGTTGATCCATCAAATGGGAAAAAACTCGTCCTCCCAGGCGGCCACGGGCTTCGAGCACGGTAACCGACCAGCCATTGTCGCGCAGCATTTTCGCGGCCGCCAATCCTGCAAGCCCCGCCCCCATCACAATGGCCGACTTAGTTTTCTGAATATGAATTCCGGATTTTGCAGACGAATACAAAAACAGGCTTCCGGCAGCCAGAGAGGCATCGCGAATAAAACGACGACGCGAGAATGTGCCTGACATAGCAGTTGGTTAAGGTGGATTCAGACAATATGCCTGATGAAAATAATTATTACCTTCTAATCAGCCAACCTTAACTTTTATACTTATTCGAAATCATTAACGACTGCGAACACTGGATGCGCCGCTGGTGTTCGATTTAACAGATGGGCTACCCGTATACTCCACGTTTGAAGCTCCGCTCAAATCTGCTTCCAGCTTCGTGTTGGCATGTATCTCCATCGAGCTGGCTCCGGAAAGATTGACGAACACATCATCGGCAGTGAGCTCGGCAGCCTTTATATGCGAAGCACCACTCCCTTCCACCGACAGTTTGTTGGTTCTGCCAACCAGCTTCAGAGTGCTCGCACCACTCAGATCGATACGCAGGCTTGACAAATCCAGGTCGAGATCTGCGTCGCTGGCACCGCTCATATCTAACACCAATTCACTAGCAGCAATCGGTCCCTCGGATAGTATGCTACATGCACCCGATGCCCTCAACAGTCCAAGAGAAGGAGCAGTAACATATACTTTGACAGCGTCGGAAGGATCGGGGTTTACGTGGTCGGCAGGACGTACCCGAAGTACACTTCCATCGCGAAACACTTCAATCAATTCCTGTAGGTTCTCATCAGTCTCCACTCGCACGGCAAACTCGGCACCTACAGTTACAAACAGGTCGATCGCCCCGCTGACACTGATTCCATTAAAATCCCTGATGTCGCGGGTTTCGGTAACCACCTTCCCGTTACCTCTCACTCTTTCACCACCCACAAAATCGCAGGCCGACAATATAAAAATCAGGAGAGCAAGGAAACAGTAAGAATTAATCTTTTTCATGTTGTTAGTTTTGTTGAGGCGGGCCGAATACGCGTTTAGTTGTTCAGAGTATTGGACGTGCGGAAAGGTACATAGGTTACTGTTGGTAACCTGAAATTTAAAATTTCGCGTCTTTCTTTAACTTCGCAGCACCATGACCGAAAAGATCTTAATTCTCGACTTTGGCTCACAATATACACAATTGATTGCCAGAGCGGTACGCGAGGCAAACGTTTATTGCGAGATTACACCTTTCCACCAAAAAATACAATTCGACCCCAGTTTGCGCGGAGTCATTCTTTCCGGATCGCCTTTTTCGGTCAATGATCCAGGGTCGCCCGATATCGATATTGCGGCCATACAGGCCAATGTGCCTGTACTGGGGGTATGTTACGGAGCGCAGTTAACAGCCAAAAAATATGGCGGTCTCGTTGCCAAGAGCAATAAGCGCGAATACGGACGGGCCATATTGAGGCGCAATCGGGAAGATCGGCTGTTCGAAGATGTGTCCTCCGAAAGCCAGGTATGGATGAGTCATAGCGACAGCATTAAGGAATTGCCTGCAGGCTTTGAAATACTGGCAACAACAGATAGCATACCGGTTGCGGCCTTTAAACAAACAGCGACTGCTGCCTGCGAATTGTACGGTGTTCAATTTCACCCCGAAGTTTATCATTCTGCCGAAGGCAAAAAAATACTCAGGAATTTTCTGGTGAATGTTTGCGGTTGCAAACAGGACTGGACTCCTGCTCATTTCATTACCGATACCGTAGAGTCACTGCGTCAGCAGATCGGTGATCGGAAAGTCATTATGGCCCTCAGCGGTGGTGTCGACTCAACTGTAGCCGCCACACTTATTCACCGCGCTATCGGCGACAGGTTATACGGCATATTTGTTGACAACGGCGTATTGAGAAAAAATGAATTTCAGTCAGTGCTCGATACCTACGATCGGCTGGGGCTGAATGTTAAAGGCATAGACGCCCGGGCTGAATTCTATGCAGAACTTGCAGGGAAGACAGATCCGGAGGCAAAGCGGAAGACTATAGGAAGACTGTTCATCGATGTATTTCAGCGGGAAGCTGCTGCCATTGAAGGAATTGGTTTACTGGGCCAGGGAACCATTTACCCTGATGTAATTGAAAGTGTGTCTGTTCACGGCCCTTCCGTTACCATCAAATCGCATCATAATGTAGGCGGCCTGCCCGATACCATGCATCTCGAACTGGTAGAACCTTTGCGTTATCTGTTCAAAGATGAAGTAAGGAAAGTTGGCCGCGAGCTGGGCATTCCTGCTGAAATGATTGACCGCCATCCGTTCCCGGGGCCAGGCCTGGCCATTCGCATACTTGGCGAAGTAACCGAAGAAAAAGTTCAATTGCTGCAGGAAGCCGATCATATATATATCCAGGGGCTGAAAGACAGCCAACTGTATGCAACGGTTTGGCAGGCCGGTACCATCTTGTTACCGGTTAAGAGTGTAGGCGTAATGGGTGATGAGCGCACTTACGAGTATACCGTAGCGTTACGCGCCGTTACCAGTGTAGATGGAATGACGGCCGACTGGGCTCATTTGCCGTACAGCTTTCTGGCACAAATTTCGAGCGAGATAATCAATCACGTTCGTGGAATAAACCGGGTAGTGTACGATATCAGCAGCAAGCCACCGGCCACCATTGAATGGGAATAAAACCCGTTTCATTAAATTTTTACCGGATGAAAAAACTGTTGCTTTTTTCCCTGGCATTTTTTTGTGTATGCTCGTTGATCCGTGCACAGAATAGCACGAAGCTTTCTGTTCCAAAGATTGCGTTGTTCGCTCCAATCTATCTCGACTCGGCCTTCAACCAACAGAATGAATACCGGTACTCCAGAAACGAGTTTCCAAAATTCATCAACCCGGGGCTCGAATTTTATGAAGGCGCACAACTCGCACTCGATTCGCTGGCAACTGCAGGTGTTGAATTGGAAGTGTATGTGTACGATACCAGATCGGCCAGGGAAACCCTGGACCAGCAACTGCAACGGGCCGCTGCCGACAGTATTGATATTTTGTTAGCACATTGTACCAGCCAGGAGGTGAAAACATTTGCCGATTTTGCTCTTCGGCAACGGATACCCTTCATTAACGCCACCATACCCAATGATGGTGGTATTCAGCGAAACCCGTATATGGTTTTGCTCAATCCCACACTTCGTACCCAGTGTGAAGGGGTATATCGTTATTTGCAAAAATATTACGCGCTTAAGCCGATCATAGTATTTAGAAAGAAAGGAGCAACAGAAAACTATATCAAATCGATTTGGGATGAATTCTCAAAAACTGCAATGGGTTCACCCATCAATCTGAAATATGTAGATCTGCCGGACAGTTTTACTGTAAAACAGTTAACCCAGCATCTTGACAGTACACAACACTCAGTTTGTGTGGCTGGTTCGCTCGACACTTATTTCGGAAAAAGACTTGCTCAGCAGTTGGCTTCCATTTACGAGCGTTTCCCACTTACCATTATTGGTATGCCCACCTGGGAAAATATATCACGTGATTTTAGCCACCCCGATTTTAAGGGCCCTGAGATCATCTTTGCTAATCCTTTTTACAATCCAAGAACCGATCGGGTAAGTCAGGAAATAAACAGCCAGTTCGCCGGCAGCATGTATGCGCGTCCCAGCGATATGGTCTTTCGGGGTTATGAGGTCATGTGGATCTACGCAAACCTACTTCAACAGTTTGGCGACGATATAGCTTCTAATCTCGGGAACAAAGAGTATGTACAGTTTACTCATTATGATATCCAGCCTGTGTTTGCCCGCCCGGGTATGCAACTCCAGTATTTTGAAAATAAACGTCTGTATTTTCTGCGTTGGCAGGATGGTGTGATCAGGCTGGTGCAGTCACAACCCTGATGGAGGCGGCATCAATAGTGCGTTAGTGCTGGTTGAATAAAACAATCCCGTTACGACCTCATTAATGCTGCATCCTGCGGCTGACTGCGCTGTTCCTTTCGTAACTTCACTCTCCGATTTTGAACTGATGGAATTGGAAAAAAGTGTTGGATACCGCAAGATTCGCAGTTGGCTTGAGAGCAGGCAGATGAGTCCATTTGCTTTTCAGGAAAAAACCTGGCAAGCGATCCATGAGGGAGAGAGTGGATTGGTAAATGCTCCTACCGGATGTGGCAAAACCTTTTCTGTATTTCTGGGTGCATTGATCGACTTCATCAATCGGCATCCGGACGACTTCAGCCGTAAAAAAAACAGTGGTCTGCAACTACTTTGGATCACTCCGCTTCGGGCATTAGCCCGTGATATTGGGCGGGCTATGGAAGAAGCGATTTCTGAACTGGACCTGAGTTGGAAGGTTGGCATCAGAAATGGTGACACCGACGTCAATGAACGCGCCCGTCAGAAAAGACAAATGCCAGAGGTACTGATCATCACTCCCGAAAGCCTACATCTATTACTGGCGTTGCGGGGATATCCTGATCTTCTTTCCACGGTTCGCATTGTAGCTGTAGATGAATGGCATGAATTGTTGGGAAGTAAACGTGGGGTCCAGGTTGAATTAGCTATCAGCCGAATCGCTGGTATTAAAAAGACCCTACAACAACCTCCTCCTTCCATATGGGGTGTTTCAGCTACCATTGGAAATCTTCAGGAAGCAATGGACGTGCTATTATTTCCGATCGGCCAAACAGGTCAGCTTATTCGCGCGGACATCCGTAAGGAAGTGGAAATATGGTCGGTGATCCCGGATGAAATTGAAAAATATCCATGGTCCGGCCATTTAGGTATTAAACTGGTAGACCGGGTATTGGATATCCTGAACCAAAGCAAAACCACCCTCATCTTTATCAATACCCGCGGTATGGCTGAAGTTTGGTATCAGTCGCTTTTGTCAGCAGATCCGTCTCTTGCAGGAGTAATTGCCCTTCATCATGGCAGTGTTGACAGGGAGTTACGTGATTGGGTGGAAGATAATCTGCATTCCGGTAGACTGCGCGCGGTGGTTTGTACTGCGTCGCTGGATCTGGGTGTCGATTTCAGGCCTGTTGAAACTGTTATTCAGGTGGGTTCTCCCAAAGGAGTGGCGCGATTTCTTCAACGCGCTGGTCGGAGCGGTCACCGCCCGTCGGAAGTAAGTCGAATTTATTTCCTGCCTACGCATTCGCTTGAACTGTTGGAAGCGGCAGCACTCAAAACAGCCGTAGCAGAACAAATAATTGAAAGCCGTCCACCACGAATTGGCTGTTTCGACGTATTGGTACAATACCTCTGCACCCTCGCCATCGCCGAGGGCCTGGTTCCAGATCTTATTTTTGAAGAAGTTGCTTCCTGTTATTGTTACCAGGACATCACGAAAGAAGAATGGATCGCGGTACTTCACCATATCAGCGAAGGCGGAATAGCGTTGCAACAGTATGATGAGTATCGCAAGGTGGAGTGGATGGCCGATCGTTTCCGAATGAATAGCCGAAAAATGGCTATGCGACATCGGCTGCATATCGGCACTATCGTAAGCGATTCCATGCTGAAAGTGCGTTTTATGGCTGGTGGGTTTATAGGAGTCATTGAAGAATTCTTTATTTCACGACTTGAGCCCGGCGAAGTGTTCACACTGGCGGGCAGAAACCTCGAGCTGATCATGATTAAAGACATGACGGTTTTGGTTCGCAAATCCTCCAGCAAAAAATCGAAAGTGCCGAGTTGGAACGGTGGAAGAATGCCTTTATCGGCGAACCTGGGGCAAAAGCTTCGTCAAACACTCAACTATGTGATGGATGACCAGGCTGAATTGCATTCACCGGAACTGGCCGCCCTTCGGCCGCTATTCGAAAGGCAGGCCCTCCACTCCCATGTGCCTGCCGAAAATGAATTGCTGATTGAACAAATTGAGACCAAAGACGGATTTCATTTATTTGTATATCCCTTTGAAGGAAGGTTGGTACACGAAGCCATGGCAGCCATACTGGCCTATCGCATCAGCCGCATCACTCCCATTACATTTTCATTTGCTATGAACGACTACGGCTTCGAATTGCTGAGCGACCAGCCCATTCCCGTCGACGACTCAAATGTTTATGAACTTTTTTCGACCGATGGATTGCTGGAAGATATACAACGAAGTGTTAACTCAACGGAGATGGCTAAACGTAAGTTTCGAGATATCGCTGTGATTGGCGGATTGGTTTTTCAGGGTTATCCGGGCGAGCACAAAAAAGCGCGGCACCTGCAATCTTCCGCCTCCCTGCTTTTCAAGGTTTTTGCAGAATATGAACCCAACAACTTACTCTTGCGCCAGGCCTATCAGGAGGTATTTGATCAGCAAATGGAAGAAGTCCGTCTCCGGGATATGCTCATTCGTATTAAGCAGTCAAGAATCGTACTCACCTGGCCCAAACAGCTCACTCCTTTCTGTTTTCCCATCAAAGTAGATAGTATGCGCGAAGATCTTTCTTCTGAAAAACTGGAAGACCGTGTGCGACGAATGCAGATCCAACTTGAAGCGTAATTTTTCTATTTGTCGTTACAATACCGGTTTTTAGCTTTACGCCCCTATGGCCAGCATGCTCTCTCATATAATTCGCGACGAACACTTCATACTGAGCAGTGAACGCGTTATATTCTGGGAAAATGAAAAGACCCTTATTGCGGCTGATCTCCATGTCGGCAAATCGGGTCATTTTCGTAAATCCGGAATTGCCATCCCGCAGTCGGTGTACAAAGACGATTTGCAACGACTGCTTGCGCAACTTCTTTTTTTCAAAGCGGAGCGCCTTATTATCGTGGGCGACCTTACCCACAGTCAGGCTAATCTTGAACTGGATCTCTTTCGTCGTTGGCGTCTGGATTTCCCTTCGCTTGACGTTCACCTTACAAAAGGTAACCATGATATTCTTGACGAAAGTTGGTATGGCGACGCAAAAATAACAGTGCATCGGGAACCATTTCATATACGCAATTTCACCTTTGTTCATGATCGCGCCGACAGAGCTGATTGTGACTATTGTTTTTCAGGGCATGTGCATCCCGCCCTGGTATTGCGTGGCCGCGGTAAGCAGGCTCTTCGTTTTCCCTGCTTTTATTTCGGAAAAAAGGATGCCATTTTGCCTGCGTTTAGTCGGTTTACCGGCACTTATACAGTTCGGCCCGATCCGGGAGAGCAGGCATATGCTATTGTTGAAAAAGATATCGTCCTCTTTGAGAGCAACAAAAAAAGTTAGTTATCTTTTTTTGCGAAGCTGATTGTAGTCGAGGAAATAGATGAACCTCACTGTCAATTCTGATCCGTGCCGAAGGTTAAAGGTTTGACCAAAATTGTTCAGATATCGGCGATGTTTAACACCATCCACTACCCCAACCTGATCGTCGCCCAGCCAGTTCTTATATCCAAGTATCAAACGGCTTCCGTAACGAAAATCCCAGGTAAAAAAAGCATCGGTATTGAAGTAATTCACGTTGTCAACAGCCGTTACCGGCGATTCAAGCACAGGGAGTCCGCTGGCATTCAGGTAAGCTCTGCGTTTGATATCTACGTTGCTCCAATAGTGACGTACTCTCAACGTAAGGTTGATACGGGGAGTAAAATTATAGATAGCGCTGAATATTGAGGTCACTTCCCGAAAATCCACAAACGCAATTCGTGGTTCGCCCAAATTATCACGGCCCGCGTTGATGATGTAGTCGGTCTCTGTGCCGTAATTGTGGCTAAGTTCCGCTGTAAGCTTATTGCTGAAGCGATACCGCAGTCCACCCCCAAACTCGTAATATTTTTTCTCCGGATTTTTGAAGAAGTCGGCCACGATAGCCTCCCAGGACACGTATAGCCGCTTACGGCTATCGGTGCTACCATTTATTGCAAGGTATCCGTACTGTGGCCGGCGGGCATATTTAACAAAAGGTCTGCCTAAAACAAAATAGTCATGCTGATCGGGCAGATAACCCAGGTCGACCGAGAGGTCCCAAAAATTTCGGAAGTAAAGAAAGGTTGAAAGTTCAAACACCGCCTCATTAAACACATTTGGGTCAAATAGCCGTCGATACGCCAGATTGAAACGGACGTTGTAGTTTAAGAAATGTTTTCCCGGTGTGAAGTCGTTGTAGCTGATCTGCGCATTAGTCACATTCTGGTTTGCCGTTTGTAAATAACCGAGATCGGTGGGGTCAAAATTGGCTGAGCGAAGTTGGTTCTGCACATAGTACTGCCACTTTCCACTGACTTTACCAGCACGGAGACTGGTTTGATATCCGTCGTAATCGTTGTCGGAAAAAACACGACTGTAGTGAAACAGGCCACGCAGATTAAAATTGTTCTTTCGATCGTAGAAGCTGAAGTCAAGACCACTCACATTGGCGTCATCAGCACTACCCTGCCGCAGTACGTTGGTGTTGGTGAATGTGAGATAGGAACGACCTTTTAGAGCCTGATCCAACACAATGATATTGTAATTGGTCAGTACTTCGGTATTAATTCTGCTTCGCTCGCCGGTCGATTTATTGCGAATAGAAGCATACATGGGGGCACCTACTGCATTGAAAATTCCAATACCCAGTTTTTTGGGTGTGCGACCAGAAAGCTTGATGGCATTGTAAAGTTGAGTTCGGCCCGGGTTACGAACGACTTCCACATCGGGATCGCTTTCTGCGAGAGCTTCAACGGCATCATAACCAGAGGGTGTTGCACCTATTCGTCTCGAGTAAAAAAGACCCGACTTATTGAATATTTCGGTACCCTCAGTAAAAAATGGACGGTATTCGTCAAACTGCACTTCGTAGGGGGTCAGGTTATTGATCACGTTGTCAGAGATTACCTGCCCAAAGTCGGGAACCAGCGTTGCATCGAGTGTAAAGCTCTCGTTAATGCCGTATTTGACGTCCATACCTCCGCTTTTCAACCATTCGTGCCGAAACCCGTTCGATTCGGGTACTTTGCGATAGCCGGTAGAAACATAGGGCGAAAAACTCAGACGCAGTGGCGGCTTAATATCAACAAGGTTTTGCAGAAGGCCAAACTGGTTCACAAAGCCATTCACATTGGGGTCAACAAAATTCCAGTAACTGGTTTCGTTTGTACGTCTGACAGACCTTAAGAACTGAATACCCCAATTCTGCACTTCTGACTTTGAAAACCGTAACGAAATATAGGGAATTTCCATTTCCACAATCCAGCCGTCGGGCTGAATAGATACCTTGCTGTCCCAAACAGCATCCCATGTTTTATCGCCGTAATTCCCGAATCCTACAGAAACATTCGGCGTCAGGCGTGCATCGGACTGAACGTTGGCAGAAGTTGCCAAAAACTGAAAGCCGTTTTGGTGATCATTGTACGTGTCCAGAAATACGGCAAAATAGTCGAGGTCTTTCTGTTGTTCTTCGTCGCGCGCGGTAATCTGGCGTCGAATAAGAGCAGGATCATCGTACAGGTAAGCCCCGATATAGATGGCCCGATCACTGTAAAGCACGCGGACTACGGTTTTCTGAGAAGCTGGGGCGCCTACTTCGGGAAAATTTTGAATGAAATCGGTTGCAGGAGAAGACAACTGCCAAACAGGGTCATTCAGTACCCCGTCGACCTTGGGGGCCTGATTCGTTTTTATCGCAGGTAAGGTTTTTTGTTGGGCGAAAAGGAAATTTCCTAAGCAAGAGCACAGCAACCAACCAACCGTCAGGGCAGCTTGTTTAAACATACATCAGTTCCGATTCAAATATAATAGACGGAACTGAGCCCGGGAAAAAAATGCAGATAAAAAAACGGAACTGCCCTCCCATTTACCAGTTTGCCCTGTCAGTTGATTTTCTTTTTAAGGGAAACTACTTGTTCCTGCAAATCGCTCACGATGTTAGCTAAGTGTCCCATATCCCATCGATTCTGTTGATTTGCCTTGGAAATCACCATTTGGGCCTGCCACATTTCGAGTACGTCATCCGTATTTACCGTATAAGGATGATAAACCGGATTATCGCTTACCAGGGTGATTTTATTCCGGGACCGACCATTGCGCTGGATCCTTTTGTATACAATTCCTTCGTGCCGTGAAACGACGATACAGGCGCTCCCGCTTCGTAGTTCTTCGAAATTCTCCACTTTTTCGCCCACAATCACCGACCCGCTAGGCGTTGGCAACATGCTGTCACCGATTATTTCGAATGCCCTATAGTTTCCGCCGGATAGCATGGGAAGCGTAAAGGTGTTTAACTCATCGATGAATTCCGGATCACCGTAACCGGCGAGATAGCCGGCCGCTGCTTTCACCGGGACAAATGGAATATCGGGTCTGCCGGTTGCGAGTTTGATGGCACGCCTGCGGGCGAGATAATTAGACTTGCTTTCGCTTAGATCTTTCCGAAGTATCTCATCCATCGTCAGCTTGAAAATGTCGCAGACCGTTTCGAGCACATCAATCCGGGGCTCGGCGCGTTCCTCTTCATAAGCACCTAAAAGGGAGCGCTTAATTCCCAGCTTTTGTGAGAACTCTTCCTGTGTCCAACCCCGCAATTTGCGCAGGTATTTGAGATTCTGATTGGCAACTGACATTAGAACTAGAATGTTGGGTTAAGCAAAAGAAAAGGGTACGCATTAAACCTCCGGAAAGGCGATCCGGTTACGAAAAATTTTAGCTAAATTACTAATTATTTTATCGCTGCAAAAAATATTTTTTCCGTTGGTGAAATGGGGTTTGACAGTTGGTAAAAATATCATGACTTTTGCTTGATATATGGCGACAAAACGAAAGGCGAAAAGTGCTTCTAAGAGCAAAGGCCGAAAGTCAGGTTCAGAAAAGCCGATCATTCTCGTTACAAACGATGACGGATATACTGCACCCGGCATACTGAATCTTGTGGAGGCGGTGCGCGACCTTGGTCAGGTAGTAGTAGTGGCGCCCGACAAGCCGCAATCGGGCATGGGGCATGCCATCACGATTGGGCAGCCCCTGCGTCTTCACCGGGTTCATAACTTCGGCGATGTGGAAGCCTATTCCTGTACCGGTACTCCGGTAGACTGTGTAAAACTGGCAGTGGACAAAGTGCTGCATCGCAAGCCCGATCTCTGTTTAAGCGGTGTAAACCATGGTGCCAACCACAGTATCAATGTAATTTATTCGGGTACTATGTCAGCGGCTGTTGAAGCGGCCATTGAAAGCATACCGTCGGTAGGTTTTTCCCTACTCGATTACAGCATTGAGGCCGATTTTTCGGGAGCACGCGAATATGCCCGTGAGGTGGTTTTGAAGATGCTGAGTACTAAAATGGATCAACATACCGTTTTAAATGTCAATATTCCGGCGATCCCACCCAATTTGATAAAGGGAATCAGGATTTGCCGGCAGGCCTATGCGAAATACGAAGAGGACTTTATAGAACGCCAGGATCCCCATGGTCGCCAATACTACTGGTTGACGGGAAAGTTTGTCAATTTCGACAAGGGAAAAGATACGGACGAATGGGCGCTGGCCAACGGTTACGTGAGCGTGGTACCGGTGCAGTTTGACCTCACACACTACCGCCAAAAAGAACAACTGCAAAAACTTTGGGAAAAATGATTCTAAAAAAAGACAATTTAAAACTGGGACTAATACTGGGTCTGCTCGGCCCAATGATCGGGCTGGTCGTGATTTATTATCTCAATTTTTCTTCTAATAGTTTCAGCATTTTTCTTGAACAGTTTTTTCACAACAACAAGCTCATCACTTCCATAGGGTCGCTTGCACTGTTAGCCAACGTGATTTTGTTCACGATATACATTAACACCCACCGGGATAAAACAGCGCGTGGAATTTTTTTGATAACACTTGTTTTCGGAATTGCGCTTCTGGTATTGAAATTGACCAATCGTTAAATAGTTGATTCAGCTGCATAAGTTTAGGAAACATCAGCCGATCGGCACAGTTATTTCATTCAGATAATTTTAGCCATGAAGTATTACATCATCGCCGGCGAAGCATCAGGTGATCTACATGGTGGTAACCTGATTCGTGAGATTCATAAGAATGATAAATCAGCTGAAATACGTTGCTGGGGTGGGGATTATATGCAGCAGGCGGGAGCAACGTTGGTGAAACACTACCGGGAGCTGGCTTTCATGGGTTTTGTGGAAGTACTGATGAACCTGCGACGTATTTTACGCAACCTGGCCATGTGCAAAGAAGACATTTCAAATTTTGCTCCGGATGCCCTTGTATTGATCGATTACCCGGGGTTTAATCTGCGAATAGCCGAATGGGCACGCCAGCAGGGTCTTCGGGTGATATTTTACATCAGTCCCCAGGTTTGGGCGTGGAAAGAGAACCGGGTTCGAAATATGAAGCGGGATATTGACCTGATGATGGTGATCCTGCCGTTCGAAAAAAGCTACTTTGAAGAAAAATGGCAATGGCCCGTTCACTATGTTGGTCATCCGCTGGTAGAAGTGATTGACGAAGCTCGAAATACCCGTTTTGAATCGTTGTCGGAAAAGCCAATCGTTGCGGTGCTGCCAGGCAGCCGCCGGCAGGAAATCAGGAAAAAACTGCCCGTGATGCTGGAGGTATCAGGGAATTTCCCTGATTTTCAATTCATCGTAGCCCAGGCACCTGGTCTTGAGTCCAACTTTTACGATGAGTTTTTGCAGAAATATCCGAATGTTTCGATTACCAAATCAGGTGCTTATGCCCTATTGAGCCAGTCAAAAGCGGCAATGGTGACCTCGGGCACTGCCACGCTGGAAACAGCGCTCATGGGTGTGCCCGAAGTTGTTTGTTATAAAGGATCCCCCATATCATACGCAATTGCCAAAAGAGTCATTAAAGTCAAATACATTTCGCTGGTAAACCTGATCATGGATCGCCCACTGGTTCGGGAACTGATCCAGCATGAGCTGACTCCAAAGAATCTGAGCACTGAATTAGAAAACCTGCTTTGCAATCCGGAACGGCGTACCGAACTGGCCAGTGGATATAAAAAATTATATGAGTTGTTGAGTGCCGGCGGGCGAGCCTCCCACAAGGCCGCCTACCTGATCAATCGCTACCTTACCGGAGTAGTTTGATAGCCAAAATAATAAGACAGAGCAAAAAAATCAGAAGACTGATCCGATTAATGCCGTGCATATATCCTATCCACTTGGTTTGTGGACGGGCCGGATCCTTTTTGCGGAGGTAAAGATACTCGGCCAATTGTTTTAGCACACCCATGACTGTGGAGATTCTTTTCAAAATTAAACAAGTCCTGCCCGCAAAAGTTGGCTATAGAACAAATTTTTTCTATTCTGTAGACAGGCGTGAATATTCGTCCAGCAGTTGCAGTTGATTTCGGGCTCTTACCAGATTATGTCCGGCATACGTAGCGCCGTAGTAAACATCTCCCTGCAAATGGTCGGTAAGAAATCGCAGTGCCTGCATATAGATCATGAACTGGCCTGCATAAAAAAACTGTGCTCCTTCTTCGCTGTTCAGCACATGTTGCATTTCGGAAAAATAACCATCGCGCACTGCGCGATAGAATTCGGGACGAACCTGCACTTTTTCGATTTGCTTTTCTTCTTCACTAACCGGACAAAGGTAAGTTCGCATCATATCGCCCAAATCGCTTATGAACAGCCCAGGCATCACAGTGTCGAGATCGATCACACAGATTCCTTTGCCCTCACCATCGAAAAGCACATTGCTGATCTTGGTGTCGTGATGAATAACACGTTTACGGAAATGGGGGTTCCTGCGGATATTCTCGAACTGATTTACAATATTGGAATAATTGATCAACCGTTGAATCAGTGGTCCTGCTTCCTGAATGCGCTGACGCAAACCGCTTTCGATACTATGCAGAAACTGTTGATATCGCAGGGTCAGGTCATGAAATGAAGGAATGGTTGTTTTTAACTGTTCTACATCAAATTGATCGAGCAAGCGTGTAAATCGGCCAAACTGTTTTGCTGCCTGATAGGCTTGTTCCGGCGTAGCAAGCACTTCCAGGGTATGAGAACCCTCTACAAAGGGGAACATCCGATAATAACCGTCACCGCCCACATGAATCATCAACTGACCGTTAAGTCCAGGCAGAGCCGCCACAAAAGTATATTCGGGGGCGTGCAGCTCCAGATATTGTGCCAGCAAGTTCATGTTGAAGGCAATATCTTCCGGATGCCGAAAAACCTGTTGATTAATGCGTTGAATGATATAAGACTGCTCTGCGCTTTGCAGCTTCCATGTACGATTAATCAGACCTGTGCCAAAAGGAATAATATGGCAACTGGCGAATTGAAAGCCAAAGGCTGCCAGCACTTCTTCAGGAACAGTGGTCTTGATTTGTGGCGACGAATTGTTCGACATTAGAATTCATCATTAAGAGCAAAGACCGGCTTACGATACATCCATTGACCGCCAGTAAAATCAGGGAATTCGATTGTTTCGCTGCCCATTTCGATAGATTGCTCACTTAACGGCGTAATGGCGCTCCATGCGGCCGCATCGTACACATCCATTTGTGTGGGCAGTTTTCTTTTAGCCGACTCCACGAATGAATGTATTACATAAAAATCCATGCCACCATGCCCCGATCCCTGGGCTTCACGGGTCCATCTTGCCCAGAGCGGGTGGTCATATTTTTCGAGCCATGCTTTTTGATCGTCCCATTGATGAGGCTTGGCTGATTTGCCCTCCAGATAAATGCTTCGGTTGAGGTCCATCCAAATTCCCCCGGTGCCCTGAACACGAAATCCGAGCGAATAGGGTCGCGGCAAATTCGTATCATGCTGCAGAAGGATTGTTTCGCCATTTGCACAAGCGATCTGGGTGGTTACCACATCCCCCAATTTGAACTTAACCCGGCTATTCGGATGATCCTCCCCTCCTTTCCTCACGACATAATCGTGCAGGCCCAGGGCTTTTGATGCAAATGCGTTTATTAAGGTAAAGCGGTTACCCCGATTGATATTTACATAATGCGCAACCGGGCCAATTCCATGTGTCGGATAAAGATCGCCATTGCGATGAACAGAATGTTCTGTGCGCCATTTTGCTTCAGAAAATCCCTTCTCACCAAACTCCACGCCATGGCCATAGGCATTGGTTCCGTCATTGAATTTGACTTCTCTAAGGTCATGCTGATAACCGCCCTGAAGGTGCACGATTTCTCCAAAAAGTCCCTGCCGCACCATATTCAGCACCGCCATCACATCTCGCCGGTAACACACATTTTCCAGCATCATTACATGCCCACCCGTACGTTCTGCCGCCTTCACCACATCCCAATGGTCCTGAAGGGTGATACCCAATACGACTTCGGTACCTACGTAGGCAATGCCCGCTTCAAGCGCGCCGATGATCATCGGTTTATGCCATTCCCACGGAGTTGCAATAACTATGGCTTCCAGTTTCTCCTTTTCAATCATCTTTTTCCAGGCGTAATTGCCTTCGGAATAAACTGTAGGCATTTTTTTGCCCGATTTTGCAATCATGTCCCGGCTCGACTTCAACATTCGTTCGTCAACATCACAAATAGCCACTAAATCAACATCTGTTCGACGCAGCAGCAGATCCAGATGATTCTGCCCTCGCAAGCCTACTCCGATGATACCCATACGCAATTTATTTTCAGCACGGGTTGAAAAGAGCGAAGAAGCAGGCGTGACAGCCATGGCCGCCATGGCCGCCGAGGAACTGAGGACGAAATCTTTCCGATTCATGAATTGATTTTTGATTAGCGACGATGAAAATAGCCAATAAATAACTACCGAAACTGTGCAAACGGTTGAGTGATTTCTGCAAACGATTGATGCTACAATCAGCAGAAAAGGGAATGAGTGTTGTTATGTTGAACCGGTTAAAGTGAAGCCGGCGTTATTTTACCAGAGGACTTGCTTTAAGAGTTTTCAGATAGCGGGAGTTGGCCCGAAACAGTTCCTTCCCTTCGCGAAACGAGAAATAGTTTTGGCCTGTTATTTTCCTGTTGATCCGGCTGATCTTCCATAAAATGATCCAGTGCCGGACTATCTCACGCCAGGCAAAAAACAAAGAATGAGACGGGTCATACATATGAGTAGGTTCGCTGCCAGAACCATTCAGCTCAATAACTGAGAAATTTTCTCCTACTTTAAGTTGCTCCCATGATTCAAAACGTATATCGAGTCTTCCATAATAAAAGCCTTCAATCTGCCGACAGTACTGATCAATGGTATTTGTCAATTGCTGATCGGCCTGATGGGAAGCGTCCAGGAAAAGTGCTCCCCTGGCATGGTTGCCATAGGGTAAAATCCATTTTTCTCCGGCCGGTAGTACCTGATTCAGTTTTACAGCCCATTCTTTTTCAAGTGCGGGGAGCTGTAGCCTGTAGCGGGGCTTTTTCTTAAGCAGCAGGCGGATGCTGTTCTCGCCATCCCCCTCCACCGTTAGCACCTCCTTCAATACAATGCCTGAAATCTGGCCCCTTTCTGCACCGGGATATCGGTAATAAAAAATTCCGGCCTCCATTGGAAGACTTACGAATCGCTGAATCAGGTAACGTACCGTAGTGTCTGCATGATACCTAAGCAGGTCGGATTCTGTCTCTAACTTTTTTACAGCCAATCCCCTCATTCCAATATCCGGTTTAGCAAGCAAGGGGAAGGTCCAGCCTCTGGCAACGATACGATCAAGTATTTGCTGAAGCGTTTCTTCCGCTTCAACGAGTATCGTATCGGGATAAGAATTAGCAGGAAGTTGCTGATATATCCGGTACTTACTTTCCATCAGGAATCCTCCGTTTTCCAGGCCTGGATTTCCAAGATTAAAGAAAAACAGGGATCTGACCCGGAGACATAGAAATAACCATATAGGATAAATAGGTCCGTAAACGGTGTGAAAACTCCAGTATTCCCAGTTAAAGAGTCGAATAAAAAATGGATGCCGCTGCAAAAGTTTCATCTAAGTCGGAAGGCTGGTTACGCAATGGAGGATTGCCTCTGTTTGGATGTTGGATAGCGAATCGAAATATTGCATGACAGCTTTTTGAGGCTGGCATTCCAGGTTGGTGATACTTACTGTTGCGTAGAGGTTGTCGCGCTGCATCATCAACGAATAACGTTCGTTGCCGTCGCCGGCAAACCTGTGGAAGTTAATCAGACTGTTGGCATCGGGTTCGGGGTTATTTTGCAGGAACTGGCGAAACCATTCTTCACGCTTGGCGATGACGTCCTTTGAGTAGAGTGTTACAGACGACCAGATATAAGACTTAGCGGGATCGAGTTCTTTGCTGTGAAGTGTTTGTCCTGTCCACCGAAATTCATTTAGCTCCTCCTGCTCCCAAAGTATAAGTGTAAATGGTTCTACTGCCGACAAATCGAACATTTTTATAGCTAGCCCGGGTTGGCGACGGCTAATAAGTTGCAATAAGACCTGCCCACGGCTGAGTTGATAAGAACTGGCTACCGCGTGGGGTTCAAAGGCACCGTTTAGCAGTACGGCGGCATTCCCATTTTCCTGGGTGGCAATCCAGGTGCCTTGTGCTGCCGAATCGCGGGGAAACAGAACCCTTACACCATTAACCTGCTGTACCGAAGCAGGTATAGCTGATGGCCGTTGGTATTTTTCGTCTCGGTTAGAGGTAATCCAGATTCGGTCCTTACCAGGCACAAAGGTTACAGTACACATCGGTTGCAAATTTGGTGGAAAAAACGACCCCTTCCAAGCTCTTGCGCACAAATTAACGATTTGATTGACAGCCAAGTGAATAAATTGACTATTGAAGTATTAAGCAGCCGTCCACTGAAGTGTCTGAAAAATTGGAGAAAATAATTTTACGCAAAATGCGTAACGCAATTTGCGTTATACAAAATGAGTAAAAGTTGTACATTTGGGTAGTATGAATCCATTTCCACTTACCGCATACCATGGGCCCGATTATTTTTGCGATCGTGAGGACGAGACCCGTCATTTAATATCAAACGCACTCAACGGGGCACACACCACGCTTATCAGCATCCGGCGGATGGGTAAGACTATTTTGTTGAAACATGTGCTCAATCAGTTGTCCAAAAAGCGACAGGTTTTGTGTGTTTATGCAGACATTCACGCCACCCTGTCGCAGAAAGATTTATTAAACCAGGTAAGCACGGCAATCCTCCAGAGTATACCCGACCGGAAAGCTATTAGTAGCAAGATTCTAGATTTTATCAAGGGGCTAAGACCGGTGATTAGTTATAATACGCTGACCAATCAGCCAGAACTTAGTTTTGACTGGCAGTCACCCCCGATGCTCGAAAAATCGCTACAAAGTCTGTTTCAGTTTTTAGACAAACTCGATAAGACAGTAGTTGTTGCCATCGATGAATTTCAGCAAATCGCGTCCTATCCGGAAACGAACACCGAGGCGGTATTGAGGTCAGCCATTCAACCTTTGAAAAATGTACGTTTTATATTTAGCGGAAGTAGTCGCCATCTACTCGCATCCATGTTTGCGGGAAGCAAGCGTCCATTCTACGGCTTTTCACAAATGACGGAATTGAGTGCCATCGGTACTGAAGCTTATGCTGCCTTCATTACACGTCACTTTAAAGCAGGAAAGAGGAAAATTGATGCTGCCGCATTGGACTTTATCCTGCAATGGACCCGCCGCCATACATGGTTCACTCAGGTGCTTTGCAACCGGCTTTACGCAGATGGGCAGCTGCTCATTTCGTTACCGATCGTGCAATCGACCGCTAACCGGCTTTTGAAGGAGCAGGAACCCGTTTTTTTTCAATACCGAAGCCTGCTCACCTCAGCGCAGTGGCAAACACTTGCAGCCATTGCTAAAGAAGAAAAAGTTTACAAACCAGGGGCAAGGGATTTTTTATACAAATATCGGCTGGGCACGCCCTCCAGTGTAAAACGCAGCATGGATGCACTCCTCGAAAAAGAAATGATCTTATTGAACCAGGATGAGACGGGCAGTTTTTATCAGGTGTATGATTGCTTTTTGTCGAGGTGGTTGGAGCAGGTGGTGTAGAGGTGAGAGGTGAAAGGTGAAAGGTGAAAGGTGAAAGGTGAAAGGTGAGAGGTGAAAGGTGAGAGGTGAGAGGTGAGAGGTGAGAGCTAAAGCATTCACTCTCCGAATTGACAAGAAGGCGTAACTCGAGCATTACTTCCCCCTCGCGTGCGCCAATGCTGCGGCAGACATGATTCTCGCGTCTCACGTTTCACGTCTCACGTCTCACGTTTCACGTTTCACGTTTCACGTCTCACGTCTCACGTTTCACGTCTCACGAATCCTCTCACCTTTCACCTCTACCCAAAAAAAAAGTTTCGACACCGGGTCGAAACCGTGTGGAGAATACCGGAGTCGAACCGGTGACCTTCCCGATGCATCGGGACGCTCTAGCCTTACCTTCCCCCAAAAAAAAAGTTTCGACACCGGGTCGAAACCGTGTGGAGAATACCGGAGTCGAACCGGTGACCTTCCCGATGCATCGGGACGCTCTAGCCTTACCTTCCCCCAAAAAAAAAGTTTCGACACCGGGTCGAAACCGTGTGGAGAATACCGGAGTCGAACCGGTGACCTTCCCGATGCATCGGGACGCTCTAGCCTTACCTTCCCCCAAAAAAAAAGTTTCGA
>JBKBHA010000007.1:0-211712 GCA_046297935.1 Chitinophagaceae bacterium
AGTTTATTTGGTAGCGAACTATCAAAGGCTTACCTTTGCAGCCCACATCGCGAGGTAGAGCAGCGGTAGCTCGTCGGGCTCATAACCCGAAGGTCGGGAGTTCGATCCTCCCCCTCGCAACAACGAAACAGACGGCGGGATTTTCCCGTCGTCTTTTTTTATCGGTACCCGCGAGCCAATTTTTTCCTGCCGGGGCAAACAGCTAATTTTGCAGAATAAATACTCTGTAAAGTTGTTGAAAATGAGTTGTTTAGAGTGTGGGAATTGAGCTTCAGCGATCCGCCCGCGCTGGAAAATTGGGAAGAATTGCTTTTTCAGGATTCTGTTGTCATGAAAGTTGGTTTTGTCAACATATTTGGACGACCCAATGCGGGTAAAAGCACATTGCTGAATGCGCTGATGGGTGAGAAGTTGGCAATTGTATCGCCCAAAGTGCAAACCACCCGTCACCGGATTAAGGCAATTTTGTCGGGCGAAGACTACCAGATTATTTTATCAGACACGCCTGGCATCATTGATCCCAAATACAAACTGCATGAGAAAATGATGCATGCAGTGAAAGGAGCGCTGGAAGATGCTGATATAGCGTTGCTGTTAGTTGACGTAGCCGACGACTGGCAGGCTTCCAATGAAATATTTGGTGCGTTGCGATTAAAAGTGCCGACTCTGGTAGTGTTGAATAAGATTGACAAAGTAGGAGCGGAACGCCTGCGTGAAGCGGAGCTCTTTTTTGCCACACAACTTTATTGCAAAGGCATTTTGAAAGTATCGGCGCTTAAGGGAATAGATAGCAACGCTTTTTTCAAACCGATACTGGAAAGACTGCCTGAGGGGGAACCATTTTATCCTTCAGATGATATCAGCGATCTGCCAACTCGTTTTTTCGTCAGTGAATTGATACGGGAAAAAGTCTACGAATTTTTTGGCGATGAAATACCCTATCATACGGCGGTGGTGGTTCGCGAGTTTAAGGAGAAAACAACGCTGATCAAGATTGTGGCAGACATCATTGTTCAGCGCGAAACCCAGAAAGTTATCCTGATCGGGGAGAAAGGTTCCATGATCAAGAAGCTTGGAACAGCAGCACGGGCCGACATTGAAAATTTTCTACAGCAGAAAGTGTTTTTGGAATTGTTCGTGAAAGTGCGATCCAAATGGAGGGATAACGAAAATTTTTTGCGCGAGTATGGCTATGGCCCCGCGTAGAAAGTAGCTGGTATACCCGTGTTGTACTATTTGCATTTTCCAATAATACTTTTGATTTTTTATTTTTTTGAGCATTTAATCAGCAATCATGTCTTTCACAGTAGCAATCGTCGGTCGCCCCAATGTGGGGAAAAGCACTTTTTTCAATCGCCTGTTGGAGCAGCGTAAGGCTATTGTAGACGACGTGAGTGGTGTTACGCGCGACCGACAGTACGGAGTAGCCGACTGGAACGGAAAAAATTTTAACGTGATAGATACCGGCGGTTTTGTTGCCGGCAGTGATGATGTTTTTGAGAAAGAGATCGCCCGGCAGGTTTTGATCGCCGTAGAAGAAGCTGATGCAATTATTTTCATGACCGATGCCCATACGGGCATGACTGATCTTGATGACTCGATGGCGGATGTGTTACGCAGAAGTACCAAGCCGGTTTTTCTGGCGGTAAACAAGGTAGATAATAATGAGCGACTGTTGGAGGCATCAGAGTTTTACAGCATGGGATTCGATCAGGTTTTTTTTATCGCTGCAGCCAGTGGCAGTGGTTCGGGCGAACTGCTGGATGCTATTACAGAGTTGATTCCTGCAGGTCAGTCGGAGGACGAAATATTGCCTAACGAGGGTCTGCCAAAATTTGCCATTATAGGCCAGCCAAACGTGGGTAAGTCATCTTTGCTGAACGCGTTGATAGGTCAGGAGCGGACAATTGTGAGTGATATAGCTGGTACCACACGCGACACTATTCACACGCATTATAATCTATTTCAAAAAGAATTTATCCTGATCGATACTGCAGGTTTGCGTAGAAAGACGAAGGTGCATGAAGATCTTGAGTTTTACTCGGTAATCCGTGCTATTAAGGCGATGGATGAGGCCGATGTATGTCTGCTGCTGATTGATGCAGAAAAAGGAATAACCGCCCAGGATCTGAATATCTACAGTCTGGCCGCCCGCAAAGGAAAGGGAGTATTGGTGCTGGTTAATAAATGGGACCTCGTGGAGAAGGAAACCAACACAGCTAAAGAATATGCCGAAACGTTGAAGAAACGACTGGCTCCGTTCAATGATGTGCCAATCCTTTTTATTTCCGCCAAAGAAAAAACCAGAATTTTCAAAGCTATCGAATTGGCTTTGGATGTTTATGAGAATCGTAAACGAAAAATACCCACTTCCAAATTGAATGACGTGATGCTTCGGGCAGTTGAACAATATCATGCTCCGGTAGTTCGCGGCCATGCGGTTAAAATTAAGTTTGTGACCCAGCTACCCACTGCCACACCGAGCTTCGCCTTTTTCAGCAATTTTCCCGATGATATCAAGACTCCATATCGAAATTATCTGGAGAATCAGCTCCGCGAAAATTTTCAATTGACAGGAGTTCCCATTCGGATCTTCTTCCGAAAAAAATGAACATAATTTCGGCATAAGTTTTCTTCTTTAGTTTTCCCGGGGAAAAATCACCGAACTCGCCGGTATTTTTCACTTGGAATCGCTTTCGCAGCTATTTAGATTTGTTCCCGTTATCAATTGGGGGGACGAATTATGAGAAAGTGGTTGTGTTGCAGTGGCTTTGTGTTGCTGATGGTGAATGCCCATTCGCAGATACGGTGGGACGGCGGAGGAAACAGTACACGTTGGATGGATCCGTTGAACTGGGACGCCGACCGACTTCCCGAATCCGGCGATACGGTGATTTTGAACCATGAGTATGTGTCTGGCAATTATCTGGTAGAGCTGCCAGGAACCGACACGTCCGTTTCGATTACCGCACTCATAATCGCCCCTCTTTTTCCCGATTCTATTTTTCTGCTACTTCCTCCGGGTAACAGCATCACTCCTGCGTTAGAAATTACAGGTGCTGGTAATGCGCTGGTGCTGGGCACAGCAGCGGTCTTTATTAACCAGTCAGGCGCTGCTTCGGGCACACCAGTAGTGGTTTCTAACGATGGCTGGTTTAGAATTGAGAATGGAGGACATTATATACACCGCACCGAGCGAGGGCATACCACCGGTTTGGTGAGTCGCCTTTCTCAGGAGCCGGGCACTGAACTGGGCCTGTTTGAATTTGATGTACCCGGAGCAGCTGCCTACACGGTTTCAGTCAGCAATCGGGTATATGGCAGCCTTCGGTTTTCGGCCAATGCTGCGGGCAGCAACAAAACCTATACAGGAGCAGGCATTAATCCTTTTACGGTGCGTGGTGATCTTCATATTGAGTCGGGTGCTACTCTGAGCTATGGAAGTAATGTGGGTGTAATGCTGGTGGGTGGTAATTGCCGGATTGATTCCGGCGCACGGTTCAATATAGCCAATGGAAACCGGCCCAGTCATATCAGGTTGATGGGAGACCTCTATATGAATGGAACTTTGTTACAATCGGGTACTGCCATTGGCACAGTACTCGAATGGGTTGGTCAGGATATGCAGTATCTGTATGGAAAAGGTAATTGGGAAGGAAACTTTTTGTGTCGCCTTAATAATGATGCAGGACTGATGGTTGACCAGGACTGGAATTTACCCGGAGACCTTGCACTGGCGGCAGGCATATTGAGAATGTCGGAAGCATCCGTACTTTCGTTCGGTGAAGAAGCGATAGTGACCGGTGCATCGGAAGGCCGATTCGTGGATGGAGCCGTACGAAAATTCGGAGGCAACGCTTTTGCTTTTCCAGTAGGGAAGGGAGGTATTTACAGTCCATTGGCTGTAGAAGGGCAAGGCAGTGCCAACGATACGCTGTTGGTGCTGTACCAACGCGCCAATCCCCATCTTATCCCGGGCCTTGAGAACGACTGGCCAACGGGAATAGACCACCTTAGTTATGTGGAGTACTGGGAATTGATCAGCAATGCCAACTTTCATCCCCGCCTGATAAGTTTGTATGCAGCGCCAACCAGTTTCGTGGGCGATACTGCCAGTCTGGTAGTAATGTCGTATGAAGCAACACAGTGGTTGAATAAAGGCCGACGTTTTTTTCAGATAGAAGGAGAAGCAGGGTTGGGCATCAGTGGATGGGTGGGAGCGTTGACTCCGCTGGACCGAAGCGCTTTTCTATGTTTTGGCAGTACGGCACCCTCTGACGTGAATCCCCTGCCGGTCCACTTTATCGCCTCAACAGGTCAACGGATTGGCAACGGTGCTGTGCGGTTACAATGGGAAATTGGCGATGATATGGAGGCTGAGTCCGGTTTCTTCGTACAAACTCGGAATTCGACAGGGTGGAGGCAGATCTGGGATACAACATTTAGTGCACCTGCCCGGCATCGGACGTATTCCTGGGTTGGTTTTTCTGAGCAAAGCAGCAGCCGACTTTTTCGAATTGGCATCAGGCAGCCTGGCAATCCCATTCGGTATAGCAGAGATATTTCGGTTGAACCGATAAGCGGTTGGAGAACTCCGCTTGTATTTCCCAATCCTGGCACTGGAAGGCAATGGCTACGATGGGAGGGAGTGGACTCGCACCTTCGACTGAACATTTATAACAGCAGTGGCGTATTGTTGAGATCGCAGCTGTTGACCAGGTTGGGCAATGAGAAAGACTATTTGCTGAACACGAACGGTCTTGGCCCAGGCACCTATATTGTCGAAATACAGTTAGACGATGCCAGGCCATTGCGGCTCGTTATGATTAGGCAATAAGTGAGCAATTGGCAACTATGCCTTGATCTTGCCGCGAAGGGATTCTAGCTCTTTTTCGAATTGTTTCAGGTCCTGCTCCTGTTCCTTAATGAAGCTGTTGTCAGTTAATTTACCAATCACTTTTTCCATTTCAGCCCTGCTTTCGTATACCATTTGGCGGAACGGATTTTCGTAATCTTTTGCACGTGATTCACGAATGCCCGCTACCATCCATTTGCGCGTTTTAAGCGCATCCTTTATCAACGTTTTGAATCGTGCAACTGTCAATTGCCTGGGATTGATATCCAGTATCTCCAGCAAGGAAGCAAAAGCGTGCTGCATTTTCTGCCGCGGGTAGTCGGCACTGTATTGATGGTAGGTGGCATGTATTTCATCCCAGGAACTGATAGCGCCATTCTTAATATGAGAGATCATTTTTTCGAGTGAGGAGTAAGGCATCAACTGACCGCCAAGGTTTACAAAACTTTCGCGTTTGGCCTTGTCAAAACTTTCGGTCAGATTTTTCAGGGAATAATTTTTTTCTATTTTGAAGAACTCCATCATTTGCAAAACGCCGTAATACTGTATGAGTTCTTTGAAGAGCTGATACGATTCGCCCGCTTTAAGAATCTGAACTTTTCTTTTGCTGTTCTCAATGCCTAGTGCAAAGATTTCCTTCCTGGCAAGTCGCGCCGGGTTTTCGAGGAGTTTTTTGCCTTCACGTATTAACTGATCCGCCGACTTTTTCCTGACGCCAGCTTTGCCTGTTGATTCCGCAACAGCTTTTGCAAGCACTTCCAGCCCCTGAAACAATTCGTTCACGCTATCGGGCGCGAGATAGTCATATTCGATGTACTGATTCTTGAAGCTCCGCTTATCGCGGCTGGCATATTTGCTAACGTTGCGGGCCAGCGCATACATATTGTAGTGAAACCAATAGCCCGGCATAATGAGTAAACGGTCTCTGCTGACATCGTTACTAACCAGGCTGAATGGAAGGCTGATATCAAGTTCGGCGGGGAAATCGCCTTTTGCAATCAGTGTGTACGAAGCAAATTTCGAATTGTGTTTAAGGCTTACACAGAGACCAGGCCAGAAACCCCGGCCTGCAATTAGTTCGCCATCGGCACCCCTTGAGTTATGGTTAGATCCGATGGTAGCTCCGGCGGCCATGTTGCTTTGTCCACCGAGCAGGCTGGCGCAGAGGAAGGAGTTATTGTGGTGCTGTTCGTGAGCCGGAAAGATCAGTGAGTTTAACACTTCGCAACATGAAATAGTAGAGTTATCTCCGAGAAATGAGTTGATTAGTCGGGCGCCGTATTTGAGCTGGGAGTGGGAGGCGAGAATGAAGCGGACTGCCTTAACGCCGTAAAATGCTTTGCATCCGTAGCCGATGATGCCGTTTACGAGTTCGCAACCTTCTCCAATTTGCGTGGGTGCTTCGGCAGAAGAATGTATCGTCAGGTTTTTCAGCTTATTGGCTCCCTTGATATATGCATCTGTGCCAATGATACAATCCTTTACGATCCGGGTATTTTTGATCACCGTGCGATCGCCTATTTTTCCGTAATAACCCCTTCGGCGATCAAATTTGTTTTCGGTAAATTCCTGAAGGCGCTGCATTAGTTTTTCATCGTCGCGGAACCGGGTCCAGAGCCAGGCATCACCGGTTTGCATGCCATCGAACAGTAGTACTTTTCGCCCTGCATTCTCATTGCAGAGTTCCATCCATATTCTTACCTGTTCTTTCTCTCCTTCCTTGATGATGCCGTTTCCGAATTTAGCCCGATCCGTCACGCCGATTTCGTTGACATTAACCAACATTACATCGTTGCCCACGATCATATGGCTCAGATAGTTTATGTTGTTTACAACAACGTGGTCGCCAAGATCACAACTAATGATGGTACTATTGTACAGTCCCACGGGGAGCCGCAGATCGTGAAACTGCAGGTAGAAGGGTTCGAGGCGGCCTAAGCGGATCCAGCCATGGAATTTACACTGATGTATCAGGTTTACATGGAAAGGGTCTTTGACAACCACCCGGCTCCAGTCGTCGGATTCGTTACCGTTGCGCGTGAGTGTCACTATTTCGTCGGGTGTCAATGACCGGAATTCCCCGGCATCAGGGTTCTGTTCGCGCCTTAGATAGTATTCATCTTCCCCGGCAGGGATCCAGCGCGGGTGAATAAAATGGTAGCCGAGTTCTGCCACCGGCGTTTTGATAATCTCGTTCATGCAGGCGGGGTTGATTTTTGACTTGGTACCCGTTTGCAATAAATCCCGCATCCAGGCACACCTAATGTAGTACTATTCTACGGTAACTGACTTGGCGAGATTTCGTGGTTTGTCCACATCGAGACCCCGGGCAATACCAATATAGTAGGCCAGCAACTGTAGGGGAACCACGCTCAGCATTGGCGCCATTATTTCATCAGCCTCGGGGACTTCCATCACGTCGTTCGACAGCTCTTTGGAGTGGGTATCGCCCTCAGTAATCACTGAAATCACCATGCCTTTTCTCGCTTTGATTTCCTGCATATTGCTTACCACTTTTTCATGATAAGCATCGCGTGTGGCCACGAATACCACCGGCAGGGTTTCATCCACAAGGGCGATGGGGCCATGTTTCATTTCAGCCGCCGGATATCCTTCGGCATGTATGTAAGAAATTTCTTTCAGCTTCAATGCACCTTCCAGCGCAACGGGGAAATTGTAACCACGTCCGAGGTAAAGGAAGTCTGTAGCATCCTTGTATTTTTGAGCGAGCCGTTCAATGGACGCTGCGTCCTGCAATACGCGTTCTACTTTTTCAGGTACTTCGTTTAGTTCGCGCAGCAGGTTCATATACCTTTCCTGCGAAATGGTACCCCGCGTATGTGCAATCTTCAACGCCATCATGGTTAGCACAGCCAACTGTGCAGTGAAAGCCTTCGTACTGGCCACACCAATTTCGGGTCCTGCGTGCGTATAAGCGCCGCCATGCGATGCTCTGGCAATGCTTGACCCAACTACGTTAACCACACCCAGAATCAAAGCCCCTTTCGACTTGGCAGTTTCAATCGCAACCAGCGTATCGGCTGTTTCCCCGCTTTGCGAAATAGCGATGATTACATCGCCTTCATTGATAACGGGATTTCGATAACGGAATTCAGAAGCATATTCTACTTCCACGTTGATGCGACATAGCTCCTCAAAAATATATTCGGCTACAAGTCCGGCATGCCAGCTGGTACCACAGGCAATCATCACTATACGGTTGGCCTTGCTGATCTGTTCGGAATATTGCTGAATACCGCTCATGGTGATTGTGCCGGCATCTGCATCGAGCCGTCCACGCAGGCAGTCGTAGATGGTCTGCGGCTGCTCAAAAATTTCTTTCAGCATAAAATGGTCATAGCCATTTTTCTCGATCGCAGCCAGGTCAATATCCAGTTTCTGAACATAGGGCGTTAGTTTTTCGTTACCCAGATTTTTCAGAATAAGTTCATCGGGCCGCACAATCGCCAGTTCATAGTCGTTCACATACACTACTTCTTTGGTGTATTCCAGCATAGGTGAGGCGTCGGAACCCAGAAAATGCTCACCTTTTCCAACTCCAATCACTAAGGGGCTGCCTTTACGGGCGGCAATGATGGTGTCAGGTTCCTGTTCGTCGATCAACAGAATAACATAGGCACCCACCACGCGTTTCAATGCAATACGCACTGCTTCCTCCACGCTGCAATCGTTGTTCTTCAGGATCTCATCTATGAAGTTGAGAAGTACTTCCGTATCGGTATCGCTCTTGAATTGATAGCCTTTACGGATCAGTTCATTTCTTAATTGAGCATAGTTTTCGATGATTCCATTGTGAATCATCGCCAGCCGACCGCTGGCACTCTGATGGGGATGGGCATTGCGATCGCTGGGTTCACCATGGGTAGCCCAACGGGTATGCCCGATACCGATATTAGCATGCAGGTTGGCACCTACCACCGATTCTTCGAGGTCGGCAACTTTTCCTTTCTTTTTGTAAACTCGTAAACTTCCGTTGTGGAGAGCAACTCCGGCACTATCGTAACCCCGATACTCCAGGCGCTTCAAACCCTTAATAATGATCGGATAGGCTTCTCTGGGGCCGGTATATCCAACGATTCCACACATAAGGATTGAATTTTAGTGAGTTGCAAAGGTACGATTTTCAAGGTGGAATGCAAACGATTGTGCGGCCGCAGAAAAACGCATCACAGTAAAGTGCCGCTAAGAAGCAGGTAAGCCATTGAAAAATAGATCAGTAGTCCTGTTACGTCCACCAGCGTGGCCACAAAGGGTGTAGAGGAAGCAGCCGGATCGGCTCCAAGACGCTTCAACAACAAAGGCAACATACTACCCATTAAAGAACCCCATAATACGATTCCAACCAGACTGAGTCCGACCGTAAGTCCGATCCGCAAATAATGGATGCCAAAGGTCTCGGGCGACAGAAAATGCCAGGCAGTAATCACTCCTAATCCAATCAAACAAAGAGTAATGCCCAGGAGGAGTCCTGAAATTATTTCGCGACGCATAATCTGCCACCAGTCGCGGATGGTGACTTCTCCCAACGCCATGGCCTGAATAATCAGAGTGGAAGCCTGTGAACCACTATTGCCCCCGCTGGAGATGATTAGTGGGATGAAAGTGGCAAGGATGACCACTTTGGCAATTTCCTCTTCAAACTGTTGCATGGCTGTGATGGTAATGAGTTCTCCAAAGAAAAGGATGATCAGCCAGATTACTCTTTTTTTAAAAAGGCGGAACAGCGGCATTTCAATGTATGGCTCTTCGAGCGCGGCGGTACCCCCCATTTTTTGCATATCCTCCCCAAACTCTTCACCAGCTACCCACAACATATCGTCGATGGTAACAATGCCGAGCAGTTTGTTGCTGTTGCTGACAACAGGAAGGGCCACCCGGTTATTCATTTTAAATACCTCACTGGCCGTTTCCTGGTCATCGTAGGCATGCAGGGCCACCACCCGGTTGTCCATCAGTTCCGATACCAGCCGGTCGGGCGGACTTAGAATAAAGTCGCGTATCCGGATATCATCCAACAGTTCCCCTTTGTCGTTGATAACATAAATCACGTTGATAGTTTCACTATCCTTTCCGTATTTACGAATAGTGGCAAACACCTCCTCGATGCTGTTGTCAGGATAAATGTAAACATAGTCCGGGGTCATCAACCTGCCGATACTATTCTCAGGATAACCCAGAAGTGACAGTGTGATCTTGCGTTCATCCGGATCAAGCAACTTGATCAGTTCACGAACCGCATTGCTTGGCAGTTCCTCCAAAAAATCGGTTCTGTCATCGGCTGGTAGTTCGTTCAAAAGCGACGCGATGGTATTAGGAGGCAGGGTCTGAATGATTCGTTTCTGTGTAGGAAATTCGAGAATCTTAAAAACGCTGGCTGCCCGATGTACCGACATGTGCGCAATAATCTGGCTCTCGAAATCCGGGAATTCATACACCAGGTCTGCCACATCAGCGATATTCTGGTGATTCAGGAATTCACGAATTTCCAGTTTGTCTTCTCTGGTAATGAGAATTTCAAACTGTTCCTGCAGACTTAATTGTTCGTCCAGTTCTTCGGGCATGTCACAAAAATAACGGATTCATTCATTAAGACTGTCTGGCTATATGAAGCTTTCATTAGGGTTCGGCTATTTGGTCTGTACGAACGCGAACATGTTTCTTTTTAAATTGCGTTATGATAGAAATTCGCATCAGTCCCGATCGGGGTCGTGGGGTATTTGCTACTGAAATGCTTGAAGCTGGAGTTATTATTGAAGAAGCTCCTGTAATCGTGATGCCTGAGAAGGACCGACCACTGCTTGATCAGACGCTACTGCACGATTACATATTTGAGTGGGGAGATGATCACCGACAATCAGCACTTGCACTTGGCTATGTTTCTATTTACAATCATGCAGCCCCCTCCAATTGCGAGTATGAAATGGATTTTGAACACGCCACTATCCGCATCCGCACGGTGAAAAAGGTAGAAGCCGGCGAAGAGCTATTTATCAATTATAATGGACAGGCTACCGATCTCAAGCCTGTATGGTTCCCCAGCGTTTAGCAAAAAAGAAAGCCGCAACATCGTTGCGGCTTTCTTTTTAATTTGTATCTATTATTGAAATACAATCTGTCCTCTTATTTCACCAAACCAGCGGTAATATAAATTACCGGGTGATGCCACGGGCAGGATCGTTTTTGTGTGGATGGTGATATAGTAAAGTCCATTGAGCAGATCCTGCTCGCGCACTTTCACATTGTCCACTTGCAAGGTGCCGGAATACGTACCTGCGCCGGGATATAACGGACGGAAAGGAGCTGAAGTTTGTCCGGTGAATTGCTGCAATACGACATAAGGCGTCGTTGCATAGGAAGTGGGATTGGCCCCTGTGAACGCCGGGTTGAGTGCAGGGAAGCCAATGGGTGCGGGTCCGTTAACACGAACAGCTACCACACTATCGCTCAATCCCGACCAGCTGATCGAGTAGTTTAGTTGTTTTTGGCGTTTATCATAGCTGACGGTCAGGCTGCCAAGTCCGGCACTTGGAGTGCCATTAGGTGCAACCTGTGCGCCAGTCATTGGGATGTCTGATTTTTGATAAAGGTTTACTTTGTCTTTTTCGGAGTCTTTTTCACATGAGGTAAATCCAGTAATGAGGCCTAAACATACCGTGGCCATAGCAGTCAGTCGGAACAGTTTCATGGTTGCATGATTTACGGTAAATATAAGAATAAATTGTATTTACCCATTTTCATACAAATTCTTTTCCGCCACCTGCTGAAGCACAGATTTACAGGCTTTAGCGATCGCCCGGCCACCATACCCTACTACGAATTTGTTCGCCTTTTTCAGATTCGAGCAGCAGCAGATACCAGCCGCCCGAGCCTGCCGCGAAATTAGGTTGAATATTGCTGATGTGACCTGTAGCAAGCGGCGGCAGCTGGCCTTTTTGTATTACCTGACCCTGCAGGCTAAGCAATGTCCAACGAAAACCCGACTCAGCGCCCTGGTTACGCACATAGATAATACCCGCTCCGCTTAGCCGGGTGGGAAACACATCCAGTCCGCCAGTATGGTTTCCACTACGGTTGACCAACAGAGTAGGAGAGTAAACCCAGGATCCGTCGCGATCCTGCATTTTGAGCCTGTAGTAGGCACTGGTCATTTGTATGGGGTCGAGCGTTTCAAATTGAATTTTTCCTGCCGTTTGGTTACCATCGGCAAGGCCGAGTCGTTTGATATCTTCGAAATTGCTGCCGTCGGTGCTTCTTTGCAGCATTATTGTCAGAGGATCGCTTTCGGCACTCAGACTCCAGTTTACAAGCGTACCCTGTGCCTGCGCCCTTGCTGAAAATTCCAGCAACTCCACTTTCAAAACGATATTCGATTGCACGCTGATGCTAATACGATTATCGCCGCCATTTTCGTAATATTCAAGAACCACATCCCGCCAGCCTGAAAGATTGGTAGAATAGCTGCTGGTATTATATGATTGATCGCCCCAGCGGTCGATGACCCAGGTGCTACCTCCATCCAGACTCAGCCGGTAACCGTCGTCACCTCCCACCTGGAATACGTAATTGCCGTCGGCGAAATTCTTTCGCAGGCGATAGCGTACGCTAAAGGTTTCGGTTTGTATCGGACAGGAACTGGTCGCATACATGGTATTGCTGCCGCCAAAGTTTTGATCAAACGACATATTGCCGGGGCTTCCCTGCGAAACAAGCCCTGCATAGCTATTGAAGTTGGTTCCGTCGTACACGTAGCCTCTCCAGGTATCGTTTGTTCCAAATTGAGATGGGTCCTCGCTTCCCACACAAGCGGTGGTATAAGCAAATCGAATTCGGTTTTGACCTCCGTTCTCGTAAAATTCGAGAACAAGATCATAGCTGCCATCGAGCCAGATAGTTTGGGTTGTTTCCACGTAAGCCTGATCCTGCCAACGGTTGATCAACCAGGTTGCACCACCGTCTAAACTGAGCCGGTATCCATCATCGCCGCCAATCGTAAACTGGTATCCGCCGGCAGCGAAACTTTTTTGAAGCTTATATCGAACACTGAAGGATTGTGTTTGAACGGCACAACCATTGGTGTTGTACATGACATCGTCGCCGCCAAAGTTTTGGTCAAATTGCGGATTGCCTGCCGTGCCTTCCAGAACATAACCGGCATAGCTCGTGAAGTTCATGTTTTGATAAACATAGCCAATCCAGGTGTCGGCGCTGCCATAGCTGGTTTGATCGCCCAAAGCTGTACAGGATTGGGCCTGGCTATTAACACACAGGGCAATAAGGGTACAAATGGATAAAATTTTCTTCATGGTATTGGATGGATTCAGCGCGAAAAATAGGGGTAGATTGTCAAAAATGCTAAGTGTATTTACCTAAATTTTTGAACTTATTGAGAAATGTCAACCCTTTTTTTCGGTTCTCGAAAAAATACCAGGGAGAATTACGTTCAGGAGGGGGTTTCTTTTATTTGATTCGGTTTTTGATTTCCTGCAACTTGAGCAGAGCTTCTACCGGCGTAAGGCGGTTGATGTCGAGCCCCTCAAGCATTTGCCGAATTTCATGGAAGGTTTGCGAATGTGCATCAAATATGGAAAGTTGCATCTGGGGCGCGCTCACCTGTTTCATCTTCTCCGTGCCGGAGGTATTGGCCGCTCCCGTGCCTGCATGGCTTTGTTCCAGTTGCTGAAGAACTTCGTATGCCCTATCAATCAGGGAGGCTGGCATACCTGCCATTCTCGCAACATGAATGCCGAAGCTATGGGTGCTTCCGCCCGGGGCCAGTTTTCGTAAGAAGATGATCTTGTTACCTATCTCCTTATTGGTGATGTGAAAATTGCGAACGCGATCCAGTCGTTCTTCTAACTCGTTAAGCTCATGATAGTGGGTAGCAAACAACACCTTGGGCATTGCCGGGCTTTGATGCAGGAATTCCGCAATGCTCCAGGCAATGGATATGCCGTCGTATGTTGAAGTGCCCCGGCCAATTTCGTCGAGAATGACCAGGCTGCGGGCAGTGATATTATTAATGATGGATGCGGTTTCGTTCATTTCCACCATAAAGGTTGATTCGCCACCGCTCAGATTGTCGGAGGCTCCCACCCTGGTAAATATTTTGTCGGTAAGTGAAATGCGTGCTTCCGTAGCAGGTACAAAGCTTCCCATATGCGCCATGAGTGTGATCAGGGCCGTTTGACGCAGCAGGGCGCTTTTACCGCTCATGTTGGGGCCAGTCAAAATAATAATCTGCTGTTTTTCTTTGTCAAGCACCAAATCATTGTGGATATAGGATTCGCCTGCGGGCAGATTACGCTCAATGACCGGATGACGTGCTTCCTTTACCTCCCATTCTTGTCCATCGTGGAGCGTAGGTTTCTTATACCTGAACTGAATGGCGTTCTGGGCAAAACAGCAGAGGCAATCGAGTACAGCCAGCAGTTGTCCGTTTTGTTGAATCCTCGACACATAATCCATTACTGCCGACACAAGGTCATCGAACAATTGCAGTTCAAGTGCCTGTATTTTTTCTTCAGCACCGGTAATTTTCTCTTCGTATTCTTTTAGTTCCGGCGTAATGTATCGTTCTGCGTTCGCAAGTGTCTGTTTGCGCATCCAGTCGGCCGGTACTTTGTTCTTGTGCGAATTTGTTACTTCGAGATAATATCCAAATACGTTGTTGAAGCCAATCTTTAATGAACTTATACCGGTTTTTGCGGCCTCCCTCGACTGTAATGAAGCAAGATATTCTTTGCCATGATGAGCAATAGAACGTAGTTCGTCGAGAGTCGCGTTCACGCCAGTACGAATTACTGATCCTTTGATGGCTGCGTTCGGCGGTTCGTCTGTCAGCTCCGACTGAATACGTTGCGCAAGAGCGCTGCAAGGTTGAAGTTTTTCTGCAATTTTTTTCAAATAAGGATTGTCAGCCTGTGAACAAAGTTGTTGCACCGTTTCAGTATGGTACAGGCCCCTGGCCAGTTGCAAAAGTTCTCTGGGATTTATCTTTTTCAACGGCACTTTTGAAACCAGCCGTTCAATATCACCGCACTGACGGATGCATTCACTGGTCTGATGGCGCCATTCGGTTTCCAGAATCAGGAATTCAACCGTATCAAGACGTTGCTGAATACGGGCCAGATCTTTCAACGGAAAAACAATCCAGCGCTTTAGTAAACGGGCACCCATTGGGCTCACCGTCTGATCAAGCGTCTTCAACAATGTATAATTGCCCTCTGATTGTCCCTGAATCAGCTCGAGATTGCGGATCGTGAACCGGTCCATCCACAGGAAATCGTCGCGATCTATTCGCTGAACTGAAGTGATATGTTGCAGGTTCGGGTGTTCCGTTTCGCGCAGGTAGTGGATAATTGCACCAGCGGCAGTTAATCCATGTTGAAGATCTTCTACGCCAAACCCTTTCAGTGAGTGGGTTTGAAAGTGTTTCAGTAAAATATCCTGCGCGTAAGCATGGTCAAATATCCATTCATCAAGGGTGTAGGTATAAACTTTGACGGCGAACAACTCTTTGAATTGTTTTTGTCGCTGCCGCTGGTATATAATCTCTGAGGGGCGAAAGCTTTGTAGCAGTTTGTCGGTATACTCCCGGTCGCCAGCCGCTACAAAGAATTCACCCGTGCTGATATCCAGAAATGCAATTCCAAAATCGTCATCGCCTGCCCAGTGAACGCTCGCCAGAAAATTATTCGCCTGATGATCGAGCAGTTTATCCTGTGTGGCTGTACCTGGTGTCACCATTTCGGTGACGCCGCGTTTAACAACTCCTTTGGCAGTTTTGGGGTCTTCCAACTGGTCGCAGATCGCCACGCGATAGCCTGCTTTCACCAGTTTGTGCAGATAGGTATCTAACGCATGATGAGGAAAGCCTGCCAGCTCGGCTGAAGCCGCTGCTCCATTATTCCGTTTTGTTAATGTTATGCCAAGCACCTGCGATGCAATGATGGCGTCGCTGCCAAATGTTTCATAAAAATCTCCAACCCTGAATAGCAGAACGGCATCGGGGTATTTCTGCTTAATAGCCCGGTGCTGCTGCATCATTGGTGTATCGTTGCCTGCCGATTTTGCCATGCTGAAATCTTTCTGCCCGCAGCAAAGAACAGCTCCGGGGGCAACAAAAATAAGGAACTGTTTATGTAACCGCAGGCGAATAAGCATCCAGTGGGTAAATTCTTAATTATGCGATACTCTATGTTGTTGATGGCCTGCCTGCTTGTTTTAGGTACCAATGCGCAGGACACTGCCTACACGAAAGCGGTAACAGAAAAGGCTACCGTGTATTTTGGCTATGGCGCTGAAATTTCCCATAAATCGACCCTTCAGGTGGGAAAGCAAACCCGATTTCTGGTTATTGATCAATTAAGCACTTCACTCGACTTAAACAGCCTTCAGATCAGTTGCCCGGAAGAAATTTCTATTCTTTCACAGCGCTATGATTTGTTTGTGCCGCCAGCGCCAATCCTGGTTAAATCAGTGGAATGGCTGGCATGGGAAGATAGCCTTCAGCGCCTGCAGGTACGACATGCACGATTGACCACGGAGTCAGGTATAGCGGAGGAAACCATCAAGACTACCGGTCGGCTGATAGAAGCATCTCTCAGCGGCAATGGTGACAAAAACGTGAATAGCACGGAAATTTTGAAATTGGTACAGTTTTACAATCGTGAAATTGAGCAGTCTCGTCTTAGGATCTTAGAATTGTCGCAGCAGATGATAAAGAATCAGGACTTGCAGCAGGCTGCAAAAAAGCGCCTGAAAGAGCTCGCTGAGCAGTCGCCACTGGCGCCAAAGGTCACCGGTCGAATCACCCTGCAGGTGTTGAGTCGGAAGACGGGAACCATACCTATTCAACTAAGTTATTACACTGCCCGGGCCGGCTGGACACCCGTGTACGACCTGCGCGTAAATTCGACCACTAATAAAATCAGGTTGTTGTATAAAGCATCGCTTACCCAAACAACCGGCATCGACTGGAAACAAACCAGGTTGACGTTGAGCACTGGTACGCCTAATTTTGGTGTGGCCGCACCCGTTCTATCCCCCTGGTATCTGCAGTTATATGTACCCGAATTGTATCGCTCACTGCAGGGTAGGGCGGCTGGAGCCCAACTGGCTCGCAACAGCATTCAATCTTTCGCTGACGACAAATCGATGAATGAAGTGGTTATTACTGGTGCTGGTCGTGATGCAGAAATGAAATACAAGGACACCATACAGCCTTACACCGTGGAGGATTTTACTACGCTCCAGGCTGGACAGCTGAATACCAACTTCGATATTGACCTTCCTTACGATATCAACAGCGATGGAGAAATGCATGCCGTGCGCATCCGCGAAGAAGAAATAAGTGCCAGCCTGAAAAATTATGTAGTACCCAGGGTTGACAGGGAAGCCTATCTGCTGGCAGAGGTTGCAGACTGGCAGAATCTTGATCTGTTGCCAGGCGATGCTAACGTGATTATGGACGATACCTATATTGGCAAGTCGGTCATTGATCCTAACACCGTAGCCGATACCCTCAATTTGCCCCTTGGGCGCGATAAGCGGCTCACTGTAAAACGCAGTGCCGTCAAGGAACTGAGTAGCCTGAAATCATCGGGTGGCTATTATCGTCAGACCTTCACCTACGAGATTGTTGTGAAGAACACTAAATCCACTGAGGTCAATGCCCTCGTAAAGGACCAGGTGCCCCGCAGTAATATCAAGGAAGTAGAGGTAAAGCTCGACGATGCGGGAGAGGGCGACTTTAACGAAGAAGTAGGTGTGCTGACCTGGAAATTGAAGCTGGCGCCAGGCGAAAGCCGGAAAATGCGCTTTAGCTATACCGTCAAATACCCTAAAGACAAGCGGATTATCAATCTCAAATAGGTCTGACTGGCAAGGCGCGGCAAGTCAGGAATGTGCTAATTTTGCGCAATGCGAAAATTGAGCATGGACGAACTGGGCCGTAAAACGGTGGCTGAAGTGAAGCAGGCGGAGAAGCACCCCATTGTGGTGGTGTTGGAAAATATCCGCAGTGCGTACAATGTTGGTAGTGTATTTCGTACGGCAGATGCGTTTCTGGTGGAAGCGATTTATATCGTGGGTTATTCGGCCAAACCCCCGCATAAGGAAATCAGAAAGACGGCGTTGGGGGCCGAGGAGTCAGTAAACTGGCTGCATTTCAGAACAAGTGCTGAGGCCATTGCCGATCTGAAACAAAAAGGATATAAGGTTTGGGCGGTAGAGCAGGCGATGGGCAGCATGGCGCTTCAGGAAGCAGCCGCGCTCGAAGATGCACCGCTGGCAGTAGTATTTGGCAATGAGGTATCGGGTGTGGAACCCGATACCATTGCCCTTTGCGAAGGCTGTATTGAAATCCCTCAATTTGGCATGAAGCATTCCCTCAACATTGCCACCGCCGCAGGCGTGGTGTTGTGGGAACTGGTTCGCCGGCATGTTCACCAAACCCACCCGATTAGCTCCTGATATGGCCATGTTCAAGAACTACCTCAGCCTGATTAAGTTTTCGCATACCATTTTTGCGATGCCCTTTGCGCTGATAGGATTTGCGTTAGGTATACAATCCATATTCGGCACAACAGAGGCGGTTTCTCTGGTACCAGGCTGGCACAGCCCGGTGTTGACAGCACAGGGGGAGCTGGAAGTAAAGGCAGTTTGGCGAGGATTATTGTTAATTAAACTACCGCTGGTACTGGCATGCATGGTATTTGCACGGAGTGCTGCCATGGCCTTTAACCGATACCTCGATCGTCGTTTCGATGCCAAAAATCCGAGAACGGCCATCCGGGAAATTCCAGCCGGAGTGATCAGTCCTCAAAGTGCATTGTTATTTACCATCGTCAATTGCATCCTGTTTGTGGGCGCTGCCTGGTTTATTAATCCCATTTGCTTTTATCTTTCTCCAGTGGCGCTGGCAGTTGTGTTGGGTTATAGTTATACCAAGCGATTTACGGCGCTTTGTCATTTGGTGTTAGGAGTTGGCTTGTCGTTGGCGCCAATAGGAGCCTTTCTGGCTGTAACGGGGGTATTTGCCTGGTTGCCTTTATTGTTTTCGCTGACGGTGATTTTTTGGGTGAGCGGCTTTGATATAATTTATGCTTTACAGGACGAGGAGTTTGACAGACGTGAGCAACTGCATAGTATACCGGCCCGGCTTGGAAAGGCAAAAGCTCTGCTGGTATCCCGCATATTGCACATGGCTAGTGCCATTTGTGTATTCCTCGCAGGCTGGCTGGGTGAAATGGGCGGATTGTATTGGGTTGGATTTGCTCTTTTCTCCGGCATGTTGATCTACCAGCAGTCGATCGTAAAGCCCACCGATTTGCGCAAGGTGAATCTCGCATTTATGACAGCTAATGGTATAGCATCGGTGGTTTTCGCTTTGTTGGTGATTGCAGATATTTGGTTTGGACATTCGTTGTTAAATCTCATTTTCTGATGGCCCGAATCCTCGCAATAGACTATGGAAAAAAGAGGACTGGTCTTGCCGTGACCGATCCACTCCAGATTATTGCGACCGGGCTTCCTACGATCGACACGCTCCGACTTATGCCTTTTTTGCGCGAGTACCTGCCCAGGGAGCAGGTGGAAAGGGTGATAATTGGCGATCCCAGAAACCTCGATGGAACAGATACCGATGCCACGCCTCTGGTGCAACATTTTCTTCAGGCTTTCAGGAAAATATTCCCGCAAATACCGATAGAAACAGTGGACGAGCGTCATTCTTCCCGCTTGGCGAAGGAAGCCATGCTGGAAATGGGGCTAAAGAAATCGCAGCGTCGTGAAAAGGGGCGGATCGACGAAATAGCGGCCACCCTGCTATTGCAGGAGTATCTGAAAAGCCGGTCCTGAGTCCGTTTGACAATTATCAGTTAATTTTGCATTCAATACAGCATGATGAACATGATTTTACCGATCGTAGCCTATGGTCATCCCGTTTTACGTAAAGTGGCCGAAGATATTCAGGCCGACTATCCCGGGTTGGAAAAGCTGATCGCTGATATGTGGGAGACCATGTATGCCAGCAACGGTGTAGGATTGGCAGCACCCCAAATTAACCGCTCCATCCGTTTATTCGTAATTGATTCAGCACAGATGTTTAGCAACATGGATGAAGAGGAAAAGGCTGAGTATCCCGATGCACCCGGCATCAGGCAGGTGTTTATTAACGCCCACCTCGAAGAGTTAGATGGCGATGAATGGGCTTACAACGAAGGTTGCCTGAGCATACCCCGTATCAGAGAAGACATACGGCGGCAGGAGTCGGTAACGCTCCGCTATTGCGATGAGAATTTTGTGGAGAAGGTTGAATCATTTGAAGGGCTCACCGCCCGCGTGATCCTGCATGAGTATGACCATATAGACGGTAAACTTTTCATCGACCATATTTCACCTTTGAAAAGAAAATTGCTGAAGGGTAAACTCAACGATATTTCTAAAGGCAAGATCAGCGTTGATTACAAAATGATGTTTCCCGCAAAATAGTACATGCGGTATCTTCTTAATTTATTTGCTGCGCTGGCCCTTTCTGTCAGCGTCAGGGCCCAACAAACCGATTCCCTGGAACTGGAACGTCTGGCCCGCATGGTATCCCTGACTGAAGTGGTGGTACGTACCGACGTCAATGTGCCGGGTTTGATCGATCGTCTGAGAAATGACACTACCTTCTATAAGGCTTTTCGTAACCTGCGCGTGTTGTCATTTACAAGCAGAAATGATGTGCGCATGTTGGATAAGAAAGGCAGGCTCCAGGCCAGCCTGGAAAGCACTACGCGACAGCATCGTAGCCGGGGATGCCGTAGCATGCAAACCCTGAACGAAAAATCAACCGGTGATTTCTTTGATCGCAACGGCGCCTATAATTACTACACAGCCGAACTATACGCCAGCCTGTTTTTTACGCGCGATACAGTGTGTGGAGAAGACAATATCGTTTCAGGCACGCGGTTTTCTCCGCGCGGCAAAAAAGGCCTTGCCAAGCACAAGGAGCAACTAAAGCTGCTATTCTTTAATCCAGGTAAGCGTATACCCGGCATTCCGCTAATGAACGACCGAAAAATCGATCCCTTTGATCCTGCTACTGCCGAACTGTATGATTTTGTGATTGACCAGGTAGACTACCAGCAGAAGCAGGCTTATAAATTCAGCATCAGGGCTCGGGACGATTTGAGGGCGGGGCAACGCGACAAGATAGTGATCGACGAAATGATTACCTGGTTCGATGCGAGGTCGATGGATATCATGGCTCGCACTTACCACATGAGTTACGACGCCGGGGTATACGATTTTGAGGTGTTTATGGAAGTGGAAATGACCCGTTTTCGTGAATACCTCGTGCCCTCCACCATCCGTTACAAGGGCAATTGGGATGTTGCGTTTAAGCCCCGCGAACGTGGCATTTTTACAGCCACGCTTTCCGAATTCAGCGAACAATGATTAGTGGGACGTTTTGTAACCTGTATTGGAAACGTACTTACGCCATTTTTCAATGAGTTCACTCATATCTGCCGGTAGTGGTGCTTCAAACAACACCGGTTCGTTGGTCTCCGGGTGTATAAATCCCAGCGTGCGTGCGTGCAATGCCTGACGGGGACAAATGGCGAAGCAGTTTTCTACAAATTGTTTGTATTTGGCAAAAACAGTTCCCTTTACAATTTTGTCGCCACCATAAAAATCATCGCTGAACAGGGGATGGCCGATATGTTTCATATGAACCCTGATCTGGTGCGTGCGTCCTGTTTCGAGCACGCACTGAACCAACGTAACGTAGCCAAATCTTTCCAGTACTTCGTAATGGGTTATGGCCTCTTTCCCATGGTCGCCCTCGGGATAGGCTTCAAATAATTTGCGAAAGCGCTGATGCCGCCCCACATGAGCTACAATTGTTCCACTGTCCGCCTCCATATCGCCCCATACCAGGGCCATGTATTGCCGCTGGATAGTATGGTCAAAGAACTGTTTGGCCAACTGTCGCATGGCCTTATCGGTTTTTGCGAGAACCAGAAGACCGCTGGTGTTTTTGTCGATCCGGTGAACGAGGCCAAAGCGCGGCAGGCTTTCTTCGGAAATGCCTGGCTGTTGCTGTTGCAGATAATAAGCCACACCGTTCAGCAGGGTACCGGAATAATTACCGCTTCCCGGGTGCACAACCATGCCCGCAGGCTTATTGATGATCATCAAAGAGGAGTCTTCATACACTATATTCAGCTCCATTTTTTCCGGCACTACGTCAGTATCTTCCGGACTCATATCGCTATACACCAGTATATCTTCCAGTGCTTTCACCTTGTAATTGGGTCGTACGGACTTACCGTTTACCAACACCATACCCGCATTGATCGCCTGCTGCAATTTGTTACGCGTGGCGCCTTCAATCCGGTTCATCAGGAATTTGTCGATGCGCAGAGGCTCCTGACCCTTATCGGTGCGGAAGCTAAATCGCTCATAGAGCTCGTCGCCGGCTTCCGTAGCGTCCCGGTCCGGTTCTGGTAAAGGCTGACTTTGATCTGACATGCATCGAATTTTGCGCAAAGGTAAAGCTTCGGCTTTTTAATTAATTTTGCTGCTTGCTGGTCGCCATCTGAGCAGAAACCGGCTACTTACAATTGAATATTCATGCAAAATGTACTGTTTCGTGACCTGGGTAATATGTCTTACAAAGATGCCTGGGATTTGCAGGAGTTGCTGATGCAGGAAAACCTCGCGGTGAAAGCGGCGCGGCGCCAGGCAGAGGAACAGGGATCGGCTTTCGAAGGCGAAACCCGGCACTATCTTTTATATGTGGAACACCCGCCCGTGTTTACATTGGGCAAAAGCGGAAATGAGGGCAATGTGTTGATGAGTGAAGAACACCTGAAGCGAATGGGCATTGAATATTTCCGAACCAACCGGGGCGGCGATATTACTTTTCACGGGCCGGAACAACTGGTAGGTTATCCAATCTTCGATCTTGAGCATTTTTACACCGATATCGGCAAATACCTTCGCAATATTGAAGAGGTAGTTATTAGAACGCTGGCTGATTATGGCCTGAGTGGCAGCCGGTCTGCTGGCGAAACAGGTGTTTGGCTCGATCCTGATATAAAAGGGCGGGAGCGAAAAATCTGCGCAATAGGTGTTCGAAGCAGCAGATGGATTACCATGCACGGCTTTGCGTTGAACGTAAACACCAACCTCGATTATTTTAACATGATTGTGCCCTGCGGCATACCCGATAAACAGGTTACTTCACTTGAAAAGGAATTGGGCGGCAGGGTAGATATGGCGGAAGTAAAATCGCATGTGGCCCGCCATTTTGAAGAGGTGTTCGATATCAGCTTAATGCCCTGGCTGCAGGAAGCTTAAAATTCTTTCGGCAAAAAGAATTTATTCTTTTCTTTCAGCTTGCCTTCCTCATACAGCTCAAAATTGAACCAACCTGAGCTGCCAAAGTTTGATTTATCCAGTTGAAATCGCTGCCGTGGCATATCCTTGAGCTCAAACAACAACTCATCTTCTAAAGTGAATACTTTGATGCTGTACTTTTTAATGTCAGCGTCCGGTAAGGTCACTTTAATATAACCGTTGCTGTTGGTGAAGATATGGGGAGAAGGTATCCAACGTACGGGCTTGGGTTTGTTGTCGTTGCCAACACTGGGGGCACTATTAACCGAATCTACAAAATTCGGCATCTGAAAGATTTTCGTGTTTTGTTGCTTTTGCAATCGCGCCGCAACCAGGCTGCTGGTATCCCATACCGGACGTTTTGAATCACTGAAAAAATATACACCCTTGTCCAGTTGAATATAGATCCGATAAAACATCCGGTCGTTGTTCGCTTTGTTGTCTACATACCCGTTCTCCGGGCTGCTGGGGTCTGCTACAGAAAGAATGGTCTTAAAGTTTTTCAAACTGTCGAAAGAACGTTGAATGTTAATTTGTCTCACATTTTCGAAATTGTTAACCCAGCCCAGTACAATCCTGTTTTCGCCTATGTTGCGCACCGAAAAATTGGGCAGTGTGTCCTGCGCCATGATCGCCAATGGAAAAAATAATAAGGGTATCAGGTATGCTGTCAATTTCTTCATAGTAGGATATGCCGTCGTTTTCGACTTTCTCAAACATTCAAAGATAATATTATAACATCAGAATTAATAGACCAGCCGGCCTTCCAGTGATTGATTTCCCTGAAGTCCGCCACTATGTATCAGCAGAAGACGTGCATGATCAGGAAAATGGCCCGCTGCTAACAACGCTTCCATGGCGTAAAATAGTTTACCGGTGTATACAAAATCGGAAGGAATATGGGTCTTTCGATAGAATTCATTCATAAAATCAATCAATTGAGGGCTGTATTTTGCATAGCCTCCAAAACTAAATTCGCGAAGTATATGCCAGTTTACATCGGTGGTTGTTAACAAATTGCTAACCCTTGCCTCCAGTTCAGGATGGCCGCTGAGTGCAGAAATTCCTGTAATGTGATGTTGTTTAAAACATCGATTGATCAACCCTGCCAGCATGGTGCCGGTGCCTACGGCACAAAGCAGATGTGTAAAAGGGCTGTTCATCTGATCCAGTATGCCGGATGCTCCAAGGGCTCCATTTATTCCATATCCTCCTGCCGGCACCTGATAAATGGATTCATCATCCAGATCTGCAGGTAGTTTTTCGAGATCATAGTCTGCTCGAGGCAGAAAGCGCAATTTCATGCCATAATCAGCGGCAAGTTGTAAGGTAGCCGACCATTTCAACGGTTCTTCACCTCTTATCAAACCAGTGCAGGGAATGCCTTCCGACGCACAAGCGGCGGCCGTTGCAACTATATGGTTGGACCAGGGTCCACCCCAGGTGACCAGTTCGGCGGCGTTTCGCTTTTTTGCATCCTCAAGATAAAAACGCAGTTTGAACCATTTGTTGCCCGAAATGACCGGATGCAATAGATCGAGTCGAAGTACCTGCACCTCCTGAACAGAAGGGTAGAACTGCGAAAGATCATTCAGCGGAACCGGTAAATGAGGACGGAATGAAGTCATAAAACACTATGAGCCTTGGGTATTTTACTTTATTTTGTGCCGCAAATTAACCATTATGCAACCTACCTTAGTGATTCTCGCAGCCGGCATGGCCTCGCGTTACGGAAGTATGAAACAAATCCAGGGATTTGGCCCCGGTGGCGAAACCATTATGGATTATTCCATTTATGATGCCATCCGTTCAGGATTCGGAAAAATAGTGTTTGTGATCCGGCGCGAATTTGCAGACAATTTCAAATCCATTTTCGAGCCAAAATTACAGGGAAAGGTACAGACCGCGTATGTGTATCAGGATATGGATGCGTACACAGAAGGATACGAGTTTCCCAAAGAGCGGCAAAAGCCCTGGGGTACTTCGCATGCTGTGCTTTGTGCTATGGAAGAAGTAGGTGAGCCATTTGCTGTGATCAATGCCGATGATTTTTACGGACATAATGCATTTGACAGAGCAGCCGAGTTCCTGACGAAAGATTGCAGCGAAAAAAATTATGCCATTATAGGCTATGATTTGTTGCGCACACTGTCTGAGCACGGAACCGTTAACCGTGGGGTTTGCAGTTTGGATAAACTGGGCAACCTGGCTGCAATTACCGAACGCATCAACATCGCCAAAAAGGACGGCAAGATTCTGGTAGAAGACGGTCTGGAACCAAAAGAACTTCCGATGGACACGAGGGTTTCAATGAACTTCTGGTGTTTTCATCCTTCCTATTTTTCCTATACCCAGCAATTGTTCAGGGAGTTTCTAGCCAACCATGGCCAGGAAATGAAATCTGAATTCTTTATTCCAATCGTTGCCGACCGGTTTATTAAGGAAGGCGGAAGGGTGGAGATTATACCAACCACTTCCAACTGGTTTGGCGTTACGTACAAGGAAGATGCGCCGTTTGTAGAACAGAGTCTTCGTACGTTGATCAATGCTGGAGAGTACCCTGAGTATCTTTGGAAATAAACTGGATAAAGAAAAAAAGCGGGGCTGATCAAATCAACCCCGCTTTTTTTATTGTGCCAGATCGGCTTTAACTACATAAATGAAATCTTTTATTTTCTCTACCTGCTGCACTTTGTTCAGGTGTGAGATGCTGGAACGTGTAGGCAATTTCACGCCTTCGTAGATCTTGTTTTTCCGAAGGTCTTCCAGTGCTGCAAAAATATACTTTGACTGCACAGCAAAGGTTGCGCCCTGCACCTTGGTTTCACGGGCGGAGAGTATGCCTATTACTTCGCCGCGATTGTTGAATACCGGGCCTCCACTGTTGCCGGGGTTAGCTGGCACAGCTATCTGGCAACTCAGCGTGTCGCCCCGGTAGCCGGTGCTCGCACTCAGGTAGCCTTCCCCATATACTATCTCATCGCGAGGGAATCCGAGAGTAAACACGGGTTCCGCCAATTGAGAAGTTCCTTTTCTTATTCCATACGGAAGTGAGCTGACCGATTTGTAGCGGGGGTCATCGATTTTGATGAACGCCACATCGCGGTTTACATCGAGCTTCACCACAAATGCACGAAATTCCTGGCCTTTGTTGTTCACCACACGCACGTTCTTCGATTTTTGAACAATATGGGCATTAGTAATCATCAGTCCTTTTCCGTCAATCAGAAACCCGGTTCCGCCCACTTTTGCTTCAAAAGCGGCCGCCTCGGTCAGGTTCATAAGGGAATCCTTCACCCTATCAATATCTTTTTTCACCTCTTTCAACTGACCTTCGTGGGAAGAAAGTTGGTAGCTGAGTTGTTCGAGGCCTGAATTACTGTCTTTAGCAGGAGAAAATTTCCAGATCAACGAGTTAAAAGTGATGGCTGTAATGCCGGCAATTGTAGCCGCGATAGCGGCAACCCTGCGATAACGTGTCCATAAATAAACGAGGCGCGCCTTCCTGCTTGGGCGGTCCGCCGGTATTTGATGAGTTTCGGCCAGATCATGGTGAATATTGTGCAGGCTTTGCCTGAACTGTTGGCGCTCTGCAAACCGATTCATCTGTTGTAGAAACAAGGTATGCTCCACTACCAGTTGATCCACTTCGCTGTTTGACTTGCGCAGATTTTCAAACTGCAGGCGCTCTTCCGGCCCCATTTCGCCGCGGATATAGCGTTCTACCGCGTCAAGCATCGTCAGTTCATGTTGCTCATTCATCACTGTTCCCGTTTTTGTAGTGCGAAAAAAATATTTTTTTCAAACGCATCAGGCATTTGTACTTCTGCGTTTTTGCATTTTCTGCATTCGTATATCCAAAATCGCCGGCTATTTCCTGCATCGACCTGCGTTGTACATAAAATGCTTCCAGCAATCCGCGGCAGGGTTCGCCCAGGCTCAGTATCGCTTTTTCCATCATCCCAAACTCCTGATCTCTTCGCTGGTGTTCGTCCAGATCATCGTCAACCGATACCACCGTTTCAGTCATGTTCAAGTCGCCCACAAACCGGCTTTGCTGCTGAAGTCGCTTCAGCCAGATTCGACGTGCTACCGAATACACATAGGTCCTGATCTGGCAATGTAGCTCCAACTGGCCAGTACTGGCCTTTTCATAGAGCACGATCATGGCTTCCTGAAACACGTCGCGGGCATCGTCTACCGTTCCGTTGTTGTTGATAATCAGCGACTGAACTATTCCGTAATTGTCTTTATAGATCCGTTCGGCCGCCTCTCTGTCGTTTCGTGCCAGCCCCTTCAATAGCGTCTTTTCGTTTTGCTCCGGTTTCACGCGCCTGTTTTTAATACATTTTTTTAAAAATAGTAACCCGCCCCCAGTCTGAAAAAAAAATTAAAAAACCGGGTTACCTTTTTCCCAACCCGGTATTAATCCCTGAAATATTTCACAAATCAATTCAAAAAACACACTGAAATGAAAAAGCTTTTCATCGTTCTGGCCGTTGCCAGCCTTGGTTTTGTAGCATGTAACAACGAAGGTGAAACTAAAGAAACAGTTGACAGCACTGCAAATAAAATTGAAGAAGCTGTTGATAATGTTGCTGACAGCGCTAAGAACGCGATTGATTCTGCTGCAGCTAAGGTTGACTCTGCTGCTTCTGCTGCAATCGACTCTCTGAAAAAATAAGGTTATCGGACTATGTCCGGTTTCCGAAGGCCATCCCCCAACAGGCGGATGGCTTTTTTGTGTCTGTTTCTCAGGCTACAACGTTAAATAGCGGGTCTGCTATCTATCAATAGTGTACCTTTGCCCACTTTCGTACCGGAATATTATAATTTACATACATGTCTTCATCTACATTTGCTGCACTGGGTCTCGACGAAGGAATTCTGCAATCCATTGCTGCACTGGGGTTTACTACTCCAACACCCATTCAGGAAAAAGCTATTCCCGTTTTGATACAGGGCACCCGCGATTTTGTGGGCCTGGCACAAACCGGCACAGGCAAAACGGCCGCCTTTGGATTGCCCCTGCTTCAACTGGTGAGCCGCGATCAAAAGCATCCGCAGGCACTGGTCATTTGTCCAACGCGTGAGCTTTGCCTCCAGATCAGCACCGATCTGAAAAATTTCAGAAGTAAAAAAATGCCCATTGGCATTGCTGCGGTTTACGGTGGTGCTTCTATTGGCGAGCAGATCCGTGAACTGAAAAAAGGCGTACAGGTAGTGGTAGCCACCCCTGGCAGGCTGATCGACCTGATTGAACGGAAAGCAATCGACCTGGAGCATATTGAATATGTGGTACTGGATGAGGCTGATGAGATGTTGAACATGGGTTTTCAGGACGATATAGAGTTTATCCTGAAGAACACGCCTAACCGCCAAAGCACCTGGTTGTTTAGTGCTACCATGCCGCCCGAAATTAAGAAGGTGAGCAAGCGGTACATGGAATCGCCTTTTGAAATAACCATCGGCAAGGTCAACTCAGGGAACGCCAATATCGATCACCAATATTATAACACTCAACACGTAAACCGTTACGAGACCCTGAAACGGATAATCGATTTTAACCCCGGTATATACGGCATTATTTTCACCCGCACCAAGGCCGATGCCCAGGGAATCACCGAGCAACTGATACGTGAAGGCTACGATATTGAAGCATTGCACGGCGACTTGACCCAGCAGCAGCGCGATAAAGTGATGGGACGCTTTCGGGAAAAAAGCATTCAATTGCTGATCGCCACCGATGTGGCCGCCCGTGGTATCGATGTACAGGGTATTACCCATGTAATCAATTATGAACTGCCCGACGATATTGAAGTGTATACTCACCGAAGTGGACGCACAGGCCGGGCTGGTAGAAGCGGTATTTCTCTTTCTATTGTAACACCCCGGGAGGTTCAACGCGTTCGGCAGATTGAGCGCATGCTCAATACCAAGATGCATAAAATGGATATCCCCAGCGGCAAAGACGTTTGTCGCAAACAGTTCTTCCATTTCATTGATCGCATGTTGCAGGCCGATATCAGTCATGGGGAATACGAAACCTACCTGCCGGTGCTGCGTGAAAAATTTGAAAACGTTGACAAAGAAGAAATACTTCAACGGGTAGCGGCATTGGAATTCGATCGTTTTCTGAAATATTATGAAAACGCTGCCGACCTTAACATGCGCGATGACCGTGGTGCTGCCCGCAGCAACCAGCCCAGCAGAGATACGCGGGGTAGGAGTTTTGGTGAGAAGGGCGAATACCAACGACTGTTTGTAAATCTTGGCACCAAGGACGGATTTTACAAAGCCAGTTTTCTGCAGTTCATCCTCGACATGAGTGATCTCAGAAAAGATGTGCTTGGCAGAATTGATATGCGTGAAATGAACAGTTGGGTTGAAGTAGAGCCGGCTGCTGCCAAAAAAATGATCCGCGCAATTGATGGTAAGAATTATCGCGGTCGTAAAATCAGAATGAACGATGCGCAAACCGGCGGGAAGCGAAAAGATTAAACAATTTTATTTTTTTGAATTGCGCTTCCTGTTTATATTTGTTTCCACATGAATCAACACAAGGCATTTTTCGGTTTTTATTTTTACTACTTCTTTTTTGCAAAGAGGCCGGGAATGCTTTGATTGAACTCAGCGAGAACTAAAAGAGATCAACATAAAGAATCCCGGCCAGAAGGTCGGGATTCTTGTTTTATAATCATTTGAAAAAATCTTGTCGGTAAACTATAGTATGAGTCCCAGGCAGGCACAACAGGAATCCAGAATCGAAATGGCAACATTGCCGGTAGCCATTCAGGGCTATGAAGGCAGCTTCCATCAGGTAGCAGCCCGACAGTTTTTTGGCAAACAGGTGCAGGTTGTTCCCTGCGACACTTTCCGGCAGGTGGTAACAGCTGCTTCAGATAACCGAAATACGCAGGCGGGGGTAATGGCCATCGAGAATTCAATTGCCGGAAGCATTCTGGCCAACTATAATCTGCTTCATAAAAGCGATTTACTGGTAGTTGGTGAAGTTTACCTGCATATCCGGCAACATCTGCTGGTCAATCCAGGTGTGAAACTCGAAGACATACGCGAAGTTCACTCACATACCATGGCATTGCAGCAGTGTTACGATTTTTTGGATACCCATAAGTGGAAACTGGTGGAAACCGATGATACCGCGTTGAGTGCGCGACATATTCAGCAACGCCAGAGCAAGCACATCGCCGCAATTGCCAGTAAGCTGGCAGCAGAACTATATGGCCTTGAAATTCTTGCTCCCAATATCCACACGCTGAAAAAAAACTATACCCGGTTTCTGATTCTGGCGAAGGGTAACGGCGGGACTGAAATTGCCCAGGCCGACAAGGCATCGGTATATTTTCATACCGATAACTCTCGGGGTAGCCTGGTAGCTGTGCTCAGCAGCATTGCAGATAGGGGCATCAATTTGAGCAAACTTCAAAGCTGCCCCATACCCGGCACCGACTTCAAATACGGATTTCATGTAGATATGGAATTTGATCAACGCAGCGATTTCGAAGCCGTGTTGAAGGATATAAGTTCGAAAGTGGAAGAACTGAAAGTGTATGGAATATATAAGAGGGGGGGGAGACCTGATAGTTGAATTGTTGAATTGTTGAGTTGTTGAATTGTTAGGTGTGCAGTCATGTTGTTGTAACTGCAAAAAAAGCTGAAATGACAATGCGTGAGGTAGAATGAAAGATGAAATCGAAATCAGATCAACTAATTAAAAGCGAAACGACCAACAGTTAAACAACCGAACGATTAAGCCACTAAACAACTAAACTTACGAACAGCCAAGCAACTCAACAATTCAACAACTCAACAATTCAACAACTCAAGAATTCAACAACTCAACAATTTGCCAATGATTCCCAGCAAACGCCTCGACGGCATCGGTGAATATTATTTTTCGCAAAAGCTCCGCGAAATTGAACAGCTGCGGCAGGCTGGTCGGGAAATCATTAATCTGGGTATTGGCAGCCCCGATCTTCCGCCGCATCCCGATGTAATAGCAGCATTGCAGGAGTCGGCTGCGGCACCGGGAAACCATGCTTATCAGTCGTACAAGGGAGTGCCGGCTTTGCGACAGGCGATGGCTGTCTGGTATCTGAACTGGTACAATGTATCGCTGGATCCGGAAACCGATATCCTGCCACTGTTGGGAAGCAAAGAAGGAATCATGCATATCTGTATGACATACCTAGACAAAGGAGACGAAGTACTGGTGCCCAATCCTGGCTATCCCACCTATCGGGCGGCAGTGAAGCTGGCAGGGGCCAAATGTGTAGAGTATAAGTTGAAAGAAAAAAACGGATATCTGCCCGACCTGGAGCGGCTTAGCAGAAAGGGGTTGAGCAAGGTGAAGTTGATGTTTGTGAATTATCCGCATATGCCAACCGGTCGGGCGGCAGATGCGGAAGCGCTGGAAGCCCTGGTAGCTTTTGCAAAAAAGCATCATATTCTGCTGGTCAACGACAATCCTTATAGTTTCATCCTGAACGACCAACCGCTGAGCATCCTTTCGGTTGAAGGCGCAGGGGGCTATGTACTTGAATTGAACAGCCTCAGCAAATCGCACAATATGGCTGGTTGGCGGGTGGGTATGCTTTGTGGCTCAGGTGGGCGAATTGCAGAAGTATTGCGCTTTAAGTCGAATATGGACAGTGGCATGTTTTTACCCATACAGCATGCTGCCGTTCGGGCGCTTTCACTCGGCAGGGAGTGGTACGATTCTATGAATGATGTTTATCGCCATCGGCAGCAGAAGGCATTTGAGTTGTTCGAACAGCTGAAGGTTCGTTACGACAGGCAGCAGACTGGTATGTTTGTGTGGGGTGCCGTGCCTGCAAAATATGCCGACGGATATGCGTTGAGCGACGAACTGTTGCATAAAGCCGGTGTGTTCATTACGCCGGGTGGAATTTTTGGTTCGGCTGGGGAAAAATATGTACGCATCAGTCTTTGCAGTCCTGTTTCTGTACTGGAACAGGCAATGAAGAAGATCGCTGATAAGAAAAAATAAGAACATGGAAAGAAAATGTGTTGCAGTAATTGGTGTTGGCCTTATAGGAGGATCGCTGGCCATACGCCTGCATGAAAAGAAGTTGGCAGGTCGGCTGCTGGGAGTGGATGCCAATCCGGTGCATGCTCAACAAGCCCTGGAACTGGAGCTGGTGGATGAAATGGTAGACCTGGACGAAGCGATTGAACGGGCCCAGGTGTTGATATTGTCCATACCAGTCGATGGTCTCCAAAAGCTATTACCCTCGCTGCTTGATCGCATCGATCAGCAAATTGTGATCGACCTTGGTTCTACCAAGTCAATATTGATCGAATCTGTTAAAGATCATCCACGACGCGGTCGCTTTGTGGCCACGCATCCCATGTGGGGAACTGAATACAGTGGCCCCGCGGCAGCCAGATCCGATGCTTTTGCCAACAAGGCGGTTATTATCTGCAATGCCACCGAAACTGATCCCGATGCGCTGGATTGGACCCGCGCCATGTATCGCAAGATCGGGATGCACCTGTTGGAGATGGAAGCGGGCGCACACGATTTGCATGCTGCCTACGTGAGCCATATTTCACATATTACCTCGTTTGCACTTGCCAATACCGTATTGGAAAAGGAACAGGAAGAACAGGCCATTTTCGAAATGGCATCGGCGGGTTTTGAAAGCACTGTTCGCCTGGCTAAAAGCAATCCGAACATGTGGGTACCTATTTTTATTCAAAACAGGCATCATGTACTGGACGTGTTAAATGAGCATATTGATCAGTTATGTCAGTTCAGAGACCGCATTGAAGCCGCCGACGAAGAAGGGCTGCGGCAATTGATGGAAAAAGCAAACGGCATACGAAGAATCCTCAATCAACCAAATTCAAGAGCCTAAACAAGCAACTCTTAATATCTTTAATACTTCAAAAATTATGGAAACAGCAGAAAAATCATCGGCACAGGCAACGCAGCAGGCCTGGAAAAAGCGACCACTGATCATCAGTGGACCCTGCAGCGCCGAAACAGAAGAGCAGGTGCTGGCGACTGCACAGCGGCTGGCAGCAACCGGAAAAGTAGATATGCTCAGAGCCGGTATCTGGAAACCACGCACCAAACCGGGAATGTTTGAAGGAATTGGCGCGAAAGGGCTTCCCTGGTTGCAACAGGCCAAAAAAATAACCGGTCTGCCAACGACGGTTGAAGTAGCTACCGGCAAGCAGGTACAGGATGCGCTTACTTTTGACGTGGATGTATTATGGATTGGTGCCCGTACCACGGTTAACCCGTTCAGCGTACAGGAAGTGGCAGACGCCTTACGTGGTGTAGACGTACCCGTTCTTATTAAAAACCCGATCAATCCCGACCTCGAACTCTGGTCAGGCGCGGTTGAACGTGTGGCCCGCGCTGGCATAAAGCAGATTGGACTCATTCATCGCGGTTTTTCCAGCTATGGCAATACCGAATTCCGAAATGCTCCCATGTGGCATTTGGCGATTGATATGAAATTGAAGCATCCCGAACTGCCAATTATCAACGATCCTTCCCATATCTGCGGACGCCGCGACATCTTGCTTGATGTAATGCAACGGGCCATTGATCTGGACTTTGACGGGCTCATGATAGAAAGTCATATTGATCCGGATAATGCCTGGAGCGATGCCAAGCAACAGGTTACTCCTGAGCGACTGGCGGAAATGCTGGACTCCATCATCTGGCGAAAAGAAGATGTAAACTCGGAAGAATATCATGCGGCGCTGGAAAAACTTCGTCAGCAGATCAATCATCTCGACGATGAGCTGATGCAGATACTTGGTAAGCGCATGAAGATTGCTGAACAGATTGGTCAATACAAAAAAAGTAACAATATCACCATTCTGCAAACCAATCGTTGGAACGAGATCATAGAAAAAGCTACTCAAAAAGGTGACAAACTTGGGCTGAGCCGCGAATTCATCACTCGTTATTTTGACGCTGTACACATGGAAAGCATCAATCATCAGAAGAAAATTCTCGATTCCTGAGCTAGCTTTTCACTATGAATAAAAAGAAGAAAATACAATTCGGTAGCGGGGCAACGGATTTTTACTTTGCTTCCAGTATCAGTCGTTTGAAAGAAATAACGGAGCCTCGCCATACAGTATTGATTACCGACTCTAATATTCAGCAGGCTCATGCCAGGCGGTTCAAACCCTGGCGAGTGCTGGTGCTGGAGCCAGGAGAAAAACACAAGAAACAGGCAACAGTTGATAGAATGGTTCAGCAACTGATTGATTGGGAGGTGGACCGGAAGACTGTATTGGTAGGAGTTGGAGGTGGTGTTGTTACCGACATTACTGGCTACTTGGCTTCGGTGTATATGCGCGGGTTGCGTTTTGGCTTTTTGCCAACCAGCCTGTTGGCTCTGGTAGATGCTTCAATAGGTGGTAAGAATGGTGTGGACGTAGGCGACTACAAGAACCTGGTTGGTGTGATCAGGCAGCCGAATTTTATTTTGCACGATATGGCTTTTCTGCGTTCCCTGCCGGAAACGGAATGGCGAAATGGATTTGCTGAAATCATCAAACACGCCTGTATACGTGATGCCGCCCTGTTTCGCGAACTGGAAACGCTTTCTCTCCGCCATTTTCAAAAACGGCAGAAATCTGTTTGCGACCTGGTACAACGAAATGCTTTGTTGAAAGCTAAAGTGGTGCAGGCTGATGAAACAGAACAGGGTGATCGACGACTGTTGAATTTCGGTCATACCCTCGGTCATGCTATCGAAACTAAATACAACCTGATGCATGGCGAAGCGGTGGCTATTGGAATGAACTTTGCCGCCCGTCTGTCAGAGAAACTTCTGAAGTTTAAAGAGGCATTGAGAGTAGAAAAACTTATCGAACGCTACGGCCTTCCGGCGAAGTTAGATTTCGACCGTGAGCGTACGTTTGAGATATTGAAGATGGACAAAAAGAGGGAACGGGCGGTGATGAATTATGTGTTGCTTGAAAAGCTGGGGAAAGGAAAGGTAAAGGCAATTGAAATGGATCGGTTGAGGGAATTTATTTTGACATTGAGTTAAATATACTCCTCAACAATATCTCAATCACTCCCCACTTTCCACTTTCCATTTCCCATTCTTCCATAATTATTGACTTTTTTAATTTTTTAAAAGAATGCCCATACGCATCCATCCTTCCCAGCTACAAGGCACCATACAGGCACCCGCATCTAAAAGTTCCATGCAGCGGGCTTGTGCAGCGGCCTTGCTTCATCGGGGAGTTGCTTATATATATCATCCTGGCCATAGCAACGACGACCGTGCTGCCATCGATATTATTCAAAAGCTGGGAGCAAAATTGTATCCCGGGCCAAACGAACTTCGAATTGAAAGCCAGGGCGTACAGCCGTTGGACAGTCGTATTCATTGCGGCGAAAGTGGTTTGAGCATCCGGATGTTCACATCGCTGGCGGCTTTGAGTAGTCAGACTTTGACGATTGAAGGCAGCGGGAGTCTCGTAACCCGGCCGATGGATTTTTTCGATCAGATTTTACCACAGTTGAGTGTGTCGGTTTCCAGTAATGAAGGCAGGCTGCCACTACAAATCAGGGGGCCGTTACTCCCGGTTGATCTGGAAGTTGACGGCAGCCTTAGCAGTCAGTTTTTAACCGGGCTGTTGATGGCTTATAGTGCATCTTTTATGGAAAAGGGGGTATTGTTGCAGGACACAACATTACGTGTTCGCGACCTGAAGAGCAAACCCTATATTGACCTTACACTTGATGTGATGAGTCGTTTCGGAATGTACCTTCCTGAAAACAGAGATTATCAGGAGTTTGTTTTCAAAGCAGGGCAGATTTCTGCGGCACCAGAACAGGTGGAATACGAGGTGGAGGGCGACTGGAGCGGTGCTGCCTTCCTGCTGGTGGCAGGAGCTATTGCCGGACCTGTTCGGGTTCGAGGGCTCGACCTGCTTTCCACACAGGCCGATCGCGCGATCATCGAAGCGTTGATGCGTGCCCATGCTGGCATTGCCATGGACGGTAAGCAAATTGATCTTCATCCTGCTGCCCTGCAGGGCTTCGAGTTTGATGCGACCGATTGTCCCGATCTCTTTCCTCCGCTGGTTGCACTGGCAGCATTTTGCAAGGGCACTACTACATTAACGGGTGCCGGCAGACTGACCCATAAAGAAAGTAACCGCGCAATAACGCTGCAGCAGGAGTTCGGAAAAATGGGCCTGTCGATTGAATTGGATGGCGACAAGATGATCATTCATGGTAGCGGACGGTTGAATGGAGCTGCGGTTCATTCGCGCCACGATCACCGCATCGCGATGGCTTGCGCTACCGCGGCTTTGAAGGCCGACAGTCCCGTTTCTATTGACGAATTCAAGGCAGTAGAAAAGTCTTATCCAGATTTTTACGATCATCTGGAGCATTTAGGTGCTAAAATAGACAGGCCTTCGCTGCATTTTACTTATACTGATGCCTAACTTCGGAGAACTATGAACAGTTTTGGACAACAATTTCGAGTACAAATATTTGGTGAGTCACATGGACCCCTTGTTGGTGTGGTGATCGACGGTTGTCCGGCTGGACTTCCTCTCACCGAAGCCGACCTGTTGCCCGACCTTGAGCGGCGTAAAGGCGGCACTCAAAAGGGCACTACACCCAGGCAGGAGGCAGATTATCCGCTTATCAGATCTGGCGTATTCAATGAGCATACGACCGGAGCTCCGGTCATGATTTATTTCGAAAACAACAATACGCGAAGCGCCGACTATGAAAAGCAGCGCAGTTTTCCCCGGCCCGGCCACGCTGATTTTGTGGCCCATCAGAAATATGGAGGTAATGAAGATTATCGGGGAGGTGGTCATTTCAGCGCCCGGCTCACAACGGGCCTTGTTGCTGCCGGCAGCATCGCACGTAAAATTTTGAGCACTGCTCCCTTAAGCATAAGCATTGAAGCGGCGGTGGTGGAGATCGCCGGGGAAACTGATACTGAAAAAGGTTTGCAGAAAGCTATAGACGCGAAAGATTCCGTAGGTGGTTTGGTTGAGTGCCGCATAAATGGCGTGCCCGCAGGGTGGGGGGAACCGTTTTTTGATTCGGTAGAATCGCAAATGGCTCATTTGCTGTTTTCAATACCGGCCGTAAAAGGTGTGGAGTTTGGAGCAGGCTTTGCCGCAGCCAAAATGTTCGGGTCCCAACACAACGATGCTATTATAAACAACGAGGGCAAAACCAGAACCAATCATGCCGGCGGTGTTGTAGGTGGAATCAGCAATGGAAATGAAATTGTTTTTCGCCTTGCTATCAAACCCACGGCATCTACCCCTAAACCTCAAAATAGTCTGAACTGGGACAGCGGCGAGGTAGAAGATTTTTCGGTGAAAGGTCGCCACGATCTTTGTGTCGCTTTACGGGCACCGGTCATTGTTGAAGCGGTCACCGCTATCGGTTTACTTGATCTTGCAATGCGGGAAAATCAGGTGAATCGGATTATTACTCAAAACTCCCGCCTAAAATAGTAACGAAGATGCCATTGATCTATCATATTACTACCGCCGAGGCATGGCACAACGCTCAGGCCACAGGATCCTACGAGGCTGATTCGCTTCGGGAAGAAGGGTTTATTCATTGCAGCGAAGCCTATCAGGTGGAAGATACCCTGCAACGTTATTTTAACGGCCGGCAGGGGCTGGTAAAGCTTTTTATTGATACCGACCGCCTTAGCAGCCAGTACATTCAGGAATGGTCTGGAGGTGCACAGGATACTTTTCCTCATATTTACGGTCCAATAAATCTGGAAGCCGTACTGGCCGTGGAGCCGCTTGGGCAGTTAGGCTAGTTGTGCAATGCAACCATTTTGCATGCCGATTTATCTGTAAATTGCGGGCGTAATTTTAGTGCTGTCCGCATTTCCTGTATGCTTCAACCCACATTCTCCCGACGCTGGCTTTTTTTAATTGTACCTGTTTTGGCTGGCTGCGGCATGGCTGGCGGCTCCGAAGTACAACCAGATCTGGCCATTTCTCCAGAAGAACTGGCTAATAAGACTACTGAACATATTCGGCTTGCACTGGAGGGTTTCGCCTCCGGACAATCGCCCTGGCACGATAGCACTGAGTTGTTCGATAGCGAATTGATTGCACCTTATTACAGCGAAGGGCAGTATCGCACCGTTTGGTCTTCGGCCGGCAACTGGCAACCTGTGGCTGATTCTTTTTATAAGTTCATAGAACAGGCTCGTTATCGTGGACTTTTTCCCGAGCATTATCATTTTGGCCAGCTTAGCGGCATACGATCCGCCATGGAGCTCGACACCTTAGCTAAAGCAGCACGACGCGACGCCGTACAATGGGCCAAAGCTGATATTCTATTGACAGATGCCTTTTTCAGGGTGATCCATGATCTGCGCCTGGGCCGTATCCCTGCAGACAGCCTTACGGCTCGTAAAGACAGTGTCCTACCTGCAAACTTTTATACCCAACGCCTGGCGGCCGCACGTAATAATCATTCTCTTTCACTCGCATTTTATGGTCTGGAACCCAGGCATCCTGATTATGTAGCATTACTGCAGGCACTCCCGAAATTTGTTGATCAAATGTCGGATCGGCGTTTTACCGAAGTGCCATCACCCAAGTCGGGAGAAGGTTTTAAGAAAGCGCTGCAAACAAGGTTGTTTGAGGCAGGGTATTTGAGCCATGACAGCTTAGCCGTCGACTCAATAACGTTGGCTGCCGCCGTGAAAAAATTTCAGGAAGATCAACGTATCACTGTGGATGGAAAAGCGGGAGAGGGTACCGTGCGTGTGTTGAATATGACCGATGACGATCGGTTTGCCAGAATTGCCATTACCCTGGATAAGTTTAAGCATCTACCTGATACATTGCCTGGCAGATATGTGTGGGTGAATATTGCGGGCTACAATATGGCGCTGCATCAGGGCGACTCCGTAGCACTGGAATCAAAAATCATTTGCGGCAAACCCAATACAAGGACGCCTCAGCTCACCAGTGCCATTTCTGAACTGATCACATATCCGCAGTGGACGGTTCCAACCAGCATTATTGTAAAAGAGATTTTGCCGGCGGTAAAAAAAGATCCTGGATACCTCGCTAAAAAAGGATTCAGTCTGATTGATAAAGAAGGTAACGAAGTGGATCCATATACGGTTGAATGGAGTAAATACAGCAAGGGCATTCCTTATAAAGTGGTGCAGGGTAGTGGTGACGATAATGCCCTGGGTATATTAAAGTTCAATTTCCCCAACAAATACGCCGTTTATCTGCACGATACCAACCAGCGCTACCTCTTTGCCCGCGATTCAAGATCGCTAAGTCATGGTTGTGTGCGGGTACAAGCCTGGGATAAACTGGCGCAAAACATCATTCGGTACGATCATCCGTTGCGGAAAGACGGGAGTGTTTCGCCTGTAGAGGATTCGTTGAATTCGTGGTTAAAGCAAAAAGTGAAAAAGCATATCGCTGTGCGTAACCGCCTGCCGGTTTACATTCGCTACCTTACCTGCGAGGCTCGCAAAGGTCAGATTCTGTTTCATGAAGACATTTACGGGGAAGACAAAATGCTTCAGGCCCGCTATTATGCCCGACCATAACAATCGTTCGGCGCCGACCCCTGGGAAACTGTGCAAAACCATGAATATGAGGGGAATAATTTATTTCTCGAAATAAGGCAGACCCGTTATTTTTGTTTAGTATATCAAACCAAACTATCTCTTTATGAAGAAGATTCTAGCCGTTCTCCTGGGCATGAATTTCCTGTTTACTGCTGCTATTGCTCAGAATAGCGAAATCAGGCCGGCTGCCGTGGGTGTTAGTTATTTTCTCAACGATTTTAAAACCGCCAATCTTATTCGAACCACTTCACTTTCCAGTGTAATGGCCAACGATCAGTGGACGAAGATGAAGGACATGTCACCCGGATTTGCTGTGTCTTATTTCAAGGGCCTTCACAAGCATATTGATTTTGCCGGAACTGCGGCATTTTCATTTTTGCGTTATCCGCTTCCCAACAAATCTTTTGCTTCGGATCGTTTATTGATCGAAACAGATGCCAGCTTTAACTTCAAGATGGTGTCGGAGCGTTTCTGGGTGCAACCCTACATTATTGCCGGCGTTGGTGCCAGCATGTACGGTGGCAAATATTTTGGAGCATTCATTCCCACCGGCCTTGGCATGAAGGTGAATCTGTTCGATGATGCTGCGGTGTTTGTTACCTCTCAATACCGGGTCCCTGTTACTACTGAAACGACCAACTATCACTTTATGCACCAGTTCGGTGTAGCAGGACGTATCGGAAAAATCAAAGAGCCCGAACTGAAACCACTCCCACCTGCACCTCCTGTGGATACTGATAAGGATGGTATTATCGATAGTCTGGATAAATGTCCTACCATCCCCGGTTTGGCTAAATACCAAGGCTGTCCCATTCCCGACAGCGATAAAGACGGAATCAACGACGAGGAAGATAAGTGCCCACAACAGGCTGGCTTGCCACGTTATGCAGGCTGCCCCATTCCTGATACAGACAAAGACGGCATCAACGATGAAGAAGATCGTTGCGTAACTGAAGCAGGACCTGCCAGCAACAATGGTTGCCCGCTGGTTGATACAGATGGTGATGGTGTACTCGACAAGGACGACTGGTGTCCCACCGAGAAAGGTCTCGCTGAAAACAATGGTTGCCCCAAACTGGAAGAATATAACTTTAATGCAAAGAGCATTCAGTTTGCTACCGGAAGCGCCCGCCTGTTGCCAGCTGCTACCAAGGAGCTTGATAAACTGGTGGCTATCATGGAAGAGCATCCTGGTTTCAACATCAGTATTGAAGGGCATACCGACAACACCGGTAAGGCCGATTTCAACCAGACCCTGTCGCAACGCCGTGCTGAAGCGGTGAAGGATTACCTGGTGAAAAAAGGTGTAAGCGCCGACCGCCTCGCCGCAGCTGGTTTTGGTCAAACACAGCCTGTTGAAGACAACAAGACTTCAAAAGGACGTGCAGCCAACCGTCGCGTAGACTTCAAGCTGGTTAGATAATATTATCCCAAAAAATATCATAAAAGGCCGGAACAACGTTCCGGCCTTTTCTTTACCAAGAGCATCTAACAATTATATTTTTTTGTTGTTAGTATTTGATATGAAAAAACCCGTTCGGAAATATCGTTGGTTTCGACGCCTGCTAAGGGTGATAACAGTTTCTCTACTGCTCTTTATCATCGCCTGTCTGGTATTTGATCGTTATGTGCAGTTCAGAAGATCTGACGATGAACTCCGGAAAATTTTTGCTGAGCGTGGAATTGATGGCCATATCGGCTATTATCAGTCAGGCGGCCGTAAGCTAAGGTACACCTCAGTTGGCCCCGATAGTTTGCCCACGTTATTATTGCTGCACGGCTCTCCGGGCAGCATGAGTTATTATGCCGGAAGGTATGCCGACAGCGCGATTTATTCCCGTTTTCAGGTGTTGGCGGTTGACCGTCCTGGCTATGGATATTCAGGTCTTGGCGATCCGGAGCCATCGGTTCAGCGGCAGGCCGCCATGATCAGGCCACTAATTGACAGCCTTCATCGGGCCGACAAAACCGTGATTATAGCTGGAGGCTCATTTGGAGCGGCGGTGGCCTGCCGGATAGCAATGGATTATCCCGATCTCGTAGATGGGCTGGTGCTTACCGGACCGGCCATTGGCCCGGGACTGGAAGCCTATTTCTGGTTCACACCGGTAGTGGAGAGCCCGTTGGTTCGCTGGTTTATACCCAGGATTTTCAGATCGGCTAACACCGAAAAAGTTCATCACCGGGAGGAACTGGAAGCCATGTTGCCATTGTGGAAGAATATTGAAGTGCCTGTGGCTTTTTTGCAGGGAGAGAATGATGATATCGTAGATACGAGCAATGCCTCTTTTGCGAGAAAGCACCTGGTGAATGCACCTTACCTTAAAATCGAAATGATTAAAGACCGTGGTCATCGTCTGGCCCAGTTTGAATGGCCTCGAATACGGCAGGCTATTCTGGACGTTTACGAAAAGGCAACCTGTCTTCCCCCGGTTGGTCTGGCCTTGCAAAGCGAGTGAGTGATTTTGTGCTAATTTTGAGTATGACTTATTTAAATCTCACAAGGCGCCTGGCTGTGGTGGGCCTGTTGTTTGTATGTGCTTGTAAACAATCGGAGGAAGCGGGGGCGCCCGATGAACCCTATCCAGACCTGGAAGAACAAAGATCAGCGCTGGCTGCACGTGATATTGTTTACGCCAACAGGGTACTCGATAGCAGCGTCCTGTTGCAGGACCTGGAATTTTTGGCTTCTCCCGCCTGCGAAGGCCGTCGACCCGGCACTGCGGGCCACGAAAAGGCGTTAGACTTTATTTTGCAACGGCTCAGGCAATTGGGTGTCGACAGCCTGGGCGGATCTTTGATCCAGTCATTTACCGGTCGCTCGCTTGGTGGCTATACCGAAGGCAGAAATGTGCTGGCATTGATAAAAGGTTCCAAAAATCCGGACAAGTTTATTGTATTGAGCGCGCATTATGATCATCTGGGAGTTTCTGGAAGTACGTATTATGCCGGAGCCGATGATAATGCGAGTGGCACTGCTTCTGTCCTAAGCCTCGCTGCATACTTAAAATCCCATCAGCCTGAATACTCTGTGGTACTGGCCCTGCTCGACCGGGAAGAAACTGGTTTGGAAGGTGCCTACGCTGCCGTTGAACATTTGAGATCAACACGAGGAATCAGTTCAATTGTATTTAACCTCAATCTCGATATGGTAGCCCGAAGCGATCGTAATGAACTATTTGTATGCGGAGTGCGTTACAAACCTTCTCTTGCTTCGGTGGTGAAATCGGTTCAACCGAATACGGGCGTACACCTGTTGATGGGCCACGATGGGGGAGGTCCGGGTGATGACTGGTCCGGACAAAGTGATCACGCAGCCTTTATGAAAGCATCAGTTCCTTTTCTCTATCTGGGGGTGGAAGATCATGCCGATTATCATAAAGTCACAGACAGGTTTGAAAAGGTAAATCCATCAAGGTTTGTAGAAAACGCTCATGCCATATTACTCATGCTAAAAGAGATCGACAAGACCATATAAAGAAAAACGACCGCTATTGCGGTCGTTTTTCTTTATACATTCACCCAGGCCTGTTTTCGGTTACTCTCCAGAATTCGCTCGCATATCAGCAATTCGCGATATCCATCGGCAAAATTCGGGTAGCTCGGATTGGCGCTTGGTTTACCTGCTGCCACGGCCTGATATACTTCCTTAAATAGCTGTTTACTGGTATCGGGGAAACCTTCATTGTGCCCGCCAGGAAAACTCATGATGCCCCGCGCTTCCGGATAGGCCAGTGAAGGATCTCGCATCAGGACTTCATTCGCACTATCGCGATGGCCGATCCAAAGTTCATTCGGCGCTTCTGAATTCCAGGCAAAGGTTTTTTTCGAGCCGGCAATTTCCAGCTTCAACTGATTCTTGCGGCCGGCGCTTATCTGCGAAACGGTGATGCTTCCTTTGCTGCCGTTATCGAACCGAAGCAATACGCTCGCATGGTCTTCGGTCGTGATAGGTACATCTGCATAATCTTCGGGCTTCAGCATTTTACCCGAATAGGTTTCTACCGGCTTTAAGGGTTTCTTCCTGGTCTTGTGAACAGTGTTGAAGTCGGCAAGTACTGATACCGTCTTCAATCCGGTAATGTATTCCAGTATGTCCATCAGATGTGAGCCAATATCGGCAATGGCTCTGGAGTCGCCCGATTTATCGGGTTCCAGGCGCCAGTTGTAATCAGTGTTGTAAAAAAGCCAATCCTGCAGATAGGATCCCAGAATAGAGTACACTTCTCCCAGGTCGCCTTTTTCCCGCATCGTTCGCATCTGGCGCACGAGTGGGTAGTATCGCAAATTGAAATGCACTGCGTTCACTAATCCGGATTTTTCAGCCAGCTCAACCAGCTCCCGGGCTTCTTGCAACGATTTTGAAAGTGGTTTTTCACAAACCACGTGTTTGCCAGCTTCAAGGGCAGCTTTGGCCTGGGGGTAATGCAAAAAGTTAGGTGTGCAAACATGAACCGCTGCTATCTCCTTCATGCCAAGCATTTCTTCAAAACTGCAGGCAACTGGAATGCCGAGTTGCCCTGCTTTTTCGCGTGCCAGTTCTGGAGTCGCTTCACAAAGTACAGCCACCTCAATATTTGGCAGGCGTCGAAGTGCTTCGATATGGGCGGGTCCGATAAAACCAGTGCCCACCACGGCCACTTTAATTTTTGACATAGTATTATTGTTAGTGGGAAGGTAATGAAAAATGCTCCGGTCTCGCCGTTGGCAAGTCTCGCAAGCTGCTGGTAACCTTTTTTATAAGTCGTTTACCTGTATCGATCGCGGTCGCGATCTCGGTATCCTCCTCCGCCGCCGCCCGGACGTCGATCGCGGTCGCGGAAACCACCTCCGCCACCTGGACGGAAACCTCCGCCGCCGCCACCCGGACGGAATCCGCCGCCGCCACTACCAGGGCCGGGGCCACCGCGTTCGTCGGCTGCTTTCACCACCATCGGCTTTTTGCCGAGTGAAATATCGTTCAGATTTTCAATTGCTTCTTTCGCTTCGGCCTCGTTCGGCATTTCCACAAAGCCGAATCCCTTGCTCTTGCCGGTCTCGCGATCCATCACCACCTTGGCAGATGTGATGGTTCCGAATTTCTCGAAAATTTCCTCCAATTCGGCATCGTCCAGGTCATAGGGCAAACCGGCAACAAATATTTTCATGTTGTTTTTTTGTAAATGTAAAGAACTTATTCGCATAAACCGTTCTGCACCCGGGGGAAGTTTGGGGTTATCCACCAGGTATTCACATGGTCTTTTTGATAAGCAGGGGGTGATTGCACGGCATGTTAAAGCCGCCCTCCATTGACCCATTTACGCTGATTGTTGGCAGGAAAAAAAGCAAAAGCAGAAAAGAACTGCAGGGCCCCACTTATGGTGAGCAATTACTCTAACAAAGATGCCCGCTTTCGAAGGCATTGTATTAAGCAAGACCTCCGAAGCGGGCATTCAATAACGAAAAGACAAGAATTGATTAGCTGATATACATCGCCAGCAGTGTCAGAGCGCCAGTAATCAGAAATACAGATCCAATTACGATAGTCGCGATCACATTTTCATTCTTGATAGTGTGTTGATACTTTTTCATGCACAAAAGTTTTTGAGTTACGGAAAAATGATCTGGCTCCGTTGGATAGTGGCGTCGTGAACCGACGTTTACTTTTGTGTCTTACAAAGGATGGGAAACAGGGCAAAAGTACAGAAACAACTCCGCTTTGTCAAGTGTACTGTTTCAAATAAGATCGAATTTTTCCGAAGGAGTTTAATCGAAATTCTTCTACTCGTAGTTTTACGATAGCGGAAAATCAAAAATGCTAAGGGTCAGTTTGTTGCGTAAAACAATCGTAAAATTACCTTGTTGATATGCATCAAATTCGCGTAAATCTTCTGCTTTATCTTGCGTAAAAGCTTGCAAGTTTTACGATCGCGTATTAGGTTTGCACTGCAATTGATCGTAGTAACACCACGAACAATTACACCCGAAGATCCGAATACCTAAACGTACCCAAAATGAAAAATTTTCTACTCACCCTGTTCGCAACCGTATTATTAAGTAACATCCCGCAGGCACAGAGCTGTTATCCCCAGGGCAACCAAACCAGCTATGGTACCAACAATGTGTGGATTGGTTATGTGTACAAGACCAGAACCCTGAACCAATATGTTGGTTATGTGAATGAAGGCAATGCTGCCAGTCCTGATTTTGATCAGAATTTTGGTGGTGATAACGTACAGTATAGTACCAATGGATGTAAAATCACAACTTACAATTTCAGCGTTCGCTACAAGTTGCGTAAAACTTTTGCCAACGCCCGCTACACTTTTCAAGTTGGTGGCGATGATGGTTATCGTCTGAGCCTCGACGGCGGACAGACCTGGATCATCAACCGCTGGAATGACCAGTCGTTCACCACTTCTACTTATTCAGTTAATCTGAACGGTACCTACGATATGGTTCTCGAATTTTATGAGAACGGTGGTGCTAACCGAATCAGCTTCCAGGTAACTACTGAATGTGCTGGCACCGAGAATACCAGCAGCTATGGTAGTGGCAATGCATGGAACGGTTACATATATGACGGGACAAATTTTGAAGTTTATCGTGGTATGATCCAACGTGGTAACTCGCTGACAGGTCAGTTCGATGAAAGCTTCGGCGGCAGCAACACCACTTTTGCAACCAGTGGCTGCAGCCAGGTAGAAACTGAAACCTTTAGCGTACGGTTTCGTCTTCGTAAAACTTTCACTTCAGGAACCTATACTTTTTTTGTAGGTGGCGACGATGGTTACCGCCTGAGCCTTGACGGCGGCCAGACCTGGGTAATCGACCGCTGGGTATTGCAATCTTACAATCTGACTACTTACAACACACAGCTCAATGGTACCTATGATCTGGTACTGGAATATTATGAAAATAGTGGCGACAACCGAATCAATTTCCATGTAGAAGGTGCTGGTGCACTTCCCATCCGCCTGGTTAACTTCACTGCCCGCAATGAGAATGGTAAAGCGAATCTTGACTGGGAAATTACCCGCAGCAGTAATCCCGAGCAGTTTGAAATTCAAAAGAGCTACGATGGTCGCCAATTCACTACTGCAGGCCGTACAGGTAACACTGGGACGCTCAACAGTCGCGATAACTATTCATTCCGCTTTGTAGACGCTAATCCGGGAGCAGCTCGCGTTTATTATCGTGTACGAATGATTGATCAGCAGGGTGTGGAAACATTCACTAACACTGTGGTAGTAAGTTTCGATGAAAAAGCCGGTATGCAACTTTACCCGAATGTACTGCGTGCCGCTGCGCCTATGAGCCTTCGCACAGAAGCAGCTCTACAAAATGCCAGCCTGATGATCGTGGATATGAATGGTCGCATCCTGTCTACACAGGCAATTGGAAAAATGACGGCGGGTAGTACCATTCAGGTGGAAACCAGCCGCCTGGGTTCGCAAAAAGGGGTATTCTTTGTGCGAGTGCTTGATCAGCAGACAGTAGTATCTACTCAACGTTTTGTGATACAGTAACCTTTAGCATAGTCTTGTTTTTTCCCCGAAACCTAACCAGTTTCGGGGATTTTTTTTGTGCAGGCCACAAGTAAATTTTGTCGAAAAAAGCAACATGATCTTGACGCTGCCAACCAATTTCCGCTTTAGCCGTATAGCCTACCTGCTGTTTTTGCTCCTGGCTTCGCAATATTTGCTACTATCCTGCCAAAAGTCGAGCGATGAGCCATCGCCACCCAGCCGGGCTGATCTGCTCACGAAGCCGGAATGGCAGCTAAGGGCTGCAGGATTCGACGACGATAGCAGTGGGGTTCTGGAACCAAACGAAAATGAACTGTTGCCCTGCCAGCTAGATAACAGCCTGCAGTTTTTTGCCAATGGCACCGGTGCAACGCTCGACAATTCCCAGCGTTGCGATAACATGCCCGCCGAAACCAGCTTTACCTGGATCATTCCGCCGGCATCCAACCGTTTGGAGATCAGCGGCACCCCTATGGAAATAAAGCTGTTGAACGAAGAACGGATGATTTTGGCTTTCCAGGAATTCCTGATAGTACCCTACCTGGTAGAATACGATGCTAAATACTGATTAAATAAATCTATCATCTATTTTCCGGGAGCCGGCATTTAGGGAAGATATTATCCCCAGTTTGTGAATAAGTCTGTTGCCAGAGCCCGCTCGCATAACCTGAATTCACCTAAATTCGCCGTCTGACTTAAAATTTGAAACAAGTGAGACTAAAGAGCCTAGAAATCAAGGGATTCAAGAGTTTTGCAGATAAGACAATTGTAAACTTCGACGATAATATTACCGGCATCGTGGGGCCTAATGGCTGTGGTAAATCGAACATTGTGGACAGCATTCGCTGGGTGATTGGTGAGCAGAAGATCAGCCATCTGCGGAGCGAAAACCTGGACAGTCTTGTATTCAATGGTTCTAAAACGCGATCAGCTTCCGGCCTTGCTGAAGTGAGTCTGACTTTTGAGAACACCAAGAACCTGTTGCCAACAGAGTTCAGTACAGTTACAATTACCCGCAAGTTTTATAAAAGTGGTGAATCGGAGTATCGGTTGAATGATGTTCAGTGCCGGCTGAAGGATATCCAGAATTTATTTATGGATACGGGTGTAAGCACCGACAGCTATGCTATTATTGAGTTGGGCATGGTCGACGATCTGATCAAGGACAAAGACAATAGTCGCCGCAGAATGTTGGAGCAGGCCGCAGGTATTTCTATTTACAAAACAAGAAAGAAAGAAGCCAAATCAAAACTGGATGCAACTGAGCAGGATTTGGCTCGTATAGAAGACCTTTTATTTGAAATCAACAACCAGTTGAAGGCTCTGGAGTCGCAGGCAAAGAAAGCAGAGAAATACCACGAGATCAAAAAGGACTACCGGGAAGTGAGCATTGAGCTTGCGAAGGCGGCATTGGAAGGATTTAACCTGACTTATCGCGAGCTAAACGAGCAGCATGATCTTGAAACCGACAGGAAACTGCGGATGGAGGCGGAGATTGCTACAGAGGAAGCTGCACTTGAGCAGGAAAAAGTAGGATTTATTGAACGAGAGCGCCAATTGCAGAGTTTGCAATACCAGTTCAACGAGCTGGTACAACAGGTACGCACTAAGGAAAATGATAAAAATCTAGCAGCTCAGCGATTGGAATACCTGAAAGAGCGTGAAAATAGTTTGCAGGAGTTTTTGCAGAAGGCGGGTGGGCAACTGAAAGGCATTGACGAAAGCATTGCTTTTACCGAATTGCAGTTAACCGAAGAAGCATCCTCATTAGAAGGACTTAGCGAGCAACTGCAACAGTTCAGTAATGAGGCCAGCGCCCGTCGGGAAGTGCTCGACGAAAAGCGCCGCAATCTTGATCAGCTCCGCAGCGAATATCAGCAGGTGCAGCGCAATCAATTTGATGCGGAGAAAAAAGTAGCCGTGGCAGATACAAGTGTGCAGAACCTGCAACGCGCTATTCACCAGTTGGAAGAAGAGCGTGCAATGCGAGATGCGCAGAGGCAGCAACTGGACGAGGAAAGATTGATGCGTGAGAAGGAACTTGAGATCAAGAAAGTGGACCTCGAGCAGTTGCAGATACATCAGGAAAATACAAAGGAACAGATTCTTCAAACCCAGTCATTGCTGGAAGGCTTGCGCAACGAGCTGGCCGAAGAAACCCGGAAACTGGATGCACGCAAGAATGAGCACGACCTGCTGAAAAGCATGATCGACAGCATGGAGGGTTATCCGGACAGTGTGAAGTTTTTGCACAATAACAAAGAATGGAATCATACCTCGCCTATTCTGTCGGATGTACTTTACGTAAAGGAAGAATACCGCACCGCGCTGGAGAACGTGCTGGAACCTTACCTTGGCTACTATGTAGTCAACAATCTGCAGGAAGGCCTTCAGGCGGTTCACCTGCTCGACAGCAACAAAAAAGGCAAGGCTAACTTTTTCCTGCTGGATAAATTGAATGAATCCACACCCGCTAAGGCAGACCACGATTTGCCCGGCGCCATCAGCGCGCTTAGCGTGGTGGAGGTAGACGAGAAATACCGGAAACTGGCCGAACATCTGCTCGGTAATGTTTTTGTGGCCGACAACGAGGACGCTCTTCAGAATAGCAATGGATTCGTAGTAATTGAAAAAAATGGCAAGTACGTAAAAGGACGATATTCGCTTACTGGTGGAAGCGTTGGACTGATTGAAGGAAAAAAGATCGGTCGTGCCAAGAATCTCGAAAAACTGCAAGAGGATATTCGTCTTCAGGAACAGGTGGTGGAGGTGCTCCGCGCGCGAATTCAAACGCACCACAACGAAGTAATTGCATTTAACGAAGACTTGCGCGAAACTGCCCTGCGTGAAACCGAGCGCGAAATACAGCAACTCACCAATCAGGTTTTTGCTATTCACAATAAGCTCGAAAACCTGCATTCGATGCAGAGCAGCAGCCTAAACAGGGTGGAGGAACTGACCCTGCAGGTGCAGCAAACCCAAAGTTCGGTGGAAGAGGTGCGCAGCCAGCTCGCCGGCTTCACCGAGCAATTGCATAGCTTCTCGGCACAGCTCGAAGAAGCAGATGAGGCGTTCCGTCAGGCGGAGTCAGGCTTCAACCAGGCTACGCAGCAATACAACGAGTTCAACCTGCAGGTGACCCGCCAGCAAAGCAAGATCAATGCGCTCAAACAGGAACTCGAATTCAAGCGGAATCAGTTAAATGATCTGAAACAACAGATCGATGCAAATACGACCAGTTTGAGTGATACCAGCACCAGCATTTCACAATCGCAGGAACAGCTGACCGAGATGGAAGAAGTTTTGCTGGAGATGGTAAGACGCCGGGAAGCAGATCAGCAGGTACTAAACGAGGCCGATCAGGCTTATTACAATCTTCGTAACCAGCTGAGTGAAAAAGAAAGCGAACTGCGTCATAAAGTAAAGGAAAAAGAACAGGTAGAGCATCTTCTGATTGCCATTAAGGATAAGCTGAACGAATTAAAATTGCAGTTGGCCGGTACCCGTGAGCGACTCGATGTTGAGTTCAGGATCAAGCTGGAAGATATTCTCGATCAGGCACGTACCAGCGAGACAGCACTGGAAGAGCTGCAGGAAAAGGCCGTTCGTATGAAGAAGAGGCTCGAAAACCTGGGAGAGGTGAATCCTACAGCGGTAGAGGCATTTACTGAAATGAAAAAGCGTTACGAGTTTATCGTTGAACAAAAAAATGATCTCGTTACTGCCAAAGAGAGCCTGCTGAAAACTATTGAAGAAGTGGAAGCAACTGCCAACCAGAAGTTTTTGGAAACCTTCAATATGGTGAAAGAAAACTTTGTGAAAGTATTCAAAACCCTGTTTACTGAAGATGATCATTGCGACCTTGTTCTTGAAAATCCCGAGAACCTGGCCGAGACCGGTATAGATGTAATAGCCCGACCAAAAGGTAAGCGCCCAACTTCATTAACTCAGTTGAGCGGTGGAGAGCGTACGTTAACAGCAACAGCCCTGCTCTTTGCCATTTATCTGATCAAGCCAGCACCTTTCTGTATACTCGATGAGGTGGATGCTCCGCTCGACGATGCCAACGTAGGCAAGTTTACCAATATGATCCGCCAATTCAGCGACAACTCTCAGTTCATTATTGTTACCCACAACAAAATGACCATGAGCACGGTTGATGTGATTTACGGCGTAACCATGCAGGAACCAGGAGTCAGCAAACTGGTGAGTGTGGATTTCAGAAATTTGCAGAACGGACAAAACCAGAATTAAATGTGCAAATGTGCAAACCTGCCTGCCGGCAGGCAGGTTTGGAAATGTGAAAATGGCGCCTTCGGCGAATGTGCAAATGTGCAAATGATCAATTCGGTAATTGACTAATTCTCAAATTGAACATTTGCACATTTTCGCATTTGCACATTTGCACATTATTGTTTCAGTTTTTTCACCAGCGCCACATATTCTTCCATTGCCGATTCTTTGGTCTGGCCTTTTAGGGAAGTCCAGGCTTCATGTTTTGCCTTATTTACAAAATCGAAAGGGTTCGAGGGAGGATCTGTGTTTACATCACCTTCTGTGGCCTGTTTGTAGAGGGAATATAGTTTCAATAGAATTTCATTCGATGGCTTTTCTGAGAGCGTTTTACTGTCAGCTACCGCCTGTTGAAACATTGCCTGCAGGTCCATATTTTCCGATTTAACTTGGTTATGAGTTTGTTTACGTTGTTTACTTGATCGCTTCGGTAATGGGCTGGCCAATGGACCCATTCGGCATCTGAATTCGCAGAATAGCCGCAAGGGTAGCCGCAATATCAGTCATGTAGCGTGTTTGGTTCGATTTGCCTTTGCGTACGCCTGCTCCCATGAACAACAGAGGAATGTGGGAATCGTAAGGGTACCAGCTTCCATGTGTTGAGCCAGTGCCATCCGCATACCCAAAGAAATTGCCAGGCTTAAGAACGATCTGAATGTCTCCACCGCGCTTATAATTGAAACCATTCTGAAAGCGTTCGCGCATTTCCGCAGGAAGATTAACGGCATTGATATTGGCATTATCAAATGCCAGCAGGATACCGTCTTCTTTATTCAAGTGATCTACGATATACGCCTTCACCTCAGTCATCGACAGCCCCGCGCTGTCGATGGCCTTATCGTTTAGGTAAATTTGGTAGTTATCCATGTCAAGTATCAGGTTCTCAATCCCGTATTTCTCCTTCAACAGTTTTTTCAAACCAGTGCCTGAGTTGGGCAGAAGTCGCGTGGGGTATTTATGCTTCGCGAGGAAATTGGGGTTATGTGCCACGGCATGGTCAGCAGTTAAAAACAAGAGATATTGACCTTTCCCCACCTTGGCATCGAGATATTGCATAAATGAAGCCAGGTCGCGATCCAGCCGCAGATAGGTGTCTTCCACTTCTATGGAATTGGGGCCAAACTGGTGGCCTATATAGTCAGGCGAACTCAGACTCACTGCCAGAAAATCGGTTATCGCGTCGGCGCCCATTTTTTCAGCTTCCATTGCCTGTCTGGCGAATGCCAGCGTCATCGTATTGCCGTAAGGAGTGGCAGAAATGGTGCCATAAGATTTTCCGGCGAGCGACGCCAGTTCGTGAGGGAATACGGGTGCTTTCTCGTGGCTGTATTTTCCTTCATATTTCACATCATCCTCATCGCTCTGCACATAGGTTTTGATGGGATATAAAGTATTCCAGTTGAGCCGGTAAAATGAGTCTACTACTTTTCGGCTGTTGAACCGATTGACCCAGTCGGGCAACTCATTCATATAATACGTGCTGGTTACCCAGTTGCCACTCTTGCCGTCGTACCAATAAGCAGCATCGGCGCTATGACCAGCAGGCAGTATACCGCCTCTGTCTTTAATGGCGACGCCAACAACCTTTGATCGAAAGTTGGTGGCAAGTTTTAATTCATCGCATATCGTATTGGTCCAAAGATTACGAGGACTCTGTGGCGCTGCTTTAGGATCACCGCCAATCGTGCGCACCGTTTCGTCACTGGTACAATACATTGATCTGCCCAACTGTTTTTCATACCAGTCGTTTCCCACAATGCCGTGAATGGCGGGAGTTGTGCCAGTATAAACGGTAGTGTGGCCTGCGGCCGTTACCGTTTGTGCGTACGGAATAAATGTGTTCTCACAGCTGAAACCTTCGTTCAACAGTCTTTTAAATCCACCGCTTCCATAGCGATCATAAAAACGATATAGATAATCCCAACGCATCTGATCTATCATTACTCCAACCACTAGTTTAGGACGTACCAGTCCGGGAGTTTGAGCCTGTACGGTGCTTAAGGATAGTAACAGGGCGAACCAGTACAGAGAAAGTCGACGTAGCATAACAATGAAATTGGTTGCAACAAATGTAGGCAATTGCATCTGTAATTGATCGGTTACCAGATGGATTAACACATAGGAAACACCCTGAAGATCAAGCAACCGTATGCATGAGAAATATTACCCTTTTTTTTACCCGACCGAAGGAATAAAGAATTAACCAGGCTACCTTTTCTTCAATTTGTGAAACAGGAACGAAGCGCATAAGCACACTGCTGTCAGAATCCAGAACAGCATCTTGAAGCTTCCTTTATCGGCTATTTGAGCACCAGCCATGGGTCCCAATGTCTGAGCCGCCGACCAGGCCATCGTGTAAAGTGCAGCGTACTGGCCACGGTTGTTTTCGGCCGATCGGCTGATCCAGTAGCTGTTCATAAATGGCATGGAAAGTATTTCGCCGAATGTAATGAGTATAATCAGCAAAATTGCCATTAGTAGCGGTGCCGAATTGATTTGCATGAACAGATAAGCAATTCCCACCAATGCTACTCCAACAGTAATATAGTCGAGACTTCTCCGTCTTCCTTCTAATTTATACACCAGCAGCATTTCAACGAACACAATGATGATGCCGTTAGTGGCCATCAACAGGCCAATTAACTGCTCGCTAAACTTTAAGTTGTTGCGAAAGTGTACAGACACATTGCTGAACAACTGGAAAAAGCATGCAGCGAAGAAGCCGGTTATTATAATGAAGATGATAAAGGTCTTGTCGCGGTGGGCAGGGGCGGGCGCGATATAGGTGCCATCACTAGGCTTCGCCGACAGATTGGCAACAGGTTTGATAAGAAACCACATGAGTACGGCAGCACTCATATTGGTCAATCCATCTACCCAAAACAGCAACTCGTAATTGATACTGGCAAGAAATCCTCCTATCAAACTTCCTACGGCCCAGCCGAGGTTTACTGCCAGCCTGTTTAGAGCATAGGACCGGGTACGATTTTCGGCGCTGCTGTAAAAAGCAATGGCGGTACTATTTGCCGGCCGAAAGGCTTCATTGATGAAAGCGGTAAGGAAAGTGAAAAGACAGATGAGTGGATAGGTCTTCATTTGACCCAGCAAAATAAACATCAGCCCACCGCCCAACAGGGTGACAAATTGCACCGGATAAAAACCAAATTTATCGGTGGCTTTTCCTCCAAACCAGGCACCGGCAAAGGCGCCGGCTCCAAAAAGTCCAAAAACAAAACCGGCGCTACTGACCGAGTATCCCATTTCATCACTCGTGAGGTACAGGGAAATGAAAGGTACCACCATGGTTCCGCTCCGATTGATCAGCATGATCAGCGAGAGCAACCAGGTCGACCGCGATAGTCCCCCATAAGCTTTTAGAAATGTTTGGATAAGTTTCACGTTGCTTGCGCGGCAAAGCTAATCGAGCAAAAGCAGGAAACGCTCACCTGATGGGGTGAATTTATGGACAAACCAGCACGGGTACATTCAACGCGGCGGCATATTGCGCTATCCCATGCTGAAACCCTGCGCCAGCAAACCATTCCTGAACGTCGGTAGAGGGGTTGCTGCTTCGCGGCTTAATCTTCACCTCCACAGGGTCGCCTCCCACAGCTTTAAAACGGCCGCCATTTTTTAGTTCAAGGAGTGAAAGACTGAGTCCTGCTATTTCAAGCGCCCTTTGAAGCGATACGTTCATACCCTGGTAACTCACTTTCACCTGATCGGTAGCCGCCAGGGGAGCACAATTTTTGCTGAAGCCTTCGATCCTATCCACACAGGGAAACCTGGCTACTATATCGCCGGTTGATTCCACACGAACGATTCGTTTAAAATTTTGCCCGAACTCATCGGCAAAAGCATCGTTTCCTGGTGCCGGCGTGGCAAAACATATCAATTGGCTGTTGGGAAATGGTGGTTTTCGTTTCTCAAGCCAATGCTGCCTTAAATAGGCGGCATAAACAATGGCAAGGCTTCCCCCCAGACTATGACCGGTAAACAACAGCTCGTTTTCTGTTGTCAGTTTCGACAACAGAAATTCCGTCAAACTCTGGCCGCTTGTACTGTCATTCAACGCCAGCAGATTGTTTAAACTATTTTGAGCACCTTGCGAAATGCGGGCAGACGAAGATGGTCCATAGGGCCATTTTACCTGAGTAATGATATTCAGATCCTGGTTGATCCAGTTGTCAAACGCATGCCAGCTGATTTCCATAAGTGAGCCACGGAAAACTATCGCCCATTGATTACCATTTGAAGCTACCCAGGCGTGATTGCTATTGACTTTGCCAGGGTACCATTGCAATTTCCAGCCGGGTAGAAAACTATCGAGTTTTGCCTGAGGATCCGGGCAATAAGCCATTTGTGAAAAAAGACAGGCTGTGTTGGTATTAGGCGACTCGGGTACCGGTGCCGGGGACCGGGCTTCCTGCGCCATAGTTGTGCTGGCTTCCACTGTTGCAGCCTGCGTATTTTCTGCAGGCTTGAACGAAAGATGGTCGCATGCAAATAAACCCATGAATATCAGGCCCAGCAAGGCTATACGCATACCGACATTTTTTTCAAATATACCCGAAATCGTCGTTTGCGGACTGAGGTTTACCGTTAATTTTCGCTGTTAATCTACGGTTGCGGGGCTAATGGCAGCTGATTATTTTTGTTTAAAATCTATCCCGTGATCGAAACCAGTCCGATAACCAAAGCCGTTCGTTTATTGCTCTGCATGTTGGCATTTGTGGGTTACCTCTACCTTGCAGCCAGGTAAGAGCAGAAGAATTTGATTTTTTTTCAATAGTTTGGCGGATCAAAATAACCGTCATGAAAAAACTATTGTTTCTGTTTGTACTCGCTAGCGGATCCCTTGTGCTCGTGAAATGTGGCACATCCAAAAAAGCAGCTGCAGCTAATTCAGGTCCTAGTTATGGCAAGGAGGTAATGGCCGTGGTTCAGGCCAATTGCACGCCCTGTCATGTGCCAGATAAAGGTGGCCGTAAAAAAGCTTACGACAATTACGAAAATGTAAGAGCAGACATCGACGATATTATTCGTCGCATTGAGCTGGAGCCGGGGCAACGTGGATTTATGCCTTTCAAGAAAGAACAGAAACTTGACCAGGCCTCCATCGACGTATTTAAGAAATGGAAAGAAATGGGAATGCCTCAATAAAGAAAGGCGTCGCATTCGCGACGCCTTTCTTTATTGAGGCATATTATCCTTAGGGCATCAATACCTTGCCGATTACATGGATCACGCCATTGGTGGCCAGGATATCTGAGGGATGGGTAGATTGAAACAGGAATTGTTTGTTGTCTTTCACCCAACCAATATTGTAACCAAGTATTGTCGTTAACTTATTTTGTGGACCATCAGCCAGGGTAGGAATGCGCTGTAGCACACCGAAATCCCAATTGAAATAGCGGCTGCCTGCCACATGGTAACGCAGGATGTTGGACAGCGCTGCAATCTGGCCGGGATTGCTGATATTGTTGATGTTTGTTGCGTTGTTGAATGGTGCAGGCAGTTTTGCAAAAGCAGCATTAGTGGGCGCGAAAACCGTGAAGTTGCCATCGCCCGCGAACACCGAAGCGAGATTGGTTTTAACCAGTGCGGCTACCAGGGTAGAGAATTGTTCATCGGCTATAGCAATGCTTGCGATGCTGGCAGTTGGAAACAGCAATACTTTATTTACAGCATGAATTACTCCGTTCTTGGCATTGATGTTGGCTGAAATAACATCGGTGCGTCCGTTGATGCGGATCAGACCAAAAGTTTTTGAGAAATAGATGGTATTATCATTTACGCCGGAGGACGCTTTCAGCGTTACAGCTTCACTTCTTCCATTTTTAATCTGGTAGCTAAATACCTCTGCTCCCAACACATGGTACAGTAACACCTGGCGCAGGAAGTCTATTTGTCCTGCATCCTGAATGCTGTTGATGGCCGATGCACTGTTGAAGGGATGGGGCAGCTGCGCAAATGCATTATTGGTTGGCGCAAATACAGTCAGGTTGGCCTGTGGGTTGGCCAGAGCGTCGGTTAAGCCGGTTTTAACAACGGCTGCTACCAGCGAGCTGAAATGAGGATTGGCTACCGCAATTTCTACGATTGTTTTTTGCTGACGGCGGCCGGCTTCGGCTTCGTCCTGCTGGTAACCAAGAGAAGCACCTTCTGCAGCGGCATTGGCTGCAGCCGTTTGCTCCAGGCTACGGGCAGTTGAAACCAGCTCAGGTTCATTGTCGGCCTCCGGCAAAGGGGCTTCCAACTCCTGATTTTTCTGACAGCTAAAGAGGAATACCAGGCTTGCAATGGCGAGCAACCGGGCAAATGCCGGCAACGTGGTTTTGGTCTTCTTGGGTTGCATAGTTGTTTGTTTTGAATTTCCATTACTACAACTGGCAACAGCTTTTTTCCGGCGGGAGCGAGCGAATCGTCGTAAACAGCGACCGGATTTCCATTTTTGAGGAGTGAACCGACGACTGAGGTCGGCCATTGATGGATTGCCTTAAAATCGCAGGGAAGGATAGCTGGCAGAGAAGAAAGCAAAAAAAAAGGGCCAGGATAGACATCCAGCCCCGTTTTTAAAATCCAATATCCTATGAAAAACCGATACAATGATAGTGCGCTTTTTTGAATTGTGCAATACCACGTAAGGGGTATTTTATCCCCATTTTTTAACTTAAATAAAATTTTGCAATATCGAAAAGGAGCCTATTTTTGCGATCTCAAGTAGAAAAATGATCAATAACATTCATATTCATCATCATCATCTTGCTCTTAGCCGGGTAAGCTGGGGTGGTATTATGTAATGAACACACATAATTTACTAAACAGGGGCTTACCAGCAGGTAAGCCCTTTTTATTTTCGACATGGTCGGAACAAAGCTATAAACAATGAACTTAAAGATTGCGATTCAAAAGTCCGGAAGGTTGCACGAAGATTCGATGCGGCTATTGAAAGAATGTGGTATCGATATTTCCAACGGAGGAAATAAATTGAAGTCTACCGCCGCGAATTTTCCACTGGAAGTTTATTTCCTTCGAGATGATGATATTCCTCAGTACGTGGAAGATGCGGTAGCGGATATTGGCATTGTTGGCGAAAATGTAGTTTTTGAAAAAAGGAAGGAAGTGGTGCAAATGGAAAAACTTGGTTTCGGCAAATGTCGCCTGTCGATCGCGGTTGGGCGCAATGAACCGTACAGCGTGGCGGCATTGAACGGGAAACGTATAGCAACCAGCTATCCGGTTATTTTGCAACAATGGCTTGACGAACAAAAAATTCAGGCAGAAATACACGAGATCAGTGGCAGTGTGGAAATTGCGCCGGGGATTGGACTGGCAGAAGCAATCTGCGACCTGGTAAGCAGTGGCTCTACGCTTCTGACGAATGGCTTGCGTGAGGTAGAAACTATCCTCGAATCGCAGGCGGTGCTGATTCGTAATAAAGCACTGGATCCGGCACGCATGAAAACGCTGGAAAGCTTTCTGTTCCGGATTCGGGCAGTCAAAAAGGCCAAAAACAACAAGTACATCCTGTTGAACGCTCCCAACGAGAAACTGGATCAGATCATTGCACTCCTGCCGGGAATGAAAAGTCCGACGGTTTTGCCGCTGGCAACATCAGGGTGGAGCAGTGTGCACAGTGTTCTGGACGAAAACGATTTTTGGAATATCATTGAACAACTGAAGGAGGCCGGCGCCGAAGGCATACTGGTGGTTCCTATTGAAAAAATGATCGTATAAATGAAACTAACAAAATACCCTCCCCGCTCTGAATGGCCGGCACTATTGCAAAGGCCGGTGCAGGACCCGGTTCAATTGCGCGAACAGGTGCAGCAGGTGCTGGATGCAGTCAGGAATGGAGGTGATGATGCTCTGCGTAGCTTTACGTCCCAGTGGGATGGAGTGAGTCTCACTGATCTGGCCGTTTCCCCGACAGAGTGGGAAGAGGCTATCCAGTTTGTGGAAGTTGAACTGGCATCTGCCATTCGGCTGGCTGCGGAGAATATCCGCCGCTTTCACGCTTCGCAGATACAGGCTGAACAGGTTATTCAAACTGCTCCGGGCGTACAATGCTGGAGGCGTTCGGTAGGAATAGAGCGGGTAGGGCTTTATATTCCCGGCGGTTCAGCTCCCTTGTTCAGCACGGTCTTGATGCTGGGTATACCCGCCACACTGGCGGGTTGCAGCGAAATCGTATTATTAACGCCTCCTAATCGCGAAGGAAAGGTACACCCTGCCATCCTGTTTGCTGCTCGCGAAGCCGGCATTACGGCAGTGTACAAAGCCGGAGGCGCTCAGGCAATTGCAGCCATGGCTTATGGTACGGAAACCATTCCGGCGGTGTCCAAAATTTTTGGGCCGGGAAATCAATATGTGACCTGTGCGAAACAACTGTTGCAAATGCAGGGCGTAGCCATCGATATGCCTGCTGGCCCAAGTGAACTCTGTGTGCTCGCCGATGAGTCTGCCAACGCGCAATGGATAGCAGCCGATCTGCTATCACAGGCAGAACACGGTCCCGATAGTCAGGTGCTGCTTGTAACCGACGCTGAAAATATCCTGGAACAGGTAAAGGAAGCTTTGCTGGTTCAGGTAGAGCGATTGCCAAGAAGCACGGTAGCAAAGGCAGCACTTGAAAACAGTCGCCTCATTTTGGTGAATGACCTGAAAGAAGCGGTGGACCTTGTCAACGAATATGCTGCCGAACACCTGATTCTCGCCTGCGAAAATGCATCTCAACTGGCGCACCAGGTACGCAATGCCGGTTCGGTTTTTTTGGGTCATTTTTCCCCGGAATCTGCCGGCGATTATGCATCAGGCACCAACCATACACTTCCGACCAACGGTTTTGCCAGAGCATATAGTGGAGTTAGTGTAGATAGCTTTGTACGAAAGATCACTTTTCAGTACCTGAGCGAAGCCGGCCTGGCATACATTGGTCCGGCGGTAGTAACAATGGCGGAGGCAGAAGGTCTGCAGGCACATGCAGAAGCAGTTAAAATTCGATTGTCGTAAACGATAACCTGTTTTTATGAACAACTTTGATTTGGATAAACTGGTCCGACCTAATCTCCGAAATTTGCGGCCCTATAGTAGTGCGCGCGATGAATTTAGCGGCGAGGCGCGGGTATTTCTCGATGCAAATGAAAATAGCCTTGGCACTCCTCTGCTCAAATGGTACAATCGTTATCCCGATCCCCATCAAACCAGCCTAAAGCAAGCATTGGGTGCCATCAAACAGATCGATCCCCGCCGTATTTTTTTGGGAAATGGCTCCGATGAATGCATCGACCTTATTTATCGTTGCTTTTGCGAGCCCGGCCGTGATCAGGCAATTATTTGTCCGCCTACTTATGGGATGTATGAGGTGAGCGCCGCCATCAACAATATTGAACTGATACGAGTGCCGCTACTGGCCGACTTTCAGCTCGACATCGATAGCATACAGGAATCGATCACAGGAAATACAAAGCTGATCTGGATCTGTTCACCAAATAATCCAACGGGCAACAGTATTCAATTCCACGATATTGAATTGTTGCTAAACAATTTTTCGGGGCTGGTAGTGGTAGATGAAGCGTATATCAATTTTGCTCGTCAGCGTTCGCTGTTGTCGCAGCTGGATGAATACCCCAACCTGGTCGTTTTGCAAACATTCAGCAAGGCCTGGGGTATGGCTGCTCTCCGGTTGGGAATGGCTTTTTCCTCTGTTGAACTGGTGAACTGGCTCAACAAAATCAAGCCTCCGTATAATATTAATCAGGCAACTCAGGATTTTGCCTTACAAGCTCTGGAAGAAGTGGGCATGGTCAACGATATGATTCGCGAAATCGTGGCCATGCGCGATGCGTTGGCCGAAGTGTTCGAACGTATGCCGCTCGTACAAAAAGTGTACCCCAGCGACGCCAATTTCCTGATGATTCGTGTGCCAGATGCAGCCGGTCTGTATCAGTTTTTGCTCGATAGGGGCATCGTTGTGAGGGATAGAAGCAGGGTAGAAAAATGCGAAGGCTGTCTGCGAATAACGATCGGAACAGAAGCGGAGAATACGGAGCTTGTAGATGCCATGATCGACTATATGCGGGAGCAGGGCCGGAACAATCCGGCCCATGCGCGGGTATCATAAATTTTTTCAAACAATTCTGTTTAATAATGTCAAAGCCGATTCTTTTTCTCGACCGCGATGGAGTAATTCTTCAGGAACACCCACCCGATTTTCAACTGGATCATATCAGCAAGATCCGATTCATGCCAGGTGTAGTAACGGCCCTGTCGGCCATTGGACGTGAACTTGACTTTTACAAGGTGATGATCAGCAACCAGGATGGACTGGGTACTGATGCTTTTCCTGAAGACAGCTTCTGGCCTTTTCATGATATGATGTTGCAAACTCTTTCCGGCGAGGGTTTCAACTTTGACGAAGTGCATATTGATAAAAGCTACGAATCAGAAGGTCTCGACACGCGGAAACCAGGTATTGGCCTGCTGACGCATTTGGTCAACAACGACCAATATGACCTGACCAATTCATTTATGATCGGCGATCGTTGGACTGATATGTTGCTGGCCAGGAATCTGGGCATAAAAGGCATATTGATCCGATCGCCTTACCTGCCACTTACTGCCGAGCAGGAAAAAGAATTTGCCGACGTGATTGTGCTGGCAACCGATGACTGGCAGGAGATCTATGCTTTTCTTCGTCAGGGTCGCAGGCAGGTCACCCATCAACGTCGGACGAATGAAACAAATATTTCGGTTGAATTGAATCTGGACGGTACAGGTAAAGCAGATATCCATACAGGAATTGGTTTCTTTGATCATATGCTGGAGCAGATTGCCCGCCACGGCAAGCTCGATCTGACTATACGCTGCGATGGCGATTTGCATATTGATGAGCACCATAGCATAGAAGATACTGGTATCGCGGTTGGCGAAGCTTTTGCCAAAGCACTGGCCGACAAAACAGGAATGGAGCGGTATGGCTTCGCTTTGCCCATGGACGATGCAGAGGCGAAGGTGTTGATCGATTTCGGTGGCAGAAGCTGGATCGTGTGGGACGCCAGTTTTCAAAGGGAGAAGATTGGTGAAATGCCCACTGAAATGTTTTTCCACTTCTTCAAATCGTTCAGCGATGCAGCCCGCTGCAACCTGAACGTAGCCTGTAGTGGCGAGAACGAGCACCACAAGATTGAAGCCATTTTCAAAGCGTTTGCCAAAGCTGTTCGAATGGCCGTAAAGCGGGATCCATTTTCCAACTATTTGCCAAGTACCAAGGGTTTACTTTGATGATACCTGAAGTAAACAAAACTTTTTTCTATGGATATTGCCATTGTAAAATATAATGCGGGAAATATTCGGTCGGTCTTATTTGCCCTGGAGCGAATTGGAGCGAACGCAATAGTGACCGATGACCCCGAATCCCTTCAGAAAGCCGACCGCGTCATTTTTCCCGGTGTAGGAGAGGCCGGTTCGGCCATGCGTTATCTGAAGGAGCGAAAACTGGACCAGTTGATTGCGGGCCTGCAACAGCCTGTACTGGGTATCTGCCTCGGCATGCAACTGCTTTGCAGGCATAGCGAAGAATCGGATACGCCATGTATCGGTGTTTTCGATCATGATGTGAGGCGTTTCGACCATCAGCTCAAAGTGCCACAGATCGGATGGAACCGGGCGGAATTTCGGCCATCATCTGACTGGAAGAACAGCATCGAAGATGACTGGTATTATTTTGTACACTCGTACTATGCTGATATTGGCGCCAATACCATTGCCGAAACCGAGTATGCTGTTCGATTCAGCAGTGCGCTACAATATCGCAACTTTTTTGGCGTACAATTTCATCCTGAAAAAAGCGCAGCCGCAGGCGAACAATTATTGCGATCATTCTTAAATCAGGCAGGTGTATGATCCGCGAACTGAATCTGGATAAAGTACTTGCAATAAGGCAACGCGTGATGTATCCGCTGCAAACGGTAGAGGAAATGCGCCTGCCTGCGGATGACGAAGGCTGGCATCTGGCTTATTGGGTTGATAACAAACCTGTGAGCGTAATTTCTGTATTCAGGAAATCGGATGAATGGCAGTTTCGAAAATTTGCAACCGAAACGGAGTTTCAGGGGCAGGGATATGGGACGCAACTGCTGAGTTATGTAATGGAAGCAGCTGAGCAGGCAGGAGTAAAACGGATTTGGTGCAACGCCCGGCTGTCGGCCACAGCACTATACAAAAGGATGGGAATGGAAGAAGCAGGTGAAAGCTGGACGAAAAACAATATTGATTTTATAATTATGGAAAGGAAATTTTGAATTGATGGAAATTATCCCCGCTATTGATATTATTGACGGTAAGTGTGTGCGCCTGACTCAGGGCGATTACGCACAAAAGAAAGTGTACAACGAGCAGCCGCTGGAAGTGGCCCGGCAGTTTGAAGATGCCGGGTTCAGACGTCTGCACCTCGTGGATCTTGATGGTGCCAAAGCGAGACAGGTAAAAAACTGGGCGGTATTGGAAAAGTTGGCCTCGCGTACACGAATGGAAATAGATTTTGGTGGAGGTATTACCCGAGACGAGGACATTAGAATTGTCTTCGAATCAGGTGCCCGATATGCCACTGTGGGTAGTATTGCCGTGAAAGAGCCCAACCTGATCAGCAGTTGGTTGACACAGTTTGGTCCGGAACGCTTTCTGCTGGGTGCCGATGTAAAGAATCGGCAGGTAGCCATTCACGGTTGGACGGAAACGACAGAGCTCGATATTATTCGTTTTATTGACGAATACCGTGCGCGTGGCATTAATCAGATTTTTTGTACCGATATAGCGCGCGACGGTAAGCTGGAGGGGCCTTCCATTGATTTGTATCGCGACATCGTATCTGCGTTCCCCGATCTGTATTTTATTGCCAGTGGCGGCGTGGCAAGTATTCGCGACCTGGAGGAACTGGCTGCCGTACCCTGTGCCGGCGTGATCGTTGGTAAAGCAATCTACGAAAACCGGATCAGCCTGGCTGATCTTCAAAAATTCAACTGACTATGTTGTGCAAACGGATCATTCCATGCCTCGATATCAAGGACGGCAGAACGGTGAAGGGAACTAATTTTGTTGACCTTCGCGATGCCGGCGATCCGGTTGAACTGGCAGCCCGCTATGCAAATGAAGGTGCCGATGAGCTTGTCTTTCTCGACATCACCGCCACTAATGAGCGCAGAAAGACACTCGGCGAACTGGTGAATCGGGTGGCTCACCAGGTAAATATCCCCTTCACGGTGGGTGGGGGAATTGGTTCTGTGGGCGATGTATCGGTGTTGCTGGAAAATGGAGCCGACAAAATTTCGGTGAATTCAGCAGCTATTCGCCGGCCAGAGCTGATAGCTGAACTGGCGCGTGAGTTTGGCAGTCAGTGTGTGGTACTGGCCATCGACACAAAACTGGAGGCCGACGGTGAATGGTACGTGTACCTTAATGGTGGCCGTCAACCCACGGACATACGTTGCGTGGACTGGGCAAGGCAGGCTGTTAATGCCGGAGCCGGCGAAATTCTGCTTACATCCATGAATCATGACGGTACCCGAGCAGGATTTGCATTGGACATTACTGGAAGGCTGGCGAAGAGCCTGTCGGTGCCGGTCATTGCCAGCGGTGGCGGGGGCAGCATGGAACATTTCAAAGATGTTTTTACTGAAGCTGCCGCTGACGCGGCACTTGCGGCCAGTATTTTTCATTTTCAGGAAATTCAAATACCTGATTTAAAGAAATATCTTAAACAACAACAAATTCAAGTGCGGATATGATTACAGATTTGCAGTTTTCGAAATATACCGATGGTCTGATACCGGCTATCGTGCAGGATGCCGACAGCAATAAGGTGCTCATGCTTGGTTTCATGAACGAAGCTGCTTTGCTGCAAACTCAGGATACCGGCAAAGTAACTTTTTTCAGCCGCAGCCGAAATCAACTTTGGACCAAGGGTGAAACGAGCGGTCACTACCTGTTGCTTCAATCCATTTTGGTTGATTGTGATGCGGATACGTTGTTGATTCGGGCAAAGCCGGTAGGGCCAGTTTGTCATACCGGTCAGGATACCTGTTTCGGCGAAACCAACGAGCCGGATTTTTTGGCGACATTGCTAAAGACAATTAGCGATAGAGCTCAAAACCGCGACAATCAGTCATATACATCCGATTTGTTGAACAAGGGCATCAATGCAGTTGCTCAAAAAGTGGGGGAGGAAGCAGTAGAGTTGATCATTGAAGCAAAGGATAATGATGAATCGAGGTTTTTAAATGAAGCGGCCGATCTTTTGTTCCATTATCTGGTATTATTGCAGGCAAAGGGATATAGCTGGGCTAATGTCATGGCCGTGTTAAAAAGCAGGCACAAATAAGCTGGCCGATAGTTCAATTTTTTTCTTTGCCTTTGTTCTTGAATATTTGCGCCATGAAAAAATGGACCCTCTCTTTTTTGCTATTGCTTGGTTTAAACAGCCTGGCACAACAAAGTGAACAGGAACTGGATCCGGTGACAATTACCGGCACCTTACAGCCCCGGCAGATGTCGCGTACCGGTCGAAATATCATTAGCGTTCGCGGCGATGCTTTCAACGCGTTTCCGATTCAATCTGTCGATGAATTGCTGCGTTATTTGCCCGGAATGGAAGTGCAGATGCGTGGTCCCATGGGTGCACAAAGCGATATTGTACTGAGGGGTGGTACATTTCAACAGGTATTGGTGTTGCTCGATGGCATTCGGGTAAATGATCCCAATACCGGACATTTCAATTCCTATATTCCCATTTCGCCGGCTGAAATAGACCGTATTGAAATTTTGAAAGGCGCTTCCAGTGCCATTTACGGTGCAGAAGCCGTGGGTGGGGTAGTGCATATCATAACTAAAACTTTTGCCGCCAGACCTAAAGAAAAAAACTGGCAGGTATCGGGTCAGGTGAAAGCTGGGGAATATGATTTCCTGAATGCGCAGGTGGGCGGATTTTATCAGAATGGATCAACAGCTATTGGTGGCGGCTGGCTGGCCAATCATACCAGCGGCCGGCAGCAACGCGGTACCAGGGGTTTTGTGCATAACAACACGGCCACACTGGCTTTGTCGCAGCAATTGAGCAACGAATGGCAGATTGCTGTTCGTGCTGGCTACGACAATCGCGACTTTGGTGCCCAAAATTTTTATACAACTTTCCTCAGTGATACGGCCACCGAAACCGTAGAGACAGTCTGGAGCCAGGCTCGGGTTGCTTTCAACAAAGGCCGCCATCGGGCAGGTCTGGATATCGGGTTCAAAAAAGTAAAAGACGATTTTCGCTTCAACAAATCAGCAATAGTCAATGCTAATAAGAGCGAATTGTTACAGGCTACACTTACCGATGAGGTTCGTATAAATGATCGCTCCACATTGGTGACCGGAGTACAGGTGCTAAGCAAAAAAATTCGGTCCAATGATCGTGGTAATCATCAGGTAGGACAGGGAGGATTATTCGTGCTTTGGCAACAATCCTTTTCCGAATATTTTACCGTACACCCGGCCCTTCGGTTAGAATACAATGAACGATCCGGATGGGAATTGATTCCTCAGCTAAATCTTTCCTATAAAAAAGGAAACTGGCAGTTGCGTGGCAGTGCCGGCAAGACAATTCGAGATGCCGATTTCACCGAACGATTTAATAATTATAATAAAGCAGTTGTTGGCGCTGGCAGCAGAGTAGGTAATCCTGATTTGTTGGCAGAGCGTTCATTCAGCTATGAAGCTGGGGCTGATTATTTTTATGGCAAGTCACTTCGGATATCCGGAAGCTTTTTTCAACGCCTTCACCGCCGCCTGATAGATTATTCGGTAACTGCTTATGCCGACATGCCGCGTCAGGACAACCTCGTGCCCGGCGCAAACTATGCTCTGGCAAAGAATGTGGCGGAAGTAAATACCACCGGAGCCGAATTGGATCTGCAGTGGAACCGTTCGTTTGGAAAGGACCAGAGCATCTATGCCGCCGCCGGCTTACTTTGGCTGCAAAGCCGAAGCAGCGACAGCGAACCAAGCTTCTATGTGTCGAGCCATGCAAAATGGCTGACCAATTTCTTTGCTGAATGGCGCAGTGCCCACGTTGCTTTTAGCGTAAACGGTATCTATAAGGTTCGTGAGGCCCAGTCAGCTCCGGGAATATCTGCTGAGCTTACCAGGAGCTATTTCGTTCTCAACGGACGATTTGCTTATCTCGCTCTGCAAAAACGTCTCCAAATATTTGTTGAACTAAATAACATCTTTGATCGTCAATACTCCGATCTTTTGGGTTCCATCATGCCCGGCCGCTGGACCATGGGGGGAGTGGCGGTGAAGCTGGGAAAGTGAGAAGTGTTGAATTGTTGAATTGTTGAGTTGTTGAGTTGTTTGGTTGTTGAGTTGTTCGGTTGTTCAATTGTTGGGTTGTTGAGTCGTTTAGCGGTTTAGTTGAAGAGTTGTTTAGCGGTTTGGTTGTTGAGTTGTTTGATCGTTGAATCGCGTATAATATACAGCGCAGCGCCCCGTAGGGGCGCCATGTCTATAGCCGATGAATCGTGTTCTGCATGCGCGCCCCGTAGGGGCGCATTGTTTGTGAATGTTTGATTATGTCGTTGTTTTGCGTAGATCCGCGGGAACAGAAAAGCATTTATTTCGGGCCATTTGCAGAAATGGTAACAGCTCTGTTCCCGCAGATTTGCGCAGATTGATACGCAGTTTAACACAGATGGAATGCTGAACCTGCATTATCCTGAAACAATTGAATAATTAGCAGTTGAATGGACACCAACCCAACAACTCAACAACCAAACAGCTAAACAATTCAACAATTAAACAACTCAACAACCAAACAATTACACAATTAAGTGTATCTACTTAGTAATCAATTGCTTTTCAAATACTTTACTTTTTTATATAAAAAATTATAAGTTTTTTTGTGTAATTTATCTGCTGGGAAACCTTAGCAAGAAAAGTAAAAGCCACATATCCAAATGGAAAAAATTACCATCCTTCTGGTGGATGATCATAAGCTCATACGGGACTCATGGTCATTTATCCTCAATAGTGATCCACGTTTTCAGGTTGTAGGCGAGACTAGTTCCGGCCAGGAGGCTGTTGAAATAGCCCGCGAAAAGCGCCCGAATATTGTGCTAATGGACGTAAACATGTCGCCCGTCAATGGGTTCGACGCCACGAAGCAGATTCACAAAATTTCTCCGGAATCAAAGATCATCGCGGTTTCTATGCATACCATGCCTGCATATGCCAAGCGTATGCTGCAACTGGGCGCGATGGGCTATGTAACCAAAAACTCGTCTAAAGAGGAGATGATTGCGGCCATTATAGAGGTACGGAACGGAAAAAAATATATCTGCGAGGAAGTTAAGAATATTCTGGCTCAACAGGAGCTGGACGATTCTACCGACGAAGGAGACCTCAACAACTTATCGCGGCGGGAGCTGGACATCATCAAACTGATCAAAGAAGGGCTTTCGTCGAAAGAAATAGCCCTGCAGCTCGATATTTCGCTGAAAACGGTGGAAGTGCACCGCTACAATGTACTTAAGAAGCTGAAACTCAGAAATACTGCTGCGTTAGTAAATTTTATCAACGCAAAAGGACTTTGACCCGCCGGAAATCTCGACGGCCAATTCTGGTCCGCGTAATGCTTCCAGTCGGCATGACCAACTTGCGCGATTATCCCCTGTAACGGAAATTGCTTTGAGGATTATTGGGGCAACCGCTTTGGCGTGAGCTTGCACATGAGGCAAAAAACAGGGCCAGAACAGCGATTACAATAGCAGAAACAGCAATTCTTTTCATGAAGGGCATTTTAGGCGTTTACAACGCAAATTTAAGCCCAAAATTATATCTATACAGCCAATTCTTCCTTTTTAAGGCTGCCGCACGTCACATTAGGGCTGTCTTATGCCGTGAATCTGTTAACTTTACCGCCAAATCCGAAAAAAAAAGCGAAAACACCGACCTGATGCTGAAGCTTACCAAACCGCTTGCTGTAATTGATCTGGAAACGACAGGTGTAAACCTGGGAACCGATCGAATAATCGAAATTGCCATCATTAAAATTCTGACCGACGGTTCGCGCACGGTCAAGCGGAAACTGGTGAACCCCGAAATGCCTATTCCGGCCAGTTCCAGCGAAATTCATGGAATTACCGACCAAATGGTAAAGGATGCGCCCACTTTTCGCCAAATCGCAAACGAATTGAAGCAGACGCTCGATGGCTGCGACCTGGCGGGCTACAACAGCAATCGATTTGATATTCCCTTGTTGGTTGAAGAGTTTTTGCGGGTGCAGGTAGACTTTGATATGCGTGGCCGGCGTTTGCTGGATGTACAAAAGATATTCCACATGATGGAGCAGCGAACGCTTAGCGCTGCTTACAAGTTTTATTGTCAGAAGAATCTGGACGATGCCCACAGTGCTGAAGCCGACGCAAGTGCCACTTATGAGATACTGCTGGCGCAACTTGAAAAATATCCCAATCTGGGAAATACCATCGATTCTATTCTGAAAGCTGTTGGCGACGACGCCATCGTGGATTTTGCCCGGCGCTTTGTAATGGAAAACGGTGTGGAAGTATTCAATTTCGGCAAATTCAAAGGTCGCGCTGTGTCAGAAGTATTGAAAGCTGAGCCTCAATATTATGACTGGATGATGAAGGGCGATTTTCCTCAACATACCAAACAGAAACTGACGGAAATCTACACCCGCACCATGCTCAAAAAAGCATAGCTGGATTGTGGATCGGCTGTGAAGAATTTTAACACCGACACTCTTCGTATTTGTTGTAAATTCGTTATTTCCCATAGGAGAACAGCCGAACTTGGAAAAACTTGTCATCATACCAACCTACAACGAAAAGGAGAATATCAGCAATATTCTGCACGCGATATTCAACCTGAGGGAGGGCTTTCATGTGTTGGTAATAGATGATGGATCACCCGATGGTACGGCGGAAATAGTACGCTCCCTGCAGACCAAATTTCCCGGTCAGCTTTTTATTGAAGAAAGATCCGGAAAGCTCGGGTTAGGTACTGCGTATGTGTTCGGTTTTCGATGGGCTATTGCTAACAACTATGCGTTCGTTTTTGAAATGGATGCAGATTTCTCCCACAACCCAATCGACCTCATTCGTCTTTACCAGGCCTGCAAGTATGAAGGAGCTGATCTGGCGGTCGGTTCGCGTTACGTGAAGGGTGGGGGCGTGGTAAACTGGCCATCGAACAGAATTGCACTTTCAAAAGGTGCTTCACTTTATACAAGGATCATTACCTGGATGCCAATAAAGGATCCCACTGCCGGATTTGTTTGCTATCGCAAGCAGGTACTCGAAACGATCAATCTCGATGAAATTCGTTTCACAGGTTACGCTTTCCAGATTGAAATGAAATTTGCCACCTGGAAACTGGGTTTCAAGATCCGCGAAGTACCCATTATTTTTCAGGATCGCACATTTGGCGTGTCGAAGATGAATAAGGGCATTGTGAAGGAAGGGATATTGGGAGTGCTGAAACTTCGCTGGCATAGCCTGTTTACCAACTACCGGCGCCGTGTTCAAAATACGTCTAAAGCCGATTCGCTGCCTAAGCTTCAAAAAAGCGAGGTAATGATTGAGTCGAAATAGTCCGGCTGCTTCACACACCATCTCCTGTTGGTTCGGTAAACTTTAAATATCTTAGGCCTTTCCATATGCGAAAGGCTTTTTTGCAACTTCATATTGCTGTTTTTCTGGCCGGTTTTACCGGAATACTTGGGCGTTTGATTAGCTTAAACGAAGCCTGGATAGTGTGGTATAGGCTGGCGCTCACTTCCATCACAATGTGGGTGTTGTTTGCCCTCATGAAAAAAATACATGCCATTCCAAGGCAGATGATCTTGAAGATTGCGGGAGTGGGCTTTATTGCTGCACTGCATTGGGTCACATTTTACGGTGCAATAAAATATTCAAATGTATCGGTCGCTCTGGTTTGTTTTTCATCAATCGGATTCTTTACGGCCCTGTTGGAGCCGATGCTGGAAAAAACGAGAATCAATCGAATCGAGTTGTTGCTGGGCCTGGTTACCATCGCTGCCATTTATCTCATTTTTCACTTTGATACCGATTATCAGGTTGGAATAGTTGTTGGTATAATTTCTGCATTTTTAGGAGCATTGTTTCCTATCTTCAATCGTCAGTTTTTGCGAAAAGTAAATGTTGAAACATTGCTGGTCTGGCAGCAATCGGGTGGCTGGCTGGCTCTTTCATTATTGCTGCCTGTGTACCTGCATTTTTTTCCAGCAGGACCAATGCTGCCAACGGCCGCCGACTGGGGCTGGTTGCTGGTTTTGTCCTGGGTCTGTTCGGTGGCAGCATTTCAATTTTCGAGTCAGGCGCTTCGCCATTTAACCGCCTTTACAGTAAACCTTACCTATAATCTGGAGCCAGTGTACGGCATTTTGCTGGCGTTTGCCGTTTTTCAGGAAAATAAGTACCTGAGCCGCTGGTTTTTTGTTGGTTTTATCATCATATCAGGCGTATTGCTGGTGCATGCGCTGCTGCTTCGGCGAAGCGCCGGCAAGTCGTAAGCAACCAATTTTTTCAAACAATCCACAGTCACTAAAGTCACAAGTTCTGCTCATGAGAAATGTTCTATTGACGGTCGGTTCCTTTTTTTGCCTGGTTACTGCACAGGCCCAAAAAAAGCCACTCGATCATTCCGTTTATGATTCCTGGCAATCGATAGGAGAAAGGTCGGTCAGCAACGATGGCCGATGGATATCTTACTCGATCAACGTTCAGGAAGGCGACAACCTCCTGGTTGTCCGAAACGCCGACTCCAGCTACTATCGCGAAATTCCTCGCGGCTATGGCGCTGTTATCACCGAAGACAACAAATTCCTGATTTGTCGGATCCGCCCGCCATATGCAGACACCCGCGAAGCACGTATTAAAAAGAAACGTCCCGACGATATGCCCAAAGATTCGCTGGCAATTGTATGGCTGGGTAAGGACAGTATATGGAAAAAGGAGAGAGTGAAGAGCTTCAAAACACCTGAAGAGAGTTTTGGATGGGTAGCCTATCATCTAGAAAAAAAGATAGTAAAGCCCTCTTCGGATCGCAGCCCTCGTCAGGCCGATCCACGCAAAACAACTGATAGTCTCCGTAGAGTGATCGATTCACTGGAGCAATTGTTGATAGCGGCACAGGAACCAAAAAAGAAGAAGAAAAAAGATGAGGATAACGAATGGCTGGCCGTTGATGCCGAGGGTGACGAAGACAATGGCCGCCCGGCTGATACCGGTTCTGACCTGGTACTTCGTAAACTCAGCAGCGACCAGTCCTATACTTTCGAACGCATCCTCGATTTTCAGTTTGACAAGAAGGGCCGCCACCTGCTGCTGAGCCAGGCGAAAGAAGCAAAAGATTCAACCAGTATGCCCATGGTACTACTGTTTGATTTACAAAAAGGCTATGCCGATACCATTAGCAGAGGCGGTAACGATTTTCGTCAGTTTGCATTTTCCGAAGATGGAAGCCAATTGGCTTTTGTAGCGGAGCGCCATGCCAGGCCCAAGGATTTGCAAAAATTCTATACGCTGTACCATTATCGCGTGGGTATGGATAGCGCCATTGTCTTAGCCGACAAAGCCACCGTTGGAATGACGGTAGGACATACTGTTAGTGAAAATGGAAATGTTTATTTCAGCAAGAACGGACAGCGCCTGTTCTTTGGCACGGCCCCCATTATGCCGCCACGCGATACCAACCTCGTAGAGATGGACCTGGTAAAGCTGGATATCTGGCATTACAACGACGACTATCTGCAAACACAGCAACTGTCGCGTTTGCAACGCGACTTGCGTGAAAGCTTTTTAGCAGTTTATGATCTTGGCTCCAAAAAGCTGATTCAACTGGCCAATCGCGAATTACCCGGTGTGTATCCTACTCAGGAGGGAGATGGCGACCTGGCCTATGGCATCACCGATTATGGTAACCGAGTGGAGTCGCAATGGGCGGGTAACACCAAAAAAGACATCTATCAAATTGACCTTCGCGATGGAAGCAAGAAGCTGATCAAAAAGGGCGTGACAGGATTTGTGAATCCTGGATCCATATCGCCAAGTGGTCAGTATTTCGCGTGGTACGAAACCACCCCACGACAATATGTGTTATGGGACGGCAGCTCGGTTAAAACAATAAGCAGCAAGATCCCCACGAAGCTCTACAATGAAGAACACGATTCACCGTCTGATCCTTCTCCCTACGGCATCATGGGTTGGAATCTGTCGGAAGATGCGCTATTTATTTACGATCGCTACGATATCTGGCAGGTGGATCCTCTTGCCAAAAAAGCGCCACGCAACCTGACAAACAGCCGCAAAAGCCGCCAGACCATCCGCTACCAGCGTCTTGATCGCGAAGAACGCGGATTTAAGGAAGGGCAGTTGATGGCCTTCCGTCGCTTTAACGAAGTGACGAAGGAAGCCGCCTATATGCTGGCTAAGTTCGATACCAGTCTGCAATTGAACAGCCTGGTAAGTGGTGCTTACAGCCTTGAAGCGTTGGCCAGTGCAAAAAATGCACCCGTTTATTTGTATACTAAAGAGCGCTATGAAATGCCGACAACTTTGTATGTAGCCAAAGCTGAATTGCCTGCGGTGCCTGCAAAGGTTGATCTTGCCGTTGAAAAGCGACTGACTTATATCAATCGCCAACAGGAGCAGTACAATTGGGGTACGGCCGAATTGTTCAGTTGGAAAACTTTTTCCGGAAAGACCTCACAGGGTATTCTCTATAAGCCGGAAGATTTTGATCCGGCCAAGAAATATCCGATGATTATTTATTTCTATGAAACCCTTTCCGATGGACTTTACAGTTACCAGGAACCGGCACCTACTCCAAGTCGATTGAATATTTCCTTCTTCGTGAGCAGAGGATATCTGGTGTTTGCGCCCGATATTCGATATACCATCGGCCACCCGGCCAAGAGTGCTTACGATTACATCGTTAGCGGTACCCAGGCGTTGATGAAAAATAAGTGGGTAGATAGCAAGCATATCGGTATTCAGGGACAGAGCTGGGGTGGTATACAGGTTGCCCAATTAATTACCATGACGGATATTTATGCTGCCGCCTGGGCGGGTGCACCCGTGGCCAATATGACCAGCGCATACGGAGGCATTCGCTGGGAAAGTGGTGCCAACAGGCAGTTTCAATATGAGAAAACACAGAGCCGTATTGGCGCTACGCTTTGGGAAAAGCCTGAATTGTACATAGAAAGTTCACCGCTGTTTCATCTCCCTAAAGTGAAGACCCCACTTGTCATAATGGCCAACGATGCCGATGGTGCTGTACCCTGGTATCAGGGAATTGAATTGTTCACCGGCATGCGTAGACTCGGCAAGAAAGTGTGGATGCTTAATTACAATGGTGAAGCCCATAACCTTGTTCAACGCAAGAACCGAAAGGATATCCAGATTCGCGAACAGCAATTCTTTGACTGGTTACTGAAAGGCGAAGCACCCACCCGTTGGATTACCGAAGGAGTGCCAGCGGTGATGAAAGGAAAAGACTGGGGGCTGGAAAAGTGACGCCTGCGGCAAATGTGCAAGTGTGCAAATGTGAAAATGTGCAAATGTGAAAATGTTCAATTTGATCATTTGCACATTTTCACATTTGCACATTTTCACATTTGCACATTACGCAGTTATGTATTTCACGAGGCTTCGTTTCGCAATTGGCAAAAGGGTTTCATCAACGGGGAAGCGGAGTTCGGTTTCAACGGCGTATACGGCCGGGTTGGGTAAATCGGTGCGATTGCGGATTAATTCTGCCTTCAGATTTTCGTAGGTATGTGAAATACCGAACTGTCGGCGGTCGAGGAGGGCGGTTTTGATGGCGCGATATTTTTCATCGTGTTTTTCGAATATCGACAGTCGGTAATGGTACACCAGCGCCTGCCGCGCGTTGCCGCTTCGAAGAAAGAAATAGCCTTCTTTGGTATCAAGTGGTATAAGACCTACGGGCATGATATCGATCTGCTCTTCCACAAACTCGTAAATGCTGGCACCGGTGCGCAGAGTGGTCCTCATCGTTTCTGTGGCATAGTGAATAATTTCTTCCAGTTCGGCCATCAGGTCCGTATCCTCGATCATTTGCTCGTACAGCAACTGTAATTTTTCAAGCTGTATGCCTGTCAGTTTTTTCGGAAAATGCTCCTGTAAAAATTTCTTGTTTTCGCGAAAGGCTACCAGGTTGTTGTAGTGGAAAACAATATCGGCCAATTGTGGATACAATTTGTTGGCGTCGAAATACTTGCCAACCTCCTGCAGGTAGGCCAAAAGGGTATATTTCTTCAGTTCAAAATCGATATACCCTTCTGCAAACCAGGTTTCGGATAATTTTTTCATATCGATGTTTTTAATTGCACCGGTCTGTTCGGCTGCGTTCCTGTATTCTAATCTAATAAATGGACGGCTAAAATCAAAGTATCGTTTATCTTTAGTTTGTTAAAACATCGCTATGCGCTTGATTTTTTTAATCTTACTGGTGGCGCCGCTGCTGGCAGGTGCACAAACTATCTATGTGGTTAGGCATGCGGAAAAAGAAACGCCGCCCGCCGATGCGGAACGCATGATGCGGGCAGACCCTCCATTGTCGGCTGCGGGTATAAAGCGTGCAACGGCTTTATTCGATCTCCTGAAATCTGAAAATATTACACAGGTCTGGAGTACGCCATTTAAACGCACCCGGGCTACAGTGCAGGCGTTGGCTGATTATCGGCAATTGCCTGTGCGCGATTACGCGCCACGGGCAGATTCAACTGAAGCACTGGTTCAACAATTGCTTCAGCTAAACTCTGGCGTCGTCCTTATCGCTGGTCATTCCAATACGGTCGATGATATTGTAAATGCCTTTACAGGCGAGCAGACCATTCCGGGCGACCTGAGCGAATCTCAATACGGCGATCTGTTCATTCTGCGAAAAAGGGAAGGAAAATACGTTTTAGAGCGAAGCAGCTTCTAACTCGATTCGTGAATTGGATAATGAGATAATTTGGTAATGGGATATGTTGTAATACTCCTTCAAATTGTCTCATCGAAAAATTCCCAAATTGTATTCGCCTGGGTTTATTAGTCCACATTCCCCGGTATCTTCTCATACGGACTCTTGCCGCCGTCGATATCAATATTTAATGTCAGCTGAAAAAAATGTTTGCCGCGACCTTCGCCGTTGCGGTAATCATACTGATACACATATCCTGGCTGTAGTCCAAGGAAATTGTTGAATTGATATCCGAAGCCTACAAAGAAGCGGCTCCGTTCGAAATAGGGTTCTTTATTGGTAAGAAACAGTTCTTCGAATGCGATAGCGTAGGGAACTTTGGGGCCTATCTTGGTTGAATTGTTCAATGGCATGGCTACGTTCAGTCGATAGCGGAAACGGTTTCTATATCCGGTATTAAACCAACGCTGCTCTATGCGATAGCGATGTTCGAACTTCAGCCTTGACAAATAGTGATTCATAGTCATTTGCTGCCAGAAGCGGGTTTCCTGCGCGGTAACAGGTTTGGAGAAGCTTCCAGGATCACTATAGGTGGTATATCTTCCCACCCCTAACAGAAACGAAAAATTCTTGTTGAGGAAATAGGAGATACCGCCTTTCACTTCATGATAAAAGTGATTGCGATAGAATGACTGGGAGCGCAATTGAAGTTCATTAAACGCTTCCCATCTTGGGGCGATAGTAATACGGGTATTGATCACATTCCATGAACCGAAATGCGAACGCTGACCGAATGCGGCTACCTGCAACAGTAAGGCAGCCGCGAACAGTTTAAATTTCATGAGTAATGTCGAATCCTGATTTTGGCAGTTAATAATCCCTCTCGCTGTTAAAGTTCTCCAGCTCTTTTGCAACGGCTGTAAGAAAAGTTGCGCCAAGGCTTCCGTCGACGATCCGATGATCGTAACTCATGCTAAGGTACATCATATGTCGGATAGCGATGCTGTCGCCCTGTTCTGTTTCTATTACAACAGGTCTTTTCTTAATGGCACCCACCGCAAGAATGGCTACCTGCGGCTGATTAATAATGGGAGTGCCCATCAAACTGCCAAATGTACCTACGTTAGTAAGAGTGAATGTGCCACCCTGAGTATCGTCGGCTTTCAACTTGCCGTTACGAGCATTTTCCGCGAGTGTATTCACCTGTTTGGACAAGCCTACCAGATTGAGCTGATCAGCATTTTTAATAACCGGCACGATCAAATTTCCGCTGGGAAGCGCTGTGGCCATGCCAATATTGATATCCTTCTTTACCAATATGCGTTGACCATCCAGGGAGCTATTGATCAATGGGAATTTCTTAATACATTTTACAATGGCCTCGATAAACAAGGGTGTAAATGTGATGCGAGTGCCCTCTCTCTTTTCAAAATCTTTTTTCACTTTGTCGCGCCACAATACCAGGTTGGTTACATCAGCTTCTGTAAAGCTGGTGACGTGTGGACTGGTATGTTTGCTTTTCACCATATGGTCTGCAATTAAGCGTCGCATACGGTCCATTTCAATGATCTCAACATTGCCGCCGGGATTGCTTACCGCTTCTGAATTGGCCACGGTAGCCGGAGCCTGCGTCACAGTGGGGCTGTTGTTGCTAATGTTTGGCCGGGGCGCAGCGGTTCCACGGTTCTGCAAATAGTTCAGAATATCTTTCTTCGTTACTCTGCCTTCCTGACCAGTGCCGGGCAATGACTCCAGTTCGCTCATGCTTATACCTTCGCTGGCGGCAATGTTCAACACCAGTGGTGAGTAGAACCTTCCTGCAGAAGGCGCGGCATTTGCGGCAGGCACCGGAGCACTGGTTGCGGGTACGGCAGCAGGAGTTTGTTCAACTTTGGCTTCTATTACAGGTGCTGTTTCAGTTGTCGCGGGGGCAGCTGCAATTACAGAACTTCCGGCCGAAGCACCTGTTCCTGTTTCGATGCGGGCAATTACCGAACCAATGGGTACTACGTCATCAACCTTATAAAGCAATTCGGTAATCACGCCGGCTGCTGTGCTGGGCACTTCAGAGTCCACTTTATCGGTAGCTATTTCCAACACGGTTTCGTCCAGTTTCACCGGGTCACCCGCCTGCTTATGCCACTTCAAAATGGTGGCTTCCATGATGCTTTCTCCCAGCTTTGGCATGATCAGGTCTACAACTGCCATAATATCTTTTTTATCAATTCATTTGGGCCCGCCCTGCCGGCAGGCATCGTTTTCAGAATCGCGCCAAAGGTAAGGAATTGACGCTTATTGAAACTATCAACTGTTAGTCAAAATGAATTTCCGCAGGAAGTTCAGGGCCTGTGAGGCAGTTACATGGATATTCCGCTGCCGATCAAAACGAAGCTGGATCCGGAGTACTTCGGTTTTCTCGCGGTTGCCTGCGGCGAGCCACACCGTGCCAACCGGCTTTTCGTCGGAACCGCCGTCGGGACCCATAATGCCCGATACAGCCACTATGTAATCCGTCTTGAGCGCATCAAGCCCACCGGTCACCATGGCCCTTACCGTCTCCTCACTAACGGCGCCGTGTTTATATATGATGTCGGATGGAACATGAAGGATTTCCTCTTTCACTGAATTGGCATAGCTCACCACACTGCCTTTGTAATAGGCAGAGGAGCCCACCACGCTGGTAATTTGGTGGGCAATATACCCCCCGGTACAACTTTCGGCCGTTCCCATGGTTTTACCCAGTTTGCGTAAAATATGCCCGATCACTATCTCCAGTCCTTCATCTTCGTCGCTGACCAGCCAGGGACGTACCAGTTCCAACAGCTGCCTGAACTGTGCGTCCACTTCCGCTGCAACCAACCCACGGTCGGGGCCACTGGCGGTTAGTCGGAGTTTGACCATACCATAGCTCGGCAGATAGGCCAGCTTGATATGTGGCGGCAGACTCGATTCAAACTCTATCAGTTTTTCAGCAATAATACTTTCTCCCTGTCCCGCTGTGAAGGCCGTGCGGTGTACAATAGCAGGCAGCGTAAAATACTGTGGTAAACGCGGCAGCACTTCATCGGTCAGTATTCCTTTCATCTCGTGCGGTACACCAGGCAGTGAAATAAAAATCACGCCTTTTTTTTCGAACCACATGCCAGGCGCCGAACCTCGGGCATTGTGCAACACAGTAGCTACATCAGGTACTTCAGCCTGTTTCAGATTTCGCTCCAGAATTGGACCGGGACGGCGGTACACTTTTTCGAAAAGATAAATTACATGCTGTCGCACTTCTTCATTTACAACCATACGCCCACCGAAATATTCGCAAAGCAACGGCTTGGTAATATCATCGGCTGTAGGCCCGAGTCCGCCAGTCATGATAACTAACTGCGACTGACTGCTCTCTTCATCCAGGCATCGTTTAATTTCACCCGCCTCATCGCCTACCGCCACGCGGCGTCGTACCCAAATGCCAATTTTATTTAATTCCTGTGCAATAAAAGCGCTATTGGTATCAATAGTCTGTCCTATGAGTAGCTCATCACCAATGGTGACGATGGATGCGTAAACGACCAATTTGTTTCGGTTTAAATTTCTGCAGGCAAAGCTACTACTCCGTGCATCTTTAACAAACAGGAGTGTGCAGCTCTTTTAAAATACGCTAAGTTTACAATTAATAGTACCGGAAGGTTTACTAACGGTGCCAAATGTCGAACAAATGATCAGATTTGTTTTTCAGGCATTCCTGTTGATCTGCCTGCTGATTTTACAACAACAGGAGGCCGAAGCTCAAAGCATAGAAACGCGTCTGAAGGCGGCTTACGAGCGCTTTTCTCAGGATCCTCAACTGAGCTATGCCAGCCACTCTTTGTTGGTCGTGGAACTGCCGTCTGGCAAGCCCGTGTTTGCCTTCAATAACCGGCTTGGACTCGCGCCCGCAAGCACCCAAAAAGTGGTGACCGCTGCTGCAGCGTTTGAACTACTTACACCAGGATTTAGATATCAAACACAATTCGATATTGGTACGTTCAATGGCGAAACCAGTCTGTTGGTCACTCCGTCGGGCGACCCGAGCCTGGGAAGTACGCGTTATCACTCCACCCGGCCTGATCTGCTGCTTTCAAAGCTGCGCGATTATGTGTTGAAGAATGGGGCTGCTTCCATTTCAGACACTATACGTATAATTCAGCCTGCAGGGTTCGTGGATCCTCAGCGGGTGCCCGATGGCTGGATTGTTCAGGACCTTGGCAACTATTATGGAGCTGGTGCCAGCTGGTTCAACTGGAGAGAGAACCAATACGATCTGGAGCTTGCATCGAGTGCGTCCATCGGCCAGCCGGGTTCTGTTGAAGTACGCAATCAGGCTGACCTGCCTCCTGAAATTCATTCGATCGACAACCGATTAACGGCCGGAAAAAAAGGGAGCGGCGATAACGCTTATATCTATCTGCCCTTAACTGGAAACCAATTTCAATTGAAAGGTACCATACCGACCGGTGAGAACGCATTTTTAATAAGTGGGGCAATATCTGAACCCGAAAAATATTTCGCCAGTAATCTGGCAGATGAGTTATCTGAAAGCGACGCTTCATTTCAGTTGGCCAGAAAATTGTCTGCAACGCTTGTCCCGGTTGGTCAGCCTCTCTCAGGAAATTCATTACCGATTCTTTCACCTTCCCTCGACTCACTCAGTTACTGGTTTCTTCGAAAAAGCGTGAATCTCTATGGAGAAGCGTTTTTGAAAACCATCGGATTAAAGGAAGGAAATTCTTTTTCAACAGAAGAGGGATTGGCGGTGTTGCGTCGTTTCTGGCAGCAACAGGGAATCGACTCTTTTGCGTTGAGAATGCGCGACGGCTCTGGTCTGTCGCCCGAAAACAGGCTCACCACTGAATCAATGGTTCAGGTATTGCGATTCGCGAAAAAGCAGGACTGGTTCGATGATTATTTTGCGGGCTTTCCCAGTTACAATGGCATGCGCATGAAGTCGGGCACTATTAGCGCTGTTAAAGGCTTTTGTGGGTATCATAGATCGAATAAAACCGGAAAAGAATACGTGTTCGCATTTTTGGTAAATAACTATTCAGGTTCGTCGGGTGCGATAGTAAGCAAAATGTATCAGGTGCTAAACGAACTTAAATGATCCAGTGCTAAATTCAGATGGCTATACCCAGTCGGCTTAAGTAATCTGTGTCGACCGACAACCACCAGGGGCAACTTAACGCCGCCAGCCAAAGTAAGAGCAGAAATAATTTGCCGGCAAGCCCCATATCCTGTATGAGATGGCGGTGCAGGAGGCTCTCAATAAAGCCCATAATTTTTTCTTCCTTGGCATGATACGAATAGGGTGGTGAGCTTGGGACATCGCTGAAGCCGGAATGTTCTGCTATCAGGATATTTCTGGTTTTCCAATAAGTTTCGTCGGGCAGGTCGGCATAACTGTAGTTAAGATCTATTCCTGCTTCCTCAATTTTTTTTTCTACGTTCTGGGCTTTACTGTCGCCAAACTGCCGCAACATCAACATCACCGGAAATATCAGCAGCACATACACCGGCTGGCTGAAAGCAAAAAGGGCTGCCCAGGCCAGCGCGATGATAGAGAGCCATTGAAATCCTTTGCTCAACCAACTTTCTTCATCAAGGAAAACACGGTTCAATAACTGACCTCCGTCGAGAGGGTAAACCGGTAGCAGGTTGAGCAGATTAAGAAAAAGAAATGCCAGCCCGATTGTCCGAAAGGAAAGAAAGCCGAAGGCAAGTTCATTGTTTTGCTGATAAAGAAAATAAAAGATGAGACCAATGATCATGCCCGGCAATGGACCGGCAAGCAGGATGATGGCTGATTCTTTTTGAGAAACTTCTCTCTTGGTGCCCGACACATAAGCGCCTAATAGCGGAATGAAGAATATTCCCAAATCGTTGTAGCGAAACGATTTCATGGCAATAAAATGACCCAGTTCATGTAACACCACAATGGCAGTAATCAGCAAGATCATTTCAAGGCTGCGGAAAAAATAGAAACCGATGATCAGGTAAAGTGCAAGGCTGGTGGCCGATCGTAGCCATACCTGGGCAACATCGGCTTTAGGCCGGGTAAACTTGGGCGGATACAGGGCTAAAGCTGTGTCTGATGATACCGGCTCTTCATTTCCATCAACAGGCGTGACTGGGTTCATTGGCTAAATTTAGTCAAAATATGGCGCCAATTTTAGTCGAAGCGCCTCCGGCATGATAGTTCTTTTTAAGGTGCCTGATTCCATGAAGTAAAGCAACACTTTTCCCGTAGCTAACTGGTCGCCGGCTTCATTATAGATCTCCTGGTGGAATTCAATCTTGTGGTGCAATGGCAGCTCCTTTAAGATGACCTTTACGGTCAGCAAGTCATCATAGCGTGCTGGCCGCAGATAGCGGCATTGTACTTCAACTACCGGCATTATTACGCCCATTTTTTCCATATCGGCATAGGTGAAACCCAGGTGCCTGATCGACTCGCCCCGGGCGGCTTCGAAATAGGTGAAATAGTTGCCGTGATAAACAACACCCATTTGATCCGTTTCGGCATAGCGCACCCTGATTTTGGTTTCCGACGTAAACATTCTACAGACTTTTGGTAGCGAGTTTATTTTCCAGTGATTAGTTTATCGGCCGATATTTTTCCGGGTCCTAACAGCAAGATCACCAGAAATCCGATGAGGAACAGCCCGGCTTTCTCGCCTGTACCAAATATATCACCTCTGTTGGAGTAAAAAAGAGCAACAGACATGGCAATAATTGGAGGTATGGCTGCGAGTCGAGTGAACAACCCAAGAATGATAAATACAGAACAGAAGAACTCGGCAAAAATCGTGAGCGCCATTGACGTGCTGCTTCCTATATGAAAAGGGTCGGCAAATTTGGAGGCCCGATCGGCAAAATTGATGAGCTTCTGATATCCGTGAGGAATCATCATCAGCCCCAGCCCCACACGCAACAATAACATGCTAACGGTAACTGCATTGTCGGTATAACGGATTTGGAGTAGTCGTTTCATTGGTGGCAGATTTTAAAATGCAATGTTACTGAAAGAAATTTTACCAGTTATAAATCCTTTGATAATGAGTAAAATGTTAAACATTTCATAGAATCGCACTTATCCACACCTGTTTGGAACGCATTTTGGCGAGGGAAGAAATAATTTGAATATTCGCAGCGTTTATCCGACAACGGTTAAAGGACAACCTCCATGAAGAATCCTATATTATTGGTATGTGGCCTGCTGTACCTTAGTGTTAGTCAAGCCCAGCAGACTCATTATTACAACGATCCACAGACAAAGTTCAAAGAGGCAAAGTCGTACTTCCAGAACGGGCAGTACAGTCTGGCATATCCGATCTTTAAAGAGCTGCGTCGCTCCGTTCGTGAAACGGACATAGCAAATCAGCCGGTAACGGTTCAGGAAATTCAGTATTATTCTCTTGCCTGTGCATTGAAACAGGATGAAGGCCGTGCACTACAGGAGGCCATCGATTACATAGACCTGGAAAAAAATATCGCGCGTGTTCAAATGATGAATTACCAGGTGGGTGAATACTATTTTCGTCACAGCGATTTCAGAAAGGCAGTTGACTATTACGAACAGGCTAATATCGCCAACCTGAGCAATGATGATATTTCGAGCATGAAGTTTCATCAGGGCTATTCTTATTTTACACTACAGCGATTTGCCCAGGCAAAACCACTTTTTAATACCATTCGCTCAAATCCTGACGACCCCAATTACCTGGCGGCGAACTATTATTATGGGTTTCTTTGTTTCCGCGACAAGCAATACAATGAAGCGCTGGCCAGTTTTCGGATTGTGGAAAACGAAAAGGAATATGCAACAGTAGTGCCTTACTACATCGCGCAGATATATTATATACAAGACAAGAAGGAAGAAGCGTTGAAATACGCCGAAACAAAGATCAAGGCGGGAGGGTCGCAGTACTACGATCTGGAGATGAAGCAAATGATCGGCCATGCTTATTTTGAAAGAAAAGAATATGCAAAAGCGCTGCCTTACCTGGAAGATTATGTGAAACGTTCCGACAAAGTGCGTCGCGAAGATCTTTATGAGCTATCGTATTCCTATTACCAGGCCAACCAGTTGACCAAGGCGATTGATGGATTCAAGCAATTGAGTGGCAAAGAAGATTCGCTCAGCCAGAGTGCCATGTACCTGCTGGGAGATGCTTATCTGAAAACAGGTCAGAAGACGAATGCACGCAATGCATTTCTCTTTTGTGCCAGCAACAGCAGCGATAAGAAGCAGCAGGAAATATCTCGTTTTCAATATGCCAAGCTTTCGTACGAACTGGGATACCAGGACGAGGCGCTGAACAGCCTTCGCAGTTTTTTGAGTAGTTATCCCAATTCGGTTTATGATACAGAAGCAAAGGATTTGCTGGTGGCGGTATTGACAAATACCAACAACTATCGCGAAGCCATTAGCGTGCTGGAGGGAATGAAAAATCCGACACCGAATGCCAAAAGACTTTATCCACGCATTCTTTACGGAAGGGCCACAGAGTACATCAACGATAATCAACTGTATGAGGCCGACGCCCTGCTGGACAAAGCATTGAAAGACCCCAACAATGGATCGGTACTGCCATTGATCAATTTTTGGAAAGGCGAAATTGCCTACAACATGATCAAGCTCGACGATGCCATCAAATATTACCACGCTTACCTGTCGTCAGGCGCACCTACCAGCGGCGAAGCCAATATCAACACCGCCCGCTATAACCTGGGTTACTGTTATCTGGAGAAAGAAAATTATGCCGTAGCGCGGAGCTTTTTTGAACCACTTTCCAAAAATGCATCCCTGAGTTCGGACGAACTTACACAGGATGCCTACCTGCGTACGGCAGACTGTTATTTCATGGAGTCTTCATTTACCCGGGCCAAAAGCATGTACGACAATGTGATCCGGTTCAGCTGGCCTGATGAAGATTATGCAACCTATCAGAACGCCATGATAACCGGCGTAAAAAGCTCGCGCGATAAAATAAATCTGCTGACCACACTTACCCGGAAATTTCCTCAGTCGCCGCTGGTGATGGATGCAAACATGGAGGTGGCTAAGACTTACATGGCCGATGAGAAATTTGCTGAAGCTGTTCCCTTTCTGGAAAAAGTAATTAAGGAGGGAGGAAATGCCAGCTACAAGCCCGAAGCTCATTTGAAACTGGGTACGGCGTTTTACAATCTAAACAACAACACTGGTGCCCTGCAACAGTACCAATTGCTGGTTGATCAATATCCCAACAGTATCGAAGCGCAGGATGCGCTTTACAATGTGCGTAACATTTATCTCGAAGAAGGCCGACCAGACGACTATGCAGCCTTTATGCGTAAAGCGGGCAAACCAATCAGTGTTAGTGCCGAAGATTCGCTGACCTATGCGGCTGCAGAAGCTCAACTGATTGCCGGCAACAGCAATGCGGCATTGACCGGGCTGAACAACTATTTGCAGAAGTTTCCAAACGGGGTGTATGCTATTGATGCGAATTTTTATCGCGGCGATATTTACCATACAAAAAAGGAGTACCAAAATGCTTTGGCCGGCTACGAGCCTGTAGCAGCAAAAGCGCCTAACAAATACGCGGAACGTGCAGTACTGGCAGCTGCGCGTATTTACTTTTTTGAAATCCGTGACTACCAGAAGGCGGAGAGTTATTTTTCGCAACTCAAGGGCATTGCCTCCACCCAGGATAATCGGCTTGAGGCCATGCGCGGCCTGCTCCGAAGCCAGTACCAGTTGGCTAAATGGACCGAAGCAATGGAAAATGCTTCGGAACTCACTTCCACCAAGGGCAGCAATAACGATGATAAGGCTTTGGCAAATATGACGATCGGAAAATCCAGGCAGATTAACCGGCAGTTCGATCAGGCAATCACCCATTTCAAGACCGTTGTATCGCTCAACAAATCGGCCCTTGCCGCTGAAGCCCGCTACGAGATTGCTAATTGTTGGTTTGAACTGGGCAGGCTGGGCGATGCGGAGAAAGCAGCATTTGAGGTAATCAATAAGTCGGGTTCCTACGACTTTTGGGTGACCAAAGCATACATATTGCTGGGTGATGTGTATTTCCGGCAGAAGGATTACTTCAACGCCAAAGCAACCTTTCAGAGCATTGTAGACAATACAATCGATGCCACGCTGAAGTCGGAGGCCGAAACCAAGCTCAACCAGGTGATAGCCGAGGAAGGCCGCAACAGCAAGATCGAAAATTAAAGAACATCAAACGCAATAAAGGGATAAACCCATGACGAAAAGTTTGAACAAAGTCCTGATACCGGCCCTGTTGACTTCGGCAATAACATTGCTGTCGTATGTGGCGGAAGCCCAAAAACGGGACACGACCCGCTCGGTAGATATTACATCCAGCTTTCGGCCGCAGTTGAAAGAGCCGGCAAAGATTAACTTCAACGCCACCCCTCCTACAGCCGATACAACAAAACCGCGTCTGCAGTATGATATACCCAATCCAAACCTGTTGTTTGCCTATCAGCCAGGCTCGCTGAAACCTTTGGCGCTGACGGTTGATACCAGTGTTGCTTTTGACAACAACAATTACATCAAGGCCGGTTTTGGAAGTTTGCGTACTCCTTACCTGCAGGCAGGATTTTCATTTGGCGATGGCAATACCGCTGGTTTAAATCTTTATGCACGTCACGTATCGTCGCAGGGCAAACGCGATTTTCAGGACTTTACTCAAACACAGGTGCGTGCCAGCGGCTATTATAAGACAGCCAATAATCTGGAGATCACCGGTGGCATCGGTATGCGTCAGGATCGGACCTACAAATACGGGTATCAGCCAGAGACCCTTAGTTTTCCTGAAGACAGTATTCGGCAGCGGTTTTCCACTATTTCTGTTAATGCCGGCCTCCGCAATCTGGAAGAAACCGGCTTTGGTCTGAACTACGCGCCCAACCTGAAATTCGATATTTTCAATGACCATCTCAAAAACAGTGAAAGCAACACCGTTCTTGATCTGCCGCTTGAAAAAATGGTTGGGCAGGATTTTGCAGTTAATCTGGGTCTTCATTTTGACCTGACCCGTCTTTCGCTCGACAAAGGAGGCACCATCAATAATACCATGTGGTGGCTGGCACCTTCGGTCACCTATAAGAGCACACGTTTGCGTTTGCAGGGTGGTATACGTCCGTCGTGGGATAATTCCACGTTTAAGATGTTTCCGAATATCCTCGCCGAAGTGGGAACCGACGATAGCCGCTTCACTTTTCAGGCTGGTTGGACCGGTTACATTCGTAAAACAACCTTTCAGTATCTCGCTTCTCAAAACCCATGGCTTTGGGCGCCAGGCGAGTTGCGCAACACCTGGATTGAGGAACGCTTTGCGGGCTTCAAGGGATCGATTGGAGATCATTTCTCCTATGGAGCAAAAGTTGGTTTCAACCGCCTGAACAATCAGCCCTTATTTATAAATGATACTACGGCGGGCACCGACGGCAAATCCTTCAATGTAGTTTATGCCGATCGAATCAATGTACTGAATCTGGGTGGCGAACTCGGCTATACTGTTGAAGAAAAATTTTCGGTGGTGGCCCAGCTTGCGTTCAATCAGTTCACCGGGTTACAGGGTCAGCAGAAAGCCTGGGGTTTATTGCCCCTTGAGCTGAATACCTCGCTCAGCCTCAGAATAATAAAGGACCTCTGGCTAAAGAGTGATTTATTTGCCTGGAGCGGCCCACGTTATCTGCGTGCCAATGGTACAGATGGAAAACTGAGCGGTGCTTTCGACCTGAACGCAGGCCTCGAATTCAGGGTTTCAAAAAATATCAACCTTTGGACACAGTTCAACAATATCTTCAACAAGGAATACCAGCGTTGGAACCAGTATCCGGTGTATGGTTTCAACTTTGTGGGGGGAATTGTATTTTCGTTTGATCAAAAGCCCTGAAATGTTTGGTGAACTTCGTGAATACCTGCTCATAAATCGACAACTGGCATTGCCAGGGCTGGGTACACTTATCCTGGACCGAAGGCCGGCGAGTTTCGACGTGGCCAACAGGCAGATTCTGCCACCGACTTTCCAGTACGAGTTTCGCGAAGGTGCCGTTCAACCTGCCCGAAAATTTTATCAATGGTTGGCTACCGACCTGGGTGCGTCGGAACGCGACGTGATTGTAAAGTTTAATGACTTTGCGTTTGACATGCGTAATCGACTGTTAAAAGGCGACGTGTTGGACTGGACAGGTGTAGGAAGGTTCAAAAAGGCGCTGGGAGGCCAGATTGAATTTACACCCGGCAACGAATCCTGGGCTGAAGGAGAAATCGTAACTGCGCAAAAGGTATTACGGGAAACGGCAGAGCATGCCGTGAGGGTAGGAGAGGATCAACGGAGTTCGGCGGAAATGCGTGAGTTACTGAACCCTGAAAAACCGGTCCGCGATTTGGGCTGGGTGCTGGCAATGTCTATTTTGATCATTGCTTTGATCGTCCTTGGTATTTATTTTTCAAGTCATGGCGTGGGATCGTCGGCAACAGCCAATCAACAAAAAGTACAGCTTGAAAAGGCACCGGTTGCACCGCGATTTCTGCCCTGAATAAACTTTCTGCCTATCTATTAGTAAGTTTGCCGCCTCGGAGAAATACTCCCCATCGAATTTTTTTCTGATCATGAAGCAAGCGGCAATATCTTCTCAAAATCTGGTTCATTACAATAGCTGTCCGGTATGCGGCAGCGCGCAGCTGGTAGACCTTTGGCCGGTTGTGGATCATTCGGTAAGCAGGCAGGAATTCATGCTGGTTGAATGCCCGGATTGCAAACTACGTTTGACGCAGGATGTTCCGGACCGCGAGCATATCGGACCCTATTACCAATCTACCGACTACATTTCCCATAGCAACACAAAAAAGGGTTTCATCAATCGAATTTATCATCTGGTTCGAAAGCGAACGCTGAAAAGCAAACGCAAGCTGATTGAAAAGTCTGTCAATGCCCCCAACGGCCGCATACTCGATATAGGAGCAGGAGTTGGTGCATTTGTCAGCGAAATGAAAAAGCACGGCTGGCAGATTACCGGTCTTGAGCCTGACGCAGGGGCGCGTGAGCGCGCCCGCCAGGACTTTGGCATTACTTTGATGGACATGGATGCGTTGAAAAAGCTTCCTTCTGCTTCGTTCGACGCCATTACACTCTGGCATGTGCTTGAACATATACATCCATTGAATGATTACATGACTGAGTTTCGTCGTTTGCTGGCACCAGGTGCTGCGTTGTTTATTGCGGTTCCCAACTATACCTCCTATGATGCGGCGTTTTATGGTCCAAGCTGGGCTGCGTACGATGTGCCCCGGCATCTTTACCATTTTTCACCCCTCAGTATGCAGAAGCTTTTCGAGCGGCACCAATTACAATTTATTCGCGAAATCCCGATGCCTTTCGACAGTTACTATGTTTCTCTCCTGAGCAACAAGTACCAGTCGGGTCGAATGCAGTGGCACAAGGCCATCTGGCGGGGTTGGCTCAGCAACCTTCGCGCCGGCCGCAACAAGGCAAGTTCTATGATCTATATCGGAAAATAGAGCTGCGGCTGATTTGAGACCACTGGTCGAAAATCGGGCATTCCCCTATGCGTAGCTAAACAATTTGCATGATGGGCAACAGTTCTGTTCCCGCTGATTTACAAAGATTTTTGCTCAGATTTTGCAGATTTTTCGAAAACGCAACCAACAACTAAACGACTAAACAAATAAACGACTACACTCTTCCTAGTTTCCAAACGCTACCTCATACATCTCCGGCCAGAGTTTGCCTGTCACAAAAAAATGGTTGCTGCTACTGTCAAAAGCAATTCCATTGGGCACTTCGCTTCCGGGATTAATGGACTTGGCCCGATTCCACAAGTCGGTGAGATTGGCTTTGCCGACAACGATGCCACGCCCGAGGTCTATTCGGAAAACATATGGGGTCTGGTATTGATTGGCATACAGATAGCCATTCGCATACTCCAGTTCGTTGAGATTGTAGGTCAAATTTCCAGCCTCGGTAATGGACTGGGTGCGCAGCAGCCGGAATGTTCCCGGCTCATAAAAATAAAGTTTGCTGGTGCCGTCCGAAGCAATCAGTTCTGTTCCGTTGTTGCTTAAGCCCCAACCTTCGTGATTAAGCGGGTATTCGGCTAACAGTTTAAAATCGGATAGTCGGTAAGCGAAAGCTTTTTTGCTTTGCCAGGTCAGCTGGTAAACCGTATCGCCCATGATCGTAATGCCTTCGCCAAAATATTGTTTGTCGAGAGCAATCTTTCGGGTCGACTTGCCGCTTTTCAAATCTGACTCCAGCAGGAAGGAACCAGCGTAGCTGCCCGATCCGGTGCTCTCGTACAATTTCCCGCCATTAATTTCCAACCCCTGTGTGTACAGAGCCGTGTCGTGCGGGTAACTGGCAATGGTGGAATAGGTGAGGGTTGCTGGTGCATCAGTACGGGTCGTCTGGTTGGAGTTATCGGCGGGCCGGTCATTGTTGGTGCAGGCCGAAATGGCTAAAACAGACAGGATGAAAAGCGCGGACACAGTGTGGAGGCGGCGGCTCATAAAGTAAGTGCTTGAGTACACAAATTTAAGCCCATGAAAGCGAACCACTTGTTAAATGGATTGGCATTTTTAGCCCAGTTCAAAAAAAGGGCGGCGAAAGAGCCTCTTTTTCACCATTTTCACTATATTTGAACTCTGCCACAACGCTACGTGGCCAAAAAATCATATCCCCTGGACCAGCCGTTCTGATTTCCTATCTGAATACATTGTTTTCGCTTCCAATGCCGCATGAATGCTCATGGCACTTTTGGCCATGCTCACCCGTTCCAACCGTTTGTACCAATGAAGCGAATTTTGACCGGCCTGGCATTCATGTTTTTATTCATTTCCGTGGGTTTCGCCCAGGATCGTTGTTATACCAGCAATTACCTTCAGCAAAGACTTAATACAGATCCGGCTTTAGCTTCCCAAATCGAGGCGATTGATCGTTTTGTGGACACGAGACTCGCAGAAAATTCAACTATCGCGAATCGCGGCGAAGGCAAACTCCTTGTTACCATTCCAGTTGTATTTCACGTATTGTATCACGAATCGACGGAAAATATTTCGGAACAAAAACTTATTCAGCAAATTCAGGTGCTAAATGAGGCGTTCCGCCGTTTAGCTGCCGACACGGTAAACACGCCTGATCGCTTCAAGTCCGTTGCTGCGGATTGCGAAATAGAATTTCAATTAGCCATTGCAGACCCTCAGCGACGTGGCAGCAGCGGCATTGTGAGATATTATACGCCCATCAGTTACTGGGACGCCGACGATAAAATGAAACTGGCTTCCAACATGGGGGCCGATGCCTGGGACGCCAGTCAGTACCTTAATATTTGGGTCTGTAACCTGCGGCGGGGGCTGGGTTACGCGAGCTTTCCCGGCGGCGATCCTGCACTTGACGGTTTGGTATTAAATTACAGTATTGTCGGAGCCAACAATAATTCCAGTTATAACCAGGGAAAAGTGGCTGTTCACGAAGCCGGTCACTGGCTTGGCCTCCGACATATCTGGGGCGACGAATATTGTGGCGACGACGGTGTAGATGATACTCCCCGGCAGGGGGGAATGACCGCTGGTTGTCCCACTGGCGTGCGCAACTCTTGTAGCAATGGTGCTGCAGGCGACATGTATATGAATTATATGGACCTTACAAGCGATGCATGCACCAATATGTTCACCATTGGACAGAAGGAACGCATGCAGGCATTGTTTGCAGCCGGAGGTGTACGCGCAGGACTGTTGAAATCAGTTGGTCTATTGCCGCCGCTGGGCGACGAAATACCTGTTCAACCTGAACCTCCACGTTGGCTCCATTCCAACCTTTATCCCAACCCAACCCGTACGCGCTTTACCTTGGATGTGGCATACGACCCACGGTGGGTGGGCAATACAGTTTTGATCACTAATATGCAGGGCCGGACCGTTCGTCAGACAAGGTTAAATAATAGCATTCAGAGTTTCGACGTAACGGGTCTGGCTCCCGGTCTCTACCTGCTCACCTGTCGCCGTTCCGATGGTAAGATGCTTCGGCATAAGCTGATGATACAATAAAACCAGCCGTTGGAAATGGGCTATCTTTGACCCATGAATCGTTCCAAACTGGTCGACCTGATTTACCGACGAAGGTCGTATTTGTGTGTTGGCTTAGACACTGATCCCCAAAAGATCCCAGGTGGCTTTACACCCGATGCCGAAGGCATGCTTTCCTTCAATCGTCAGATCATTGATGCAACTCGCGATTACTGCGTCGCCTACAAAATAAATACAGCTTTTTACGAAGCGCTGGGTGCTGCCGGCTGGATGGCAATGGAAGCCACTGTCCGGTATATTGGCAGCGAGCATTTTACTATTGCCGATGCAAAGCGGGGTGATATAGGTAACACAGCCGACCAATACGCTAAAGCGTTCTTTGATCACCTGCCTTTTGATTCGGTTACCGTGGCGCCATACATGGGCGAAGACAGCGTAAAGCCTTTTCTGACGCGGGCTGATAAATGGGGCATCGTGTTGGGGCTTACTTCCAATGCAGGAGCACAGGATTTTGAAATGCGGCGGCTGGAACCCACCGGAACAGGACAGGCGAAATATCTTTATGAAGAGGTGCTGACTCGTGTAGCGGAGTGGGGTAGCCCGGATAATTTGATGTTTGTGGTGGGTGCCACCCAGGCTTCGCAATTTGAACGAATCCGTCAGCTCACCCCCAGGCATTTTTACCTGGTTCCAGGTGTAGGTGCACAGGGTGGCAGTTTGCGCGATATTTCCGAAAAGGCCTTGATCGATGATGTTGGCCTGCTGGTGAATGCGAGCCGTGCCATCCTGTACGCTTCATCGGGTCCCGACTTTGCGGAGGCCGCAGCTCGCGTAGCAAGCGAGTATCAACAGGAGATGAGCCAATACCTGCGGTAATAAACTCCTAAATTTGCATACCGGAATATTCATACATACAGACACCGGAAACCAATAAATGATTGCATATGGCAGCACGTACCGACCAGTTTGTTAGCCCCGACTATTTTGCCTTAGATGAATTGTTGACCGATGAACATAAAATGATTCGAGAAACGGTTCGCCAGTATGTGAAACGCGAGATTTCACCAATTATCGAAGATTATGCTCAACGCGCCGAATTTCCACAACAGATTGTGGCACAAATGGGAGATCTCGGTGTGTTCGGCCCTACCGTACCAGTTGAATATGGTGGTGGTGGTCTGGATTATGTTTCATATGGTTTAATGATGCAGGAACTGGAACGAGGCGATAGCGGTGTTCGCTCCACTGCGTCGGTACAGGGTTCCCTCGTAATGTTTCCTATTTATGCCTATGGCAGCGAAGAGCAAAAGAAAAAATATTTACCTAAGCTTGCCTCAGGAGAATGGCTCGGTTGTTTTGGACTGACCGAACCAGACCACGGCAGCGATCCAGGCAGTATGCTCACCAACATTCGCGATGCTGGCGACCATGTAGTGTTGAACGGCGCCAAAATGTGGATCAGCAATGCACCTTTTGCACAGATAGCAGTGGTTTGGGCACGTAATGAAGAGGGCGATGTAAGAGGCGTGATTGTGGAACGAGGCATGGAGGGATTTTCTACCCCAACCACTCATGGTAAGTGGAGCCTGCGTGCATCAGCTACGGGTGAGCTGGTTTTTGACAATGTAAAAGTTCCCAAAGAAAATATTCTGCCCAACGTAAAAGGGCTGAAAGGCCCATTGAGCTGTTTGACCAAAGCCCGTTATGGCATCGCCTGGGGCGCTATTGGGGCAGCCATGGATTGCTATGATACCGCTTTGCGTTACTCGAAAGAGCGGGTACAATTTGGAAGGCCAATTGGCGGATTTCAACTGCAGCAGAAAAAGCTGGCAGAAATGATCACCGAAATAACTAAGGCACAATTGCTCAACTGGCGCCTGGGTGTACTGATGGATGCGGGTAAGGTAACTCCGCAACAGGTTAGTATGGCCAAACGGAACGCCTGTGAAGTAGCAACCCAAATCTGCCGCGATGCGCGGCAGATGCTTGGCGGCATGGGTATAACCGGAGAGTATTCAGTAATGAGGCATATGATGAATTTGGAGAGTGTTATTACCTACGAAGGCACCCACGATATCCATCTGCTTATTACAGGCATGGATGTGACCGGATTCAATGCCTTCAAGTAAAAAAGAGGAGACTGGCATCATGCGAATTTTTCTAATTGGCTTTATGGGTTCGGGAAAATCCTTTCGCGGACGGCAGCTTAGCCAGAAGCTGGGCATACCTTTTTTTGATCTGGATGCTGAAATCGTCAACTCGGAAGCACGATCGGTTAATGATATTTTTGCCGAACAAGGGGAAGAATATTTTCGGCAGAAAGAAAAAGAGGTCATGCATATTCTCACCGAAAGTCATGGCAGCTTTGTAATGGCTTGCGGCGGCGGTACACCCTGCTTTTTCAACAATATCGAGTTTATGAATGAAAAAGGGGTGGTAGTTTGGTTAAATACTTCGCTGCAGCAGCTCTTTGAAAGGCTCCTGAAAGAAAAAGCTGAACGACCTTTGCTGAAAGATCTGGGCGACGACCAGCTCAAAGCCTTTATCGCCAAAAAATTCGCCGACCGTCGCATTTACTATGAGCAGGCCAAGGTACATATCGACGACGACAACGCTTCACTGGAACAGATGATTGAAAAGATATTCCATGCATAAAAAATACCTGATGATTGCCGCCTGGCTTGGGGCTGTTACCGTTGCACTCGGTGCCTTCGGAGCCCATGGCCTGAAACAACTGGTACCACCCGAATCAGTCAGCTCCTTCGATACAGGGGTCAGGTATCAGTTTTATCATTTACTGGCTTTATTGGCCATTGGCCTGCTTTACGAACATTTTCCGGGCAAATGGTTGCGCTGGTCGGCCAATGCTTTCCTGTTGGGAATGCTGCTGTTTTCGGGTTCAATTTATCTGCTCACTGCTCTAAAAGCAGGAGGGGAAGTAGGGTTGTCCGGCATCGGTATAATTACACCTTTCGGTGGTGTAAGTCTGATCTTCGGGTGGATCTTCCTGGCAATCGGAATTGGAAAAGGAGCTTCGGAGAAATAAATTGGCAGGTTTACGTCAATAGCAGTTTAACCCGAAAAGTACCAACTAACCGCAAACGCGATGATGCGTGACTTATATAGGAAGACGTAGGGTGGTAATGGTTCCCTGATTATTCTCAATATGGTAAGTGCCGCCAATATTTTCCATGCGCTTTGCGATATTCTTCAGTCCGTTTCCAAATCGCCTGATGTTTTCGAGATCGATTCCCACACCATTGTCGGCAATCTTGATAGTAAGTATATCGTCTGTTACAAAATAGATCCGAATTTCGGTTGCTTTGGAGTGTTTGAGCGCATTGTTCAGTGTTTCTTTAACGCAAAGGAAAAGATTTCGCCGCTTGTCGCCGCTCAGTTCGTGTTGGTTGATATTGTCGGGCGTATACACTTTGCAATGGATGGGTGTGCTTTCAAAAAACTCAATAGCATAGGAACGGATATACGACACCAGATTGTCTACACTGTCGTTTCCGCTGTTCATACTCCAGATAATGGCATTCATTTTATTTAACACTTCATCGGCCGATCTGGAAATTTTCTCTATTTCAACAGGCGTATTTTCCTTCATCTTGTTGCGCGCAATTTCGCTCATCAGGCGGATAGCCGTCATTCCCGAACCCAGTTCATCGTGCATATCGGCCGATATACGTTCTCTTTCCTCCTGTTGTCCCTTGTATACCGCAATTTCTTTTTCATAAGCATTCTTCATGTTCTCCGCCTTCAAACGTTCCCGTTCCCTTGCCTGTGCTATCAGCTGACTTCTATTCTTGTAGTTCAATCCCATGAGGAAGAAGATCAGTTCAAGCAATATGCCCATTTCGTAATAAAAAACGGAACTGTTGAAAATACTCGGCATGTTTTGTGGCACCAGCCTTCCTGTAAGCATCAACAGGCTGAGCAGTGAAAACATCAACAGGCTGAGATTCCCCCAGAAAAGGTAGCGAAACAGTCGATTATCCCAATGCCTCACACCGTAAACGAGGAATACAAAGATCATCACCAACAAGAGAGCCTTAGTGCTGTTTTCAGCATAATTTTCCAGCGTAAGATTCCAGGTAAAGTAGTGGGCGTAACTGAATACAAGCACTGCCAGTATAAGCATCAATATGCCTCCATTGTAAAAATGATGAAGGAACCGGTGCTGTCGTTTGGTATTGAGGTATTGTTGTACAAAGCGCATGTAAAACATGGTACCCACACTCTGTAATATAAAATCGAGATAGCCCTCCTGGTAGAACCCAAATGTGCTGGAGTGATAACTGTAAATACCTTTCATAAACAGCATAACGCCAATAAGGAAGGCATAAACCGAGTAATAAAAGAATTCCTTGCTCTTACTTAGAAAGTAGTTGGCCATCGAAAACAGGATCATCATCAGTAAGAGGCCACAAAATACATAGGTGAAAATTTTCGATTCAATATTGGTATTGTCTAGTGCAATAACAAATGATTCAAGAAAAGGCGGTGAAATGAGTCGTATCCTGAGCTGATTGAGATGGGTACGAATGGGTGCCATGACCGCCACAATAGTGGCCGAGTCGCCTGCCGCCAGTTGCAGGTAACGATAACTGATCTCTTTGGGGTGATCTGGCAGACGGTCTTGCAGTTTCTCCAGCCTGCCATTTTCATGTAAACGATACATTCGGATACTCCAGAAATAAAGGCCCGGGAAAAACCAGGTAGAACGAACAGTGTCCGCACTATTGGTGATGGCAAACTTCACAACCAGTTGATCTGGCACCTGCTCTACCGGAATGAAACTGGGATGAATTTGACCTTTTACAAACTTTATTTCCGAAAAAATTGATTCCACATCTTTTTCCGGCGCCACATAGGCCATGGCAATTCGGGTCTTCATTACATAGCTTGAGGCCTGAAGGTGAATTTTCGCGATATCGGTATACGCAAGGTTGAGACTATCGGCCGCTCTGACTTGACTGCTTAACAGCAGCAGCCAGAGGCAGACAAAGAGAGTGCGCAGTAGATATTTTGGTGGCGATAATTGCACGATGAACAAAAATAAGATTTCTGCCAGTTGCCTGATAATCTGTTCTGTACCACTTTGCGGGTAGCCAGGCCATCCGGCTGGCAAATGGGCAAATTCCTATCTTTGCGCCTATGGCGCAAAAGCAGAAAAAAACGGGTACCCGGGGAACTAAGAAAACGGCCGGAAAAGGGAGCGGCAAGGCCTTCAAGCCTGACACCGAGGAGCGGATTGATTGGAAACAACTGGCTCGCGACGAGAGGACCTGGAAGATCGTTGGTGCTGTATCACTGCTGGCATCTATTTTCCTTTTCATTGCTTTTATTTCCTATTTTTTTACCTGGCGCGATGATCAGACGGAGGTAGGGCGTGGCGCCGGTATCCTGTTCGACCCCTCAGTGAAAGTGAATAACCTGCTCGGTCGCCTGGGCGCAGTTATTTCCCACTTTTTTATTTACAAAGGATTTGGAATAGCATCGCTACTGATCTGTACGTTCTTTTTTGTGTCGGGAATAAACTTGCTATTCAACCGAAAAGTGTTTTCGGTATGGAAAAATCTGAAGTATGTGACTATTGGACTGCTGGTGCTGTCAGTCAGCCTGTCGTTTATCTTTTCGAGCTTCGAGTTTCAATTGGGGGGCGGCGTAGGCAATATGATCAGCGACTGGCTGACCGGAGCGTTAGGTAATTTTGGAACCGCTGCCTTGTTGTTGGTTATCGGTTTTGCCTACATCATTTGGCAATTTAACCCTGCGTTTAACCTGCCGGCAAAGACCGGTGCAGAAAAAAAGACTGCGGTCGCTGGTCCTGAGGCCGAACCGATTGATGAGGAGCAAGACGACGATGAAGAATCTTCCAGCGCTGATGGCCCACGATTGATCATTCAGGACGAACCTGTAAAGCATGAATTCACGTTAATTGAGAAAGACCCGGAGGAGGAGGAAGAAGAATTGTCGGCTTTGACACCGATTACCGAAAAAGAGATTGTGAATGATCTGTATCAGCAGCACGAAGAAAAAACGATCAACGAGTGGGTGGTAGAAGCAAAAAAAGAGGAGCCGAAAAAGATAGTTCCGGAAGAATTGAAACCGGAGCCAACGGAAACAACTGTTAGCGATGGCCTGCAACTGGAAATCAAGAATCTGCCTGCCGAAGAACCCACAGAAGAAGAAGCCGCAGAATCTGCGCTTGAAAATCTGCCACCCTACGAGCCTACGCTTGACCTGAGCAGTTATAAATATCCGTCGCTGAATTTGCTGGAAGCGCATGGCAGTGAAAAAATAGTACAGGATCCCGCTGAACTGGAAACTAACAAAAACCAGATCATCGCCACGCTGCGCAACTATTCCATCGAAATTCAAAAAATCAGCGCCACTGTGGGCCCCACAGTGACTTTATACGAAATTGTGCCTGCTGCGGGTGTGCGGATTTCCCGAATCAAAAACCTGGAAGATGATATTGCCCTCAGCCTTGCCGCCCTGGGTATACGTATCATTGCGCCTATTCCGGGCAAAGGAACCATCGGCATTGAAGTGCCCAATGTCAAAAAGACGGTGGTGAGCATGAAGACATTGCTGGCATCTGAAAAATTTCAACACAATACATTTAGTCTTCCAATTGCTGTCGGCAAAAAGATTGACAACGAAAACTATATTGTTGACCTTGCCAGCATGCCTCACCTGTTGATGGCAGGTGCCACCGGCCAGGGTAAATCCGTTGGTCTGAATGCGATTCTCGTTTCTTTATTGTACAAAAAACATCCTTCGCAGTTAAAGTTTGTACTTATAGACCCCAAGAAAGTGGAATTGAGTGTGTATCGGCATATTGAACGCCATTTTCTGGCCAAATTGCCCGGCGAGGAAGATGCGATAATAACCGATACAAAAAAAGTGGTTCATACCCTCAATGCACTTTGCATTGAAATGGATAACAGGTATGACCTGCTTAAGGAAGCCGGAGCCAGGAACATTAAGGAGTACAATGAGAAATTTATTAAGCGGAAACTGAATCCTCAGAAAGGGCATCAGTTTCTTCCGTTCATCGTGCTGGTAATAGATGAGTTTGCGGATCTGATCATGACCGCTGGTAAAGAAGTGGAAATGCCCATAGCTCGTTTGGCCCAGCTGGCCCGTGCAATTGGTATTCACCTGATCATTGCCACGCAACGGCCTTCTGTAAACATCATCACTGGTACCATCAAAGCCAACTTTCCGGCACGTATAGCGTTTAAGGTTTCATCCAAAATCGACTCACGCACCATTCTGGATACGGGTGGAGCAGAGCAGTTGATAGGGAAGGGCGACATGCTAATTTCACATAACGGCGAAATAACCCGCCTGCAATGTGCGTTTGTGGACACGCCCGAAGTAGAATCGGTAGTCGAGTTTATTTCTGAGCAGCGGGGTTACCCCATGGCATTTATGCTGCCGGAATATGTGGACGAGAAGGAACTGGAAGGGAAAGAATTTGATATGGGCGACCGCGATAGTATGTTTGAAGATGCAGCGCGGTTGATTGTGCAGAATCAGATAGGTTCTACTTCGCTGCTGCAGCGGCGCATGAAGCTGGGTTATAACCGGGCGGGCCGTCTGATGGACCAATTGGAAGCCGCCGGCATTGTAGGGCCCAGCCAGGGAAGTAAGGCACGGGATGTGCTTATAAAGACTGAAATGGACTTGCAGCAGCATCTGGCTTCGTTGGGGTGATCGTGGTGAGGGGAAAGTGGTGAGTGGGGAGTGCGCTAGTTAAAATTGTTGGGGTTGTGGGTTTGATGCAACCACCCGTTGCCGGATAAAGTCTTAAAAATGCATGATTTACTTTAGATCGGAATAAATATTGAACTTTTGATTAAACTATAATAAGCTCTAATGAAACATTTTTTTACGATTCTAGTCCTATCCCTGCTGATTCTCCCGGCAATGGCGCAGAAAAACCCGACCAAGAATGATCCGGAAGCCATCGCAATTTTGAAGGCGGTGAGCGAGAAATTCAAGACATTCAAGACGGTGCAAGCCTCATTTACCTACAAAGTGGAAGACGCTAATGGGAAAGTAATGAGTACAAAAACGGGCACAGTGTGGATGAAGGGGACTCGTTATCGGGTGAGTTTTGCCGGCCAGGAAATTTTTTGTGATGGCAAGACTGTCTGGAACTACGATAAATCTGCTAATGAAGTAACCATCTCGGACCTTGATGAGGCGAACGGGATGATTACGCCACAAAAATTGTTCACCAATTTTTACGATAAAGACTTCTATTCCGTATACAACGGCGAAAAGAAAGTAGGAGCGCGTGTTCTTCAGGAAATTGAAATGACTCCCGTGGATAAGGGCAAGGCATTCCATAAGGTATATCTGATGATCGACAAAACGAATCGCAGCATTTACAGCACCAAAGTGATGGAAAATGGTGGCAATAGGTATACGTATACGGTCACCAGCATGAAGACCAACCAGCCCATTGCCGACGATCAATTTGTTTTCAACAAAGCCAAATACCCCGGCGTAGAAGAAGTGGATTTAAGATAAAAACGCCATGCATTTCGTAGAGACGCCATGCCTGGCGTCTCTACGACGAAATTGAATCAATCCACGAGACGCCATGCCTGGCGTCTCTACGACGAAAATGAATCAATCCACGAGACGCCATGCCTGGCGTCTCTACGACGAAATTGAATCAATCCACGCGACGCCATGCCTGGCGTCTCTACGACGAAATTGAATCGATCCACGAGACGCCATGCCTGGCGTCTCTACGACGAAATTGAATCAATCCACGAGACGCCATGCCTGGCGTCTCTACGAAATTGATTTTCTTAATCGTACCAGTTGCTCCAATAATGCAGGAAGCAGATCAAGGCGCAGCATGTTGGCGCCGTCGCTAAGAGCCTCTGAGGGCCGTGGATGGGTTTCAATAAACAATCCGTCGGCGCCAGTGGCAATAGCAGCTTTTGCGATGGTGCCAATGAGCTGAGGATTGCCTCCTGTAACTCCAGTGGTTTGATTGGGCTGTTGCAGTGAGTGTGTCACATCCATCACCACCGGCGTGCCATGCTCCTGCATCCAGGGGATGTTGCGAAAATCAACCACCAGATCCTGATAGCCAAAGGTGGTGCCACGTTCGGTGAGTATAATTTTTTCATTACCTGCCTGCCTTATTTTTTCTGCAGCAAATTTCATGGCTGGTCCGCTCAGGAATTGACCTTTCTTCACGTTTACTATTTTGCCGGTAATGGCGGCTGCCTGTAGCAGATCAGTTTGTCGGCAAAGGAATGCAGGTATTTGAAGTATATCAATGTATTTGGCGGCCACCGCTGCTTCGTCGTGGGCGTGAATGTCCGAGGTAGTGGGCAGTCCGAATGTTTCACCCGTTTTTTTTACGAGTGCCAGTGCCGTTTCGTCTCCGATGCCGGTGAAAGATTTCGCGCTGGTGCGATTTGCTTTGCGATAGGAAGCCTTGAAAACATAGGGAATGCCGAGATTACGGCAGGTTTTCGAAACCGAATCGGCTACTTCCATCACCAGTTCTTCTGACTCAACTACACATGGACCGGCCACCAGGAAAAATGACTGGGGATCGTAACTCTGATTTGAAAAAAGATCGGAGAGGTAAGCTGGTATCAAACTTCAGGATTTAAAGCACAAATTTAATGATTCTGTCCTAGCATTCCGGAATACTCCCGAATGCCATATTTTTGGCAAAATCAAAGTTCTGAGTCTTTCGACTTTTTAATTTTACTGTTTACTTTTTCAAGATGCAAAAGGAAAAAATCTTAGTAATAGGTGCCAGCGGTCAAATAGGAGTGGAGTTAACGCTTGCTCTGCGAAAATTATACGGCAACCAACAGGTCATCGCTTCCGACCTGCGAGAACAAAATCCTCTGTTGGAAGGTACGGGGCCATACGTAAGCCTCGATGTTATGAATAAAGAAATGCTGCACGTGCAGGTGATCCGGCAAAATATTACACAGATATATCTTTTGGCAGCGATCCTGTCTGCCACGGGAGAAAAAAATCCCAACCTTGCCTGGCATCTGAATATGCAGGGATTGCTGAACGTACTGGATATTGCAAGGGAAGAACAACTCCATAAAGTATATTGGCCATCTTCTATCGCTGTGTTTGGTCCCAGTTCGCCCAAGCGCGATTGTCCTCAGCAAACCATCATTGAACCAAGCACGGTTTATGGCATCAGCAAATATGCGGGTGAGTTTTGGTGTAACTATTATTTCAATCGTTTTGGAGTAGATGTCCGCAGTTTGCGCTATCCCGGCCTCATCTCGTACAAGTCGGCACCTGGTGGTGGTACCACCGACTACGCCGTGGAGATTTTTCACGATGCGTTGGAAGAAGGGTCATATAAATGTTTTTTGAACAAAGACACTTATTTGCCCATGATGTATATGCCCGACGCTATCAGGGCGACCATAGAATTGATGGAAGCACCTGCCCACCAGCTGTCTGTTCGTACATCATATAATCTTTCGGGCATGAGTTTTTCGCCTCAGGAGATCGCGGCCGAAATCAAAAAGCATATACCTGGCTTCAGTATTTCGTACGAACCCGATTATCGGCAACAAATTGCTGACAGTTGGCCGCAAAGTATTGATGATAGTGTAGCACGAAAGGATTGGGGCTGGAAAGAGGAATTTGATTTGGCTGCCATGACTGCCGATATGTTTCAGAATCTTCAATTGCCTTCTAACGCAAAATAGAAAATCCTTCAAATGACTGATCTTCGATTACTTCGGTATCGACTGTTGTAACGCGCGCGCGTGGAGGCCCCTGTTTGCACCATTCTGCAAGCGCCTGCAGCGCATCAGTTTCACCCGTTGCTCGTATCGAAACGGAGCCATCTGTATTGTTCCATACCTGACCTGTCAATCCTAACATATTTGCTTTTTCGCTGGTTGATTGGCGGAAAAACACGCCCTGCACTTTTCCTTTTACCCGAATAGACCAGGTGGGCATCGTCAGTTGAATTGAATTAGGCTGATTATTTTTTCGAGGTACTGACGGTCGGTTTCGTCAAACTGGTCCAATTGTTCGCTATCTACGTCTAAAACAGCTATCACTTCTCCGTTCCTGATCACTGGTACCACAATTTCAGATTTGGACAGGCTGCTGCAGGCAATATGTCCCGGAAATTTTTCTACGTCGGGAACAATAAGCGTGCGAGCTTCGGCCCAACTGCTGCCACATACACCGCGACCTTTCCGAATTCGAGTACAGGCCACCGGTCCCTGAAAGGGCCCCAGTACCAACTCATCGTTTTTGACGAGATAAAACCCCACCCAAAACCAGCCAAACTGTTCGCGCAGGGCCGCCACAGTGTTCGCCAGGTTGGCCACCAGATCGGTTTCGCCTGTCAGGAGTCCTTGTATCTGTGGTATTAGTGCTTCGTATTGCTCTGCTTTGGTACCTGTTGCTATGGATAAATCTTCTGCCATACTGCAAATATACTCAATCGGATTTCGCTACATACACCGATCGGAGCGGGTAGGAGCCATCGGCCTGTCGGCCACCATTGGCGAGTGGCAGGTGGGGCAGATAACCCTTCGGGTCGCGAAGTTGCACCCGTATATGGTAATAGCCTGGTGTCAGATCGGCGGGCAGTTTCCATTGATCTGAAAAAGCCAGAGCCGTGTCTGCGGGTAAAAACAACCGGGGCTGAAATTTGGAAGGGCCTTCCCATATCAATGAATCGCTACGAACCTCATGCAGGCTAATCATTACATCGCGGGACTCGTAGAGTGGTGCAACGCCGGCGTTGCGCCAGTACAATTTCAGGTGCATGTTGCTTCCGGCAGCAACAACTGTATCAGCCTGTCCACCTTCAATTTGCAGTCGATAGCCGGATGCTGCCGCAGCATCCCTGAATTTTTCATGAAGGCAAAGATCACGCGGCAGCGAAAAATTGCCATTGGCAATAGAACTGGCATGGTATCGCTTCACCTGGTTGACAAGATCACCCATGGCGCATCCTTCAAAGTCGGCTGCATCGTAAATCGGTTCACCCAATACCGGAGCCTGTTTCCAGCGCTCCCTTATTTGATCCTTAAATGAAAGTCCCTGGTAGGCCACCGGATGGTCGTCGAGATAATTGCGCAAATAGCTATCAGTTGCACCCCAGTTGTCGCGTCGTATACCCACCGGTCCAACCAACGTGGTTGCTTTTAGTAAATGGGCACCCACTTCGGGCGGAACCTGCGTGTTGCGGAGCAGGTTGCCATCGAAACTTCCCAGCAGCGCTACTAGTTGAAAGTTCTCGAATGCCTTCAGCTGACTGTTGATGATTGAAAGCAGCGAAGCTGAGGTGGCTTGTGTGCCCGGCGGATGGTCCGACATTTGATCGACAATGAATGCCTCATGCCATTCGCCATAAGTGCCGTAGCCACGGATATCAATATAACGAATAACATCTTTGTAGGCTCTTCCTTTATAAGTTTTGTTTTGAAGGTGCTCGCTTATTGCCTTACAAAGCTGGTCCCAGGCCTCCAGGTAAGAAGGGCTGTTCCAGTTAGGAACCCATATATCTGAAAGAGGCGTTATCCAATCTTTTACCGGCTCGGCCTGCATTTGTTGATGCAGGTAAGCTGGGTAGGCAGCCGCTTTACCATCTACAATTATGCTTTTTTCGCTGCCCTTGCAGGCCGGACAGGTAGGCATAATGCCAAAGCTGAAGAGTTGGCGTCGATCGATCGCGTCTTCAATCTCCCGGTCAAAAGCTGTCCAGTCGTATTGCTGTGGCCCTGTTTCGAGTTGGCTCCAGCTAAAACGATAGTATTTGTCGGCACCGTAATCGGCTGTGTCGTTAAGATAGGTGAGGGGTACCACATTTTGATCGTGCCACTGCTCCGCACCACGGCCTGCTGCACGCAGGTCGGGCGAACCGGCGGGCAGTATATTGACCCTGATATTGCCCTCTAACTGTTGCGGTTTGCCTGTTTTGCACGACAAGGCGAATATAGATGCAAGGACAATCAGTGTGCTTTTATTCTTCATTCGGACAGGTTTGAAAAAAAGTTCAAACAAGAACGCCCCCTGTTTGCACAGAGGGCGGTTCTCTATTGGTTACTCTCGGAAATGCTTTCGATTAACGCACTGTCATTTTCTTCACGTCCGAATATCCGTCGGCCTCAATGCGGTAGAAATAAACACCGCTGGGCAGCGAATGATCGCGGAACGGAATAGCATGAGTGCCTGCGTCTTTCACACCGTTTACCAGGGTTTTCACCACACGACCATTCATGTCATAAATAATCAACTGCACCTGCGTACGACGGGGAAGTGTAAAGCGGATAGTTGTTTCAGAACCTTTGAAGGGGTTCGGGAAGTTTTGCTCGAGGCTGAAACCATCCTTACCGCTCAGGTTTGCAGATACAACCGCCGTGTACTTGTATTTGCCATCAAAATCGATCTGTTTCAATTGATAGTAGTAACGGCGGGCAACCAGGTTAATGTCGTTGAAGCTATAATCTTTTCGGGTATAGCTGTCGCCCGCACCATTTACAAAGCCAACCGACTGCCAGTTGTTTCTGCCATCCAGGCTGCGCAATACTTCAAATCCTTTATTATTCTGCTCGTTGCTGGTAGCCCATTTTACTACAATGCTATTGTTGCCATTAGCCGAAGCCGAAATATTCAGCAGGGAAACCGGCAGCGTAGAACAACTTGTTGAAGTAACGTTCAAGGTTTGCAATGCTCCAGTAGCATTACAGCCATCATCACCAGTTACGCTGGTGAGGTTATAAGTGAATTCGCCTGCAACAAAAACGGGGTCAACAAAGTATGCTGAGTTCTGGTACGAAGCATTGGGGAATCCTTCGCCGCCGAAGAAATAAACACCATTGCTGGTATTGCTGGTGCCGCCATCACCGGCAGGAGCTGTCAGGTTGCCATTTATAAAAGTAAATGAATTAAAAAATTCATCCGTGCTGGAGTAAAAGCCCCCATCGGAATAGCAAGTGACCAAATAAGTAGTGCCAGCTGTTACGGCAACAGGGCTGCTGAACAATACCTGTTGCCAGCCGTTACCTGATACAGAAAAGAAGGCGCTTCCTAATAAGGTCTGCGTGTTGAAATCATAGAGTTTTCCTCGAAAGGTGCCAGTCGCAGTCAGTCCATTAATATACATGCGCACACCTCTTACAAAGCCATCAACTGCGGTGGTAAATTTAGTACCCACCTCGATCGGCTGACCGTCGTTCAGGTTTACACTTGCTGGAACATCACCGGGAGCCCAGAGGCTTTCATTGGGGGGAGTAACCGTGAACAGGGTGCCTCCAACGGGTACATTGTTGTAGGTCACTCCGTTTACCACCAGATCAAAAGGGGCTGTGCCCGTGGCAGCATCCAACACTACATCAAAAGCCTGACCATTACAGGTGGGGGTGTTGGCTAGAGTCGCAGTAGGAGGCGTACACGCTGCGGCAATGTTCACAGTGCCATTGGTGATAACGTCAAGAATGTCTGGGCTTACGCCTTCGACGGCATTCGTTTCGCGGCCAACGATAGTGCTAAAAGTCAATGAAGTGTTGCCTCCCGGTGGAATAGCAATGGCTCTAAAAGTAATTGTAAATAATACAAAGTCGGCGTTAGGATGACCTGTTGGACTTAACGTGAATCGGCCATGGTCAACTTGTCCATTTGCGTTCATAAATGCCACCGACTGGAAAGGAACAGTTTCGTTGGGTAATGAAGCGACAACGGGACCTGGAACGGTTGGAGTAGATACAACTTCCAGGTAAGTTGGATCGAAGTTTACATAAGCATCGATTCCGCTCAACGTTCCGCTTACTACATCGACGGCAACGTCGACCGTAAATGTCTGATTCACAGAGACGTTACTAACAGAAGGGTTAAATGCTATATTAACTACATCTTGTGACCGGGCAGCAAAGGCTCCTGAAAGGAAGAGCAGTATTGCTGTCATCAGTTTTGCACTGAATTCCTTGACGTTTTGAATCAAGACCGGCTTATCACTACGTTTTGTCATATGCCTTAGTTTAGTTAGTGTTTTTGGTTGACTATGTTTTATTGAGAGTTAGGGATTTTGTCCTATTTGATTGTAGTTGGCAATGATCAAACCAAGATCTGCCAGGTTAACAACACCGTTTCCATTCAGGTCGGCATTTGGCACAAAATTCGAATCACCTGCGATCTTGTTATAACTTGAAATTAGGAGACCGAGATCTGAAAGGTTGATAACATTATTATTCGTAACGTCGCCTTCCCGGAGTGTTCCGAAATTCAATGCATTAGCACCCACCACAAGCACCTGGTCAGCCAGCACACGTTTCAGTGTGTGGGCATTTTTCACGGCAATGGTATAGGTACCTACAGGTATATTGGAGATAGTGAAGTTGCCGCTCTGATCCGTGGTTATATTATAGGTGTATGCAGGTGTGGTATTGTTACCGTTTGCATAGATATCAACTTTCAGGGGTACTTCCCACTGGGCGTTCGGAGCGGCCGGACGACCCTGCAAAGTAACGGAACCATTTATATCTGCAAAATCTACTGCTGCATAACTGGCCACATAACTACCGCTGCTGGCCTCAAAGAACCCATATTGCATACCCTTAATCGTCTGTACGGTAAAGCTCACGGGCGAACCATCGCGGGTAAGAGTCGTCAACACTCCATCTTCGGTCAGGAGAGGCAACATACCCTGTATTTTGTAAGCGTTGATCAGCGCGTCCACGGTGAAGCTCAGGTCCGTACCGTTCCAGCTCATGCTTCCGAAGGAAGATCCGTTTCGGCCGTCGAGCCAGTTCAGCATCTGACGAGCGGAAATAACCGGGATATTGCGTGCCTTCGCGGCATTGATGATAGTGGTGGATCCAATATGAACCGCCGAGTCGGTATGCATGTTGGCACAGAACACTCCATAATATCCCTCTGCCCCAATGGCTTTATCAAGCAGGGATGTGATATGGGTGGAGTAAGTGATGTCTGACTCATCGGTCATCTGCGTCACTACCTGATACACATCTACGAACGAGCCATCGGTATCGGCAAAACGCATGGGCATACCAGAACCCGTGAACATGCCAGGGCGGTTTTGCACCCAGTTGCCAGGCCAGTAGTAGTAGTTCACATCGAGGCGGATGCCGTTTTGTTCCGATACTTTGGCCATATTTACCCAATCGCTCCAGGCCATACAATGCGTACGGTTGGTAACCGGTGCAGAAATACCGGGCAACTGTGTGGCGAGATCAGCCAACTGTGACACAAAAGCCGAGTTCAGGCCAACGGGTGTCCAATTCTGGCAATCGGTGGTGGGGTGCAGTGCAATTTCAAAGCCTTCGCTTTCAAAAGCAGCCGCTTCAGCGTTTGTAATGGGTGTATTGTTATAGATATACGAAGTACCCCTGATTGCTTTCCAGTCTTTTACATCCTGCTGGGTGTTGGGGCCAAGGGTTTTGTAAATTTCGAATCTTCCGGTGGTACCATCGTTCAAATGATCATCACCAGTCATTACAACGGCCGCTTTGTGGCCCTGTGGCAGGAACCAGAATTTGGGCAGAGGTTTGCGATGCAGGTTGCCCTTAATCACAATTTTACCCAAAAGCCGCATTTGTTCGTCGGCCTGTGGAATGGCTACTTTGTTCAGATCGATCCAATGAGGGCCTCCCGAACCGTTGAACATATCGCCCGCGCGTATCGGACCAGTTGTGCCGTCGCGTTTCTGTCCAGCCCAGGCCGGGTTACCCTGACGAGTGTACACGATAGAGCGGGCCAGATCGTAAGCAAAGGCAATTGCCTTACCGCCGTTGCTGCCCACACTGTTAATGGTGACTGCGGGATAGCTGGTTGCAGTGCTGGCAGTTGAATAAAGCGTAGCCAGACTGGTAGCGCCATTTAGATTGTATTGATTGGCGTCACTGTGGTACTGTATCGTTTCGTTAACCAGCCCGTTGCCAATCTCATGTGCAGTGTTGATTAACAAATATGCGTTGGAAAGGGTACCACCGGCATTTGTGATGCCAAGCAGTGATTCCAGATCGCTATCTGGCTTGAAGGCAATAAAGGTACCGCCTGCATTCACGAAATCGCTAAAGAGGGTAGCCTGCGCGGCGTCAACCGACACTTCGCCTAGTATTACCACATCATAGTTCGAGAGGAGGCTGGCGTCAACGGTTGAAATATCCGCAACGGCAAATTCATTCAGACCTTCGGCCCGCAGGATTTCAGTGGTGAAACGGCTGAATGGATTGGCAGCGCTGTGCACTACCAATATGGGTCCACCTGGTCCGTCGCCGGGGTCACCCACGGGTGGATCTACAGTGGAAAAATTGATGATCGTATCAGCAGGCAGGAAATTACCAGCCATATCAGTAACGCCAACGCCATTTCCTTTGATAGTAAGGCTGTATACAGATGAATAGGCCAAACTGCTATTGGGTGTAACTGTCACCCGGCGCTGTACCGCATTGTACGCTATCGTAGCAGCCACCGGGCTGTTGGCAGCGTCGCGCAATTCGAACGAAGTGCCATTGACCGTTGCGGGATTCATGGCCTCATTAAAGTTGACCTGCAATACGCCTGCAAAGGCAAAATTGGTGCCCTCATCAATCGGTTTGGTGCTCAATATTTCTGGGGCTACCGCGTCAGGTCCGGCAGTGGTGTTGAAAACAACATCAACCCAATAATTGTCAGAATCAAAATTTTGATCAGGATAAGCTGGCACGGCAGAATAGAGGAACACTCCGTTCGGGCCATTCGGATCGCTGTCGGCCAAAGCTGTCAGCGGATTATTATATACTGAGCTGGTAAAGAAATTGGCATTTTTTGCATAGTATCCTGTGGTACTGTGATACGATACCACATATACCTGGTCTGCGGTGATGGCAACAGGTGTGCTAAGCGCCATTTCCTGCCAGCCTGAAGCGGTTTCGCCAGTGAAGATCACTTGTGCCAGGAGGTTTCCGCTATTATCCCACAACGAGCCGGTATGTGTACCAATATCGTTGGTTGATTTGTAGAACCGGATTGCATTCACAAATCCGCTGAATGCAGACTTGAACTTCATACCCAGTTCAATACCTCCATTGCCGTCGTTATTATTAACGGTATTGGGCGTATCCTCGCTGCCAAAAACTGTACAGGGGCAGGTTGGGGGCGTGGGGGGGCCAACGGTCAGGTTCACCGCGTTAGCTGCGGGGGCGGTGCCTTCGTCTTCAATATTGCCTGAATCATCTACCGCGCGGACTTTTACTACTACGGCACCTTGTACTGCGGGAGTCCAGGTATATTGCCAGTTGGTATTGCCGCCCGAAACAACACGCCAGGTGGCGCCGCCATCGGTAGAGATTTCAATGCTGGCAACTATTGCATTGTCGGAAGCAGTACCTGCTATGGTGATAGGCTCATTTACAGGTATAGTTGCTCCTTCAAGTGGAGTAGTGATTATGGCAGCCGGCTTTTGCAGGTCGCTGCTCTTGGTTGCTGCAGTCATCCCGGCCATCAGGGTGGCAGGTTGAGCATCCATATCGGCTAACAGGTTAATGGTGGCCTGTTGCATATCAGCATCGGGAGGAGTAGCAGGATCAGTACCACGGTCGTGCCAGCTGTCCAGCCCCCAAGACCATTGCACGGTGCCTGCGCCAAATACAAGTGCACCGCTGCTGTGTTTGTACATGGCCAGTTTGTGTACTTTACCATTCAAGGTCGTGTTGGAAAGGCGGATCCGGCCCGGAGGGTTGAAAGCCTCGTAAGCAGGCTGTTCAAAATCCCATTCGTAACCGAGCGTTCCGTTGGGCAGCACTTTCACATCTTCAATTCCCATCGTGGCAATACTGGTATTGCGCCAGAAACGAAGATTGCGATAGTTGGACGGCACATTGATGGAACCAGTCGACAAATCCCAGCCAATCTGGGCAGTTAAAGAATTTTCCGGATTGTTTCCACCGAAACCGGCACCGTCGGGAGCGCGCCATAGTCCAGTCCATTCGCTGCTGGGGTCGCACTTGTTGCCGCAGGTAATTTCGCCAAGCGTTCCCTCCTTATAACACACCAGCGTTCTATAAGGAGTGTTGTTGCCGTCGACACTGTTTTCCCAGCGTGTTTTCCAATACACTTCATTGCCGCTGAAAAAAGCCAGGTGAACGCCATTGTTGCGGGCATTTTCTACTGCAGCTCGCTGTTCGGGCGACCAATATTCATCGTGCCCTACCGACAGAAAAACTTTATGTTGCAGAATACGGGCGCCATCGCGGGCCATATCGGTATTGGTCGTGTAAGCAATATCATATCCGTTACGCTCCAGAAAACGGAGCATGGGGTATTCTGCATTGAAGAGCCAGTCTTCCATTTCGCCACCGCCACCACCGCCGCCGCGGGTAATAAACGGGCGGTTATAGCTCACTTTCACGGCATGACCATTGGGATAAGAAGTGGCGCCAACGTAGAGGCTGTTGCCGCCATATGGATTATATGCCTGCCAGGTGGCATCCGATGCCTGAAAGAACACATCGGCCGTGCTGGCATCGTCGCGTACTATAAATGGTATATGACTTTTGCCGTTGTTATCGGTGCGAATCAATACTGCCAGATAATATCCGGAAACGGCATTAACGGGCACATCCCAATGGGCAGATTCGTTCCAGGTACCATAATCAGCGATGCCTGTTGCTGGATCTTCCACCGGATCAGGTTGCACCTGCGGAAGGGTAGCAGTAATAGTGGCGTCGCCCCAATAGCGTGCGCCCAAACCTCCATAATATCCAAGACGATAAATTTTAACCGTATACGCGTTAGCGTCGGTCTCGATCTTGAAGCGGATGGTTCCGCCCTTATTCACACTTATATCGGTAGAAAAGCCCCTGATGGTAGGGTCGCCAATAAGATTGATGTCCCATTCGGTAGACGGATTGCCGGGTAAGGCGTTTTCGTCAGCTATGGGGTTCTGAGCAAATGCTGTCGAGAACATCAACATCGCCAATAATCCTACTAAAATTCGCTTCCTATAGGTACACGTCATTAAAAGCACTCCCATGTTCTGATTTTGGAGGTGGTAAACAAAAAGGTACTGAATCGGAAAATCCAGGATATTAATTCAATCTTGTTCTTGTGGAGGATATTGGGTTACAGCATAATCAAAAGCCATAGCCCGGGAGGTGGTCGCGATTGGTTCGCGTCTTATCCAGTGGGACAGGGCATAAAGATACTCCAATTGCGGAAATAAGCAAATTACCACTTTGTGTTATGTGGAAAAAATGCCTGTTTTAATGGACTTTTAATCCCGGTTTAAAAACTTTCGTTTGGCAAATTGAATCAGGTTTTTACTTATTCCATTGTGTATCAGGTAAACTGCAATTGATTCCGATTACGGATAACCGTCATTTTTTCTTTTTCCCAAAATAGTGGCCTACCGAAAGTCCCCATACTCTGTGTAAAATTTTTGGACCATGGTCTGCATTGTTGAAGCTGCCTACGCCGTGATTGTACTGTGCAAACCCGAACCAACCGGAGGGCGCTTCGTAGCCAAACTGAAATAGGAAGCTGGCGGCATAGCGGCCATAATCGCCAAAACTGAAGATCATTGAGCGATCGACGGGACTGCCATTGCTTCGTTCAAATTTTTCAGTTCCCTTAAGTTGAAAATCAAGCGAAGGGCCTGCTTTCAGAAAGAAATGACTGGGCTTTTTGCCGAGATCGTATTGAAGCAAAAAAGCGAGTTCAAATGTATGCAGACGGGTATCATTGTTGGTTGCATAAGGGTCAGGTGGATAAGAGGGTCGGTCCAGTTCCACTTTGTAGCCCTTCATACTATAGAACGCGGCCGGTGCAAAGTAAAGTTGATTGTCGAAGGGAATTTTCCAGCCCGCACCCAGTTGAAAGCCGTATTTGTAACTGGTGGATTGCTTTTCACCATCAATGCTGTACCGTGCCGAACTGGCCTGCGGTCCTGCGAAAATGCCGAAACGTGACTGTGCCTGCACGGCGACGCCAATAGTGACCAGTAAGGTCAGAAAGAAAATTTTTCTCATACTTTACTTTACTTGTGAATGGAATTGCCGGCGTTGAGGCGCCACAGGTATTTGCACAGGCACTGCCGGAGCCCTAAGGCAAATCGGCGGGTGGAATTGGGGCGTAAAAGAAACAAATAATTGCGGAAAGTCCAAATCAGGCGTTATCACGACGGCCTGGATCCTTCGGCCCGGGTTGTTGGTTGAATTGCTGCGATGCGCCTCTTGGGATACTCAGGGAAATCCATTGATCGCCCCTGATTTGCCGCGAAATGTGAACGATCTGGCCAATATGATAAGGGTAATGTGCCAATTGTCGGATCACTGCATCGGTTACTGTCATGGATTCACCGCGGATGAATACCGTCTTTTCCCAATCGCCGGGTTCCAGTTGTTCTATCGCATTCAGAAAGCAGTTCCAACCCTCATTCCAGCGCTGTATTAATTCCTCTCGCGATAAGTTCAACTCAACAAACTCTTCGTCACGTTTACGCCATTCTTTTTCACCATCGGTAGTCAAAAAATCAGTGAACCGGCTGCGCATATTGCCTGCCATATGCTGTATGATCACGGCAATGCTGTTGTCGACATCTGTATTTTTAAAATGGAAGTCAGACTCTTTCAGTTGTTCGAAGCATCGTTCAGCTAACTGACGATAATTTTTTACCCGCGCAAGTATTGAATCTTTGAGTATGCTGTTATTCATAGTTAAAATCAATTAAACACGATAGTTCCAGCCGATTATCGAATTCAAAGTCCTTCTGCATGATCATCGCCACGGCGATCGGCAACTGCTTCTATTTTTCCATCGGGCAATATGCGTATCAGTTCGGTGCGCCCGATTTGCCCTCGGGAGAGTAGTTTGTACCCCATTTTCTCCAAAGCGATTCTGGTACTATCACGAAAGCCCTGCTCAATAAATACGGTATCGGGCCGCCATTGATGGTGAAACTTGGGCAGGTTCACTGCATCTACAGCCGATAGATCAAACTCGATTATATTCAACAGGGTCTGGTAAACAGAAGTTGGAATGGTAGTGCCGCCGGGTGTTCCGGTGACCAGGTAGGGGCGGTTGTTTTTTAAAACAATCGTCGGGGTCATTGAACTCAGCATTCGTTTTCCGGGCTTTATGGCATTGGCTTCACCACCCACGGCACCATACATATTGGGTACACCAGGCTTAATGCTAAAATCATCCATTTCATTGTTCAGAAAAAAACCGGCGCCGCCCACCACTGTCCGGCTACCGTAGCCGCCATTTAGAGTGGTCGTTACTGCCACGGCATTACCATCGGCATCCACCACACTCAGGTGTGTCGTTTCTTCCGACTCAGGCATGGGAACTTTTCCCGGATCAACCATGTTGCTGTTGCCGGCAACGCCAGGGGTAAAATTGTTCATTCGTTGTTCGAGATAAGCTTCGGCTGACAATTCTTTGACGGGCACCGGGAAAAAATCTGCATCGCCCATATACTCGGCGCGGTCTGCGTAGGCGCGCCGTTCTGCTTCTATCATCAATTGTACCGATGCCGGCGTTTGAAAACCGAGTTGGGCAATGTCTTTTTTCTCCACCATTTTCATCATCTGATTGAGCAGCAATCCACCACTACTGGGCATGGGCATCCCAACTATTTCGTAATCCTTGTATTTAAAAGTATGTGCCGGACGTTCAACGGCCTTGTAGTTTTTCAGATCCTCCAGTGAAATCAAACCTTTTCCTCTTTCCATTTCGGCCACAATCAATCGGGCGGTTTCGCCCTCGTAAAAACCGGCAGCACCCTTTTCACTAATTCGGCGCAGCGTAGCCGCCAGCTCTTTCTGTACTAAAGTGTCGCCCGCCTTCCAGAGCTGGTCGCGCACAAACACCGGCTGAACGGTATTGAACTTTTTTAGATCCTCCTGCAGATAATTCAGAGAACCAGCCTCGCTTTCAAGTAGCACAAATCCGTTTTCTGCTAATTCAATGGCCGGAGCAATCAGTTCTGCAAATGAAAGTTTACCGTATTTAGAAGCAGCAAATAAGCCCGCAACCGTGCCTGGTACACCAGCTGCCAAATGTCCATCCTGGCTCCAGTCGCTACGAGCTGCTCCCGAACTGTCGATATACATATCGCGGCCACCTCGTCCTGGTGCTTTTTCGCGATAATCAATGGTAACCAGTTTGCCATCGGAAAGGCGGGCAACCATAAATCCACCACCACCAATATTGCCAGCACCAGGATACACTACCGCAAGTGCTAGTTGAACGGCAATGGCTGCATCAACAGCATTTCCACCTTTTTGCAGAATAGAAATACCCGCCTTGGTTGCCAACGGGTGGGCTGATACCACCGCGGCTTTTGAAACAATCGTGTCTTTGCTGATAGAGTAATGATAAGGATCAAAGCTGAGCTTGGAACTTTCTGAGCCCGATTGACAGGATGACAAGACCACGAATGTGATCAGGATCGGCAAAAATCTATTCATTATTTGTTAAAAGATTTGCAGGAAGATAGTTAAAAGCGGCAATTTACAGCAACGGGGCTACTGTTTTGGCCGCATCATTTTATATTCGCTGCTCAAATTCTGTGCATGAACCAACGCTACTCCCGCCCGTTACTATTTTTTCTTTACGTGTTTACTTCGCTCTGCCTGCAAGCTCAGAGCCGTCGCGCCTGGACATCAGGCGAAATACGCGAAGCCATGGAGAAACTGAACGTACTCGGTTCGGTACTTTACCTGGCTGCTCACCCCGATGATGAAAATACCCGGCTGATTGCTTACCTGGCCCGAGGCGAACATTACCGCACCGGTTATCTTTCGCTTACGAGGGGCGATGGAGGGCAGAATTTGATAGGGGAAGAGCAGGGTGTGGAATTAGGCCTTATTCGCACGCAGGAGCTGCTGGCAGCCAGACGAATGGATGGCGGCGAGCAATTTTTCTCTCGGGCATTTGACTTTGGTTATTCGAAAAGTCCGGAAGAAGCCTTGCAAACATGGGGGCGTAACAAGATACTAAGCGATGTGGTGTGGGTCATCCGTCGTTTTCGCCCTGACGTAATCATTACCAGGTTTCCTGTTACTGGCGAAGGGGGCCATGGGCACCATACCGCCTCAGCTATTCTGGCCAATGAAGCTTTTGCTGCCGCAGCCGATCCCAAAATGTTTCCCGAACAACTTGATGTTGTAGAGCCCTGGCAGGTGAAGAGAGTACTTTGGAACACATTTAATTTCGGTTCAGTCAATACTATTCGTGAGGATCAGTTTAAAGTGGATGTTGGTGGTTATAATCCCGCGCTTGGTAAGAGTTACGGAGAAATTGCGGCCGAAAGCAGGAGTCAGCATAAGAGCCAGGGTTTCGGAGTGCCTTCGAGCCGCGGCGAGAGCTTCGAATGGTTTCAAACAACCAAAGGCGACGCGCCCACCACCAATTTGCTGGATGGTGTAAACAGCACCTGGACCCGGCTCCCTGGAGGGGAGGCCATAATCCCCATGGTACAGCAGTTACTGAAAGATTATAATGCCAGCAATCCACAGTCATCTGTTCCGGCTCTGCAAGAATTATATGATGCCGTTGAAAAGCTTCAGCCACACATATGGCGAACACAGAAGTTGAAAGAAATCAGGGAACTGATCATTCAATGTAGTGGAATATACGCGGAAGCAACTGTTCGACAGGCCTCAGCTGTACCGGGCGATTCGCTTCAGATACAGTTGTCGGTGATCAGCAGGCTGGCACCGGGCTGGCAAATTGAAAAGGCAGCCGTTGCTGGCTACGACAGCAGTTTATTGCGTTCTTTGCAAGCGAATCGCCCATCCGATTGGACGGTGCGGGTGGCTTTACCTCAAACACTTTCTATGACGCAACCCTACTGGCTGGAAGAACCTATGGAAAAAGGTGCATTTGTGGTGAAGGATCGCAATAAGATCGGCCAGCCAGATGCCGACCCGGGACTGAAAGCAATGTTTCGGTTGCGACTGGGCGAGTTTTCGATGGAATATCAGGTGCCAGTTTTTTACAAGTACACCGATCCGGTAAAAGGGGAGCAGTACCAGCCACTGGCCATTTTGCCGGCAATGGAACTCAATTTTGTTCAGGACAATTATCTGCAACGTGGAGACAGCTCCGTGCAGGTACGTGTGCGCTTTGCCAGCAATCGCCGCGATTCAGTGGATTATGATCTGCAGTTTATACACAGCAATCAATGGTCGGCCTCACGCGAAAAGTTTCCCTTCCGCGGGCATATGGAAAATGAAGCAAGCAGTTTTTTCCGACCAACAAAGGCCGACATTCCTGGCAGTTTTGCCGAAACCATCGGGATACAAGCCACCGATAAAAGAGGCAGAGTATACCAGCATTACCGACGCGATATACAATATGATCATATTCCGCATATCATTTATTTTGCGAGGGCCCGCACAAATATTATTCATACTGATCTGAGGACCACCCAAAAGAAAATTGGTTATATCCCTGGCGCGGGCGACAAAATTCCACAGGCGCTTGAACTGATGGGATATGAAGTGGTGATGCTGGGGGAAAAAGAGATCAGCCGCAATCATCTCGCACAGTTTGATGCCATCATTACCGGCGTAAGAGCTTATAACACCAATGCCTGGATGAACAGGTACTACGAAGAATTGATGGAGTACGTACAGCAGGGCGGTCGTATGATTGTTCAATACATTACCAGCAGCAGCATTGGCCCTGTACGTGGACGTATTGCACCATATAACTTCGATATTTCACGCACGCGGGTCACGTTGGAAAATGCACCTGTTACTCTGATGAACCCCGCCGATCCCATCTGGAACAGTCCCAATAAAATCAGTAGTGCCGATTTTGAAAACTGGGTACAAGAACGTAGTATTTATCATGCGACCAATTGGGATAAGAAAAATTTTGAAGCGTTGATAAAAATGGGCGATCCGGGAGAAGCACCAGACGACGGTAGTCTGATACGTGCTAAATTCGGCAAAGGCCAGTTCATCTATACCGGTTGGGTGTTTTTCAGGCAATTGCCTGCAGGAGTACCGGGGGCATATCGTATTTTAGCCAATCTGGTGGAGAGTGGGGAGAGGTGAGAGGTGAGAGGTGAAAGGTGAGAGGTGAGAGGTGAGAGGTGAAAGGTGAGAGGTGAGAGGTGAGTTGGGAGGGGGAGCTGAAGATAATGAGGGTAAAAAAAATCTGTCAGGACTAAAATTTGCCGTTTCAAGGTTCAACTTTCACCTTTCACCTTTGACCTCTCACCTTTCACCTCTCACGATTTTGTACATTAAACAATTTTCCTACAATGCGCCGCGGTGAAGTTGCTTTTCTATTTGCTATTGTACTTGGTTTAATACTGGGTGTATTGATTAAGCGGGTACGATTGGGCATTCTGCTGGGGCTGGTGCTGGGGGGCGTGATTGTGCTGCTGGGATGGAACCGATTTAATAAACGATAACGATAGTTGCCATGAAGTCGGACGAAAACGAAAAGATTCCGCTGTTCAAAAGTTGGCGTCACTGGTATTGGCTGGTGGTGATCTTTCTGGTGGCTGAGATTATTTTCTTTAACTGGCTCACCCGATATTTCACATGAACCAACTCGACTGGATAGTCCTGATATCAACGCTTTTGCTGATTATCAGCTATGGTGTTTACCGCAGCAGAACCTCGCGCAATCTGGATGGATACTTTCTTTCCAACCGTAGCCTGCCCTGGTGGATGGTTCTGTTAAGCATCATGGGCACACAAGCCAGCGCCGTAACCTTTTTGGCTGCACCTGGTCAGGCCTACACGGACGGGATGCGTTTTGTACAGTACTATTTTGGCTTGCCGCTGGCGGCCATCGTAATCTGCATTACGTTCGTGCCAGTTTTTCACCGATTGAAAGTGTATACCGCGTACGAATTTTTGGAAAATAGATTCGATGTTAAAACTCGCTCACTCGCATCCGCTCTTTTTCTTATTCAACGCGGACTAAGTACAGGCATAAGCATATTTGCACCCAGCATCATACTCGCTACCATTCTCGACTGGAATATTTATTGGACCAACGTTTTTATGGGTGGACTACTGATTGTGTACACGGTTTCCGGCGGCGCAAGAGCAGTTGCGTACACGCAGAAACTACAAATGGGCATCATTTTTTCAGGACTTGCACTTGCCGGCTATTATATGGTCAATCATTTGCCGGGAAGTCTTGGCTTCGGCGATGCGTTGGAAATAGGCGGCACCCTGGGCAAGTTTAATGTTATTACTACCGGTTTTACAGAAAATGGGTTTGACTGGAGCGACAAGTACAATATCATTAGTGGTGTTATTGGGGGTTTCTTTCTTGCCCTGTCATATTTCGGTACCGACCAGTCACAGGTGGGTAGGTATCTCACAGCACGATCCCAATCGGAAAGCAGGCTCGGTCTGCTGATGAACGGAATTGTAAAAGTGCCCATGCAAATTTTGATACTGTTGTTGGGTATTTTGTTATTATCATTCTACCAGTACCATAAAGCACCTGCTTTTTTCAATCAGAAGGAACTTGACCGATTAAGCGTTAGCCAGTATGCTGATTCTTTTCGTTTTTACGAGCAGAAAGTAGAACAGATTCAGGAGCAAAGGGCTGCTTTAATGGAGAGTTATGCGTCGAGCAACGACAAAGAACTATTGAACGAGTTAACCCCGATTCAACAACAGGCAGATGAAGCACGCAATTCTATAAAGACGCTGGTAAAGAAGAATGGCGGCGATGATAATGACACGAACTACATTTTTATCCGCTTTGTTGTTGACTATCTGCCAGTGGGGCTGGTAGGCTTGTTGATAGCCATCATCTTCCTCGCATCATGGGGTAGCATTGCGGCTGCACTGAATTCGCTCGCATCGAGCACCGTAATTGATTTCCACCGGCGCTTCCTGAAAACAGAAGCTGACCCTGACCGGGAGTACAGGGTTTCGAAATGGTACAGCTTTGCCTGGGGGGTATTCTGCATCATCGTAGCCATGTTTGCCTCGAATATTGGCAATAGCCTGATCGAAGCAGTTAATATCCTGGGGTCATTGTTCTATGGAACAATCCTGGGCATTTTTCTGGTTGCGTTTTATGCAAAGAGCGTAAAGGGGCGGGCTGTATTCTGGGCCGCCATACTGGCTGAAATACTGGTCATAACACTCTTCATTCTGGAGGAGACTAATGTGATTGGATTGGGTTTTCTCTGGTTAAATGCTATTGGCGCGTTGGCGGTCTGGTTATTTGCCTATGCCCTACAAAAAACAATAAGCCGCGCATAGCGCGGCTTATTGTGAAAAGTCCTGGCCAGCAAAATGGCGCTTATTTCTTCAGTTTCTTTAACAGATCATCATTCAGTTTCACGTAATCGGCATTAGGCGCTTTTTCGGCCAGTTCGCGGCTACGCGTGGCCGCAGCAATGGCTTCGTCTTTTTTACCCAGCCTGGCCAGACAGTTCGCATATTGATGCTGTACCCAATAAGCATTGGGCTGAGCCTCAGCCGCTTTTTTGAACCATTCTGCCGCCTGATTAAGGTCTTTATCGTTGTCAAGATAGTACATGGCCGCAGAGAAATAAGGAGGATTATTTCCTTTCATCGCCTTTTCTATGTCGGCCATTATTTTACTATCAATTTCCGCCGTCACAGGCAGGCTCACCATCGCTTTATCCCATAGCAACTGAATTTCGCAACTGTTGGGTTTAAGGTTAGCAAATTGAATGGTAAAAGTTTCAGTGGACGTTTTGGTTTTTGAAACAGCAACCGGAATACGAACCACATCCATTTCAGCCTTATAATCTGCAGGATTGGTCACATCCGTTTGCTTGCTGATGATCAAAATCCATGATTTACGATCAGGGATCGAAAGAAGCCCATATTTGCCGGCCGGCACTTTAACGCCGCCAATGGTTACTTCGCCACCAAATGTGAGTGTAGTGGCCGCATTGGCACCTGTGCGCCACACTTTCCCTGCTGGTGCAAGGTCTACATACAGTTTCCGGCCTTTCAGGCTGGGGCGTGAATAATTCAGCTCAATGTTAGATAGTGCGAAATCCTGCTTCACAACCTGTGTAGGGCTGGGTGCAGGTGTTCTTAATTGCGCGTTCGTTATCAAAACCATCGACAGTGCGAGGGTTGCTAAAAGAAATCTTTTCATAGCGAGATGTGTTTTTGAGAAGCCAAAGTTAAGGGAATGCAAAACAATCGCGGATTTGGCTTCTGTTATCAAAAACTGATGGTGACCTTTGTGCGCCGGTTTTTACGGGTGGGTTTCCAGCGGGGTCCTTCTTTGAGGAGGCGTATGGCTTCCTGGTCACATTCCGGACAAAGAGACTTTACAACCCGAATATTCACTGGCTGTCCAAGCTTATCTACTTCAAAGCTGAGTTCTACGGTTGATGACCTGTTGATACGTGGCTTCACATCATCGGCGATGACCATATTGTTGGCAATGTAAACATCGTACATGCTCCAGCCATCAACTGGCTCTGGTTCTTCGTGGCGCAGATTACCTCCCAGCCGGGCCAGGTTGGCGATACGGAAGCTGGTATCAATGGTACGGGTTGCTACACTCTCGTCTTCTGTTAGCACCAATTTATTGCCGCCAGGCCTGTCGCGCAATGCATATAGGTCAGTAACAAATCCTACTGATCGGGTTTGTACATTCAGTACGGAGTCGGACGAGATCAATACAAAATTTCCATTGGCATCTGCATAAGTGCCTACCTGGTCCTTTTGATTGGTGATATTGGTGAATGGCAGAGGATTATTGTCGTTGTCAACTACTTTTCCACGGAAAACATAAAAAGGCATTTTGCTGCTATCGCTCAGATTCATCCGATTCAAATTAGCAGACCTGTCATCAAATCGGTACTCCATTGCCGCCTGGGCCTTGTTGGCTCGGGCACTTTCTTTTTTACGCTCCTCTTCATTGAAGGGATTTGCTGAGCGGTTTCTTTGTTTTGCAAAACTCTCGGTTTCTGCAGCCTGACTATTTACGGATCCTTCGCTGGCGTTTACCTGTTGTTTGTTTTTACCTGTAGGTTCTACCACGGGAGCCGCACTGGGTGCCAGGGTTTTCGCATCTGCATCTGATTTTTCCCCGGGCGTTGCAGATTGGTTTGAAACAGGTTGATCGTTCGGTTGCTGAACAGGCTTCTTAGCGGGACTGATTTTGGGGGATTCGCCAAAATCGTTCGCCCTATTGTAATCATTTGCCGAAGGCAATTCATTCCCAGCCGTATTGCTGTCGTAAGCAGGCTCTTTCACAAGGTTGTTTTCCTGCTCGCTCTGACTGGTTTCCGGAGATTGGGCAATATTCTGATTCTTTGAGCCGGATGTCCATTGATAAATTCCCCATCCCATGCCAATGAGCACTACCGCAGCAGCAGCAATACGCCACCAGGGCATTGAGCTGGTTTTGTCCGCAGGAGGTAGTGGTACTACCGGTGTTTCCGATTTTTCGCGGAGGCGGTCTGCCAAACGAAGTCGAAGCTCTTCCAGATCTTTATCCAGGTATTGGCCAGCATCAACATAACCCTCTAAAGCATCTGCCAGCAGCGGATCCTCCAGGGCGGCTCGCTCCATCGCATGCATTTCAGCAGGCGACAGTTGGCCTTTATGATATTTTTCTATGTCGGCGGCAGTATACAATTTCCAGTATTGTTTAATGTTCCGGATTCAGGGCAGATGGCTGGTTTTTTTCCATACACTGCTTCAGGTTTCGACGTCCATTCTGAATATGACTTCTCACTTTGTTCCAATCCATACCCGTTTCTTCCGCTACCTGCTGATAGGAATAACCCTGCAAATAGAAGAGTCGAATGCTCTGTTCCTGCTCTTTTACCAGCGTGCCAAGGCAATCTTCCAGCTTATTCAGGTTCGCTTCCTTCTCCAGTACAGCATTCAGATGCAGATTTTCTTCGCTTTGCACAAGCTCCACGCTAAATTCAACCGTTTTCAGATTGCGCGGGGTCCGAAGCTGCATAAGGCAATGATTTTTAGCCACCTGATGTAGCCATGCCTTGAAGTTTTCCACCTTATGTTTCTTCAGTTTTCCGATCAACTCCTCAAAAATTTGCATCACGCTGTCTTTCGATCGTTCCGGCTCCTTATAATATTTCAGACACACACCATATACCAGGTCCATATAGCGCTGGTAAAGACTACCCAGAATCTGCAGGTCACCCGTGTCCTGATACAGCAGCACCAGTTCGGCATCAGTCAGTTGATTGTATGTGGATTGGGGTTGAAGCGACACCCCGTAAAGTTAGCCAAAGTTTGAAGGATGAAAAGCGTTGATTCGTTAAATCCTGCAAGACTGTTCGGCAAAAAACAATAAAAAAATTCAACGGCCTGTGTAATCGGCAAGTAACCGGCATCTCAATTCGTAAACGCCTTTATGAAAAAAATACTTTGGCTTTTGATACCGGCAATCGCCTTGTTGCTGGCCTTCAACAAAACGAACAGCGTTACTGTGTCGGGAAAAGTGACAGACCCCAAGGGTAATCCTATCGCATTAGCCACCGTGAAGTGGAAGGGAACTAACACTGTCGCTACAACTCGCGCCGATGGTAGTTATGAGCTTAGCTTGTCCAAACTTTCCGGTTCACTTGAGTTTAGCTCGGTCGGTTATGAAACGCTGGAAGTGAAATTGAAGGATCAGACCGTAGTGAATGTGACGATGCAGCCGGCAACTGCATCACTTCAGGAAGTGGTGGTGACGGGTTATGGTTACTCGAGGAAACAGAAAAATGCCAACAACAAAGCGGAAACTACCCTGAGTGGCCGTATGCCTGGCATTCAGGCGAGTACGCTGGGTAGCCCGGGCAACGGTTATCATTCTGATCAGCGGATCAGAAAGCCTGCGTATGATACCTACTACGAGCCGAACAGTGAGGAATACGCTGGTATTGTGGAAAATGCATTTCAACGCCCGCTCGATCAACCCCTTTCTACCTTTAGTATTGATGTAGATGCCGCATCATACAGCAACGTACGCCGAATGTTGAATATGGGTCAATTACCTCCGGCCGATGCAGTTCGTATTGAAGAAATGGTGAACTATTTCAATTATGATTATGCTGAACCAACCGATGAGCATCCATTTGCTATTCACACAGAAATGAGTGATGCACCCTGGAATAAAAAACACAAACTGGTGATGATCGGTCTGCAGGGTAAACGTATTCCCACCGAGAATCTGCCCGCATCTAATCTGGTTTTTCTGATCGACGTGTCGGGCTCTATGAGCAGTGCCAACAAATTACCCCTGGTACAGTCATCCATGAAAATGTTGACAGACCAGCTGCGCCCACAGGACCGTGTGTCGATAGTAGTATATGCAGGCGCAGCCGGCGTAGTGCTGGAACCCACCGCTGGTGATAAAAAGACGAAGATTAAAGAAGCTATTGATCAGCTGCAGGCTGGCGGCTCCACCGCCGGTGGTGCCGGTATTAAATTGGCTTATAAGCTTGCCAGAGAAAATTTTGCCAAAGAAGGTAATAACCGCGTAATCCTTTGCACAGATGGTGATTTCAATGTGGGCGAAAGTAGTGACGATGCGATGGAAAAACTGATTGAAAAGGAAAGAGAATCAGGCATCTTCCTTACGGTGTTGGGTTATGGCATGGGAAATTATAAGGATAGTAAAATGCAAAAGCTGGCCGACAAAGGGAACGGAAATCATGCTTATATCGATGGTATGTCGGAAGCACGCAAAGTACTGGTGAATGAATTTGGTGGTACGCTCTTCACCATCGCCAAAGATGTAAAACTGCAGATTGAATTTAATCCGGCCCGCGTGCAGGCTTATCGACTGATCGGTTATGAAAACCGCCTGCTGGCTGCCGAAGATTTTAACGACGATAAGAAGGATGCAGGGGAACTGGGTAGCGGACATACGGTGACTGCCCTTTACGAAATTGTTCCCGTAGGAGTAGAGTCTTCAGCGCTTGGTTCGGTTGATCCATTGAAATACCAGCAAAATAAAGCGCCCGCACCGGTGTTCGATTCAAATGACTGGATGACCGTAAAGTTTCGTTACAAGCAGCCGGATGGCAACAAAAGCCGTTTGCTGGAGCGGATACTTACTCAGGAGCCGATAATGCTGTCAAAAACATCCGATAATTTTCGGTTCGCAGCCGCGGTAGCCGAAATGGGTTTGCTGCTGCGCGATTCAAAACATAAGGCGGATGCAAGCTTTGATCAGGTGATTCAACTGGCCAAAGCTGCCAGGGGTCGGGATGAGCAGGGTTACCGGGCAGAATTTGTTCGCCTGGTGGAAAGTGCCGGCTCACTGGCAAAGAACTAAGCCTCGCCATTCTGCCGTCGGCAGACGGCAGAATGGCTAATTCTGAAAACCAAAAACCTTTTTATGAGAACCTGCTTATTCTGGATGTTTTGCTTCTTGAGCTTCACGTCGTTTGCTCAGGATACCGTTCAACTCGGCACGAATCAACCCATTCGCTTGCGCTGCGGACTTAGCCGACCCGTTGGCGATCCACTTTTTGTGGTGGATGGAGTTGTTTGGGAACGTTTTCAAATTCAAAAGCTGAATGCAGCCGATATTGATTCGATCACCATACATAAGCCACCAATGGCAACTGCAATCTGGGGTTCCCGTGGTCAGGAAGGAGTGATTTATATCTACATGAAAGACCGCCTGCCCGGCAGGTTGCAAATCCGATCGGCGCAGGAAGGAAGCCTGGCGGATGTGTCGGTGAAACTTGTGAATAAACACAGCCCATCCGATAGCATACAGTTGCGAAGCGACAGCAAAGGATGGATTGCTAATAGCAGCCTGAAGTACTATCAAACTTATTCGGTAATTGCTGAAAGGACAGGATACGAAACTTTGAGTTTCGAATGGACCCCGGGCCCGGAAAGAGATAGTATGGTTCAGTTAATTCCATTTTACAAAGAGATAAAAGGAGTTACAGTCTCTGCCAATGGTCGTATTATCAAATGCTCGTTCGGGAGAGGCTGTTTTCTTGGAGTAATTGGCTGTGAAAATATCACGCATGTGATGAGTGAAATTGAGCCAGCAGAACAAAGTGTAGGTCTTTTCCCCAATCCGGTGCAAGCGGGAGGGAATATCACGGTTGAGCTGGCCGAATATTCTGCCAGACAAGTCGTAATCCGCCTTTTCGATTTGTCGGGTCGCATGTTGTTTTCACAGACATTACCTGCGGGCAACGGCAAGAACAGGATACTCATTCCGGTTGCTGCATCGCTGGCCCGTGGTACTTATCTGGTACAGGTTAGCGGAGAGCCAGGTAAACAGTGGTCTTCGAAAATATTGGTTCAATAATAACCGGTTTAGCGGACCCCCTGCAGGATCCTTGCTTGTTCGGAGAATCGGGGGGCACCCGCTTTTTATTATAGTCAACGCGTATTCTTTCAAATTAGAGAATCATCATGGCAAAAAATTATCAGTTTCAGATTCCACAACCCTGTCATGAAAACTGGCAGCAAATGACGCCTACGGAAAAAGGCCGTTTTTGTGGCTCCTGCCAGAAAGTGGTTACTGATTTTACGGTAATGAGCGATGAGCAATTGTTGGCCTTTTTTCGTAAGAAGGCAAGCGCGGGAGCAGGGGAAGAAGTATGCGGCCGTATGAATAAGGACCAATTGAACCGTGCTATACAGGTTCCACGCAAGCGAATGCCCTGGTTGAAATATTTCTTTCGCATCGTCATACCTGCTTTCCTGGTCGGAAAAGATGCTGCAGCACAGGGTTCAGTTAAATTTCGTCCTGCATTTGAAACGCTGCAAATTCGAGATACTGCACAAAAGCCAGTTGATTCTTTGATTCAAAAAATAAATCCAATCAAAAAAATTACCGGAACCGTTGTAGATGATTCCGGAATGCCCCTGTCGGGCGCCAGCATTGTTGTCAGGGAAACCGGGGCGGGTACTTTGAGTAAACCTAATGGTGAATTCATATTGGTCTCAGAAAAAGGTTTCACTGGGGCTGAATTGGTGGAAATTTCTTTTGTGGGCTATCGCACACAAAGGCAGCCAGTTTCGTTTTTCAACAACAAAACCAACCAGCCTTCAGAAGTTGCGCTGGTGCAAATGGAATCGTACCTGACCGGCGAAGTGATAGTGACCGTAGGTATGATTGTGGCAAAACCAGCCAGGCCAGCCAAAAAGACGAAGCTTGTTGGAGAGTGCTCAACCGATAGCAGCAATTCAGTTACTCTGGCTCCACTAACCGTGTTTCCTAATCCCGCTGCAGCGGCAGGCAGCGTTAGCATCAGTACCCAAACGCTAAAGCCTGGTGAATATCGATTGCAATTGCTGGCTATAAACGGGCAAATGAAACTGCAGCGTTCGGTGCAGGTTTCGACGAAACAAAACAATCTGTTGTACACCTTGCCTGACTTGTTGCCGGGAACATATGTAATCAACCTGATATCAAATGCCGATCAAAGCGTCAGCTCCGCATCTATTGTTGTGAGATGATTCTTAATTCTGTCTGAAAGCAGGGTGAAAGTTGCTGAGGGTTTTTCGAAGAAATTCGCGATCCAGATGGGTATAGATTTCGGTGGTGGTAATACTCTCATGCCCCAGCATTTCCTGTACGGCTCTTAAGTCGGCACCACCTTCAATCAGGTGGGTGGCGAATGAATGGCGAAAGCTATGGGGCGACACTGTTTTTTTAATGCCGGCTTTTTTTACGAGATCTTTGATCATCAGAAAAATCATCACCCGCGACAGACCGCTGCCGCGCTGGTTGAGGAAGAGTATGTCTTCCTGGCCGGGGCGGGGTTGCTGTTGAACACGTATTTGATCCTTATAAATTCGAATATACTTTTGTGCAGTACTGCCCACTGGTACCAGTCGTTCTTTATCGCCTTTTCCTATCACGCGAATAAAACCTACATCCAGATATAGTTTTGAGATGCGCAAATTGACCAGTTCGCTCACGCGCAGGCCGCAGCTATACAATGTTTCCAGAATAGCTTTGTTGCGTCCACCTTCAGGTTTGCTCAGATCAATTTGCGCAATTATCTGTTCTATTTCTTCAAAACTAAGGATATCGGGAAGTTTCCTGCGCAGCTTGGGCGCTTCGAGCAGTGTGCTGGGATCAATTGTTACCAATTTTTCGAGTAGGCAATACCGGTAAAAGGATTTTATTCCGGAGATGATGCGCGCCTGGCTGGTATCCGACAAACCCATTTCAACCAGCCATTTCACAAAATGCTGCAAATCCTTCAACTCTATGGCGTCGGGCGATTTCTTCATTCCGCCAGCCAGCAAAAAGGAAGTAAGTTTTTCCAGGTCACGCAAATAAGCTTCCACTGAATGGTCGGCCAGCGATTTTTCTAACTGCAGCCAGGCCCTGTATCCTTTTTTATAACTATCCCACATACAACAATGCAAGTTATCTGAAAAATAAAAAACCGGCAAAGTCAATGCGAACTTGCCGGTTTCCGTTAAGGTGGGTTCGTTTACCACTCAATCTTTTTTTCTTTATCGACCCATTTTTCATCGATCATGATACGGACCCAAATCCGGTCTTTAGTGATGTTAACCGAATCGATATAGTCGTGAATTTGATCGTAATTAATGTCGAGAGCTTTTCCGAAGGTCATCATGGTTTCTTTGCCAGTGTTCATGTCTTCTACAAAAATATTACCGCGATCAGTGTAGGCCATCAAACCATCGGCTACGGCAAATTTAGGATCGTGTTTATTTACTGCACTGGAACGGACACTCAGCTTTCCGTTGCTGCCAAATGGCATTTTAATGGCAAATCCGCGACCAGTTACACAATCATTAAACAACAGGTAAGAATAGCTGGTGTCGCCGACATAGCCCAGAACTTTAGATGGATTCAAACGGAGGGTTGGATAGTCGAGCAGGGCAGTGAAGCGCACTTTTTTGTGAACCCCTTCGTAGCCGCGGCCAATACTGTCGGGTATACAATCGTCCACACTTATGTAAACATAGGGCTGCATCGGGTGTGATGTGTTTTTAAACATCATGGTGTCGTTTAAACAGGCCGTGTCGCAGAACAGGGCCGGACCCGAGGCTGATTTACAACCGCTCAGGTGCCAGATTCCGGCGCCAGCCAGCAACATAATTAGGACGATCCTCATATACTTGGATTTGGTGAGGGACAAAAATAACGAAACAGCTTTAAAGGTAAAAGCCGGCGGTCGGATTTTGGAAAAAGCTTCCGGTAGCTGCGTTATTCTGTCAGTGTAAACGATTCATCAAAATCCCTATCTTCGGCCAATGAGTAAAAAGATCGCCATTAATCTTCGTTCGTTTAAACAAAAAGCCCGCCTTAATAAGCCTCGCATGCGTCGGTTCCTGACGAGACTCGAAAAGACGCCGCCCCGACATCTGGAAAAGTTGACTCATACACTTGAACAGGAGGTTTGGAATGAAGTGGATTGCCTGAGTTGTGCGAACTGTTGCAAAACCATGACCCCAACCTTCAATGCCAGAGACCTCAAACGCATTTCTGCCCATTTCGGCCAGACAGTTGAAGAGTTCAAGGAGAAATGGTTGTACAAAGAACGTGGCACAGGCGATTGGATGAATCGCAAACAGCCCTGCCAGTTCCTGAACTTAAAGGATAATAAATGTTCCATTTATGCCATTCGTCCCGACGATTGTGCAGGATTTCCTCATCTGCCCAAGAAAATGAAGGACTATGTTCATGTGCATAAACAGAATATTGAGTATTGTCCTGCCACTTACCGGATTGTTGAGAAAATGATGGACTCCATCAGCTTTGTTGCCAAATAAGCCATTTGCAGGTTAAATACGGCTAGAGAAACACATCTTCCAGCAGAAAAAAATCTGCCTGGTTATTTTGAGAAAAAGTGATGGCTAATACATCGTATTGAATCCAGCCATCACCAGGAAATTGTTGCAGATAGGCGTCGGCTGCCCGTTGAAGATGTTTGAATTTCTTTTTGGTAACACTATCTTCCGGAAAGCCCGGATAGCCGGCATGTCTTGTTTTTACTTCTACAAAATGCAGGCGACCATTCTTACGCGCAATGATGTCTATTTCAAAATGGGAAAATCGCCAGTTGCGTTGTAGAATTTCATACCCTCTGTTAGCAAGCCAGGCGGCTGCCTGTTGTTCCCCCGTTTGTCCTGTTTGAATATGGTCTCTCATCACCTTATCTTTACGCTCTATAAAATTAAAACATTTAATGAACGGAATTGCTTATTTGAGTGGCACTGTAAAAAATTACGACTGGGGTGGCAATGAGTTAATTCCTGCTTTGCTTGATATGCAACCTCAGCCCGGACAGACCTATGCAGAATACTGGATGGGCGTACATCCGCAAGCCGATTGCCGACTTCGCTGGCCCGACGGCAGAGAGGAATCGTTACGTGATTTTCTGACAGAACAACCGGAAAAAAAACTCGGTGCGACAGTTTTCCAACGGTTCGGTCAACTACCTTATCTATTCAAAGCGTTGGATGTACGAAAAATGTTGTCGATTCAGGTTCATCCTGACAAAGCTTCTGCCCAGCGAGACTTCGATGCGGAGAATGCTTCAGGAAAAGCAATGGATGCGCCTGACCGAAACTACCGCGACAACAACCATAAGCCGGAACTGATGTATGCCCTCGGCCCCTTCTGGTTACTGCATGGTTTTCGGGAACCCGACTCCATGCGGCAGATATTGCAGGAGACAACCGAATTACAATTCCTGATCCCGCATTTTGAAAAGGGGGGATATTCGGGTTTGTATAGCGCTGTTATGCAAATGCCGCAGGCAGATGTAAACGAACGTCTGGAGCCTTTGCTGAGCCGTATCATTCCGTTGTATCAGGATGGAAAACTCGATAAAATGCATCCCGACTTTTGGGCAGCAAGAGCGGCACTCACATTCAATAGTCCGGGTCGGATAGACCGGGGAATCTTTTCGGTGTATCTCTTTAACCTTGTTTATGTGGAACCAGGACATGCATTGTTTCAGGACGCAGGTTTGCCGCACGCTTACCTGGAAGGTTTTAATATTGAGATAATGGCAAGCTCCGATAATGTGTTACGTGGTGGTCTTACCACTAAGCATATAAATGTGGAGGAATTACTAAAACATGTAAAGTGCGTGCCCACAAAGCCCAATCTTTTATCAGGCGAACCAGTTGAAGCAGGTTTCCGGGTATTTAAAACAACTGCTCCCGATTTTGAATTAAGTGTATTGGAACTTGCGGCAGGCGACACTACTGAATGGGCAGCCAGTGGCCCTGAGATTTATCTGTTGACCAACGGCCGCGCCCAACTTTCGTTCAATCAGGAATCCATTATACTGGAGGCCGGGCATCCGGCCGCTTTACAGGTGTCAGATAGCCTAATCAGGATTACTGCGCTGACCGAATGCCGCCTTTTCAAGGCCGGAACGCCTGTGGATAAGTGAATAACTTAGGGGCTTTTTTGGCCCATTTCAGCTATTTTTGCCGTGTACCGGACGCGGCAGAGGCACTGAGCGGACAATATGGATAAGCCGGTATTAATTTTTAATACGATGAAACTTACTTTCCGTTTTCTGTTGTTTGTACTTGCTTTGATCGTTTTGACAACAGCTTGTAAAGATTTTTTCGCTGCTGAAATTGAGTATTCCGGATTTTCCCCGGTTATAGCAATTGCACTCTTCTCCGGAATGATCATAAAGCAACGCAAGTTTAGTTTTATTTTGCCCCTGCTGGCTTTGTTGGTAAGTGATCTGATTATACACGCGCTTTTCCTTGCGGGTAAATTCGATTTTGCAGGTATCTACACCGGCCAGTGGAAAAACTATCTACTTCTTTTATCGGTTACGTTGATCGGCTGGCTGGTTCAGGCAAAAAGTTATGTTCGCATTTTCGCTGGCAGTCTGATCGCGCCTACTGTGTTTTACCTCCTGTCTAATTTTGGTGTTTGGCTGGGTGCCGATGGCGTGTTGTACAGTAAGGATTTCAGCGGACTGGTTCAGTGTTATGTGGCTGCCATACCATTTTACAAAAATGGTCTGCTGGCGTCGGTGATCTTCCTGCCGCTGTTGCTTTTTACCTACAACAGGTTTGTCAACTTCCGCCCCGAATTACGGCTCGCAGCCTGATCATTAGTTGGTCACTTCTTCATTTTCCCAACGCAGGAACCAGTAACCTGCGTGAAGATCTTTGCCAGTAAACGGAACATCAATAGCATTTTTAAATAGGGGACAATCGATCACAGCGGTGTGAAACTCGCCGTTTTCGCCGCAGGGGTCTACATCCAGCGATTCCAACTCGGGTATGATGTCGGCTGTGAGAATTCGGCCAAGAAACTCAGGCCCCATTTTTTCCTGACAACTTACAATCATCGTTTTAATGCCTGCTGAAAGCATATCCTGCAGGAGTTGTTTGCGATCCTGCTGCCACAGTGGTAGAACTGTATTCAGGTCGGCCCTGGCACACACCATTTCCTCCCAGTCGCGATGGGCCTGCAGATCAATGTCGCCAAATGCAGCCTGCTGCAGTAGATAGCCCTCTTTCAACTCCTTTAAGGCATTCGTGAAATTCTGTTCGTAGTCCTGCCAGGAACTTTGAATGAGCCTGATTGGAATACCTGCCGCAGACGCCTGTTTTTTTAACAGGCTGGCGGGCAGCCCGTGCGATCGGGAACGCTGGCCGGTTTCATTCATTACGTTCAAAAGAACGCTGAGATTTGCGCCCTCCTTTTTTGCCAGCATAGCGGCATAGCAGGAATCTTTTCCGCCGCTCCAGGAAACCAGGGTATTCATCATTTGCTTTAAAGCGTGTTGGGTTCAGTTTCAAAACCTGTATCTATCAATAAGTCAGCACTGTCGGCAGCAGCCGTAGCCAACTCATCGCATCGGTTGTTAAAGGGATTGCTTGCATGTCCTTTCACCCAGTGAAAGCGGACCTTATGCTGTTGTGCAAGACGATGGTATCGCATCCACAGATCCTGATTTTTTTTGCCGCCGGCAAATCGGGTGGCTATCCATTTCTTCAGCCATCCTTTTTCTACTGCGTCTACTATGTATTTACTGTCGGAGTAAACCGCTACCTGCATGCCCGGCTTTTTCAGCGCTTCCAGTCCGGCAATTACCGCCATTAGTTCCATGCGGTTATTGGTTGTTCGCCGGTAACCGGCCGAAAGCTCTTTGCGGAGCTGGCCGGTCAATAATATAACGCCATAGCCACCGGGTCCGGGATTTCCCCTCGACGCGCCGTCGGTATAAATAGTAATCACCATACTCAGGTTTGAAATACACCCAGTTTGAAGTCGGGTAGATCCGCATTGTTGTTGGCAGCATGTATACCTTCAGAAATCCACAGCCGCGTGTCAGCAGGGTCTATTATATCGTCGACCCATAAGCGGGCTGCAGCATAGTAGGGAGATGTCTGAGCATCGTATTTCGATTTGATGGCTGCCAACTGTTTCTGTTCTTCTTCGGGGCTCACTTCCTGGCCCCTGGCCTTCATGGATGCTACCTGAATTTGCAGCAAAGTTTTAGCTGCCTGGTCGCCGCCCATTACTGCAATACGGGCCGTTGGCCAGGCCACAATGAGTCGGGGATCATAGGCTTTGCCACACATAGCGTAGTTGCCTGCACCGTAGGAATTGCCCACAATGACGGTAAATTTGGGTACCACTGAATTGGCAACGGCATTTACCAGTTTGGCACCGTCTTTAATGATGCCCGCGTGTTCACTGCGGCTACCAACCATAAAACCCGTTACATCCTGCAAAAACAGCAACGGGATTTTCTTTTGGTTACAGTTTAAAATAAAACGGGCTGCTTTGTCGGCGCTGTCGTTGTAAATAACGCCACCCATTTGCATTTCCCCTTTCCGGCTTTTCACAATCTTTCGCTGATTGGCAACAATACCTACTGCCCAGCCGTCGATCCTTGCGTAACCACAGAGTATAGTTTTACCATAATTTTCTTTGAACTGTTCAAAGCTGCTGCTTCCGTCGGCAGCTGCATCCACCAGCCGGTCAATAATCTCTATCATGTCGTAAGGCTTACCGTCAAAAGGGAAAATGCCGTACAGTTCGCGAGGGTCTTTAGCGGGAGCCCGTTTTTCGGTCCGGTGAAAACCAGCTTCTTTTTTTTGCCCAAGTTTCGACACGATACTTTTGATATGGTCCAGGCATTCCTTTTCTGTTTTGAACTTATAATCTGCAATGCCAGAAATCTCCGTGTGAGTATCGGCGCCCCCAAGGGTTTCGGCGTCAATATCTTCTCCTATGGCCGCCTTCACCAGGTAGGGGCCGGCCAGGAAAATGGAACCATTATTTTCTACCATCAATGTTTCATCGCTCATGATGGGAAGGTAGGCGCCACCGGCAACACAGGGACCCATCACTGCAGCAATCTGTGTGATTCCCATTGCGCTCATTTTTGCATTGTTCCGAAAAATGCGACCAAAATGTTCCTTGTCGGGAAAAATTTCATCCTGCATAGGCAGAAACACGCCGGCACTATCTACCAGATAGATCACGGGAAGATGATTTTCCATCGCAATCTCCTGCAACCGCAGATTTTTTTTGCCGGTTATCGGAAACCAGGCGCCCGCTTTAACTGTTTGGTCGTTGGCAACAATCATACACTGCCTGCCACTTATATATCCAATACCAGCTACCGTGCCACCTGCGGGGCAACCGCCCTGGTCGGCATACATATCAAGTCCGGCAAATGCACCAATTTCAAGAAATGGCTGATCACGGTCGGTGAGGTATTCAATTCGTTCGCGTGCAGTCAGCTTATTCTTCTCGCGTTGCCGATCGATGGATTTTTTGCCACCGCCCTCACGGACCTTTTCCAGCACGCGATTGCGCCGGCTCATCAACTGCCGCATCTCATCTTCGTTTCGATTAAATTCAATATTCATATAGTAAGCGGTACTTGAAGTACAAAGATAATCGCAATGACTTAGCAATCCCTTTTTGCGAAACCTTAACAGCCATACGCTGTGAAAAGTGCGAGGGTTGGTATCCAAACTGAACTAACCGCTCAACCCAACCAACGTTATATGCGATATTTTCTTCAATATCTGCTGGCACTGGCCACACAGCTATCCTGTCAGTTGCCTGCCGACCAGGATGCTACACCGCTGCACCAGGCCAGGACCGTTAGTGAAATTGGACTGCCTTCAGGCCTTCACCGAAATATGTTGGACACAGGATCGTTTGGGCAATGGCTTCGCAATCATAAACTGAAGAAGGACAAAATAGTTCGATTGTTTGACGGCAGGATCCGAAGCAGGCAAGAGTCGGTTTATGCGGTATTGGACATGAAGACAGGCACCCGCGACCTGCAGCAGTGTGCAGACGCCATTATTCGCCTTAGGGCAGAGTATCTGTTTGAAAAAGGCGAATGGGCGGCCATCTCATTTCTGAGCACCAGCGGACAGCAAATGCGGTTTGCTGATTGGTGCGAAGGGAAGCGGTTCAGGGTAAAAGGTCAGCGGCTTGAAGCCTGGCAGGCTATGCCCCATTCGCCCCCGAGTTTGAAACAGCTGGATCAATGGCTGGAATTTGTGTTCACCTATGCCGGCACATGGTCTTTACAGCAACAACTGAGGCCGCGTCAGGCCGGCTCCCGGCTTCAGCCGGGTGACGTTATTGTGGAAGGCGGATTTCCCGGACACGCCATGCTGGTTATTGATGTGGCGGAGAATGCTGAAGGCAAAGAGTTTTTTATGTTGGCGCAAAGCTATATGCCTGCGCAGGATATGCATATTGTTGTAAACAGCAATGTTGCCGGCAATTCCCCCTGGTACGAAAGGGAATCTGGTTCGCTGGCTACGCCCGATTGGGTATTCAATTCCACCCGTTTTTTTACCTGGCCCTAAATAAAAAGCCCCGCCGGAAGCGGGGCTTTTTTATATTCGGCCGTGTGTTCATTTTCTAGTTAAACAGGTAGCGAAGACCAAACTGCATGTAGTAGGTCGAAGTCACGCTCGCGTCGTCACGGAAGGTGCTGGTAGCAAGACCGGTACGATCGGTAGCCAGCTGGAAGATCGGCCGCGTGGTACCACCAGGAACCAGTGCGTTTTGGTTGGTAGGTACGAGTATAGCCGCTGCATTCAATGTTTTGAATGTGCTCCAGCCACTATTCAGCAGGTTACCGAAGTTGAAGATATCGAGACTGAACTGCAGAGTATTCCGGTTCTTACCGATATTGGTAAACAAATCCTGCATAATTCGAACGTCTACCTGATTTCTCCAGGGGAACAATCCGCCGTTACGCTCAGCGTACTGTCCTTTGCGATCGCGCAGATATTTGTCCTGCTCAACATAGGCAAAGAACAGATCACTTTGCTCCTGGGCACTATAAGTAACACCGTTTACAGTTTTGGGTGCAAAGGTGATTTCCGAAGCGTTACGCGGGATATAGATCAGATCGTTACCATTGAAACCATCGCGGTTGAAATCCTGACCATATACATACGAGAAACGACCCTGCGACTGACCACTATAGAAAATTGATATGGTAGTTGCCAGATGTTTAAGGTATTCTTTCTTATACGAAATCATCGCAGTAACACGATCAGGCACTACGTAATCGGCATACCCAAGCATTGGGTAATTGGTGCCGTTGAACTGGCGGGTATTCTGCCAGGCCGACAAAGGCTGATCACCACCACCATCGTACAGGTTATTTGCGTACGATTTCGTATAGCTGATTGAGGCGGTAAAGCCGCGGTCAAACTGCTTGGTGATGGTACCACTCAAAGAGAAGTAGTGACCTTTGTTACCGTTTTTCATCACCACGGTGTTCAAAGCCTGCGTGCCGGTGGCACTGGCCTGACCCTGATTGTTCAGCGGATTGATGAAGCGGGTTGTGTTGGTGCTTGGATACATATTCCTGTTATCGGGATATCCTGATACGCCCAATGGTGCAGGATTTACCAGATTCACGTTGTCGAACAAAGTAGTCACGATATCGCGGTTATAAATCGCTTCCAAAGTAAATATCGTTCCCCAGCCGAGCTTGGTATCCAGCCCGAGGCTTGACTTCCAGGTTTGTGGAAACTTGAATTCAGGATCCAGCGCGCTGATTGTACCCGGAATAACTGTTCCGGCAGCCGGAGGAGTGGGGGGCAAATAAAAACGAGGATCGGGATTAAACGGTCCAGGCACGGTGTTTTGGCCAGTGAAGGACTGAGTAACCTGCAACATACCTGCGTCGCCCGACTGGCTTACGATCCATACAAATGGTACACGACCGGTGAAGATGCCGGTACCTCCGCGCAACTGCAGGGAGCGGTCTCCATAGATGTCGTAGTTGAAGCCAACGCGGGGAGAAAGCAAAACGCGTTTTTTAGGCAGCACGCCTGTATTGATCTTGCGATTCTCTGCAAAGGTGAGCTGCGATACCAGGGGGTGCTCTTTTACTTCCGATACGTCGGGGTAGGTAGGCAGGTCCGCACGCAAACCATAGGTAAGTCGGAACTTGTTGTTTACTGCCCACTCATCCTGCAAGTACGCACTGTATTGTGCAAACTTGAAACTGGGGAAAGCCTGTGCAAAGCCTTCCGACAAAGAATAAGTGTAAGCAAAGTTGATGGGGTTTACACGGTTGGCAGGATTAGGATCGGCTGCCGATACAAAGTCTTCCCATGAATCGTAAACATAATAGCTGGTACCAAAACGTTGGAAACCGTTGACCGTTTCGCTCAACTCGATCTGAATACCACCAGTGAGCGTGTGCTTGCCAGCAGTGTACGTGATGTTGTCGGTGATATTATACATTTTCACCTGACGCAGGTTGCCGTAAGAGAATGGCTCATAGCCAAAAGTGGCAAATGCAGTACCGTCTTTCAAAATGTCTACCAGCGGGAAGATATCACTATCAGATTCGCGGGAGTCATCCTGATTGGTATAGGTTGCGCGTAATACATTCGAAAAACGCTTACCGAATTGTGAATTTAATTCAAAGGCGAGCGAGTAGAAATTAGCGCCCTGACGGTAAGAAGAATTCTTGAAGAAAAGGTGGTTATTGGCCGAGCTGTTACGTCCACCATTGGTTGGGAAGCTGAATCCCGATCCGCTGGTTGATGTGCTGGTAGGGCTGGGGCTGCTACCTTCTACCTGGCTGTACCGTATGTTCATACGGTGCTTGGTATTAATATTCCAATCCAGGCGCGCCATTATTTTAGTACGCTTGATTTCGGTGGAATAATTGTCGTAGGGACCTGTTTCATATCCGTAAGTGTCGCGAAGGTATTGGCTGATAGCGTCCATTTCGGCTGCGGTTGGCCTTGCAACGTTAGGATTGTTTTGGCCGAAAGGCATCGAAGGCGTTGCTGCCACCAGGGTTTGAATTTGCCGCGGCTGATTTTCCGTTTCATAGTTGATAAAGAAAAACAGCTTGTTCTTGATGATCGGGCCGCCAATACGCGCACCAATTTGTTCGAAATCAAAGGCCGGGCGGTTGATTTCCTGTTTATTTACTTTTCCTCCCTGTTGTTTTTCGGAACGCCAGTAGCGATAAACCGATCCCTGAAACTGGTTGGTACCAGAGCGGGTTACCGCGTTGATAGAACTACCAATAAAGCCAGACTGACGGATATCAAAGGGGCTGATGCTAACGGAGATTTCGTCGAGAGCATCCAGCGAGATAGGCGCTCCATCGGCCGGCAGGTTAGATCCAATACCGAAGCTGTTGTTAAAGTCGGCACCGTCGATAGTAAAGTTGTTTTGACGGTAGTTTCCACCTGCCACGGAAGCGCCATTCGACTGCGGTGTGGCACGTGTCAGGTCATTGATATTACGAGAAATAGATGGCAGGCGCTCAATCTCGCGACGGCCGATATTCGTTACCGCTCCGGTTCTGTTGGCATTCAGGATCGGGTTTTTCCGTCCGGCTGCTGTAACCACCACATTGGTAAGTGTATTTTCGCCGTCTCCAAGGGTCGCATCCAACACAAAATCTTCAGCCAGTTTCAGAAATACGTCGTCGAATTTCTGAGTGGTAAAACCCACAAAGCTGATTTCCACATGATACGGGCCACCGGGCCTCATGTTGGGGATGGTAAAACGTCCGCCGGTAGAAGTGATGGCGGAATACCTGGTGCCGGATGGCAGGTGAACTGCCGTTACGCTGGCACCGGTGAGTGCTTCTCCAGCTGCGTTCTTGGTCACACCGCTCATGGTACTGGTGGTAACCTGAGCGTAGACTCCGCCGGCGACCAATAGGATAGCCGCCAGAAACAGGATTCTCTTAAGCATATAGTTTAGTTTACGTGATTGTGCTGCAAAGAAAGGGAATATTCCTCAACCAAATATGGCCAAAATATTAACAATCGTTACCCTCCCGCCGGCCGGTTTGGCAGCCGCTCCGACCGACCAATGGTTAAACATTAATAGCGTGCGGATTGTTACTAACTTTGCACAAATTTTGAGCGATATGTTTAACAGCATTGAAGAGGCGATTGAAGACATACGGGCCGGGAAACTGGTCATCGTGGTAGACGATGAAGACCGTGAAAATGAAGGAGATTTTATAACCGCAGCAGCCAATATAACTCCCGAAGTAGTCAACTTTATGACAAAGCACGGGCGAGGCCTGATCTGTGTGCCCCTGCCCGAAGACCATTGCGATGCCCTGGGCCTGGAACTGATGGTTAATAATAATACCGCCCTTCATGAAACCGCATTTACGGTGTCGGTTGACCTGTTGGGACATGGCTGCACTACCGGCATTTCTGCACAGGACCGCTCAAAAACCATTCAGGCACTGATCGACCCGGAAACAAGTCCTGCCGACCTGGGCCGACCCGGCCACATTTTTCCGTTGAGGGCAAAAAAAGGCGGGGTACTCCGTAGGGCAGGGCATACCGAGGCAACAGTGGACCTGGCCCGGCTGGCCGGCTTTCCACCTCCCTACGGTGGGGTGCTGGTTGAAATCATGAACGACGACGGTACTATGGCCCGTCTGCCGGAATTGATAGAAGTAGCCAGGAAATTTGATTTCAAACTGATTTCTATTAAAGACCTGATCGAGTACCGCTTAAAACGCGACTCACTGATTGAAGAAATAGTGAGGGTAGACATGCCAACCAAGTTTGGTGAATTCAAGCTGGTAGCCTTTAAAGAAAAGAATTCTGCCAACGAGCACCTGGCACTGATTAAGGGAGAGTGGGAAAAAGACGAACCCATCATGGTACGCGTTCATTCCTCCTGCTTTACCGGCGATATACTTGGATCGCTCCGATGCGACTGTGGCGATCAATTGCACAAAGCCATGGAAATGGTACAGGAAGAGGGAAGGGGAGTGATTTTGTACATGAACCAGGAGGGGCGCGGAATCGGGTTGCTGAATAAACTCAAAGCCTATCGTCTGCAGGAAGAAGGCATGGATACGGTGGAAGCCAATCTTCATCTGGGGTTTCAAATGGATCAACGAGACTATGGTGTAGGCGCACAAATATTAAGACATCTGGGCGTAACCAAACTCCGGCTGATGAGCAATAACCCACGCAAGCGGGTTGGCCTGATCGGTTATGGTCTCGAGATTGTAGAGAACATTCCCATCGTTTGTCAGTCAAACCCCTACAATGAGAAATACCTGGCGACGAAGAAGAATAAGCTGGGGCATGAAATTTAGGATTGTTGAATGGTTGAATTGTTGAGTTGTTGAATTGTTTGTTGATTCTTTGTTGAGGTGTAGGAATGTATTTCATCTGCGTAAATCTGTGCAAAAATCTGCGTAAATCTGCGGGAACAGGCTTGTTGTAGTTTATGCAAGTCGCTTAAACAAATGCTTTTCTCATCCCGCAGATTTACGCGGTTTTATTTTCATTCAGTTTGCATGAGCAGCTCCCAAAAACAACTGCCATGAACAACTGAACAACTCAACAACTCAACAATTCAACAACCTTTCATTTTTCCTTCTCCACTTTCGTCGAATCGCTCCCTGCTACAGGTGCTTCTGTTTGGGCTTTCTTTTTCTTCTTTCTAAAAAAATCCGATATGGAATCAAATTCGCGGCGGTAGGCGATGCTGGCGCCGGTTCGTCTGGTACGTGCAGCACCGGAGTTGCTACTGGTAAGGTAGTCGAGGTTTTGCCTGTAGAAAAAGCTGGCGCGAATGGTGCCGCTCTGGTTGATCAGCCATTCCGCGGTTACATCGGGCAGGAACTGTACGTTCTGTTGAATGGTCGATTGCAGTGGTACATCAAGGGTACTGCCCAGCGTGACCACGAACCTGTCTTTGAACATCGAGATCGGCACATTCACATTAAAGTTCGACTGATTGAAACCAATGGAACTATTGCTGGCAGCATTCAGCAGGTTTCGGTTATACACCGACCCACTGAAGTTGATGCTGATATTATCGTTGCCCAGAATGCGCGACAACTCGCTATTGAGTTTGCGGTTGATTTCGTTGAACAACAAGCCTGAAATACTGGAAATGGTGCTATTGGTGAATTCACCAAGTGCGGTATTCAATCCGGTATTGGGTGCAAAATCGGGTGGAGCAAAGCTGTTGAACACGATCAGGTAGCTCACCTGTCTGGTTATTTCATTTGGATTTTTTTCAATCTGCTGCATGGCGGTGGCAATTGAAAAATCGGAATTGGCGCGTCCGTTGGGAGAGAACTCGAGCTTAAATGAAAATTCAGGCTTAAAAAGTTGCCCGCGCAGGTTAGCTACAACGTATACGTCTTCGCGATGGCGAGAGAATTCGGAACCGGATGCCAGCAGGTCGGCCAGCGGCGCGAAGCTCACGTCTTCGGCAGTATAAATCGCATCGAACTGTATCTGTGCGGCATAGGGATCACCGTTCCAGGTAATAAAATTTTCAGAGCCTTCGCGAATCTGGAAAGGCTTTTTGAAAAAAGATTGAAACGTGAACAGATACTCGCCCTGTCTGATATCGAATCGTCCGCGCATTGATAATTTTTCATTTGTACCAGAGCGGATATTAAGTGTGCCTGAACCACGCCCTTCGATGTTATCGCCGGTTAAATCATCAAGTATCACTTTCACACCCACCAGTGGATTAGCGGTTACATCTACATCGTAGATGATGCTTGAACCAGAAGCCGAAAAACTGCTGTCAACCATTTCTCGTCCATAAGTACGCTCTACCAGGAAATCGGCAATGCCCGATTCTCGCCCCACATAGGAAGGGATGGTAACAAAGCTGCTATCCTCGCTAGAGGCTACCGCATCAATTTTCATGTATAGATCCGATTGCGGACCAATTAGCGAAAATGAACCAGTGCCTTTTACATCCCCATAAAATTGTTTGTTGTCGGCCACTGTTGTATGTAAAAGCTGTATGGGCTTATTATTGGCGCTGCCAATGGTGTTAGGTTTTTGAGTAGACACAGTAAGGTCGTAAAACATGTTGCGGAAAGCCTCATGCTGTATACCACCGCGCAGATACACGGGATTCTGCGTAACTGAATCAATCAATACAAGACCATCGAGGTTTATTTCGTTTGCCAGCAAACTTAGATCGGTATCCTGTATCCGGTAATAGCATTGGGTAAAATTAACCTTCAGACTTGCGTTCTGCAGTCGTCCCTTACCGGTTACATTGATACCTGTAAGGGGCCCGGTAAGATCAAAGTTTCCGGTAACATACCCGTTAAAATCGGAAAACAGTCCGCCTAAAAATCGTTCCAATATCGACAGCGGGTATGTTTTGGCGCTGATCTGAATAAGGTTCTGTTTTTGTAGCTCTGGTGATCCGGTATGGATTTTCAGGTCGAAGGCCAGATTATTTTCTTCATTTGCCGTTTTTCCCTGCGCAGTCAGCAGTTTTTGTTTGCTATCGTATACCAGACTTGCAAGAGCATCGCCAATTGAATCATTGTCGAGCATCAGGGATTCGGCCCGGAGATCCTTCGCAGTCAGGTAAGGATTGTTCATCGGATCTTCCAACGTTATATTTCCCGACAGTAGACCTTCGAGCCGGTTGCGAGGTAGCAGGAAAGGGCTGATATCACCCAGGTTCACTTTTTCCAGTTCTACCAGCAAGTCATTCCAATCGCCGGTTTCTGAAGGTCTCGTTTGAAGCCGGATAGACTGGTTACTTTCTTTCAGCACTAATTGTCCGCTGGCTGGCATATTTGAACGGAACTCCAGCTCTCCATTTTCCTCAATTACCCAGGACTTGCCGTTGATGTTGAAGCTGGATGAATCAAATTCAATGCGAACTCCGTTGCGATAGGTAAGTACCGTACCATTGATGCTGGCCTGGTTGATGGCCTGGTTAGCGCCGGTATAAATTTTCACTCTTGACCGATCTTCGCTTGCATCGATCCGAAACAATGCTAAAGGCACATTCAAACTATCGCTCAAACGAATATTGCTGGCGCCGCCCAGCAGGGTTAGGCTGTCTGCGTTGCCATCGGCCGACAATCGCACTTCATCGAAATTATAACCATCGTATTTGAATTGCGGAATGCTGGCATCCAGTTTAAGCGTATTGCTTCGCGTGTCGATCATGCCTGTAAAATGGCTGTTGTTAAAGCCATAAAGACTGGTGTCGATCATCTGGATATAATCATCTACATACTGAGTTGTAATGTCGAAATTGAACACTTCATTTTCCGGGGTGCGCTTGGGCGGAGGTATGTACGCAGGGTAATATTTGTGTAGGAAAAGGCGCGTTGCGTCGGGCAGATCGCGCAGCGAAAACTGGCCACTCACTCTTGCGTCCACTTCGTTGGACTGCAATCGGATCGTCTTTTCATCGTTGATCAGGCTCGATGAAATCACGAGTGAGTCGAATGGTAGAGGTAGTTCATTTCGGCTGAGTGTTGCGTCCATTATTTCCGCCCGACCTAAAAAATTATCAATATTATCGCCACTCAGATTTAATCTCGCTCGTCCGGCAAATTTTATATTGTCTTTAGTCAGTTTAAGTTTCTGCAAATTCGCGTTTTGTACATTCGCTTTGAAATCAAACACCGGGATTGAATCATTGAAGTTGATGAGTCCGTTTAAGGTAAGTGACAGTTCCGGATCATCAATGGATGCATCACCTTCAAACAGTTTTTTGTCGAGGCGTCCTTTGAGTTGAAGATTTTGATACCGGTAGCCTTTGTAGTCAGCAAACAGAATCTGGCCGTCGATTTCGGTATTACGATCATTGGGTTGAAAGCCGCGACCTTTGACAGTCCCTTTGAGTGCCACCGCGCCAATGCTGCTGTCTTTGAGGAACTGTCCTAATCGGAAATAATCCGTTGCCAGGGTGCCGGAATAAACGGGCGGGCTGCCTTCCGGTAGTTTCATATTCAGGTCGCTCGTGACCACGCCCAGATTGGTCTCAATCGTTCCAAAGGTTACAAAATCGCGAATGAATCCCGTGAAGCTGCCGCGAAAACGAAGCGACGCAAGCTGCCGCAAATCAGGACTGGTAACTGTTGAAATGGCGGGCACAATACTTACAGCGCTCTGATAGGTGGTGCGAAATTCGTTCGCTTTGAAATCGATGAAAGTCTGGTTGATGTCGGGGAGACCCGTTAAACTGATATCTCCATTCAGATAAGTATTGGCACCCGCCTGAATTTCGAGCCCCCGACCGACGAGTTCATCAACGGTACCACGTACCGATCCGTTCAGCGTAATGTTTTTCTTCCAGGTCTTCAGCGCCGGAGCAAAATAGGCGATATCATCGCTGTCTATTTCTGAGCCCACAAAATTGGCCTGCATATAAACAGCATGAATATAGTCGTTCATGTCGCTGAAGTCATCAAAGCTCATGCGGTAGGAGTCGCGGATGATGCTATTGTTGGTCTGAATCTCCATCTTTCGGAAATCCATTTCCCGGGGAGTCAATTTTACCAGCGCTTCCATACTTTTTACCACAAACCCTGAACGTTCCTGTGTGGCGAGGCTCAAGTTTGCCGTTATGGTATCCTGTTTCCACCTTATATCTCGCAGCGAAGTTTTTATTTGGGAGAAATCAATGTGTCGGCCATCGAACCAGGCAATCTGGGTGCCTTTGGTTCCTTTGTCTATTCGAAGACGGCCATCTTCAATTTGCACCAGGTCAGCATCGAGTACCCAGCCAGCCGCATTCCACTGGAGGCTGCTGTCTAAACTGGCTGCGGGTTCGTTCTGTTGTTGTAAGGCGAGGTTCGGTTTCTTTTTTGGGTAATCAAACAACTGCACATCGGGCCGATCGATTTTCAGGGAGCCGATAGAGATGGATTTCTTGCTGAAATTGATTGTTCTGGCATCCAGCGAAAGTTGCGCGAGGCTGAGCTGCAGGTCCTGACCCAGCCAGGCATCTTTTTTTTCGATCCGGACGCGGCTCATCTCCACTTTTTTCAGATCCAGTTCAGTTCCGCTGCCGCCACCGCCCGTGCCAGGCGAAGCAAAATAGTCGATCAGAAACTGGTGCCTCCACACGGAATCGCTGCGTTGAATGCGAATCAATGCATCTTCCAGCCCAATGTATTTGAGCTCAATTTTGTCTTTGATGAAAAACCAATCGGTAATGCGCAGGTTCACCGTACCCGCATAAACAAGGGTGTCTTTTTGCCGATCTTCGACCAGCAGGCCCGACAGGGCGAGGCGATTGAAGAGGCCGATATCAACATGATCTATTTTAACAACTGTATTCAGATCGCGCGATAGCCGGGCAGTGATTTTTCGGCTGAGCCAGTTTTGTCCCCAGGGGCTTTGTACGAAAATCCAGGCAGCCACCAGCAGAAAAACCAGCGTAAGGAAGAACCAAAGCAATATTTTTTTGAATTTCCTCAGCCTCAGTAATTTAAAGATGCAAAATTAAGGTCTTGGCGAATGCAGACAAATAAAGTACCAAGCTTGCAAATGCTTCGGTAAATTGCTCAAAAAAACTAAGATGAAGAAACTGCTCATCCTATTTTCACTTTTCTTTTTTGTTAACTCCCATAGTTGGGCCCGGCAGACCGGCGATCGGAAGTGGGTGCTGGTGATACACGGTGGTGCGGGCACAATTTTGAAGAGCCAGATGACGGCAGAAAAAGAGAAGGCTTATAATGCCGCACTGGAAGAGGCATTGGCGAAGGGAGAGGCAATTTTAAACAAAGGCGGCTCTGCGCTTGACGCAGTGGAAGCAGCCGTTCGAAGCATGGAGGATAACCCGCTGTTTAATGCAGGAAAAGGAGCCGTATTCACCAATGCAGGCAAAAACGAATTAGATGCAGCTATCATGGATGGAAGGAATCTGGCTGCCGGCTCTGTGGCCGGCGTCACTGTGGTCAAAAACCCTATATCCGCGGCCCGGGCGGTGATGGAAAAAAGCCCGCATGTGATGATGGCCGGACCTGGCGCCGAACTTTTTGCAGCCAGCCAGGGTTTAGACATCGTCGATCCTTCGTATTTCTATACAGATGACAGGTGGAAGGGACTGCGGCGCATGCAGCAACGCGATTCGATCGAGAACCTGAAAAAAAGCAGGACCCGGACAAATTCAGAAGAAAAGGATCCGGTAAATCTGGATCTGGTATTGGTTGAACTGAACGCACTGGAAGCAGAACTTGCTTCTTGCGGGAACGCAGAAGAACGGAAAGAAATACTTGCCGAAATAGCGGTTCGCAGGCATCTGTTACGCGAAACGCCGCATGGCGACAAATTCGGCACGGTGGGCGCTGTGGCTTTAGATCGTCAGGGCAACCTCGCAGCTGCAACCAGTACAGGTGGTATGATGAACAAGAAGTTTGGACGCATTGGTGATGCCCCGATTATAGGTGCTGGCACTTATGCCAACAACAAAACGGTGGCAATAAGCGCTACGGGCTGGGGCGAATTTTTTATCCGCCTGGTCATGGCAAAAACGATCAGCGACAGGATGGAATACGGAAAAGAGGACCTGAAGACGGCTGCAGACGAAATGGTCATGAAGCAATTGCCCGGCCTGGGTGGGGATGGCGGCCTGATTGCTGTGGACAAAGACGGTAACATTGCTTTACCTTTCTGTACATCCGGAATGTATCGAGGATATTCGAAAGAAGGTGGGGAAAAGAAAGTAATGATCTATAAAGAGGATTAAAAAATAATACAGGCGCAAACGGGTTCATCTACTATGCACTCAATACCAGTGATACGATTGTTCTGTGTGCTGCTGGGTTCCGGCTTTGTGTTGTCGGCAGCTTCCCAGCAATTTGGAGGCACGCCTCCCGAAGTTTCGTGGAAACAGTTAAACAGCGATACTGCGCAGATTATTTTTCCTACGGGGCTCGACAGCCAGGCATGGCGGGTAGCCAATATTATTCACCGGCTGGCTGCTTCAAAGCCTGCTTCGCTTGGGACCAAACTGAGGAAGATACCTGTAGTGTTGCAGGGACAAACTACCATTGCCAATGGCTATGTGGGTCTGGGTCCCTATCGTTCTGAATTTTATTTAACACCTGCGCCCGACAATTTTAGCCAGGGCTCGCTTAACTGGACAGATCAGCTCGCTATTCATGAGTATCGACATGTACAGCAGTTCAACAACTTCGACAACGGTCTCAGCAAACTGATGCGCACTCTTTTCGGGCAGGAGGGGTATGCACTCGCCATTAATGCATCGATACCAGACTGGTTTTATGAAGGCGACGCGGTCTATATGGAAACGGTAGTAACTGATCAGGGCAGAGGGCGGCTTCCGCGTTTTTTGAATGCCTACCCTGCACTTTGGAAGGCGGACAAGAAGTATTCCTGGATGAAGCTGCGCAATGGATCGCTGAAAGATTATGTGCCCGATCACTACCGACTGGGATACCTGCTGGTGAACTACGGATACGAAAAATACGGAACGGATTTCTGGCAAAAGGTAACACGCGATGCTTCGGCTTTTAAAGGACTCATTTATCCTTTTCAAAAGGCGATTCAGCGCCACTCGGGTATCAGTTATCGGCAATTTTTGGTCGATGCCGAAAAATGGTACCAGGCTAAAGCTCAGGAGGCTGCAACAGGTGCCAGTACTGCAGAAGCGGGACCTGATCCTTTGTTGCCTCTCAACAAACGCGTACTCACACAGTACCTGTTTCCATACCAGGTATCTGCCGACAGCATCTTGTACCTTAAGAAAGCGAATGACCGGCGACCCACTTTTATGTTGCGAGACGGAAAAGGCGAACAGTGGATCCGTATACGTGATATCTCCATCAACGATCAATACAGCTATCGAAACGGCAGGGTAGTATACGCGGCCTATGAATCTGATCCACGATGGGGCTGGCGTGATTATAGCGTGATCCGGATTTTCGATTTGCAGACGCGACTTCAAAAGACCTTAACGAGCCGTAGCAAATATTTTACACCCGATATTTCCGAATCGGGCGAGCGCGTGGTTGCCGTGCAGAACCTGACCAATGGCCAGAGCGAACTGCATGTGCTGGACGCACTAAGCGGTGAACTGATCAAGCGCTTTCATCATCCCGGAGTGTTATTATATACCGATCCAAAATTTCTGTCAGAAGATTCACTGGCCGTTGCCCTGCGCGACAGGGAAGGTAAGATGAGTTTGGCCGTGATTTCCATTTCTGATGGAGCGTTAGAACGCCTAACTCCGCCCTCATTCAGTGTATTGGGTTATCCCTGCGCAGATGCGGGCTATATCTATTTTACCGCCAGTTATGATGGCACTGACAATATTTACAGAATCGCGCGCAAGGGCGGAGAAGTGGAAGGATTGAAGACCCGCTGGGAGTTAGGTAATTATTTTGTTAATGTTGCTAACGGCAATATCAACTGGTCGGCAGTTACCGCTGATGGATTGCAATTGCAACAACAGCGGCTGGCCGAGGCTGAGTGGACAAAACTGGACGAAATATTCCTGTATCGTCAGGCAATTCAGTATCCCGTGGCCGGCGCCAACGAACTGGCTATTCCCGATCTCAATTCAGGTTCGTCGGCTCCACGCAACTTAAGCGCGTATCCGAAAGGCACGCGATTATTCAACTTTCACAGTTGGCGTCCCTATTATGAAGATCCGGAATTTACCTTTTCGCTATATGGACAGAATATATTGAACACGCTGGAAACTCAATTATACTATCTGTACAACGAAAACGAGAAAACCAGCGCGGCAGGGGTGAGTGCCACCTATGGGCGCTGGTTCACACAATTGAATGTTGGGTCTCAATACACGTTTTCAAGGCAACAGGCTATCGGCAATCGGATAAGGACCTGGGATCAGATGGACACGCGTATAGGTTTAAATGTGCCCCTTAGTTGGGCACGAAAACAGACTTTTCGGTCGTTCAATGTTGGCAGTAATCTTTATTTTAATCAGGAGTTTAATAAGGGCTTCTACAAAGACTCCCTTGGCAGCACCAATTTCTTCTACCTTCAACATTTTATATCATTAAGTGAGCAGGTAGAGTCGGCTGTGCAGCATATTTACCCACGATTGGCTTATTCACTGAATCTGCAGTTTCGTCATGCTGTTTCAAAATACAGCAGCCGGCAGTTTCTGGGTACGGGTGCCATTTATTTCCCCGGTTTAGCATCTACTCACAATTTAATTTTCAATCTGGCCTGGCAGGAAACTGGTACCCGGGATGTTCGCTTTGCCAATCGTTTTCCGTATTCACGAGGCTACAATGCCGCTTATTTTGCGCGCATCTGGGGTATTCGAAGTAATTATCATTTTCCTTTGTTGTATCCCGACTGGGGGTTTGGAAACATTCTGTATATACAACGAATTCGGGCTAATGCATTCTACGACTATGCGCGTGCTTATGATGCAAATCGGAGACCTTTTGCCAATCAGAATTCCTGGGGCGGTGAACTGTTTTTTGATACCAAATGGTGGAACCAGTACGAACTCAGTTTTGGATTGCGAGTGAGCAATCTTCGCAACCGAGATTTCCCCACAGGCACGGTGGGGGGAACGGTTTTCGAGTTCATTATGCCTGTAAGCATTATTCCTCGTTAAATGAAAATGCCGCTGTAGAAATTGATTGTTCCAGCGGCATTTGCATTTAAAGTGATTTCAGGCTTTCTTCTATTGCACTGATCCTTGCTTCGGCGTCGGCCTTTTTCTTTCGTTCTATTTCAACTACCTCGGGCTTCGCGTTCTGCACAAATTTTTCGTTCATCAGTTTTTTCTCTACGCTCACCAAAAATCCGCGGTAATAGTCCAGGTCTTTTTCAAGCTGTGCACGTTCGGCAGCCGTGTCGCGTTCCTGCATGGTTTCCACAAAGAAGCTATATTTCTGCACCACTACATTGATGCAGTTTTCTGGGGCGCTGGCAACGAACCCAAGTGATTCTGCATTCACCTGACGGCCCAAAATTTCTCCAATACCGGCGTACACGTGCTGGTCGCCTCCCTGAATATACAATCGAATGCTGTCTTTAGGTTTCAATTGTGCTCTGCTGCGGGCATCGCGGAGTGCAGTGATTGTTTCCTTCAACAGAAGACCCTTCTGCAGAACCGACGAATCGGGCTTTCCGATTGTTGGTAATTGTTTCACTGTAAGATCCAGATCCTGCTTGCGCAACTGATGGAAAATCTCTTCTGTTATGAAAGGCATGAATGGATGGAGCAGCTGCATCAACTGTTCAAAATACTCCACCGTCTTTTGATATACCCTCGGATCAATGGGTTGTTCGTATCCAGGCTTTACCCACTCAAGGTACCAGCTACAGAAATCATCCCAGATTAGGGTATACAACATCTTCAGGGCTTCGCTCAGTCGGAAATCGCGATACAGTTCTTCCAGTTGGAGGCGCGCTTCCTGCAAACGGTTTTCGAACCAGTCTACAGCAAACATGGGTGCTTCATTTTGAATCTCACCCTGCCTGCCTTCCCAGATTTTTACCAGCTTGAGTGCATTCCACATTTTGTTGTTGAAATGCAGGCCCTGGTCGTTGCTGGCTGCGTCCCACATTAGATCGTTACCGGCAGGAGAGGCAATGAGGATTCCAAAGCGCACCGCGTCAGCACCGTACTGGTCAATCAATTCAAGCAGGTCGGGAGAGTTGCCTAACTGTTTACTCATTTTCCGGCCCTGCTTGTCGCGCACAATACCAGTGAAATAAACTTCGTTGAAAGGTTTTACACCTTCGTATTCAAGTCCTGCCATGATCATGCGTGCTACCCAGAAGAATATGATTTCGGGAGCAGTAACAAGACTGTTAGTAGGGTAGTAGTAACGAACTTCAGGGTTGCCAGGCTGGCTGTACCCTTTAAAAACTTCAAAAGGCCAGAGCCAGGAAGAGAACCAGGTATCGAGGCAGTCTTCATCCTGTTTCAATTCAGCGGCGCGACCGAACTGCTGACGGTACAGGTCTAAGGCTTCCGCCTCGGTGGCAGCTACCACATGGTTTCCCTCCGAATCGTACCAGGCCGGAATTCGGTGACCCCACCAGAGCTGTCGACTAATGCACCAGTCCTTTATATTCTCCATCCAATGCCGGTACAGGTTTTTGAACTTGGTCGGGTAAAAACGGATATCATCATTTTCTACTGCTGCCAGCGCCGGGCCGGCCAGTGGTTTCATGCTCACCCACCATTGCAAACTCAATCGTGGCTCCACCACTGCGTCGGTGCGTTCTGAGTAACCCACTTCCGAAGTGTAAGGCTCCGTTTTCAACAATGCGCCAGCTTGTTCCAGTAGAGGAATAATTTTTTTTCTTGCCTCAAACCGGTCTTCACCCACCAGAATCTGTGCCGCTTCGCTAAGAGTGCCATTGTCGTTAAAGATATCGATTACCTCCAGGCTGTGTTTTTGCCCCAGCTGATAATCGTTCATGTCGTGCGCCGGAGTTACTTTTAGTGCGCCGGTACCAAAGTCCATCGCAACATATTCGTCGGCTATAATGGGGACTTCGCGATTTATGAGCGGTACGATGGCTTTTTTGCCAATGAGCGACTGGTACCGTGGATCGTTGGGATGCACACAGATTGCTGTGTCGCCCATGATGGTTTCCGGGCGTACAGTTGCAATGGTGATATAATCGCTGCTGCCGGCCACCAGATAGCGGAGGTGATAGAGCGACTGAGTGGTTTCCCGCCTGATTACTTCTTCATCACTTAAGGCGGTGAGCGCTTTTACATCCCAGTTGATCATTCGCTTACCGCGATAGATATGACCCTTGCGGTACAGATCTATAAAAACATTGATCACCGACTGGTAGTAATCAGGATCCATGGTAAAGCTGGTCCTTTCCCAGTCGAGACTGCAACCTAACTTGCGAAGTTGCTGAAGAATGATACCGCCATATTTTTCTTTCCACTCCCAGGCATATGCCAGAAATTCGTCGCGGCTTAGCGATGACTTGGAAATGCCGCGTTCGCGCAACATCTGTACAACTTTGGCTTCGGTGGCAATGGACGCGTGATCAGTACCGGGGACCCAGCATGCATTTTTTCCAAGCATGCGGGCACGTCTGACCAACACATCCTGTATCGTATTATTCAGGCAGTGGCCCATATGCAGAACTCCCGTTACGTTGGGAGGTGGAATTACCACGGTATAGGGCTCCCTTGTATCCGGTTCGCTATGAAAATATCCCTTGTCGAGCCAATGTCTGTACCATTTCTCTTCGGCCGCCTGATGCTCGAAATTTTTGCTGATTGACATGCGTGAAAATTGATTGAATATGCCCGAGTACCGGGCAAACAGTGGGCGCAAATTTACCGGCATTTTTCCGTTTCTCCCGTACTGCCGGCGATTTTTCGTAACCGACTTGAAGCGATTAATCCAAGGGTGCAAAAAAAAGCCAGACGGTAACCGTCTGGCTCAAGATTTTCGGGTGTGGAAAGGCTAGTTATTCAATGTTGAATTCGCCTTCTTTCAGGATTTCCTTGCAAACATATTTCTGTCCTTCGTAAACCTTCACAATTGAGCCCATCAGCTCGTCGAAAGGCGAGCTTTTGGTGACAAAGCCCCAACCCCCTAGGGACAATATCTTATTGGCGTAACTGGGATGATTATTGGCCGAAACACCGATGACCCTTACTTCGGGGGCCTGGGCTACAATGGCCCGGGTAGCTTCAAAGCCGTTGACAGGCGTCATGTTGATATCCATCAGCATGACGTCAGGTCGCAGCTCGATCGCTTTAGCGATTGCTTCCTCTCCATCTTTGCACTGGGCAATAATGGTAAAGCGTTCGTCGCGATCAAGCAGGAATTTCCATGAGTCCCGAACTACCTGGTGATCATCAACCAGGATGATTCGAATCTGTTTCTGCATTGGGTGAAATTGAACTATAAAAATCGGTATAGCGCACGCAAAATACCAAGGGTTAGGTTGCCATTTTTTTTGTATAATTTCCCGTAAACCAAGGATTTGGAACAAGCGGTTGGGAAATTATTAGCTAATGCTCACATTTTCAGGCATTAAACAATCCATTAAAATTGTGAGAATGGCGCAATTGCCCTCCGAGCCCATTTTGAGTGACCGTAAAAATACTGAAAACTAAAGTAATAGTACGTGCGGTAAATACCAAATGAATTTACGATAATTTGATATTTGTCAAGTTTATTATGCCATTTAACTGTCGTTCGAGGTAGTTGGCGGGTCAATCAGGTCAGTTGCATTTTCCCGCATGCCTTCGATGGAAAGTTGTGTATTTCAGAATATATTTAGCCAAACAATTGTGAATGAAAAGATCACTTACTCATTGGTTTAGCCCATCGCTCCAAAAGGAAATGCCGATTGCAACATACGGCGATTATGGATTCGCATTGCTGCTGATTCCTACCGCTGCAGCCGACTACCTCGAATATGAACGCTTTCAACTAATAGACAGTCTGGCGCCTTTTGTGAACGCAGGCAAAGTTAAAGTTTATTCAATTGATAGTATCAATAATGAAAGTTGGATGAATCCACAGGTTGAACCTTTTCATCGGTCGGCCAGGCATCAGCAGTGGAATGAATATGTGTTCAATGAAGTGATTCCTTTTATTCGCAACACATCCAGTTGGGATACACCTATCATTACCTGCGGAGCTTCTTTTGGTGCATTGCACAGTATGAATCTTTTTTTGAAACGCCCGGGCCTGATCAATGGAGTAATTGCCATGAGTGGTGTTTACAATTTGATGGAGTACACCAAAGGTCATTACGACGACAATGTTTATTTCAACAGCCCCGCGCACTATCTTCCCAACCTTTCCGATCATGATATATTAGAACAGATTCGGCGGAGCCGCCACATACATATAATGAGCGGTAGCGGTAGCTATGAAGATCCAGGTGCCAGCGGACGGTTTGCAAAGCAACTGTACGACAAAGGCATCTGGTATGAACTTGACATTTGGGGCAACGAGTGGACGCACGACTGGCCAACTTGGCGAGCCATGTTGCCACATTACCTTGGTACCCGGTTTTAGATTACCCAATTCATTCGTTTTTCTTTCCGTTTCATGCATGGACTGATTGGTCTCTGCGGCAGGGCGATACATATTTGTGTTCTCTAAACTTTGCACAAATGAAGATTCGCCTTTACTGGCCGGCATTTGCCCTTGCCTTGTCAATTCAGTCCAATTTGTATTCGCAACAGCCAGGTGCTGTTCAGACCAACAAGTACACAACAGAAGACATGGCGCTGCTCGACGGGCTGTTCAACGAGGTCCTGGAGATTGTACATAAGGCTGACCAAAAGGGAATGCTGCTGTCTAAGGCAGACGGGTCGAAAGAACTGATTGCTTTTTTCAACAGTCAGGGTGAGTTTCGTACCCGGCGTGATAAGATATTGGGCAATGACTTCTCACGACCAATTGTATTTAAAGTCTTGCCGGGAGAATCAAGCCGGATCAACTGGTTAAAGGGAATACCAGTTCCACAAATGCCGGAGCCGGCATTACAGGCCGATCCGAGAGAAAATGAGAAGTATGCCGAGAAACTGAAAAAGGCCCAGGAGCAAGTGCAGGAAGAAGCTCGGAAGCTCGCGAGCAATACACAGCTGGTTCAGACCCATCAAAAGGGAGGTAACGAAGCCGTGCTGAAGATGTACGAAAACCAGGCGAATCAAAATCCGTTGATCGCGCAAATGGGAGGGGCAGAAAAGCTGCAGAAGATGTCGGAAGCTGAACGAAAGGCGGCTGCCAACCAGGCCGTAATGCAACGTACGGGCGGCTACACGGCTGAGCAGATTCAGAAAATGTCGCCGGCTGAAAAAAAAGCCCTGGCTCAGCAGATGGCACAGCAGGCGCCTGCGGGCGAACCAGGTCAGGAAGTGGCACAGGCATTTACCCGTGAATTGATGGTCAATGCTGATCTGCGCAAACGTTACGAATCGATGAGCGATGCTGAAAAGCAGGCTTTCTATCGGGAATATGCCAAACGGTACAATGGAACAGATGTTGTTGAAAACAATAAAAACCGTACAGAGGCACCGGACGCCAGATCGCAGGAAGCAAAGGAAATCATGATTATCGAAAAGTTTGCAGAAGATTTCCGTAAAGATCTGGAGCAGTCGCTGGCTCCCATTAAAAGCAGGGTGATTGCCAATGAAACCCTTTACAATGAGCGAATGAAACGATTACAACAATGGGCAGAGGCTGAAACAGAAAAGTTGCCGGTCGTTAGTGATTCAGAATATGGAGAACATCCTGAAGGACTGGACAAAGTGGATTATGCGCGACATCTATTGACTTATTATATCGCCCGGGATAGGATACGTCGTGATCGTGAAATCTGGGAAGCAAAGCTCAATGCAATGATACCTGCTATAAAGAAACTGGACGATTTTGCGGCCAGTTATGAGAAGCGAACAGATATGACGGATCAGTTAAGACTGGCGGTAGCCGGTGCCAGAGCGGGTGGTTATGAAACGATTCTTGAGCTGAACCGCGAGGCCGGATACATTACCAATTCGGCTGCTGGCATCCAATATCAGTACAATTGTCTGGTTTTAAAACAATGCGATGATCCACGAGCTGCAAAGTACCAGTCGCAGCAGTAAGCTGAAATCAGGTAAACTGTTCCAGTAAGGCAATCCTCTTTTCAATGGGCGGATGAGTAGCAAACATATTGTCCCAGGAGGCAGAAGCGTGCGCTGATGGTTTGGGATTTTGGATGAACAATTGAGCCACGTCGCGACTCTCCACAGCTTCAATCAGCGGGTCCTGTGAAATTTTACGAAGCGCTGCTGCTAGCGCCTGTGGATTGCGGGTCATGTCTGCAGCGCCCGCATCGGCCAGGTATTCCCGCTGTCTGCTGATGCCGAACCGCATCAACAAACTCAACAGGTACGCAATTGCGGTAAGTACAATTGCGATCAATACCAGTGCGCCACTACCTTTGGAGTCGCGGCTGCGGCGGCCAGAGCCAGCGAACCGCAAACTGCGAAATGCGATCTCTGCAAGAAAGGCAAATATGCCAACAAAAATGATGGAGATCACCAGCACGCGCACATCACGATTACGAATATGTGCCAGTTCATGAGCTAGGACTGCTTCCAATTCGGAATCGTTCAGTTTTTCCAGCAAACCGCTCGATACAGAAATGGAGAACCCTGATTCGTTTAACCCACTGGCAAATGCGTTCAATGAATTGTCGTTGATAACATATAGTTTTGGCATTCGCATGCCCTGTGCAATGCAAAGGTTCTCCAGCAGATTATAAACACGCTTATTCTCCTTTCTTTCCAGGGGTCTGCTCCCCGTTGCTGCTCGAATAAGTGTGTTGTGCAAGAACCAGGCTATGAGAAACCAAACAGCAACAGCAATCAATACTATTGGAAGTATGGTCAAGAACCTTTGCCGGCTTTCCGGAAAACTATGATCTTCCAGGGCAAAGTAGATGAACAAAAAAACTATGCCTAGCAATAGCAGGGGAAAAGCCAGCAATAGCAGCAGCGAATTGCGATTGTTGCGCCGAATCTGTTTGAAAATTCCGGTATAAGCCATGGTGAGATGCGCCAGTCAGAGAAGTGGCTTCAGAAACTGATTTTTGGCGGTTCTTCCATTCGACGCCGGGCATCGTCGCCGAGGTCGAAAAAGACTTCCTTCTGAAAACCAAAATTGCGCGCTACCAGGTTGCCAGGAAACGACTCTACTGCGTTATTGTACTCCGTAGTGGCTCCATTGAAGAAGCGACGGGCGGATGCCAGCTTGTTTTCAATATCGGATAGTTCCTCCTGCAAATGAAGAAAGTTTTGGTTAGCCTTTAATTCAGGGTAAGCTTCTACCTGCACTTTTAATCCCTGCAGTGCTGCAGTCAGTTGCTGTTCGGCGGCAATCTTTTGATCAATACCAGTCGCGTTGATAGCCGCGGTACGTGCTTCTGTAACTTTCAAAAGCAAATCTTTTTCATGTGCAGCATACCCTTTTACGGTTTCCACCAGTTGTGGTACCAGGTCGTGCCGCTGCCGCAACTGCACATCAATATCCGCAAAAGCATTCTGTCGGCGGTTACGCAGACGTACAAGACCATTATAAAGACTGGCAATCCAGATGCCGATCAATACAAAAATGCCTACAACAATCAATACTGCCATGGAGTTAGGTTTTGGTGGACCTGAAGTTAGGGAAATTGACGGGTTTATAATTTGGCCTCGTCAGGAAAAAATCTGGGGCAGCAGTCCAGGCCTTTGTACTTAACTACAGACATGGTCCGCTGCCCCTGATCTTGCAAGTCAGCCTATTTGAACACGCGGTCGAAGAACGCTTTCATATCGTTCCAGGACGCGGTATCAGCTGCGGCATTGTACTTGATTGGAATCTTGAATTTTTCCCCCATAGCGGTTGCATCCGGGTTGGTGAAGGCATGTGTGGCGTCGTCATATCCTTTGAAGGTATAGTCCACAGCAGCAGCATCCATTTCTTTTACAAATTTTTCCACTTCGCTCACGGGGACAAATGGGTCAGCATTGCCATGGCAGACCAGAATAGCTGCTTTTAATTTGTTGGTATCAAGCGGTACGCCCAGCAGATTACCATGAAAACTAACTACGCCCTTCAGATCTTCTCCCAGGCGGGCCAGATTAAGTACCTGAGCACCCCCGAAGCAATAACCGATTGCTCCAACTTTTGAAGCGTCCGTCTGAGGATAGGTTTTCAATTTAGCAAGAGCCGCATCAAACCTACGTTGCATCATGTCCGGTTGCTGATAAAAGGGGGTGGCATACTTTCCTGCGCTATCAGGATTATCGGCAGTTAATCCATTGCCATAAAGGTCAATGGCCATAGCAATATACCCCAGGTCGGCCAGTTCGCGGGCGCGGCGTTTGGCGTAATCATTCAATCCCCACCATTCGTGTATCACAATTACCGCCGGCCTTTGGCCCTGTTTGGCCGAATCGTAGGCAACATAACCATGCATGGTAGTACCATCGCCTTCGTAGGTAATATTTTCCTGTACCATTTTTGGGGTGGTTTCAATGTTGTCAGACTTGGGTTGATCGTCGTTATTGCAGGCAGCAAAGAAGATTGCTGAGGCAATAAAGGCGGTGAGATGAAGGGGTTTCATTTTAATAATTAAGAATTAAAAGATTGAAGATTTAATTTCAAAACTGAAATGTAAAGTGCAAAAACAAAAACGCGCCATGGTCCTGGGCGCGGTTAGTTTGCTAAAGGTACAAATAACAGGAAATTGTCTGGAAGGTTGCACCCAAAGGGAGAAAATGGACGATTATTGTTTGAGCACCCTGATAGATCGGCTGCCTTCGTCGCTCTGAAAAGCAATTTGATATAGCCCTTTGGGGAGGCGTTGAATAGAGAGGCTGGTGGACCTTGAGCCGGCCACAACCTGCTGCCTTATTAACAATCGGCCCGACATATCGGTGAGTTGGATCTGCCCATTACTGGCCGCAGGGTGCTGCAGCGTAAGAATTTCGTGCGCAGGATTTGGATAGGCACTCAATGCCATTTCTGCCGTTGTGCCCTTCAATGTGATGATCTGGCTATACGAATGAGATTTATCGCGATTGACGAGCCGGATTCTGAAATAGCATACGGCTTCCGTTTTTTGAGGGTCCTGCCATTGATAAGATTTCGTTGCCTCACTGTTACCAGCTGCAGGCACACTGTCAACAGCCACGAAATTTCGACGGTCGCTGCTTTTTTCAATCACAAACCAATGACTGTTCTGTTCCGATGCTGTTGCCCAGTTCAGTCTCGCTTTTTCCTGAACCAATTTGCCGGTGAAAGAACTCCAGCTCACAGGCAGCACGTTTGAGTTGATGGTAAAGGTACGGTTGTTGTAGGCAGCAAATGCAACGTCGCTGTTTCCAGACAGCGTAATCCGAAAACGGGCAATGCTATCGTAATTGGATGCGTTGATTCCAAAATCGCTCAGATCTGCAGCCCACAAACGCATAGGCCGGTCGGTATTGGTAAAGCCGGAGGTCAATGTGATCGGATGCTGACTTGCTTCGTAGAAATCCGCTGTCCAATTGGCGACGGGGGTAATATTAGTGAAAACAACATCTTTGGTTTGACCAATCACCTGACCATCGGCGCTGGTAAATGCATAACGGTCGTAAGAATTGCTGGGGTCGGCTACCTGAGTAACAAGGATGTCGGGAATGCCATCGCCAATGTTGGCTGGTTTGATGTTGCTCACAAAAAAGCTGAGGGTGCCACTGGGCAAATTGGCGATACAGGTTCCAATATTTAAGCCTTTAACGCCATCTGTCAGGTATGTAACTATATCACCGTCGGGGGCCGGATTACTGGCTCCATTATTTACTCCATCGTACAATTGGCCAAGTCCAATCTTGGTATTGCTGTTGATTGTTCCTGAAATATTCGCGATCGGCAAACACCAGAAGTCGCCGGGAGTAAAATTCTCGCCACGGGAACTTAGCAGTCCGTCGTTCACACCAGTTGAGTATTGAACCGACTTATAGGTGAATGCTAAAAGGTTGTGACTATTTTGAGGTTTTAGCGGATTGACTGAAGCAGTTGAGCTTTTCCAAAATCCATTGTAGTCTGTAACTACCGAACTTACAGCCTGCTGGGCAAGCGCAATCGATATCTGGGCAAAAATAAGCAGTCCGGACAGGGCAGTCCTGGAGTAGATCTGTTTCATAAGGGGTACGTTTTCTGGAACAGGTATTGGATTCAGATGCAAAATTATAACGGAATCGCAGTTTTCCCAATGTTGAATCGTTTTTTTCCGATGGCCAATTTGCTGCGGGAGACAACAAATTGGCCAATCGGTTGAAAGTCATCTGGGTATATATGCGATTGTCATCGAAAAAATCCGATTTTATTTTGTCGGAATCGATCGCTGGCGCATAGATAAACGAAATAAGTAGGGGTATGGATTTAGCGAACCCTCCGAACTATTCCCACTTCAATAAGTGATACCTCTTAGGTTCCAACCTCGTAGGGTCTATTGAGGTTTTGCCAAATGGCTGACCTATTTATTCGCGGATCACTTTGCCACGTCCCGAACTGCTGGTATGGACGTTCGGAGCATTGCCTCGATAATAAACCCGGCTATCGCCACTGGCCTCTGCATAAATAATTTCGGTGGGGTGGACCCAGGCCTGCGCCTTGCCGGAAGTGGAAATATCCACTTCACGGGCCCTGGTTTCGTACCCATGCAGACTTGCTTCACCTGAAATATTGCCATACAAACTTTCGGTGTCTCCACTGATTTTGAGGTGCGATGTGCCCGACAGTTCAACCTGTGCGTTGATACCTGTACCTTCCACTGTACAGGCTGCCAGTCCCGACAGTACATGACGGATAAGAGATGGCTGGCCGGAGAACCCTTCTACACTGGCCTGCGCTGCACCGGTCAATATAACACTGTTGAGATGCGGCAGCGTCAGTTCCACTTCGGTTATGGCGCGACTATCCTGTTCGGCTTTGTATTCAATGTAGAGCGTGCCCATATTTCTCACCTGCAGACGAAGGTCATCGAGCAGGTTGCTACATCCACGGGCAACCACCGAGAATTGATTTCCTTTTTTTACAAATACTTTGAAATGGCCGCCGGCTTCCACTTTGGTAAAGCCGCTAATGTCAAATGCACGTTCTTCAGGACTCTTGCATTGGTTTTCTTCTTTCTCACAGGAAGACAAAATTCCTGCGAAAAGAAGCAGATTCATCCACTTTTTCATGGCTAAGGTTGGTTAATGTAACGCCTTTGACAACAAACAATGTGCGAGCGTTGCAGCAAAACCTCGATTAGTGATGAGTGGTGAGTAATGTTAAGAATTATTAATAAATGCGAACGGATGTTCACTTTACATCATAAAAGCCAAACTGAGGCAAGCAGTATAAAGATCAGGCTTGTTACGGCCAGCAGAAAACTGGCCGGAGTGAATTGGCGCAACATCGTACCTGGTGGAATCCCTGCAAAACGGGATATGACCCAGAAATAAGAATCATTGGCATGTGACAACATCATGGAACCTGCTCCCAACGAAAGGGTGGCCAGAATACGTGCATTTTCGCTTTCTAGCCCTAGTTGGGGCAACAGTGGTAATACAATGGAGGCGGCGGTTAACATGGCAACGGTACTTGAACCCTGAGCCGTTTTCAACAAAGCACAAATGATAAAAGGCACCAATAAACCCAGACTGTTCAGTTCATGGAAATCTGCCAGTTGTTCGCCCAGACCGGCAGAGGCGAGAATTGCCCCAAAAGAACCTCCGGCGCCGGTAACCAGTAAGATGGGGCCGGCCTGTACGACCGTTTTTTCCAACAGCTCTACCAGTTCTTTCTGATTCCGGTTTTTCCATTGCAAAACCGCAGCCAGCACAGCGATCAACAGAGCTGCAACCGGTTCGCCCAATGCCAGTACATGTTTGAGGCCAGCAGGCCAGCCGGCGGAATAGGGCTGTAACAATGATCTCAAGCCAATCAAAATAACCGGCAACAGAACAGGTAGAAAGCAGGTCCAGGAAATTGTTGTTGCTTCCGACATTTTACTGTGATCCTCGGCCGGCATAACCGACCATTCATTCCGATAGCGAAAGCGAAGCCATTGCTGTGTAAGCCAAAGTGCTGGCAGCGCTACGAGAATACCGAGTCCTATTAGTTTCCCGGTATTGGCCCCAAAACTGATTGCTGCCGCGGCCGCGCCGGGGTGTGGCGGAATGAGGCAATGAATCACAAAAAGGCCGCAGGCCAGACTGAGTGAGATAAGTGGTGCCGGCATGCCTGATTTTTTTGCCAGCACAGGAGGCAATCCCTGCAACACCACAAATCCGGCATCACAAAAAACGGGCATACCAATCAGGAAGCCGGTGCCCGCCATGGCACGGTCGGACCTCTTGTGGCCCAGAAAGCGAAGTAGGAAGGATGCCATTTGCTGTATAGCACCGCTGGCCTGGAGAACCAATCCCAGTAAGGTCCCCAATGCCACCAGCCAGGCCAGCGATGACATTGTTTGGCCAAAGCCCTTTTGAATCAGCCCGATGGTTTCAGTTGGGGGAATAGTCAGTACAGCTGCGCTAAGGAGGCTTGCCAGCAGCAGTGCAAAAAAAGCAGGAATTTTCCAGCGGCCCGTTAAAACAACTATCGCAACGATGCCTGCTACCAGTGCTGCTATGGTTTGCCAGAATGGCGACATATTCTATTGCTGCGGCTTAAATGCCGTGCAGGAACTGTCCCTGAATATATTCTACAACTGAAGAAAGATTTCGGGACTGTTCGAAAACGGCAAGTTGGCGATCGGCACCTGTTCCATTTTCCAGTATCTTATGAATATGTGCCACCCGGTGACGCGAGCCCAGGTGATCAAGTACCGGATCTACAAAGTCGAGTAATTCGTAAATCAGCGCCCTCGTGTTTACTTCTTCCTCTTTACCAAAATCTATCAAATATCCATCTACGCCGTAGCGGCTGGCTCGCCATTTGTTTTCGTTGAGAAGGGCTCTTGAATATTGAATAAAATTCAGGTTTTTGGAACGAAGCATGTAAATGCGGGCACAGAGTGCCTGAAAGATAGCCGCCAGGGCTATCGTTTCTTCCACTGTGAGTGGAATATCACAAACTCGAAATTCAACGGTATTGAAGAAAGGATGTACCCGTAGATCCCACCAGATCTTCTTTGCATTGTCGATGCAATTGGTTTTAATAAGCAGCTTCACGTAGTTGTCGTACGCTTCAATACTTTCAAATGCATCGGGGATGCCGGTTCGCGGGAACTTGTCAAAAACTTTAGTGCGGAAAGATTTATAGCCGGTCATCCTGCCCTCCCAAAATGGGGAATTGGTGCTGAGTGCAAATACATGGGGCAGGAAATAACGAGTGGAGTTGGCGATATGATTGGCCATTTCGCGGCTTTCCATGCCAACGTGCACGTGTAAGCCAAAAATGAGATTGCTTCTTGCCGCTTCCTGCAACTCGTTCACAATTTCGTTGTAGCGAATATGATCGGTGATTAGCTGGCTTTCCCAATGACTGAAAGGATGGGTGCCGGAAGCTCCCATTGCCAGACCCAGTCCGCCGGCAATATCGGATATGGTTTTGCGGAGGGTAGCTACATCCGAAAAAGCTTCGTCGGCATCGGCACAGATATCAGTGCCCACTTCTACAACTGCCTGATGCATTTCGGCCTTCACTTTGTCCTTAATGACTTTTTGCCCCTCCTGTACAATTTTTTGTTCATGGCTCTTCAGTTCCCGGGTTACCGGATCCAGCACCATGTATTCTTCTTCCACGCCGAGCGTAAAACTCTTATAGTTTAATGCCATAAAGTTGTTGACTGATCTGAGATTTGATTGGTTAAGCTTGGTTTATTGTTTAGGCCAGCGGTGCCTTGTTGGCCGAACGACGGACGTATTCGCCCCATGTTAATGGATCTGTTTGACCGTCATTGGCAAGGGCTCGTTCGATTGCATAGTTGGCAGCCGTTTCTACCACCCATTCAAAGTTTTCTTCGCCCACGCTGGTTCGTTCCGCATCGGGTGCAGGATTGCAAAAATCTATGGCATAAGGTACACCGTCGCGCACGGCTAATTCTACCGTGTTGAAATCATATCCCAGGTACTGATTGATGCGTAAAACGATGTCGGTCATCTGTTGCAAACGTGCTTCGTCAGGTTTGAAATCGGCTACATAACGCAGGTGATGGGGGTTGCGAGGTTCGTAAGGCATAATGCGTACGTACTTGCCACCAATGCAATAACAACGATAATATTCGGTAAATACAATTTCTTCCTGCAGCAGCATGACGAGCTGCCCAGTTTCGCTGTGCTTTTGAAAAAACTCTTCGGCATTCCTGAGTTTGTAAACATGTTTCCATCCGCCACCTGCAAAAGGTTTCATATAGGCCGGGAACCCCACATACCTGAATATATTTTCCCAATCGAGTGGGTAGGCCAGGTTGGCAAATGACTCATCCGAGGTGTCATCCGGGAGATCCCTCGAAGGGAGAATAGCCGTTTTGGGCACAGGTACACCTATTTTAGTCATCAGGCAATTGTTGAAGTATTTATCGTCGGCACTCCACCAAAAGGGATTATTGATTACGGCTGTGCCGGTGACCGCGGCATTTTTCAGCCAGGTGCGATAGAATGGCACATCCTGCGATATTCGGTCGATGATCACCGAATACCCGGAAAATTCGCCCTGCATCGCTTTGTCGATGCGGACGGGTTCAGCCACAATGCCGGGAACCTGTTTACTGTTTACTCTTGCTACAAAAGCTTCGGGAAAGGAGCGTTCCTTTCCATGTAAGATGCCAATCTTTTTCATAAACATTTTTTTTCGGTGAAATGCCCCGGAGTCTGTGTGTAGTGGGTGCTTTCCAAATTTATTTTTTCACGATCACATAAACAAATAAAGATGAGGGCAAAAACAAACGTTGAGTCGGCCAAAAATTGAAGCGTTGCAGCCAAATCCTTATTTTTGGCACCATGCAACTGCAAGCTGTGAACGAACTGCTGATTGAACATATTTCCCTGCCCTCTGCTTACCTTGAGCGAACTGTAGAGATTGATTTTTACCTGCCCAAAAATGTTGCCGATCCGGCCGCTCTTGAACTTCTGCTGATTAATGATGGCCAGAACCTTGCTGAAATGGATTTTGCAGCGCAACTACAGCAAATGCTCAATAACCATGAAGTTCGCCCCCTGCTGGCTGTGGGTATTTATGCAGGACCAGAGAGGAAAATGGAGTATGGCGTTATTGGTCAGGCCGACTATCTGGGCCGTGGTGCAAAAGCAGGTAATCATGCCGACTTTGTAATGGAGGAGCTGGTACCTTATATCAGAGAACACTATTTTCTCCCATTTTTGAATAAAGCCGCTTACGCGGGCTTTTCTTTAGGCGGACTTAGCGCCCTTGATATGACCTGGAACTATCCTGACTTTTTCCGACAGGCTGGAGTTTTTTCGGGATCGCTCTGGTGGCGGAGCGTTGACCAAAATGATCCTGCTTATCATGATGATCAGCACCGGATCATGCAACAGGTAATTCGAAAAGGAGAGCTGCGGCCCGGATTACGATTCTTTTTTCAAAGTGGCAATATGGACGAAACCGCCGATCGTAATCATAACGGTATCATCGATTCTATAGACGACACGCTTGATCTGATAAAAGAACTAGAAGCAAAGGGATATGATCGGCAGAGGGATATTCATTACCTCGAGCTGGCCGACGGTAAACACGATATACCGACATGGGGAAGGGCGTTGCCCAATTTTTTGAGATGGGGTTTTCAGAGGGGAGAGGTGAGAAGTGAGAGGTGAGAAGTGAGAGGGGAGTTGTAGTTAATTGCCGGAGGCGCGTTTCATAAGTGCGCGGATTGTTTGCCAGTTCCAGTTCGTAAACCTGCCTCTCTGTACTACCAGATCATTGTTAAGAGTAACCGAATCGGGGTGATATAAGAAATAGTGAAACACAAAACGTCCCCTTGGATCGTGCCAGCCGGTTATTTGTCCAAAGCGGAGATCGTTGAACACCAGCGTGTCATTCCATTTTTCCACCGTATAAAACCCCTGCGAAAATCGAATCAGTCGATTGAGGTCTTCGTGATTCCATAGTGGCTGCAGGCAGTCTGAATTACGCGGAAAGTATTCAAAGTTGATCTTTTTTTCCCCGTCAAGAATTGATCGGAAACCCACATGATAACCGCTATCGTTGCCTGCAACAACATACCATAGCAAATTATTCAGTGGTGCCGGCGTGGTGAAATAGCGGGTATACGCAATATCCTGCCTGTCTAGTATTTGTTCCACATCGCGGTTCATTTTCCATTTGTTGAACGAGCAGAAAAGCAGATATACAGCAGGTAAAAGAATACCAAACCTCCACCAAAACCTCCGTTTGGGAGAAAAGGCATTCTTGCGGAGCAGTACGATGGCGGCGATCAGGGGCCAGATGGTAAACAAGGGGTCGGCCACGTAAATTGCATTAAAACTAAATCGCTGATGGCTAAAGGGCTCAAGCCAGCCGACGCCATAATTATTGAATCCGTCAATAAAGAGGTGGACAGCTGTTTCGGTCAAAAAGAAAAACAGCCAGTGACGAAACGAAATATTATGCGGGCGGTGTACCCGGGAGGCCGTGAGTGCCAGGACGGGACTTACGAGTAAAATAAACAGTAGTGAATGGGTGAATCCTCTATGCGCCAGTAATTCTTCCGGCAGATCCATCCATAGCCCTGCAATGAAATCGATGTCGGGCAGACTTTGAGCCAATGCTCCCCAAAACATAGCTTTTTTACCAAAACCTTTTCCAAACCAGGCTTCACCAATGCAGGCGCCCAGGGCGATATGGGTGATTGAATCCATTGACTGTTGGTAAAGTTAGGGCAGGAGCTGTTGGTCGCAAACAGGAAATACATTTTCTGCCAGCTTTATCAGTTTAATGACCAGCTTGGTGGAGTGATGCCGTGGCCGATGAATGAGCAGATTATCTTGCGTGCATACCCGTTAAAAAACGAACGGACGTGTTTTCTCATGTGATTGCAACGGGGGAGGTATCTACTTCCCCTTCTTTAAAAAATAACCAAAAACCTGACTGTAATGACTAAATCTAATTTATGCCGAGTGTCCCGAAGGCCTAATGGGAAAAATGGCTTCGTCCTCCGAGAACACCCTTTTGTCATTTTGTTGACCCGTTCTATGGATAATTTTCGAACGCAGCCTGTCGAATTCATTAACTTGTAATACAATGTTGCCCGAAAGTGTCCGTGTTTCGCTTTCTGCGAGCAGTTGCCGGCAAAGTGATCAGAAATAGTACTTCGTCATTTTCTGATGGCTTTTCAAATCAATTCAGGGCTGGCACTGTTGCATTTTTGGGCAGCGGCGACAACATGTTCGCGCGCTAACCACTTCCCACTCAACATGCGACCAGATTATCCGCATAAGTTCTTTCCGGATGAGCGAGCCGGTATGTCCTTTTGGCTCTGCCTGGCCACGTCATCTGCTGAAAGTCCGGGTCACCAGATCGATTAGTTCGGTCCTGTTGACCAGATTACATACCGACTATTGTTGTTGGAAACAATATAGTCGTACGCAGGCCCCTGTACCATAGTGCGGGCTGGAAGCAGATGCCTGCAATATAAGAGCTTATTTAAACCTTAACCGCCTTAGACTATGTGGGTTCAACCATTCTTTTTTATTCGCGTGGGGCGAAAATATGTGAAGATTAATCTGTACGAGATAGTCTATATCGAGTCGCTTGCCAACTACATCAAAATATTTACGGATGTGGGCACATATCTCACGCCCATGACGATGAAGCAATGCATCCGGATGCTGCCTGACCATTTGTTCAGTCGAATAAATCGTGGTACCATCGTTCCCATTCATCGTATACTTTCCTTTGATAAAGATGGCGTTACTCTGGAAGGCAAGAAATTCTCTTTTGGTGAGGGCTGCAAGAAAGAACTGGAAGCCCGCATAGAAAAACTCACGCACGAACAAACACAAGCCATCTGCGCTCTGAAGCAGGAACAAGGGGGTAAAAGTTTCGGTTAAGGCCGTTAGTAGCAGGGGCGGCTGTGGGCCGCTCCATTTTTTAAGCGTTCAACAAGGTAGCTGCTTTCTCATGGCAGTTGTCAGACTGTCCGGAGGGGATTTCTATCCCCTCCTTCTTTCCATAATGTGCCTTTTGGGTTGCGGCTCCTGTTCAGAACAGGGGCCGCTCTTTTATAATCCTGGCAACAATTTTATCAATGGGAAGATTTACCGATTGATCGGAGAACCGATCCCAGTCGATGAAGCGAAAAGTTTCGATTTCTCCCTTTTCCCTGTAAACGGTCAATTGGTTGTCATCAAAGTCGAATTCTTTTTCGCGCAGAGCCACCCGAATGGGCTCAAGTGCCTGCACCTGATAATAAATGGACAGAATTTGGTGCGCTTTGTTGAAAGCAGAGGGCTGAAAAAAATCGGTTGTATAAATATGATCAAGGACTTCAACGGCCAGGCCCATTTCTTCCACGAACTCGCGCTTCAGACAGTCACGGGTGCCTTCCCCCAACTCCATCCCACCGCCGGGAAATTTGGTGTAAAAGGACCCGCGTATATATTCATCGCTAACCAGAATTTGCCGGGCTTCATTTATCAAGATACCGTAAACACGAATAGTGATACTTTCCATTCGGAATCAGACGATTTTCTTCCGTAAAAATAACCAGCCAATAACGAGTGATATCATAAGCGACAGCAGAACGACCAGGTAAAATGCATTGGGAGAATTTTCGAAACCGTTGGGAACGTTCATGCCAAACAAACTGGCAATCAACACAGGAAAAGTTAATACGATAGTGATTACCGACAGGCGTTTTAACACCTGGTTTTGATTATTGGCGATGATACTGGCGAAGGCGTCGAGGGTGCTGCTTAAAATGGTGGTGTACACGTTGGCCATTTCAAGGGCCTGCGAATTATCGACGATCAAATCGTTCAGGAACTCACGTTCTTCTTCATTCAGCCCCATAAAATTCGTTCGTTCCAGTTTCATAAAAAGCAGCTCATTCGAACGCAGCGCTGTCACAAAATAAACAAGACTTTTCTGAATCCTCATCAGCTCAAGCAGGTATTCATTTCGGCTGGAGTCGTATAATTTTTGTTCAAACACATTCCTGCGCTGATTGATCTCCTTGAGATGTTCCATGAAATTCTGAACAACCTTTTCAAATATTTTCAACACCATCATATTCTTCTTATCGGCATTGCGGTTTTGAAAACTGTTCAGAAACTTCTTGATAGCAGTATTTTCAAAGGAGTTAACCGTCAGAATCTGATTATGGGTCAGAATGATACAAATGGGAATAGTAATATAGTAGGCATCACTATCGTTGAAAGAATTATTCTCTGTGGGCGTTTTTATCACAATCAGCCGCACATTGTCTTCTTTCTCGAATCGACTGCGCTCATCAATATCCAGCGAATCGGTTAAAAAGTCGAGAGGGATCTCCAGTTCCTCCGACAATTCACTAAACTCCTCCTGTTTGAGTGGAGGCAACACGTTGATCCAGGCTGCATCCTCCGGACGATCCACTTCCTGAGTGCGATGATTGATATTTTGAAAGTACTGTACCAAGAATTAAACTTTTCCCTCAAACACCCGCTCTGCAGGTCCACTCAACCAGATATTTTCGTAGCGGTCTTCGTCGAGACGATCGAATTCAACACTGAGGGTGCCGCCCAGGGTTTTAACCTGTACGTCATTGTACCCGTTTTCATTGTGATAACAAACCAGTGCAGAGGCAGTAACGCCGGTGCCGCAGGAATAGGTTTCGTCTTCCACGCCCCGCTCGTAGGTGCGGACAATGATTTCATGGTCGCCCACCTGCTCCACAAAGTTTACGTTGATGCCTGTCTCTTCAAAGTCTTTGCTGTACCGGATATCATGTCCTTTCTTGTACACATCCAGTTCCATTACATCGTTCACCAGCTTCACATAGTGTGGCGAACCAGTATTCAGTATAAAGTCGCCGTGGGCTTTCTTCACTTTAACTACATCCGCCATTTTCAATGAAACTACGCCGTCGAGGTCAATTTCGGCCTCGTGTTCGCCATCAACAGCCAGGAACCGATAAGTGCTGCGGTGGATGCCGAGATGATAGGCAAACTTCACAATGCAGCGGCCGCCGTTACCACACATGCTGCCTTCACGCCCATCTGAATTGTGGTAGCGCATCTCAAAATCGTAGCCCTCTTTGTTGTTAAGTAGCATAAAGCCATCGGCTCCCACGCCAAAGCGCCGATCGCAAAGCCGCCGGATGGTATCGTCATTCAAATGGTTGAATGCGCCATTTCGGTTGTCGACAATGATAAAGTCGTTGCCTGTTCCCTGATATTTTACAAATTCTAGTGCCATAGTTCCGGAGCAAAGTTAAACGCTGAATTCGGGAATTGGTTAAAATGTCAAGGTAGACCTGCAAATGGTTGAATTCCCCACACAAACAACTGTTCAATCAGGAAAGTGATTCGGCTTTTTCAATGAATGTCTTTATAAGCGTTTCCACCGCTGCCTTGCCGTCTTTTGAAAAATTTTGCAGCACACGGTTGGCGACAATCGCGTTCAGTGCCAGGCAATGGTGGCCAAGTAAACTGCCCAGTCCGTAAATGGCAGAAGTTTCCATTTCGAAGTTGCTGATGCGGTGGGGGCCGAAACGAAAATCGGTGAGCCTGTTGATCAGATTGGGATTTCGAACACCGAGGCGTAGAACGCGCCCTTGCGGGCCATAAAATCCGGGGCAGGTTACCGTGATGCCCTGGTGAAATCCATTTACAAAATGTTTTAGCAGGGAAGGAGCGGCGCTATGGATATAGGGCATGCTCATGGGTGCTGTTATCTGTGTGTGGGTTATGAACGATTGCAGCAATTGTTTTTCTTCTTCGTTCTGTTCCATCCGGTAAAAATGCAGGAGGTTATCAACCCCCAACCCGTGAGTGCTGGCCACCAGCGAATCTACCGGGATATCCGCCTGCAGCGAGCCGGAGGTGCCAAGGCGGATGATATTCAGGCTCCGTAGTTTCTCGTTGGACTGACGGGTATCGAAGTCGATGTTGGCCAGGGCGTCTAACTCATTTATCACTATATCAATATTGTCTGGACCAATGCCTGACGACAGCACGGTCAGTCTTTTTTTGCCAACCCGACCCGTGTGCGATACAAATTCGCGGTGCTTTTGACGAACTTCTATTTCATCGAAATACTTGCTTACCTCGGCCACGCGGTCGGGGTCGCCAACCGTGATAATCGTGTCGGCAATTTCCTCCGGGCGCAGGTCGAGGTGATAAACCGCCCCCCTTGTATTGATGATCAGTTCTGATTCGGCAATCCGGCCCATAAACAGGAATTTCAGTAGTTTGCAATAGGACTATTCAACGAAAATACCCTATTTTTGCCATCCTTTAATTCAGAAAAGGTCCTTTGGCCGAGTGGCTAGGCAGAGCTCTGCAAAAGCTCGTACAGCGGTTCGAATCCGCTAGGGACCTCCCTTAACCGCCGAAGTGTAGGCTTAGGCGGAAAGCCAAAAGTAAAGACTCAATATGGGTTTTGCTTTTGGCTTTGTGTTTATTCTGAATCTTTCTGCTAAACTCGGCCCGTAACTTTGAACTCTTGGGCGCTGATGCCGTTATCCTTTCAAACCAAATTTTTGCAAAATGACAGTATTAAATAACAAAGTCGCGTATATAACCGGAGGTAGTAAAGGTATTGGCCTCGGTATAGCAAAAGCGTTATTGGATAAGGGTATGAGAGTTGCCATCTCGAGTCGCTCGCTACAATCGGCAGAAGCTGCTGCGAAAACTTTGGGAGCAGACGATGGTAAATTACTGGCGGTAGAGTCAGACGTCAGTTCGCTCGCTTCAGAACAAAAAGCGGTGGCCAACATTCTGAAGCATTTTGGCCAGTTGGATGTAGTGGTTGCCAACGCTGGCGTAGGACACCTGGTTGGATTTGAAGAATTAACGGAACAACAGTGGAATGAAACCATCAATACCAACCTGACGGGAGTTTTTCACACAGTGAAATCGTCGATCGACGCATTGAAACAATCAAAAGGTTATGTAATTACCATTGCCAGCCTTGCAGGCACCAATTTTTTTGAAAGAGGTACGGCATATAACGCCAGCAAGTTTGGACTGGTTGGATTTTCGCAGGCTTTGATGATGGATGTACGTAAATATGGTATTAAGGTTACGACCATCATGCCGGGATCTGTTGCAACTGAATTCAACAATCATACTGTTAGTGAAGCCGACGCATGGAAAATACAGCCCGAAGATATTGGACAGATTGTAACTGATTTACTCGAAATGCATCCGCGGACCCTACCCAGTAAAGTGGAAGTAAGGCCGGCAATGCCTGGTAAAGGCTGAACAGTTTAACCACAGGAGGAAACAGCCGAAGTAGACACATCGGCTGCTTCCTTCAAATCTTTCGTCAAAATAAATTTGAACAGTCCGGAAATAAGTGGTATCTTCATTGTATTGAACATTAGTTCTCCTTCATCTAGTCTGGATCAGTTTTAATTTTTACGCTTCTTCAGGTATCAATTTCTTCTCCTCTTTTCTCTTGTAGTAGTCCTTCTGTTATTTTTAATTAATCAATCATTTAGTATGACAAACATGTATGTGTCAAACCTGGGCTTTCATGTCCGGGAAGAAGATCTGAAGGACTTATTCGGGTCATTTGGAGAAGTTTTAGCAGCAAAAGTTATTATGGACCGTGAAACTGGTCGCAGCCGTGGCTTTGGTTTTGTGGAAATGCAATCTGCGGAAGAAGCAAACCAGGCGATGACTTCGCTTAACAACAAAGAAATTGAAGGCCGCAATATTTCTGTTAGCGTAGCGCGGGAAAGGGAAAGCCGCCCTCAACGCTCACGCTGGTAAAACAGTTCAGCGATTTTGAAAAAAAACTTCGGACTATGTCCGGAGTTTTTTTTTCTCCATTACTAAACGAACTGAGTCAGCACCTGTAAGTGACTGCATTAATGTTCATGCCTGCTCCTACGGAAGCGAACATAATAATATCGCCAGCATGCAATTGATGGTCTTGAAGCTTGCCACGTTGTACCAGATCGTATAATGTGGGAATAGTAGCAACAGAACTGTTGCCGAGCCAGTTGATACTCATGGGCAGTATCTTGTCGGGGACAGCATGGTTGTAGAGTGCAAAAAATCGATGAACAATCGCTTCGTCCATTTTCTCGTTGGCCTGGTGTAGAAAAATTTTTCTCAGACTTTCTATTGGCTGACCGCTTTCATCGAGGCATCGTTTCATGGCAACTGGTACTTGCGACAAGGCATACTCATACACTTTTCTTCCCTTCATTTTAATAAAATGAGTGGCTGAATCGCAATTCGGTAATTCGGATCTTCCCATATCGATGTAATCAACTTCTTCAATTGCGTGCGTGGCAACCAGACTTGAAAGCATTCCGGCACCTTCGGACCCAGATTCCTTGAATTCCAGAACCGTGGCGCCAGCTCCATCGCTGAATATCATGCTATCGCGATCATAGAGGTCTATCACACGAGACAATGTTTCCGTACCAATCACCAATGCTTTACGCGCAATGCCCGCTTTGAAGAATGCATCGGCCTGTATAACGCCCTGCAGCCAACCCGGGCAGCCGAACAGTATATCGTAAGCGATACAGGATGGATTGCGAATTCCAAGCGAATGCTTAATTCTGCAGGCCACAGAAGGAACATTCAATGACTGGTGTGTTTCCGAAAGCACATTACCGAAATTATGGGCCACAATGAGTTGATCAATTTCCTCCGGATTAATGCCACTGTTTTCGATGGCCGCACGGGCCGCCAGCGCTCCGATATCAGAAGCGTTTAGAGAATCGTCCGCATAACGGCGTTCTTCAATTCCCGTAATCGCCTTAAACTTTCGGACAATCTCTTCTGAACTTGCCTTTAAGGGCTGCCCATCTGAATAAAAAGTCTGGCGCGCAAAATCCTGGTTGCTTTGTATTTTTTCGGGAATATGGCATCCACTTCCTGTTATGATCGTTCGCTGCAGGCTCATAATCGGGTAAATTACCAAATTGCGTAAAATTTGACAAATTCCATTTAGCTATCTTAGAGTTACGGAAGCAATCTGGCATGAAAAAACCAGCTTTTTATATTATCAATAGCATTACCGCTTACCGACTGGTCAGCTTTCCGGTACTGATCCTCCTCGTCATTTATGGACGTTTCGATATTTTCAAATGGATGTTGGGGGTCAGTTTTTTCACAGATGCCATAGATGGCTGGCTATCCCGAAAGTTTGGTGTCACCAGCGTGTTCGGCTCGCGGCTCGATTCAATCGGAGACGATCTGACGGTGCTGGCCGGCATTATTGGCGTGCTGGTACTCGATGCAAACTTTTTTATCGAAAGATGGATGTACGTGGCTGCTTTACTGTTGTTATTGTTGGTGCAGGTCAGCATCGCACTGATCCGTTTTAGAAAACTGACCAGTTTTCATACCTACCTGGCAAAAATTGCGGCAGTAGCACAAGGGCTTTTTCTGTTGTCGTTTTTCTTCCTGCCCCAGTACGCTCCCTTGCTATTTGTCATTGCAGCCGCAATTACGGCGCTTGATCTGATCGAAGAAATTGTAATGGCTTTACTGTTGCCGGAGTGGAAAGCGGACGTAAAGGGGCTGTTTTTTCTAAAAGACAAAATTGTTTCAGAATGATGAAGTCATTTCTTTTGGTTTCGACGTTCTTGTGGTTGCTGCCTCAACTGAATGCACAAGATGAACCGGTTTGGGAGCCGGAAACAAAGGGGAGTTTGGTAAATAAATTCAAGCCGGAACTCAAGTTGACCTTCCTTATAGATAGTGTGATTCTGGGTGAGAAGAGCTATGCGCTCAACCTGCAGAACACGATGCAAATCGAATTCGAAAGCGATTACATTCAGGTGTTCGGTGATTATTATATCAAGATCTTTATCTCCAGAAATCAGGAATATGGCGAAAAGTATTACGGATGGCGATGGGATTATCTGAAGAAGACCGGCTCCACATTTACCAGAATAGGATACAATTACTATTCTCGAATTGAATACGATAAACCGATGCCTTCCAAATTTGCTTCGGGGTCTGGCTTTGGCACAGAGGGTGAGAAGGATTACCTGATGATTTACTACCGGTACCGCATCGAGTAAACATTCCATTCATACTTTATAACATTCCATGTCTGATCTGCTTGATGTCGGCGAGGTGTCAGTATATTTTGCGGCCTGAACGACAAACCAACCAACATGATCAGGCAGTTTCTTCTGGCTCTGTGCATTTGTTGCCTCGCGGCAACAGCCGATGCGCAGCAATTCAGTCAGATTTCTTCAAATCAAAGTCTATTTCCCGGCGTCAGGCTTGAGCCTCCGCCAAAGGATTTGAAACGGCTAAAAATGCTGCCTATTAAAGCACCGGGTCGAATGGAGCTGGTGAACCAAATCAGGCAGTCCAGCCAACAAGTAAAGGCCGGGTTGCCTGCACCTAAATTGGAGGAGATTCGCCAGACTGTAGAATCGGTACCGGTTGAAGCGATCAATGACCGGGCTATTCTATCATTTTATCAGGACGATCCGCGGTCGGCTATTGCACTCATGATGGAGACAGCCGCACGCGAGCCGGACAATCTGCTGCTGTTGAACAACCTCGGCGCAATGTTGAATATGTCGGGCGCAGAACACAAGGCCATTCCGCTGTTGCAATATTGCCTGGAAAAGATTCCAAAAAGCAGCACTGTGCTTAACAATATCGGACAAAGCTTTATGGGTCTGGGGGATCTGTTAAAGGCGGCCGATTTTTTCCGACGTTGTCTGGCTATCGACTCCCTGAATCCGGAAGCTAATCACAGCATGGGTATGCTTCACTATTTCAAAAAAGAATATGATGCGGCGATGGCCTGTTTTGAGCGTGAATTGGCGGTATCCTTCCGGCGTAGCACAATGGCTATGAGCTACCGGATGGGAAAGAAATTCAATACCCGCTCGATTATGGAGCGTAGACGCAAAATTCGGGGCCGCCAATCAAAAGATCATTTTGAAGAAATTACCCTGGGCAGGTTTTCGTTTCCGGAGCTGCCCGGCTCCAGTCAACAGCTCCTCACTGATCGTTATTTGTATAATCAGTACGGAGCAAGTGTTCAGGCTGAGCAATTGAACTGGATGAGTTATGCCAGCAGTATCGCTGCCTCTTATGCGTCGCCACGGGGCGATGAGTACCCGGGTCTCTATAGCGATCTGGTAGCCGCTATGCTGGAAGATCTGGGCGAAGAATTTAATGAAGACTTCCTGATGCCGATAACGGACGCAGATATGGATCATGTACGTGAGTTGATTGATGAAGCCACGAAACGCATGAATCAGGTTAAATGTCCGCCAGCGGAGGCCGGCATGGGAATAGAGGCGCAGGAAGCACATGAGATACGATGTTGCCGGGAGCAACTAAAACCAATCGCCGATGAATTGGTGGCCACTCTTTCCGGATACCTTCAGCCATTGATTCGAAAAGGAGAATTGAGATGGAAATGGTATATCAATCAGTTAGTAGAAACGGTACAGCTCGATCCAAGTCCGGGCAACAAAATGATGGTATACAACGCTGTGGCGGGATATTTCAGTTTCCAGCAGGTGGCCATGGTGTCGTTTCCGGTTTGGGAATTGAACAATCTATTGCCCAAATGTTCCATGAATCTTTCGAATCAGGAGATCGATAGCCTGATCCAAAGTGATCGCGATTGGAATCTGAACTGCCCGCCCTGGCTCAACGCCGAATTTAAGTTCGACGGTATGGCATTGAAAATGGATTGTAACAAATACCAGATTGAAGTGGGTGGAGCTATACTTGGCGGATTCGAACACGAATTCAAAACGGGCAAATCGACCTTTTTGCTGGGACCTGCTACCAAAGCGGAGTTTCTCGGTCTGACAGGCGAACTAAAGTCGCAGCTATACCTCAGTTTTGATGGCGACAAAAAATTCGCAGACTTCGGAATAAAAAATACTGCAGAGCTTGGCTTAACCGGAACACCCATTCCTGTTGGCCCGCACGTGAAAATCGGCGGCAACCTCGCAGGCATTGAATTAAGTCAGACGCTGGGACTAAACAGCGGCTATCAGGAAAGTGTGGAGAAGAAAGGCATAATCGCGAAAATTTTCGAGTCTCCATGATTAGCCAACCCAAAAAATCCACTTCCCATTTCCCACTCCCCATTCCCCACTCCCCATTAACCATTAACATATGTTACTCAAGAATCTTCTTTACGCGTTAACCTGTCTTTCTTTTTCAGTAGTCATTGGCGGTGCTGTTTACGAGCATGTAGCTGTTGTACCACAATGGACGGCCGCGCCGCCCGCATCGCTCAGCATGTTTCAGGGCGAGTATGGTCTGAACCCTGCTCCATTCTGGATGTATATACATCCCGTTACGCTGGTACTATTTGTAGTGTCAATCGTGCTGAACTGGCGTACAAAACTAAGAAGGTATTTATTGGTAAGCTTTCTCGGATATGTACTAGTGCTCGCAATTACGTTTAGCTACTTTGTCCCCAATCTGATAAAAATTACTACCAGTACCTACTCATCGCAAGTTGATCCCGAATTGAGCCAAATGGCAGCAACATGGGAAACTTTAAGCCTGGTAAGGCTTGGGTTCCTGATCGTTTTGGCAATGGTTGCTTTGATGGGGAGAGGGGAGAGGTGAAAGGTGAGAGGTGAGAGGTGAGACGTGAAACGTGAAACGTGAAAGGTGAGAGGTGAGAGGTGAAAGGTGAAAGGTGAAAGGTGAAAGGTGAAAGGTGAGAGGTGAGAGGTGAGACGTGAAAGGTGAGATGCACTCATCTGCGTAAATCTGTGCTAAAATCTGAGTAAATCTGCGGGAACAGAACTGCTGCACTATTTTGAAGCACGCGAACAGTAAATCGTTTTCTGTTCCCGCAGATGACACAGATTTTTGCGCAGATAACGCAGATTTGTTTTCCGTTTTGCAAAACATTTACTCCCCATTCCCCACTTTCCACTCCCCACTCCCCGCTTCCCACTTCCCACTCCCCACTTCCCACTTCCCACTCCCCACTTCCCACTCCCCGCTCCCCCTTTTGTCGCAATTGCCCAATTGTGTAGATGATAATTTTCATTAATTGCAGGTTCATTAAAAACAATAACCATGACAACAATGACCTGTTACCTCAATTTCGACGGAAACACCGAAGAGGTCTTTTCATTTTACAAATCTGTTTTTGGCGGCGAGTATATTGCTTTTCACCGGATCGGTGAAGCGCCAGGTATGGAGGGTTTGAGCGAAGCCGATAAGAATCGTATCATGCATATATCGCTGCCCGTAAGCGAAGGCTATGTGCTAATGGCATCTGATATTATACCAGCATTCGGGCACCAACTTTCTGTGGGAAACAATGTAAAAATTTCGCTTCATCCTTCCTCACGGGAGGAGGCTGATCGCCTTTTTAATGGATTATCGGCGGGTGGACAGATCGAAATGCCAATGGCTGACCAGTTCTGGGGGGCGTATTTTGGTAGCTTTACTGACAAGTACGGAATCGGGTGGATGATAAATCATGGAACTATGTAATAAAAAGCCCCGGCATTGCCGGGGCTTTTCTTTTGGGTCGGGCTTTTGTGATTCCAAAATACCATGGAATTAGGTAAGATAGGGTTCGAAGTTGGCGGCTCTAAAGATATCCTTCCATTTTATCTGCTTTCAACCGCCCTCAGAGTCCTCTGTTCTTTACTCCGCGACCTCTGTGGTAACACACTCGTTGCTCTGGTAAGCTCGTTAGTTTGAATACGTGCACCTCGTGGTAATTTTTTGTCAATTTTCCATAGCTGCGAGGTGTTTGCAGCCTTCCGCCTATATTTGAACTGCATCTGAACTTTCATAAAAAACCAACCGCCATGAGATCCTTTCTTTTTACCCTGACAGTTTTGGCATTTCTTGCTTCCTGCTCTTCAGCCGACAAGGAAACCGAAAGGAAGATTCACGAGGTTGAAAACTCGCTGGCACCTGCTGTTGTTTTTGGCGACAGCATAACCAATAGTAATCTGGAGGTTCGCATGCGACAGACCGGGATCAGGGGGCTCAGCATTGCCGTTATCAAGGATTATAAAATAGCATGGGCGAAGGCCTATGGCTGGGCTGATTCGGCGGATGGTCGAAGAGTAACTACCGACACCCGGTTTCAGGCTGCCTCTATCAGCAAAAGTATCAACAGCCTCGGTATTTTACGCCTGGTACAGGAGGGTAAACTCGAGGGAGAGGCAGACATTAATCAGTATTTAAAAAGCTGGCAATTTCCTTACGACAGTGTAGCCGCCGGCAAAAAGATAAATACGTATAACCTGCTTAGTCATACAGCCGGCCTCACCGTGCACGGTTTTCCGGGATATACTCCCGGCGATTCACTGCCCACTCTGGTTCAGATACTAAATGCTGAGCGACCAGCCAATACCGCCGCCGTTCGTTCGCAGTTTGCACCAGGACTTCGCTTTCAATACTCTGGCGGTGGCACCACCATTTCGCAGCTGCTGCTTCAGGATATTACGGGTCAGGATTATGCTTCTTACATGGAGGTGAATGTATTGAAGCCCCTGGGTATGAACAATAGCTCCTACCAGCAGCCACCTGCCTCCGGTTCAGATCTGGCCACGGGTTATTATATGAATGGAAAGCCGGTAAAAGGCAATTATCATGTATATCCAGAGCAGGCAGCAGCCGGATTATGGACTACACCCACCGATCTTGCCAGGTATATTATCGAATGTCAGCTGGCACTTGAAGGTCGGTCTTCAAAAGTATTGTCGCAGGAAATGATGAAGAAGAGGATGACGCCCTATATCGATACAGCCGCTGCATTGGGGGTATTTATTCACAATACCGGCAGCGAAAAATACTTTAATCATAATGGCGGAAATGAGGCGTTTTTATGTACTTCCTATGGCAGCCTTGAGGGTGGCAATGGAGTGGTGATTATGGTGAATGGTGAAAATTTTGCCGTAATTACTGAGCTGCTTAACAGCGTGGCTAGAGTGTATGGCTGGAAGGACTTTTACAAGCCTGAGTACCGCAAGCTGATCAAGCCTGATCAATCTGAACTCGACGCCTATACAGGCCGCTTTTTATTGGGCACCGACACGATACGCATTTTCCGTCGCGACAATTCATTGTTTGCCCAGCAAAATGGCGAACCTGCGATGGGATTTGAGTTGATGTTTTCACATGCCGACAGTTTTTCGATTCGCGAAGAACCTGCTGCCCGCTTCAGCGTACAACGCAACCAGCAGGGTGGGGTAGCGGGCTTGCGCCTGCATCAGGGTCAGATGAATCTGGAGATGAAGCGAATGGAGGATTAGTAATCACCAGGAATTCGGTTAATTTTAAGACCCCTTGGGTTTGTTATGGTGATCGATTCTCGTTTTATTGATTCTGTTGGAAATTTCAGCGAACAGGAACTTGAGTGGCTGACAGGTTCCATGCGTCGGAGGGAGTTACTGAAAGATGAGTTGTTGTTAAGTGAGGGCGAGGTATGTCGTTCGCTGCACTACCTGCATTCAGGGTCGTTGGTGCAATTTAAAGTCAAGGATGAAATCGATCAGAATATTGTTGACCTTCACCTTCCCGGCGAGTGGGTATTAAATACCAATAGTCTCCTGAAACAAAAGCCCTCAGAAACCATCATTCAGGCATTTTCTGATACAACAATATTTGAGCTTCCGCTGGAGCAAATGCACGCGCTCATTCAACGGTCGCCGGTGTTTTTTCAGCTCGCTAAATTAATCGAGCCTGATAATTCGCGTCTCAGGCTGTTCGATGACCAATTGAATCCTGTTGAAAAATACCAGTTCGTGATGAATCAACGTCCAGGACTTCTGCAGGCATTCCCTCTCAAGTTGATTGCCTCATACCTGAAAATGACACCGGAAACACTCAGCCGCGCTCGCGAAAAAATCGCCCGTTAAGCTCTGTTCTTGATTGTAGTCAAGCGATGAAATGGAAGCTGCTGGATATTTTTGAGCGAGAACAGAAAAAATAAAATATTATGAATGTTCAAACCCGCTCCCTACGCCCTTTTATTGGCGCCCGCGATTTCGAGCTCAGTCGTTCGTTCTATACTGCCTTTGGTTTCGAAGAAACAGTAATCGATTCACGTTTATCTGTTTTCAAGTTAAATAATACCGCTTTTTATTTGCAGGACGCTTATTTAAAAGACTGGATTGACAATACCATGGTCTTTTTGGAGATGGAGAATCTCGACCATTTCTGGACTCATCTGCAGACCCTTGACCTCCCGGGCAGATTTCCCGGAGTTCGTATTGAACCCATTCGTCAGCTGCCCTGGGGCCGCGAATGTTTTATCCACGATCCCTCGGGTGTGCTTTGGCATGTGGGGGAGTTTGTGTGATTGGTGGAAATTGACACAATATTGTTGTAGGTTGATCGCGCGGTTCTGGTCGACAAGTGACAAACCGAAATGCAGATACAGATTTGTAGGGCAATCTATAACGAGTTTAAAGGCTGATAATGCCTTCGGTGGGAGGATAGCCTTCTTCAGTAATTGCGTCAGGCCTCATTCTGTTAATTTTTATACCTCCGGTGTCGAAGAAAAGATACATTCTCCAAACGCTTCTCAATATGCTATAATCACTTTGGCCGTACTTTTTCCATACAGCAGAATCGGCATCATTGTAACTATTGCGGTAATACGGATTTTTAATATAGACCGGTACGATAATTCTTTTCGGAATTCCTCGCAAGTTTACCTGATACCCGGTAAGGTGACGTTTTAAGCGGTTTTCAAGCGAGTCGAGCGTGACACTTTTATTGCCTTGAGTCAGTTCCACCTTTTCAATGGTATTGCCATTTAAATGCAGATCAAACAAATAGAGTTCAACGCCGATTTGCTTGACGAGGTTAGTATCGAGGCGTACCGCTTTTTGAATTGTTTGGGTGAGTTTTACGAGCTGATCGATGACAGCAGTGTCCTGTGCCGAGCCCTTTTGTGAGAAAAACATCAAACAACACGCAAGAAACACTTTTCTATTCATTGGAGTTATGCTTTTAATTGCTATGAATCTTTTGCATATGATTTGTTCCAAAAAATCAAACCAGCAGCTGTAGTACACTCTAACGCGGGCGTAAGGGTCATTTAGGAAATAACGCCTCAGCGCAAAGAATAGTGTTCAGGTTGTATCATGTTTTGATCTTGGGTATCGATGCCAGTGGTCGACACCTTGTTTTTGTATGGCTCACTATGTTCGCCATGAAAAACTACGGCGGGCTCGAACCGCCGATTCGCCAAAGTCGGAACACGCCTCGCCGACATGACCCATGCGTTTCGGGACACTTTACCAAATAGAAAAACCTCAACGTAAGTTGAGGTTTTTGGTGGGAGTTGATCCCGAGAAGTCGGGACCTTGTTTTTCTATGGCTCGCTTCGCTCGCCATGAAAAACTACGGCGGGCTCGAACCTCCCGAAGCTTCGGGAGACCCTCTGCTTGTAAGGCGGATAAACTCCCGTTTATTTATTGCAATAAAAAAAGTCTTCAGAACTTCTGAAGACTTTGATGTGGGAGTTGACGGGCTCGAACCGCCGACCCTCTGCTTGTAAGGCAGATGCTCTGAACCAACTGAGCTAAACTCCCATTCTAAAGGCAGATTCCGCCTAAGGCGGATAAACTCCCATTTTAAAGGCAGATTCCGCCTAAGGCGGATAAACTCCCTTTCTTGAATTGGGAGTGCAAAGATAAGGCTGTCAGTATTTTGGCCAAATTTTTTTTAAGGAAATATGGTCAAAGATCGTGTTCGAGGTTGAGAATCCAGCTGCCACTGCTGATGGGGTCGTCCTGGAAGACGACTACGATAGAGATATGATTCCAACTGGCCTGACCGATCCGTTGTGGAAAGTCGGTAAACCAGGCTTCGTTAGCCTGTCCGGCGCAGCCGGTTTGACACTGCCAGGTTTTTGCAGCTACCTGATTTACACCGCCAACGGTGTTCCAGTAAGAACGTTCTATGACCAGTTTTGGATAATTGCGGACCAGGGGCTCTATATAAAAATAGGAATCATCGGGCCGCAGGGCAACGGTGGCGTCATTACCGATAATATCGTTGAGTCGCACACGAGGCTTCCAGGCAGGATCGTTAAACGACTGCGGGGCCTGCATGCTCATACTGCTTCCGTCTGCAGGATCGAAACCACTGGTGGATACCCAAATACCCTGGTACTGATTGCGGTACCGCTTCTTGGAATAAAGGGTAGTCTGAAAACTGCGCTGGCCAGCAGGAAGCAGCTTCAGGGGCAAAAACAGGCTATCGTTACGTTGAATCAGTTTCTGATTGAACGTTTCACTGCCTTCCTTCCAGGAAATAACAGCTGAATCAAGCTGGTTCAGCGTAAGATAAGCAGCAGGAAATTGAACGATCAACAGGGGATTGCTGTCAAGAGGTTCGTCTTTATCTTTTCGACAGGACACTAATAAAATCAATGTCGCCAACAACAAGGTGGCGCGGCTTCCAAAAAGATTCATGGCTAAGATTTAGAAGATGAAATTAGCATGTGCTCCAACTCTGCCGCAGCGCAGTTGAATGAATTGAGAAAAACAGGTTTTGAATCGTGGGAACCGGGTATCTGCTGAATGGATATTGACAAAAAACTAAATTGATAAAAATCAATTAATTAGCTATTGAATTTCCATTTAGCGCTGGGAAAAATCAGGACTTTGTGTATTTTTGACCCAAAGGTTTTAAGGATGGCTTCGACGAAGCATGATTTTCAAACTGATTTGCAGGAAGATGTATTGACCCTTGAAGACGAGGGTTGCAGCCTGATTGTATGGAATGACGAAGTAAATACCTTCGACTGGGTGATTCAAACCCTTGTTGAGGTTTGCGGCCATACTCAGGAACAGGCCGAGCAGTGCTCACTGCTGATTCATTTCAAAGGGAAATGCTCGGTTAAGAAAGGTGGCTACGATGAGTTGAAGACCATGTGCGATGCCATCACCGATCGGGGTATCGGTGCCACTGTGGAGACTCTGGCCAGCTAAGAATAAGCAGTCCTCTGGCAATTCAATCGGAGACTTGTTGTTTCTTTCGACAACCTGTTTTCTTTTTCCCGTTACATGCCATTATTTGCACTCGATAAGGAAATACAGTTTCCACCTGCCTATTTAGCGGATATGGACGGACTACTGGCGATTGGTGGTGACCTCTCTACGGAGCGTCTCCTGTTGGCCTATCGAGAGGGAATCTTTCCCTGGTATGAAGGTGAACACATCCTATGGTGGTCACCAGATCCGCGCTTTGTGATTTTTCCGGAAGAACTAAAGATTCGCAAGTCCATTCGGCCATTGCTGAACAAAAATCATTTTGAATTTACGGTCAATACTGCTTTTGCCCGGGTGATTGGACATTGCAAAAACACGCCCCGGCAAGGCCAGGAGGGCACCTGGATCACCAATGAGGTGGAAAAAGCCTTTATCCGTTTGCACGAATTGGGACACGCACATAGCGCAGAGGTGTGGAAGGATGGAGAACTCGTGGGAGGGCTGTATGGGATTCGAATGGGGCGAGTCTTTTTCGGCGAAAGCATGTTTAGCCTGCAACCTCAGGCCTCGCGGTATGCGTTTATCCGTTATGTGGAACTGATGAAGCAGGAAGGACTGGCACTAATAGACTGCCAGGTGTATACCGAATACCTCGAAAGCCTCGGTGCCCGTATGATATCAAGAGCCGACTTTTTGCAGAAACTGAAAGAATACCTGTAATATGAGGGTGCCTATATTTGCAGACAACTGATTCGGAATGCTGAAAAAGAACTGGATTTCATTTGCGCTGGTCGTTGTACTGGCTATTGTCTTGCTGCTGGTTCGTCGTTGTCAAAATGCCGGAAACGACAATGAGTCCAGGCCACGCACCGCCAATACGACCGACAGGAAGCAAACTTATCCCACAGGTGTAAACCGAAACCGGGGTTTCGATCGCCGCATTTCCTATATTGAATACACTGAGCACGCGAAGTGCCGCATGCAGTGTAGGCGAATAAGCCAGGCAGAAGTGGAAGAAATTATGCGCGATGGTAAAATCAATTATAAAAAAAGCGATGTAAACGATCGACCCTGTCCTACCTATGCGCTCGAAGGTACTACGCGCGACGATCAGCGGGTGCGTATCGTATTTGCGCAATGCGACTTTAAAACCAAAGTGGTGACCTGTATCGACCTCGACACTGATTGGGAATGCTCCTGCCCGGGCGATGATCGGTCGCATCAAAATCAGCGCTGATGAAGTTTTTTAAAAAACTGGCCGGCTGGGTATACAGTGTGTATGCGCTGATTGTGTTTGTGGCGATTATGCTGCTGATATTTCCTTTGGTTATTGTTGCCAGTTTATTCGGACGTATCCGTGGGGGTAATGCGGTGTTTCGGCTTTGCAGCCTCTGGGCTGATATCTGGTTTCCGCTGATCGGAATCTGGCACGAAAAAATATATGAGGCTCCGCATGATCGCTCGAAGCCTTTTATTTTCATCAGCAATCATATTTCTTATCTCGATTCGGCGGTGCTGGTAAAAGCCTATCGGCAACCGGTTCGCCCACTCGGCAAAGTAGAAATGGCGCGGGTACCGGTATTTGGTTATATCTACAAAAACGCGATTGTAACAGTTGATCGCAGCAGTGCAGAAAACCGTGCTCGCAGTATTCGGGTGCTCAGTTCGATTATCCGAAAAGGGATATCTGTCATGGTATTCCCTGAAGGTACCTTCAACATGACACATGAGCCCCTGAAGGAATTTTATGACGGCGCTTTCAGGATCGCCATCGAAACACAAACACCGATAAAGCCGGTTTTGTTTCTCGACACGTACGACCGAATGCATTACCGCAGCCTTTTTTCACTAACACCCGGTCGCAGCCGCATTGTATATCTCGAAGAAATTCCTGTGGCCGGACTCACGGTCAAAGACCTGCCTCTGTTGCGTGATAAAGTGTGGCAGCAGATGGCTGAAAAGCTGCGTGCTTACAAGGCGAGCTGGATTCGATAGCGAACTCGTAAATTTGTCAATTCCTTCAGGGGATTTTTCAAACATTTTATCCGTTTCATTGCATGCTTTATGCCGAAGTTATTATTCCACTACTGCTTCCCCGCAACTATACCTGGGAAGTGCCGGAAGCCCTGCAGGCCAAACTGGTGCCGGGTTGCCGGGTAGAAGTGAACCTCGGTAAGTCAAAACGTTACGCCGGCGTGGTAAAACGCCTTCATTCCGAAAAGCCCGATTGGGTAGAGACCAAACCGATTCTAAACGTATTAGACGTAGAGCCGGTATTGTTTGAAGAACAACTAAAGCTTTGGGAGTGGATCGCATCTTATTATATGTGTAGCGAAGGAGAAGTAATGGCGGCAGCTCTGCCGGCACATTTCAAGCTAAGCAGCGAGTCGATCCTTGTTTTCAATGAGGAATTTGGAGATGACTTTTCCACCCTTGACCACGACGAATATCTGGTAGGCGAAGCTTTGTTGCTGAAGAAAGAACTGCGTTTGAACGAAGTTCAGCAACTGCTCGATTCTGCCCACGTTTACCCGGTCATCAACCGGTTGATCCACAAAAAAGTTTGCTATGTATGGGAGGCGCTGAAGCAAACCTACAAGCCGAGGATGGAAAATTATGTGGTGCTGGCGCCAGCATATCGAAAAGAGGAAGCCCTGGAGGAATTGCTTAACAACAATGCCAGGCTGCAACGTGCCGAAAAGCAGATGGAATTGCTGCTGGCATTTTTGCATTTAAATCGAACGGAGGGAGAGGTGACACGTCCCTCTCTGCTGAAAAAATCAGGCGCCAGTGATGCACAATTGAAGGGACTGGTTGATAAAAAAATATTGGAAATTGAAAAGCGAAGTGTGGACAGGTTGCTCTACCTGCCACCTCAGGTGAATATTGATTTCGAACTGACGGCGGCCCAGCAAACTGCTTTGGAAGAGTTGCGAACGCAACTGCAGGAAAAGCCGGTCTGCCTGTTGCAGGGTGTGACGTCGAGCGGCAAAACTCAATTGTATATCCACCTGATTGCTGATGCCATTCAGCAAGGCTCTCAGGTATTATTCCTGCTTCCTGAAATTGCGCTGACTTCGCAAATAATCAGAAGGCTTCAAAAACATTTCGGTGGCCATATTGGCATCTATCATTCGCGTTTTTCGCACAACGAGCGGGTGGAAATCTGGAACAAAGTGAAATCAGGCGAGCTGAAAGTTGTACTGGGTGCGCGGTCGTCGTTGTTTCTTCCGTTTCAAAATCTTTCGTTGATTATTTGCGATGAAGAACATGATAGCTCCTACAAACAGCAGGAGCCAGCGCCCCGTTATCATGGCCGTGATGCCGCCATTTATTATGCCACTTTGTTTGGCGCTAAAACGGTGCTGGGCAGTGCTACGCCGTCGCTGGAAAGTTACTATAACGCGCAAACCGGCAAATATGGATTTGTTAAGTTGAATGAGCGATTTGGTGAATTGGCGCTTCCGAAGATTGAAATGATTGATCTGCGGAAAGTGGAGCGAAAAGACAAAGAACGCGTGATCATTTCACCTGCTCTGCAGGAGGCAATTATTCAAGCCATTGCGCAAAAAAAGCAGGTTATCCTATTTCAAAACCGACGTGGGTATTCGCCCTATCAGGTTTGTATGGTCTGTGGCTGGATTCCGCAATGTCGGTATTGCGATGTATCGTTGACCTTTCATAAGCTGTCAAATAAACTGCAGTGTCATTATTGTGGAGCTACCTATCCACCTGTTCACACCTGTGCGGCATGCGGTAACCACCAGTTTACGCAGCGCAACTTTGGCACTGAAAAAATAGAGGAGATATTGCAGGAAACATTTCCTGAAGCAAAAGTGGCCCGAATGGATGTAGACACGGTGCGTGGCAAGCAGGCCCACGACACATTGATTCAGCAGTTTGAGCAGCAACGAATCGACATACTGGTGGGGACCCAAATGGTTGTGAAAGGTCTGGATTTCGACCATGTAGGTCTTGTTGGTATTCTGGATGCCGATGGACTTTTACAGTTTGCCGACTTCAGGGTACACGAACGGGCTTTTCAGTTAATGGAGCAGGTGAGTGGTCGTGCCGGTCGTAAGGGGCAACAGGGGCAGGTGCTGATACAAACGCTACAACCGGCGCATCCGCTCCTGCTGTTTGTACAACAGCATGATTACGAAAAAATGTACAACGATGAATTGCCGAAGCGCAAGCAGTTTGGATATCCACCGTTTACCAGAATTGTTCACATAACCTTCAGGCACCGGTTTAAGGAAATTGTTGCACAGGCTGCGCAAAAATATGCGTCGTCGCTTCAAAATCGTTATGGGTCGTATATGGTAGGGCCGGCAGAACCTGTGATTGGTCGGATTCGAAATCTGTATTTAATGGAACTGATGCTGAAACTGCCGAAGGACCCTAAACTGGTTGCTCAATGCAAACGGGATTTGATGGAACAAATGGCCATTCTGCACCAGGAAAAACGTTTCAGAAGTGTGGTGATCCTGCCGGATGTGGATCGATTGTAGAAGTGTCGGGTTGTTTAGTTGTTGAATTGTTGTTTTGTATTTCTGCGCAAATCTGCGCTCCAATCTGCGCAAATCTGCGGGAACAGAAAACCATTCACTGTTCGCGTGCCTCAAAAGAGTGCAGCAGTTCTGTTCCCGCAGATTTGCACAGATTTTTACACAGATTTACGCAGATGTAATACATCCAAACGACTCAACGACTCAACAAAGCCTGCGAGGCTCGGCATCCGTTTAACCGCCGAGTTCTCCGAGGTCTTACGCAGAGGCGGGGAGGACTTTTTCCGTGATTGAATCTCACATTACTGTCAAACGATCTCCGTGCCCTCTGCGAAAAAAACTCTGTTCCCTCTGCGGTTAAACAGGGTATCAATGCTCTAAGATTGTGGCCAACGTTTAAAGAATTTGATGTTCTGATCCTACTGATTCGCTTGAAGCCTGCGAGGCTCGGCATCCGTTTAACCGCCGAGTTCTCCGAGGTCTTACGCAGAGGCGGGGAGGACTTTTTCCGTGATTGAATCTCACATTACTGTCAAACGATCTCCGTGCCCTCTGCGTAAAAAACTCTGTTACCTCTGCGGTTAAACAGGGTATAAGTGCTCTAAGATCGTGGCCAACGTTTAAAGAATTTGATGTTATGATCCTACTGATTCGCTTGAAGCTTGCGAGGCTCGGCATCCGTTTAACCGCAGAGTTCTCCGAGGTCTTACGCAGAGGCGGGGAGGACTTTTTCCGTGATTGAATCTCACATTACTGTCAAACGATCTCCGTGCCCTCTGCGTAAAAAACTCTGTTACCTCTGCGGTTAAACAGGGTATCAATGCTCTAAGATTGTGGCCAACCCTTAATGAATCGCTTTTCTGAACTTAAAGATTTACACAGATTTAAATACATCCCAACGAATCAACAACTACACAACTACACAACTCAACAACTCAACTATTATTCTACAATTTGATCATACAAATGTCTCTGCACCCCTACGCTGGGTGAAAGTGCAGCCCGGATCATTGCTGCAGCCAGTTGCTGGTCGGTGACCGGCCGGTATTTGCGCAGTCCTCCAATTAATAAGGGGGCAAAGACCTTCATTAGGCCCATTGATATTTTTTCAACAGGCCTTCTTTCCTCTCTTTTACCCAGGAGGAGGGAAGGTTGAAAGAAATGGATGGATGCAAAAGGTTCAAGGCTGATAGCGTCTTCAACATGTCCTTTCAGCTTGAGATAAAAATTGCTGCTTTTGCTATTGGCACCCACTGAGGTGATGACTACAATTTTGCGGCAACCGATTTCGCGGCAGGCGCGGGCTGCACGTACCGGTATATCAAAGTCTATTTTGGTATACGCCTGGCGATCGCCCTTTACCTTTTTTTGCGTGGTGCCGATTGCGCAGAAAAGGACTTCGCTACCATCCATCGCCAACTTGATCGATTCGGCATCGCTGAAGTCTACGAGTTTCACTTTCACTTTAGGATGCGGGGATTCCATGGGCCTGCGAACCAGTATGCGGATTGTTTCGTAATGGTCGTTGTCAATCAGTTGACGAACCAGCTCCCGGCCAATCATTCCGGTAGCACCAATGATGGAAGCGATAGCGGCAGACATAGGCGGCGAATACGAATTTGGTTATTTTTGATCTCTATGCAAGTTCAGGAAAATTATTCGTTGCTGAATCATAACAGTTTCCATATTGACGCCCATGCCCGTTATTTTGCTGCTTTCGACAGCGTAGAAAAACTGGAAGAACTGGTGGAAATCGCTTTTTCTACCAATCCGGCCCAGCCGGCATTAGTACTGGGAGGCGGTAGCAATATTCTGTTAACGGGAGATATCGATGGATGGGTTTTTCACAATCGAATCGCTGGTATTCAGGTAGAGTCGGAAGATGACGAAAGCGTGTTGATAAATGTCGGCGCCGGCGTGGTCTGGCACGAACTCGTGCAGTACAGTTTGGCCAACAACTGGGCGGGACTGGAAAATCTCTCCCTGATTCCTGGTTCGGTAGGTGCTTCGCCGATGCAAAATATCGGCGCCTATGGAGTTGAATTAAAGGATCATTTTCATTCACTCGAAGCCTGGCACCTTCGAGACAGGAAGTTGCACAGCTTTCATGCGGCCGATTGTGAATTCGGATACCGGGAAAGTATATTTAAACGGGCAGCACGAGGGCTCTATATTATTACGCGCGTAAGGTTCCGGTTGTCAAAGAAGCCGGTTTATCGTACCGGATATGGGGCAATTGCTCAGGAACTGGAGAAGATGGGTGTTAAGGAATTGAGTATACAGGCCATTTCGGAGGCAGTAATCCGAATCCGGCGGTCGAAGTTGCCAGATCCAAAGGAGATTGGCAATGCGGGCTCATTTTTCAAAAATCCGTCGGTGCCGGCCATACTTTATGATCATTTGAGGCTGCAGCATCCGGGACTGGTATCTTATCCCAATGCCGATGGCAGTTGGAAGCTGGCTGCAGGCTGGCTGATTGAACAATGCGGATGGAAGGGCTACCGCGAAGGAGATGCAGGCTGCCACGCGCGGCAGGCGCTGGTACTGGTCAACTATGGTAAGGCTACGGGGAAGGAAATTGTTGATTTATCAAATCGAATAAAGGCAAGTGTAAAGGAAAAATTTCTGGTGGAACTAGAGACAGAAGTGAATGTTGTGTAGTTGTTTAGTTGTGTAGTTGTTTAGTTGTTGAGTTGTGTAGTTGTTTGGTTGTGTAGATGTTTAGTCGTCGGGATGTATTTAAATCTGTGTAAAAATCTGTGTAAATCTGTGGGAACAGAACTGCTGCACTGTTTTAAGGCACGCGAACAGTAAATGGTTTTCTGTTCCCGCAGATTTGCACAGATTTTTACACAGATTTACGCAGATCTAATACATCCAAACGAGAGGCAGGGAGGACTTTTTCCGTGATTGAATCTCATATTACTCTCAAACGATCTCCGTGCCCTCTGCGAAAAAAACTCTGTTCCCTCTGCGGTTAAACAGGGTATAAGTGCTTTAAGGTTGTGGCCAACCTTTAAAGAATTTGCTTTTCTGTTCCCACAGATTTACGCAGATTTACACAGATTTGAATACATTCCTACAATTCAACAATTCAACAACTACACAACTCAACAACTAAACCCTCCCTCAGCTTTCCTCATCAAACCCTAAATCTTCCTCCGAGGGGCCGAGGTTCATCATGCTGCCGATCAAATCTTTGAACTCGATTTTGCTTTCAAATATTTTCTTACTGATCAAGGAGTAGGCTGCCAACCCATGGAGTACAAACTCCATCAGCAGGGCCGACTGGCTTTCGTTTGCCTGAGGAAAATATTTGCGTACGAGTGCGTGCAATCCGTCTACCTGGTATAACTGCACAATCTTGTCTTTGTCTTTGGTGCTAAACGAAAGATTCAACTGATTCCCCTTATCGAACCACTGGATAATTGATCGGTAAGGATTGTCCTCCCTTTCCTGCTGAGAGGGTTTTCCGGTATTGCGACGTTTCTTCAGGCTGTCGGGATTGGGAAAATATTGCACAAACTGACTGCGGATAGCTTTGTCCACCAGGTTCATCGCTACCTGAAACGGACCTTCCTGCTCGCCTTCGTATACCAGCTCCACTTTGCCTGTGATGGAAGGAATTGTGCCTGCCATATCCGACAACCAAACCTGGGTTTTCTTTTCTTTATTGATGATGGCCCGACGCTCGGCAGCGCTCACGGCATTTTCCAGGGCGGAGATGGTAAGCCTTGCACTTACACCGCTTTTCTTATCTACCAGCTCACTGTTGCGTGCTTCAAATGCAATCTGTTCAATCAGGCGCCGAAGCAGATCGCTCACTTCCACCCGCTCTTCCTGTTCGGGTTCCAGATCAGCTTCCTGGGAGGTGATTTCAAGCGCATGTTCAATGGATCGTGGATAGTGAGTCAGGATCTGGCTCTGTATCCGGTCTTTCAGCGGTGTTACAATAGAACCCCGGTTGGTATAGTCTTCAGGGTTAGCGGTAAAAACAAAAAGGATATCGAGTGGAAGGCGCAGCTTAAAGCCACGTATCTGTATATCGCCTTCTTCCAGAATATTAAACAAAGCAACCTGTATGCGGGCCTGCAGGTCAGGCAATTCGTTGATAACAAAAATGCAACGATTACTCCGGGGTATAATGCCATAGTGAATTACGCGGTCATCGGCAAAACTGAGTTTAAGGTTGGCCGCTTTAATGGGATCGATGTCTCCGATCAGGTCAGCCACACTTACATCGGGTGTTGCCAGTTTTTCGCCGTAACGTTCACTGCGGTGCATCCATTCAATTGGGGTCTGATCACCCTTTTCGGCAATAAGCTCCGTTGCAAATCGTGAAATGGGATTCAACGGATCCTCGTTGATATCGCTGCCAGCAATAACGGGGATGTATTCATCCAGCAGGTCAGTCATTTGCCGGGCCATTCGGGTTTTAGCCTGTCCTCTTAAGCCGAGAAAAAGAATATTGTGTTTGCTCAGCAGGGCGCGCTCCACGTCGGGAATAACGGTGTCTTCGTAGCCGACAATGCCGGTAAATGTGGGTTCCTGGTCACCAAGACGGCGAATCAGGTTTTGTCTGATTTCTTCACGAATGCTTTTGCTTTTGTAGCCTGATTTCCTGAGTTCACCCAGGGTGTTGATTTTCTTGTGGGTATTTTTCATGTATTCGGACAACAGTTGACGATTAATAAAGTGTTTTCCTTTTTCCGCTTTCAAAATCGCGGAAGATGAAGGCACCGAGTTTGTCGAGCGAAGCAAAAAAGGCCTTGCCCTGATTGGTTTCGGTGAATTCCTGTACAAAACGCTGCAGGTAGGGATCAGTTGCAATCATGAAGGTGGTGATAGGTATGCGCAGCTTTTTACATTGAGCGGCAAGGTTCATACAACGGTTCACCACTTTTCGATCGAGACCAAAACTATTCTTATAATAGCGCTTGCCTATTTTCAAACAGGTGGGCTTGCCATCTGTAATCATGAAGATCTGCTTGTTGGGATTTTTCCTTCTCCGTAAAATGTCCATGGCCAACTCCAACCCGGCCACCGTATTGGTATGATAGGGGCCCACCTGCAGATAAGGGAGATCTTTTATTTCAATGGGCCAGGCGTCGTTGCCAAAAACTACTATATCAAGGGTATCTTTTGGATAACGGGTTTTGATGAGCTCACTCAGCGCCATGGCCACTTTTTTAGCGGGCGTGATGCGGTCTTCGCCATACAGAATCATCGAATGGGAGATATCGATCATCAGAACGGTAGAGGTCTGCGCTTTGAAATCCGTTTCACGAATGCTGAGATCGTCTTCCTGCATCTGAAAACTGTCGACACCATGGTTGATCTGTGCGGTGCGGATAGATTCAGTAAAATCAATCTGCTCCAGCATGTCGCCAAATTGAAACTGGCGGGTGTCAGAATTGGGCTCATCACCCTGGCCGGGTTTGAAGCTATGATGATCGCCCGATTTGGTTTTCTTCAGTTTACCAAAAATTTCCTCCAGGCTTTTTTTGCGGATAGTTTGCTCCGATTTGGAGGTAATTTTTATTTCACCCTTTTCAGCATCATCGGTGATATACCCTTTTTCGCGCAGCTCGTCTATGAAATCACCCATGCCGTATTCATCGTCGGTGAGGCCGTATTGTTTGTCGAGTTCGTTCAACCAAGACAATGCTTCCGACACATCGCCGCTGGTATAGTTGATCAGTTGCAGAAATATATCGAGCAGCTGATCAAAGCGGGTTTTGCCGGATTCGTCGGGGTTGAAGCGAGAGAAATGATAACCGCGCATAGAATCTTAAAGTTACGTCAATATGCTAACAATCGGGGAGGCTGGAAGGTTGGGTGGCCTCGGGACCCAAATAAAAAACCGGCATTCGGGAAAGAATGCCGGTTTTTTGGTATGCGTTGAGCAGATACTCAGGGATTGCTTGCAGGCGTTTCGATAGTACCGCCACTGCCTTCGGTGGTTTGGCCGGCAGGCGCTGCTGCCCCGTAATGCCGTTCGATTGATTCAAGCACCTGATAATATATTTCGTTCAGGAAGGATTCAGTGCCTTCCAGGTTGCCACCAAACAGTTCAGGGCGCTCGAGTCGAAGGAACTGGTAATAAGCACGCTGCTCTTCAATATCCTTGCGCACACTCTGACGAACTTTTTCTGCCAGCTCGCGATTGCCAGCTTTATAGGCGGCCTCCAGGTATTGCAAACCTGTTTGGTTGTGCATACTAAATCGGCTAACATATCCATAAGGCAGATTTTCGGGGTCGATGCCTTCTTCTGCCTTAGCCAGCAGCGCTTTGGCCTTTTCCTTATCGCCCAGATCGGCCAGATTGCCAGCTGCCTCTGCATATACTGCGCGAATATTTAGCAGGTGGCGACGGTTCTCTTCGTCAAAATAAACACCCTTGGTACCTGCGCCTCCAAAACGGAATTCTTCCATCAGGTTTTGGTACATCACTGCGTTGTTGTTATCGCGGATAGAAGTACCACCCAGGCCAACTCTTATTGCTCTACTCAACGAGTCGAGTGTTTGGTCGATGACCCAGTTTTGTTGCGGATTCTTCATTTCTATCGGCACCAGACGGTAGGAAAGACCATCCTTACGGAGGTAATTGCCGAAGCCCAACTCACCAAAAGGAGAGGTAAAATAGATGGGCCGCTTCCATTGGTTCGCCGCAATGATGTTCAGAATAACGAGATCATTTTTATACAACGAATTTTTCGGAATTTCAAAGCGCATCGGATTGATGATGCTATCGTCTGGATTCACCGTACCGTTGCTGCGAACGAGTGCTTCATTCACATTGACATATACTTTCTTTACCGGGAAGGAAGGCAGTGGCTCACCTCTGGACACATTTTGTTTCGCGGGATCATTGCTGCCAATATAATCCATCACTTTGCTGAGGTCTTCAAAAACGTTTTGGTTAAAACGTTTGGGATCAAAGACTACAAAGTTGCGGTTATTGCCCCTTGTTTTTTCTGCATCCCAGTACAGATCTACTGCATCTGCTTTGTTGACTTTGTAACGAAGCTGATCGATATACCAGTCAATTCCTAACAGGCTATTGTTAATGATGCGGATATCGGTACGGATGCCTTCCACTTCCTGTGCGTACCAGAGGGGGTAGGTGTCGTTATCGCCAAATGTAAAAATGATGGCGTTTGAGTCGCAGCTTTCCAGATAGTCGCGGGCCAGATCGGGAGCGAGTACTTTTTTGCTACGGTCATGGTCATCCCATTCCTGCTGAGCCATCAGCACCGGAATAGCCAGGCTAAGCGCAGCGGCACCAATATTAACGATGCCACTCTTTTGTCCGCCACCCGATATGGCGCGTAGCAACAACGTGACCGCTGCTGTAACTGCCGCATAAATTGCCGTGGCACCCAGGCAGGCAACAATGATAGATGATCCACTTCCTTTCAATGAACTCATAGCCGTAATAAGGAAAGTGAGTGCAGAACCATATAAGAGGGTGTTCTGGAAAGTTAATTTGTCTGCTTTTTCCCTTGCCATGCGGACAAAGGCAACCACGGCGAGGCCGATCCAGATGGCGAAGGCATAAAAGGAACCTACGTAAGCGTAATCGCGCTCACGGGGCTGATTGCCCGGCTGGTTCAGATAAAGCACCACTGCAATACCGGTAAAGAAGAAAAGCAGGAAGCTTACCACCCAGTCGCGGCGGTTCCTGAAAAACTGAAACATACAACCGATGATGCCGAGTACAAATGGCAGCATGTAAAGCTTGTTGTTCGCCTTGTTGTGTTGCAGACTCTCGGGCAACTTCGACTGGTCGCCAAGACGTTGATTGTCGATAAAAGACACCCCGGTGATCCAGTTACCATCCCGCACATTGCCCAGGCCCTGCACATCGTTTTGCTTGCCAGCGAAATTCCACATGAAGTAGCGCCAGTACATCAGGTCCATCTGGTAGGTAAAGAACCAATTGATATTGTCTGCATAGCTGGGTGCCTCATAGCGACCTTCCCGATCAACTCCCAGCCCCAGCCATTGTGCATAAAACCGGGCATGACCCTGATCCTCGCTTGGATCCCAGATTCTGGGGAAAAGCATTTGTTCGCTCACGGGATAAGAATATTCGCGTGTGCGGCCAACGGCTTCGTATTTGTCGGTGCCACGGGCATAGCGCATTTCGCCTTCTACTATATCGTCGGGCTGTGCCGCATAGTGAGGACCAAAGACCAATGGTGCACTACCATACTGCTCACGGCTGAGATAGTAAACAAGGTTAATAGGGTTGTCGACATTGTTCATGTCGATCGTAGGATTGGCGTTTGAACGAATCAGTGCAGTGAAATAAAGTGAGTAGCCGAGCAACACAAATGTGTAGGACCACAACACCAATTTTAATACTCGCAGAGCGCTTGGCTTGAATACATATCCTAATGCAGCGGCTACGCCTGCTACCAGTAAAAATTTCAGGAACATGGCACCACCCGAGCTGCCAGGTACCATAAAGAAGGGAAGTACCGAAAGGCCCAGAAACAGCAGGAACCAGATGGTACCGGTTACCTGGTTAAAGTTAGTTTTGTTGAATCGAAGTCCCCATGCAATTACAGCAGCCAGCGCCACGAAGTAAAGTGCGAAGCCGGTAAAGAAAGGCGTGCCGAGGGAATTGACAAAAAATACATCAAACAGGCCCGCTGCTTTCATGGAGTATTGAATAATGGTAACCTGTACGATTCCCACCATCAGACAACCCACGAGAAAAGCGATGATCGCACCTTTCACAGTCGGCTGGTAGCGACGATAATAATATACCATCACAATAGCCGGGATGGTCAGAAGGTTCAAGAGGTGCACACCGATTGAAAGCCCAATCATGAAAAACAGGAAAACGATCCAGCGGTCGCTGCGCATTCGGGCAGCCGCATCATCGCCACCATGTTCGTCGGAATGTTCCCATTTCAAGATCGCCCAAAATACCAGCGCCGTGAAGAAGGAAGAAAGTGCATACACTTCACCTTCAACAGCGCTGTACCAGAAGGAGTCGGAGAAATTGTAAGCAAGGGCGCCAACTGCACCAGCCGCCATTACAGTAAACATCTGAGAGGCGTTCAGTTCTTCGCCGGCATTTACAAACATTTTGCGTGCAAAATGGGTGATGGTCCAAAACAAGAACAGAATGGTGGCAGCACTAGCCAATGCACTCATGAAGTTCACGGCATTGGCAGCAGTCATTGGGTCATCGCCAAATAGAATTATAAAAAAGCGACCCAGCAGGGTGAAAACCGGTGCACCGGGAGGGTGGGGCAGACCCAGGTTTTTGGCTGTGGCTACAAACTCGCCACAGTCCCAAAGACTGCCACGGGCTTCGCGGGTGAGCATGTAGGTGGCCAGTGAAATCAGAAATACGGCCCAGCCGGTAAGGTTGTTGACTTTTTTAAAATTCATACCGAAATGTTTTGGCCCTTTTTGGGGCAAGCAAAAATAGGGAATAGGGCGAAGTAAGTATAAGAAAATGTGAGTGCTAGCCGGGGTACGAACGAATACGTACTGCGGGGACTGATTTCCAGTCTGTGAAAGCTTTGTTAAAGCCTTTTAAGCCTGGATGATTGGGTGGTCGACTTTGTGGTTTTTCTTTCTAAAATTTCGCGGCACCCATTTAACCGCGGAGAACGCCGAGATTTTACGCAGAGTTCGCAGTGAGCGTTTTAGAGTAATGAAAGCATCCAGGAAGACATAAATCTGTTAATTTGCCGGAACAGAAATGCACTTTACTTTTGGTTTTGATTTTTCACCTCTCCAATTATAAACATGAGCTACTGTTCTGCCATCGAAACGATGCAGCCTGCCGAACGCAAGTCACTACATAAACGCTATCATGATCTTTTTTACGGATTCCCCATCGCCGACGACAATGAGCTTTTCGGTCGTCTGATCATGGAGATCAACCAGGCAGGATTGAGTTGGGAAACGATTTTAAAGAAAGAAGCAGGATTTCGAAAAGCCTACAGGGGATTTGAGATCCGTACAATAGCAGCTTTTACCGACAAGGATCGTGAGCGTCTTATGAATGACCCTGGTATCATCCGAAACCGGCTCAAGATTAATGCAGCTATCGAGAATGCCAAAACTATTTTGCTGCTGCAAAAGCAGCATGGCAGTTTTTTGAACTGGCTGGATGCGCAACATCCGCTGTCTAAGGAAGAATGGGTGAAGCTTTTTAAGAAGACCTTTCGTTTTACAGGCGGCGAGATTGTAGGCGAGTTTTTGATGAGCATCGGCTTTTTACCCGGAGCGCATGCAGACGGTTGCCCCGTTCAAAAAAAGGTATTGAAGGCGAAGCCGAAATGGGTGAGTAAATAGTAGGAAATAAAAGGGGAAATTCAAATGCCCGTCTGCGCGTCGCTTGCACCTGTCTTATTTGTGTAAATCGGTGGGAACAGAAATGTTTGCCGATTGACGAATTGCAGAGAGTTTGGACGTTCTGTTCCCCCGAAAACTTTCTTTCACTTTACTATAACCAAACCCACCTAGTATGCGCCAGTTGCTGTTTTTACTGCTGGTTCCGTCATTCTCCTGCAACCAGTCTGATTCTACCAAATCCGAGACGAGTACGATTGGATGTTATGTACCCCCAACGCACGACAAAGCCTGGTACAGTTCCGGCAAAAAAGCCCCCCTTTTTGAAGGCCTCGAGGGTGTAGACTTTGCCGTAAGCAGCAATCATCCCGACGTACAACGGTATTTTAATCAGGGTTTAATGCTGGCTTACGGATTCAATCATGCCGAAGCGGCCCGTTCATTTTATGAAGCTACTCGTTTAGATTCTACCTGCGCCATGGCATTTTGGGGCTATGCCTACGTGCTTGGTCCCAATTACAATGCCGGAATGGAGGAAGATAATTTTCAAAGGGCTTATGAGGCAGCAGTAATGGCAAAGAAATTAATTGGCAACTGTACAGCAAAAGAGGCCGCGCTGGTGGAAGCGTTGAGTAGCCGGTATGTTGCAGAACCTCCGGCTGATAGGGGAGCGCTGGATATAGCCTATGCAGCCGCTATGAAGAAAGTGTATGATCAATATCCCGACGACCCCGATATTGGTGCGCTCTATGCCGAGTCACTGATGGATCTGCATCCCTGGGATTTGTACGATAAAGCAACCCGTGCTCCCAAAGAGTGGACACCTGAGCTGCTTGCCGTTTTACAACAGCTGATGAAAAAGAATCCCCGGCATCCCGGCGCCCATCATTTTTATATTCATGCTTTGGAGGCATCTGCCAACCCCGAATCTGCGTTAGCAAGCGCGCGTCTGCTCGACACGCTTGTGCGCGGCTCTGGTCACCTGGTTCATATGCCCTCTCATATTTATATCAATACCGGCGATTACCATTTAGGCACCCTGTCTAATTTAATGGCCGTAGAAGTGGACAGCATTTACACTACCGCCTGTCATGCACAGGGAGCTTATCCCTTAGCCTACTATCCACACAACTATCATTTTTTGGCTGCTACTGCTACTCTCGAAGGCAATTCCAGGCTGGCCTGGCAGTCGGCTCTGAAACTACAGCAGCATACCAGTCAGGATATTATGCGCCAACCCGGCTGGGGTACGCTGCAGCATTATTTCACCATACCCTATTATGTGGCTGCAAAACTTTCAATGTGGGATACCATACTTACGATACCCGCACCCGGTGACGATCTGGTATATCCCGGCGCTGTCTGGCACTATGCCCGCGGACTGGCATATGTTGGAAAAGACAACATGGCTGCTGCCGGAAAAGAGCTGGAGCAACTTAAGCGTTTGGCTTCAGACAGCAGTCTGAAAGACCTGACGGTATGGGGTATTAACACGACTGCTGATCTGGCGCAAATCGCATTGAGGGTGTTATCTGCTGCAATATTGTATCATGAGCAGAAAACTGATGCTGCGATCTCACAGTTGAGAGAAGCCGTTGCCATAGAGGATCAACTGAATTATAATGAACCACCCGACTGGTTTTTCTCCGTTCGACAGCATTTAGGTGCTGTATTGGCTGCTGCCGGACGCACGAAGGAAGCTGAGCAGGTTTATCGCGATGATTTGAAGACCTGGAAAAAAAATGGCTGGGCGCTGGTTGGTCTGGCGCAGGTACTGAAAAAGCAGGGTCGAATGGCCGAAGCCCTGGCTGTGCAGGCCGATTTTGAAAAAGCCTGGCAGTACGCGGATTTCAAATTGATCGCATCATCGTCGATAGTCGATTAGAATTCTGCACTAGAATTGATCCGTGCCGCTGACCTGCATTAGATAGCTTGTCAACTTCTGAATTAGACCCGATCTCATTTCGAAAATATCTGAAAACGCGAGGTAAACAACTTTCCCATCGCTTGTTTGAGCTTTAACTCTACCTTCGGCAACAACAATGTCGTTCTCTTCCGTTAGTCTCGTAACGGCAATAGTGGGCTTACCTGAAAAGCCTTCGTTATCAATTTCCTTTTCAAAAGCTGCCTTGCCTTCATGTCTGTATACGCCAGGTAATACCCAAATAACATCTTCAGTAACACAATCAAGGATAGCTTTATGATCTTTTCGCTGAAATGCTTCCATGTACGCACGGACTGTCAGTTTGTTTAAACTCATTTTTTCTGATTTGTTGGTATTGTTGCAAGATGAAAGAACAAAACAAATGATTGCCAGACTAATAATTTTCACGAATACTCTGTTTTAATAAATTCTGCAGGTTGTTGAACATGCTGAACCAACTGCTATAAGCGCCCGTCTTTTTTGCTTCCGACTCAGGGACTGATTGATGTACTTTTACTTCAGTCTTTTCACCGATAGCTTCAAAGTTGACGGTGGTAACGAGTTCCTGAGGCCAGTCGACACTTTTGTTGGAAGGAACAGCTTTCAAGTCATCGCCGGCTTCGTTGGTGAACGCCATTTTGTACACGATCTTTGTCGGAGGAGTTACTTCCAGATATTGCCCTTTTATCCAGCAATCACCATTTTTCTTGTCTCGGATTACCCAGTGAAATTTACCGCCTGTCCTCACGTCGATTGATTTGAATTCAATTTCACATGCTTCGGGTGCGAACCAGTGTTGAAGATGTGCGGGTTCTGTCCAAGCAGTGAAAACCATGTCGCAGGGGGCATCGAATAACTGAGAAATTTCCAGGGCTCTATTTTTTTCTTGCATGCTGATTTTTTTTTATTTCAGTAAGATAATTGTCCAGCTTCCTGAAGCGAGCCGTCCATTCCCTTCGAGAAACCTCAACCCAGTTCGATACTTCGTCGAGCGCCTGCAACTTGCCTACACATATTTTCTCACGCCCTTTTTGCCGAATTTCCAATAGCCCGCACTCTTTCAATAATTTAATGTGGATCGATACTGCCTGGCGGGTTGTTTGAAATTGTTCCACAATCTGCGTCACGTTCATGGGGCCTTTACATAACAGCCCAATGATATCTCGCCTGGTTGGGTCAGCTATTGCCTGGAAAACATCTCTGCGTAATCTCATTGATTGATCTATTTGGCTGTAAAAATAATGCAAGCATTTGATTGCACAAATTTATTTTCGAGAAGTTCAAATTTTATCGCTGTGTAATCGAAATGGTGGGTCCAAAAGCAGATGTCGTTGGCGTCAATGTAAAAATTGAACAGGATTTTGTTTCTAATTTTATGCAGATTTGTAGGAAATACTCCGACTATTTATGAAGAAAATCCTCGCACCGGTACTGGAAACGACATTCTACGTGGGAGTAGCGGATTTGTTGCTCGCAATAACAGAATTCTATGTAGTAAATGGTAAGTTTCCCGAGCGGTTGCTAAAGTATATTGCAAGCGGCCTGCTGGGTTTGGAGAAAGGGATGGCCGGCGGGGTAGGAGCTGAGATGCTGGGGCTATTCATTCATTTTTCCATCTGCTTTCTCTTTACCCTGTTCTATTTTCTAATTTACCCTTTCATTCGCCCGCTGGCACGCAAGTTTGTCGTTAGCGGATTGTTGTATGCCGTTTTCGTCAATTTAACGATGAACCTGGTACTGCTGCCCATGACCAGTTTGCCTGCAGCGGGACCTTTTCTACTGGCGCGTGCATTTTTAACCTGGGTGTTGTTGGGTCTGGTGTTGGGGATACCGATCGCGTATTTTGCGCGCAAGCACTACGATGCTGGATCAGTTCGCTGATTTTTTCTGTTTTTCTTAGAGCTATAGGTACATCGAATTGTAGATATTGGCCAAAACAACACAGCCGCCCCCTTCAGGACGACCGTGAGTTGTTTTGCCTGTCTATCGCTCGAAGGATTAATTGCCATCCGGACTCGTGAATGACGGGTTGCCTTTTTGATGAAGAGCCTCGATGATCGCTCTTTCTACCGGGCAAGTTTCCTTATTGATTGTAAGTGTAAATGGCTGTTTCGTGATGAGTGGCGGCTGCGCCATAAATTTTGGTGCAGATCCACGGTGTGGCTGTGCCGCGTGTATAAGAAATGGATGACATAGATAAACTGTGCCCGCTTTACCTGTGGCATAGGCTATTTCGTGCTCGGGTAGAGAAGATAGCTTTTCTGCCAATTGCATAAATGATAAGCCCTTTTCAGCTTCCGGGGCAAGTAGCCTGGCGATATCGAAATGTGATGCCTTGCGCAAACGCGTGGGCGCATCATTTTCGCCAACGTCAGAGAAAAGGAAGAGCATCAACAGGCCGCGTCCTTTCGAGTATAGGTTTATTCTGTACTCGAAAAAGTTGGCAGGGTCAGTCCCGGCAAATCCAGCATCAACATGCCAGCCCGTGTCGCCGGCATCTGTGTCCGAGGGAAACCTGATCGGAAACGCGCCCATGCTTCCGCAGGGAAGCCAGTTGCCCGGGCCAAGAAGTTGGTCGAAGCAACCCTGAAGTAAGGCGGTGTTAGCAGCCTTCACAAAAGGCTCCTGGCTGTACATGCCTAATCTGATTACCGGTTGAGTCCAGGTGCTTCTGTTGTTGGGATCAGCGGGAATATCTTTCCAGAGAATTTCTCTGGCCTGTTTGGCCAGATTGGCGTCAAACGCGTTTTCAATACAAATGTAGCCGTCGGCAACAAACCTGTTGATTTGTTGCAAATTCAATATTTCTTTCATAATGTTTAATAAATGTTCAGACAATAGAAACTCAGCCCCGTATGGAGCAGATCATAATCGCTGTAGAATTTATTATAACATTACGGTCATCGTCATGATGCGAAGATATAATGTTGGTGATGGACGGCAAAAGTATTTCAGACCGATCCTGGTAACACGCATTTGCCTGGCCTGTTGGCACAGGTCCTGATAGTTCTGTATTAAGGAAACAGTACAGGATTACTCATTTAGGATACAATTTCGCCCGATTTGACTACTTGTAGCTGGTGGGGACTGCTGAGATTTGTCCTCATAAAAAAAATAATTACAATGTCAGATCAACAATCAACGCCGAAAAGCAAAATCTGGTTTATCACGGGTGCTTCACGTGGCTTTGGCCGAATATGGACGGAAGCGGCACTACAACGCGGCGACAGGGTGGTTGCTACGGCTCGCCGGCTGGAAAGTATTGCCTCACTAAACGAACAATTTGGTGATCGGGTGCTGACCCTGGAACTGGACGTTACCAATGCTGTAAAGGCCAGAGAGGCGATTCAGAAAGCCTATGCGCAATTTGGAAGTATTGATATTGTTCTCAACAATGCCGGCTATTCGCTGGTGGGGACTATTGAAGAAGCGAGTGCAGAAGATATTAAGGCAATGTACGACACCAATATTTTTGGTGCTGTAAACGTCATACAGGCTGCTTTGCCGATATTGCGGAAGCAGGGTCATGGCCATATACTGGGTACTTCCAGCAATCTCGGCCATGTTACTTTGCCGGTGATCGGCTATTATGCTTCATCAAAATGGGCCTTTGAAGCAATACATGAAAGCCTGGCATTGGAGGTGAAGGAATTTGGTATCAAAGTAACCATCATCGAACCCGGTGCCTATGCTACTGAATTCGGCAGCCCGCAGTCGCTTAAATTTGCTGCTGGTATGGCAATTTATGATGACTTCAAAAATAACTTCTATCAGAAGCTTCAAAATTTGGATAGAGGGAAGCCAGAAGCAACTCCACCGGCATTATTTGCGGCTGTTGATGCCAAAAACCCACCTCTTCGATTATCGCTTGGCAGCCATAACCTGCAATGGGTGCGGGAAGAATATGCCGGCCGTTTGGCTGAGTGGGAAGCCTGGGAAGAAGTGTCGATCGCCGCGCAGGGATAATGAAATAGTATCAACCAGGTAACCGATCGGCATCAGCCGATCGGTTACCTTTAAATAAATTTGTTAAAGATGAAAAAGGAAACCGTTCAACCCCACCAGTTTAAGTCGCTTACCGAAGCGGCGCGTGCCTTTGGTCTGCCTGAGCCAAATCATCCGCTGATCACCATTCTGGGTGCTGAAAGCAACCGCTTGGTGGAAAACACGGTTCCAGCATCCCATATCCTTCATTTCTACAAAATTTCTTATAAACCGCGGCTGAGTGGACGAATTCGTTACGGTCAGCATTATTATGATTTTGACGAAGGAGTGTTGTTGTTTGCAGCACCCGGACAGATCATTGGAAAAGACGAGAATCACGGCGGTGTCTGTTCTCAATATACCCTCCTGATTCATCCGGATTTTCTCCGGTCATATCCGTTGGCCAAAAAAATAAAGCAGTACGGATTTTTTTCATATTCCGCCAACGAAGCGCTGCATTTGTCCGACAAAGAAAAGGCTATTATACTGACTATTTTCAATCATATTGACGAAGAACTGAATGGACGCCTGGACGATTTCAGCCAGGACGTTACCATTTCTCAAATTGATTTGCTGCTTAACTATGCCAATCGATTTTATCGTCGTCAGTTCAATACGCGTAAGGCCATAAGTAATGACCTGCTACAAAGTCTTGAAGAAATTTTGGATGAATATTTTGGAAGCGAACATTCACTTGAAAACGGAATTCCCACCGTGCAGCAACTGGCCGAAAGGCTGCATCTGTCTCCGAGTTATCTGAGCGATATGCTCCGTTCCCTTACCGGCCAAAACGCTCAGCAGCATATTCATAATAAACTGATAGAAAAAGCCAAAGAGCAGCTTTCCGCTACCAAATTGTCGGTAAGCGAAATTGCCTACGGTCTGGGATTCGAGCATCCGCAATCGTTTAGTAAGTTGTTCAAGACCAAGACCAATTTTTCACCGGTCGAATTTAGACGGAGTTTTAACTGAGGGCCGGGGCATTTGCGCTGATTTGCTAATGACAGAGGACTGTCAAACGGCCATGCGTGTACACTTTATTCTGACGAAGGGCCAATACACCTGGTGGTTGTATGGTACCGTAGTTCAAGTCGCTTATCCGAAAGCATTAAAAATGTCTTTTTTGTGAGCCAAATGCGGTCTGTAAACTTTCGTTAGAAGGTAGTTGAAAGGAATGTTTTTGTGATCTAAAATCGGGATGCTCTATGCTGCAGAACCAATCCTCGACGATGGCTTGCAAGGATTGCATCAAAATTAAAAAAGGTCACTTCATCTATGAAGCGACCTTTTTGTGATCCCGCTGGGATTAACCCTGTTCCTCCAAAAGCCTTGATAGTAAAGGGTTTCATCATATTTTTAATTTATAGGTTACCAGTTTAGTTACCAAACCGCTTAGATTACCGACATTATCCAATAACTAAAAACGTAGGATATTGCTAATAGCATAGCGTTTAAGTTTATTTCTCTCCTAAAAGGCCTCGAAATGGCATTTTAAGCTTAATATTGACTCCGTATGCTATTTTTACTTCTATGAGCCACCAAATCCATTTGGAAGGAAATAACCTCCAAAACTGGCATTTCTGGCACCCCTTTTCTCTTTCACCTATTCCGAAATTTTCGGTTGAATATAAGGGACGAAATACATCATTTTAAGATTTCCCCAAAGACATATCCCGTCCCCCTTTTGCTACGCAAATACCCTGGGGGCTATTATTTGAGGTGGGAGTCGCTTTCATCCACCTATTAGAAAATTGAGGTTTTGGAACTTTAAGGATAAGTTGGGACTTCCAAAAATTTATTACCCGATAGGTCTTCTATTTACCTCTACTTATTTCCCATGCGGAAAGAGCCTCTGCTTCTAATTGGCTTTCTACCCATTCATCAAAGCCATCAAAAAGTTCTGGAGCCAGTTTCAATGCCTCGCCTAATTCTGTAACGGTTTTTAGTTTAATGTTTTCAAGCCCTTTAAATAGATCTGGATATGGTTGCTTAGACGACTTATCAATAAAGTCATCAGGGTTATTCGAGACGAAAATCAAATCATATTTATTGAAATCAGTTTGCTTTATTCCTTCAGAAACATTCCTAATTATTAAGGCATCATTGAAATTATTTTTGTTATTCTGAAACGGAGGAACTTTATTAATTGCAAGTTCAGATACAAATAGTTTTTGATCATTTGTAACTTTAAACATGTTACATGAGTGCATAAATGCTTCAACTTCCTTAACCCTATTTTCTGCCATTTTCACTCTATTCTTTTCTTCTTGATATTCTGAAATGTTTTTCAAGAATGCGTTTTTTGCATCTGAGGGTAAATAGCTTGCAAGATTCTTCGCTGACCTATACTCTCGTTTAATGTTATCTATTAAATTCTTTATAGTTGTTTCTCTATTTCTTTCCCATTCAAGCATAATAATGTCATTAACAACTATATTTATGTCCTTATTTTCCTTCATTTCTTTGAGCTTTTGCCACAGCTCAAAATAAGAATCAGAGGTGAGGTATATCCAAATATTTGTATCGAGAACAACTGTTGTCATATCGTAAATTTAATCGAATTAATTTAGCTTGGTGCAATATTCAATTTGCCCTTTATATTTTTTTTCAACGAGTTGAATGATAGTTTCGCAAACAAGAACAAAATCATCTTCGTGAATTGGAGCTTGCTCAGTTCTCCATCCCCCGTGCGATAAATCATGTATCAAAGTATAGGTCTTGCTTTCCTGTGAGATATTTTCCTTTATATAGCTTGAAATAGATTCAGTGTTAGCTTCAATATTCTCAAACTTATTTAAAGTTTCTATGACATGGCGAATAGAGTTCGCAGTGGTGTGCGAGGGTGAAATGAGCTTTTTTGAAACCTTATAAATATCGTGCAGGTGACTAATGTAAGGAACAGTAAGATTGTTCTTAAATTCTTTTAAGCTTGAGTCTTTTAAGAAATAACTCTTGCTGACAATCTTATTACTGCTTAAGACTCTCATAAAATCAAGATTATGGGTAAATATTAGAAACCTTACTGGATCAGATTTAATGATTTCATTTAAACTTCTAATTACACCACTTAGTGAATATACGTGATTAAAGTCCATGCTGGATATTGGATCATCTATAATAAAGAAAAGTCTTTTGTAATCATCCTCTTTCTCGATTTTTAAATGTAAATCCCCTAAGTAATAGGCAAAGGCAATGACAGTTTTTTCCCCTTGACTTAAAACATTCTTTGCTTGACCATCGTTTAAAATTCTTTGATTAATTGTTAGTCTAAAAGTGTCTTCATCTAGAGAGTATTTATCTCCGAAGAAGTTGTGTAAAACACTCTTTATAGTGGCCGAGACTTTTGACTTTTTACTTATTTTTTGCTTTTCCTCCTTTTGGTTTATATCAAGATCAAGCTCTTTCAATTCTTGACTTAAATCTTTTAGTTGTTGAATTCCGGACTGTTCTTGAATCAGTAAATCGTTAAAAATTATTTTACATAATTCTCTTCTAACATTTTTATTCTCATTGTCGATGCCGTTTTTTCGAGTATTTACCTCGTCTATTTTTTCATTATTATCCTCTAAGTCAGATAATATGGACGTGATGGATTCTTTTATATCCGAAACTATCTTCTTGTCTAACTTTAATTTAGCACCAATCCCAACTATTTTGACATCTATTTGTTTGGCAATCTTAGTTAACCCATCTTTTATTGATTCGTAATCAATCGTCTTCATTGTGCTATTCTCCAACGAAGGAATATATTTGCTCACATACTCGGTGTACTTTATAATCCGTTCATTGGTGACTCCCGACAATTTTTGCACTTGTTTCAGAAGCTCTCTGAGAATATACTTTTGATTGTTCAACAGTTTTATTGTTTTCGCCTCTTCATCCTTATAAAAAGCTGTATAACTATCAATAAGCTCAATTGCCGCCTTATTAAATTTCTGCTCACAAAATGGACATTCTTTTGCATCCCCTGTTAACTCAAGTCCCATTTCAATGAATTCATTTTTTGATGCTATTTTCTCCTTAAATGAATCACTAAAACTTCCAATGTTATAAGAAGTCTTTAATGTTAATTCAATTTCGTCCAATATTGAAAAGTCTAAATCAAAAAGGGGTATAGATGTTATATCTTCTAAATTCTCTGGTACTGACTTTATTTTGTTATAGTCAGCTAATAATTCCTTGTAGTTCTTTTTTAAATCAGCGAATGCTGACGCTGAATCCGAAGCTATTTTCTCAAAAGTCAATAACTTATACTCATTCAGTCGATTAATATTTGGAATACTTGAAATTTTTTTCGATACAGCAGTTGAAATATTTCTTTTTATTTTCTCTTCCAGTTTTTCTTTTTCGACTTGCTTTTGAAATCTCTTTGCTTTTTCGTTTGAAACATCAATGTTCGCTTTGCCTAAGATATAACCAACTATGTTACTATCCTTTTGATAGCTCAGTGTTTTAATATTTTCTTCAACATAGTCCTCATTAAAACAATGATAAATATATTTAGGTGTTGGTTTTTGTGGTTCTACGCCTGCATTGACATTTATTTCAAAATCCTCAACAATATTATTTTCCTTATCGGTAATTGTAATAGAAAGCTTACACTTTGACTTATCAAATGCAAGTAGCTTATCAGTAAATAATTTTCCGTCCAATTCAGGAACCGGGTTATAATCTTTTTCGGCCAATCGCAACATCCTACTTAGAAATGTTTTCCCACTTCCGTTGTTTGCAAATATTGCTATTCGTAAAGTTTCAGTTTTTAACTCTCCTTCAAGTTTTAGCAGAGGAGCTAAGTTTTCACAAGAAATTCTTGTTTTTATAAATTTTTCTTGCTTTTCCATATAGCTATTTTTGACTTCTACGTCATATAAAATTGGGTGAAATTTGATTACTTTAAGAACGTTTTTAAGTCTGAAATCGTCAGATCTAACACTGACTCTGCCCCAGTGTTGATAATCTTAGAGTGTTTGAATTCCTTTTGCGTAACTACGTCAATGGCAGTGCAAAAATTTGAATTGATAACATGCTTTTTAGAATAATTTGCTGATAGATATTTATAAAGTAATTCTGAAAAAATTTGCAATTCATCATTTTTGAATCCATTTAACTGAGCAACGAACCATATAGCGCCAACTTCGTTAGTACTATCATTTTTATAGGTGAATACATGATTGGGAAATACTTGGACTGAAAGGCCTTTGATCGTTAGAATGTGTTTAACATTTGGTCTTGTTAAAAATTCAGTAGTCTTTTTGGGCTTCAGTTTTGTAAAATCATAGTCTTTATATCCAGAGAGTATGTCAATATTTCTTTGATACATGTCTTTTGTACGTTTAAAAGCGGTAGACTTTTGCTGGGCTAAAAGAAAATCAATTTTGTCAGTAATCAACTCATTGTTATTGTTTTTACATGCACTTGTTATTGCGCTTATACAACTAATCCAATAGTCGCCTCCTGAATCAGATTTGACAACTGGCTTTTTCAAGTTATTTACAAAAGTTTGCTTTCTTGTTTGGGGAAGTCTCTTGAATTCAACGATCTTTTTAGCAGTTAAATTTTGCATTGAGTGAAAAGGATAGGTTAGGAAAAAGGTTTAATGGCTCTCGCCTTCTGACAAAGTATAAAAAATCTTAAGATGTTCCAAATCTCGGTTAATCTATTTCCAAATTCTCTACTTAATGAGGAAAGTTTTTACTATTCGTTAGCTTTTTACTTTTATTCCCCTCAAGACTTTAGGTGATTTTTAAATTAAACAAAAGGAGGCCATGTTATTCAGAAGGCCTTCTTTCAGTGCTTCGGTGGATGATATGTACTGCTTCCACCAGTTGTTCTAATTTCTCATAAAAATATAAGAGGTTAGCACTGAAAGCTTCCCTTTAAACCGTAGCGATTGAAAATAGAAAACAATTGTTTGATTTAAACGGGAAAAGCAAAATGAAAAAGACAAAATTTACCGAGGCGCAGATCATCGGAATCCTCAAGCAGCAAGAGAGCGGCCAGAAAGTATCGGATATTTGCCGCGAACATGGTATCAGCCAGCCAAGGTTCTACCAGTGGAAGACAAAGTATTCCGGCATGGACGTAAATCACCTCAAAAAGCTAAAGGAGCTGGAGATTGAGCTTTCTCAGTACAAGAAGATAGTGGCTGAGCAAACCCTTCAGATTACTGTTTTAAGGGATGTGATTGAAAAAAAGCTATAGGGCCTGCTGAGAAGCGGGAGCTGGCAGACTACAGCCGGCAGCAGTTTGGCATTAGTCTGCGGCAGGCCTTTGGACTATTCAATATTCAGCCGTCGGTTTATTACTATCAGGCAAAGCCCAAAACGGATGACCAAGTGATAAGAGACAGGCTCAGCGAACTGGCGGTTATTAATCATCGTTGGGGCTTTTGGATGATGCATC
>JBKBHA010000008.1:0-173859 GCA_046297935.1 Chitinophagaceae bacterium
TCGCCGAAACAATGCACTCAAAACAACCCTCGGTCGGACCGCACTTCCGACCGGGGTACAACCTGAATCGAAGGTGCAGATCGGTCCGACCGCTATTGTCGCCGAAACAATGCACTCAAAACAACCCTCGGTCGGACCGCCCTTCCGACCGGGGTACAACCTGAATCTCAGCAAACGGTCGGTCAGGCCAACAAGGCAGCTGACACTATTTACTCAAACAACTACCTCGAGTAAATCCTGGCCAGCAGCAAAAGGCCAGCCACCATGGCATTGCACCGAAACTATGCACTCCCAAAACAACCACTCCCCACTCACCACTCCCCATTCACCACTCCCCAAAAAACAAAGCCCGGCCTAAGCCGGGCTTCATTATACAAATATGTAAAACGAGACGATTAGTACTGAACAGCCGAAGTGGATTGACGTCCCTGGATACGACCACTCTTCATGAGGGTATCGTACTGACGCATCAACAACTGCGTTTCGATCTGTTGCAGGGTATCAAGAATTACACCTACCATGATCAAAAGAGATGTACCACCAAAGAAGGTAGAAAAGCCTTGCGTTACTCCAAGTCGGTCGGCAATACCAGGCAAAATACCCACAAAAGCCAGCAACACGGCACCAGGGAGAGTAATGCGGTCCATCACCATCCCGATATAATCAGCAGTGGGTTGTCCGGGCTTCACGCCGGGAATAAAACCATTGTTCTGCTTCAGATTCTCAGCGATCTGCTTGGGATTAAAAATAAGCGCTGTATAAAGAAAAGTGAATCCAATTACCACCACGGAATACACGGCCATATATGCCAGATTCTTATGGTCAGTGAACATCCGCCCTATTTCAGTTTGACCACCCAGAGTAAATAAGGTGGGCAAAAACATGATGGCCTGCGCAAAGATGATCGGCATAACGCCGGCACTGTTCACTTTCAGGGGAAGGAACTGACGGGCACCGCCAAACTGACGATTTCCGACAACCTGCTTCGCATAATTAACAGGAACTTTCCTCACACCCTGGATCAACAGAATACATCCCAATATAATTGCAACCAGAATGATCAGCTCAATAATAAAAATCAGAATGCCACCACTGGTTGTGCCTTTCTCCTGCAATTCCTGCAGAAATGACTGAGGCAAACGCGCCAGGATACCAATCATGATGATCAAGGAAGTACCGTTGCCCAGTCCTTTGTCAGTGATCTTTTCACCCATCCACATCACAAACAGGGTACCTGCTGTGAGTACGATGATAGTGGTAAGGCGGAAATATGGCTCGAAAGCAGCAATCATGGCTGGCTGCTGTGTTTGACGCAGATACGTTACATAAGCAAACGCCTGTACGATGGTAACGGCAACAGTCAGGTAACGAGTATACTGATTGATTTTTTTGCGCCCACTCTCACCTTCCTTCTGCATTTTGGTGAAACGTGGTACGAGTACCGTCATCAATTGCATAAAGATTGATGCGGAGATATAAGGCATAATACCGAGAGCGAAAATGGACGCGGCATTAAATGCTCCACCTGCAAATGTATTGATCAGGTCAAGCACGCCGTTGCCCTGCATCCGGTTCGCTTCAATCAACACCGGATTGATACCGGGTAATACAATATGCGAACCTATGCGGTATATTACGATCATCAGGAGCGTGAAAAGTATTTTACTTTTCAATTCATCGATGCTCCAGATATTCTTGAGTGTTTGAATTAATTTCTTCACGGGAATCAATAAAGATTTAAGTACCCTAAAAAACGTAAAGGACGCATGCTATATGCGTCCGTGCAATTTAGTGATTTTTACTTTACCAGTTCAACGGTACCACCGGCCGCTTCTATCGCTGTTTTGGCCTTTTCGCTGATGGCATTCACCTTAAAGCTGAATTTGCCTTTTAGCTCACCGTTGGCCAGAATCTTCACGCGATCAGTCTGGCTGATAAGGTTATTAACATAAAGTGTTTCCAGTGAAAATTCCGTGATGCTGTATTTTTCAGCGAGTTGATCAAGCTGACCCAGATTGAACACTTTGTACTCAACACGGTGGATGTTATTGAAACCACGTTTAGGGATTCTGCGCTGGATAGGCATCTGACCACCTTCATGGGCCATTTTGCGTTTGTAACCGGCACGGCTTTGTCCACCTTTTGTACCTTTTGTAGAAGTACCACCATGTCCGGAACCATCACCGCGACCAATACGTTTTTCTTTGTGTGTAGCGCCTTTTGCGGGCTTCAGTTCATGCAGTTTCATATACTTAATTTTGACTTACGGGGTTATTTCCCCTCGCTTAAAAATTTTATTACTTATCAGTTCTTAGCCTGGTGGCTGCTTATTGATTGAAGCAATCAAATTGATTCAACTTTCAACAGATGTTCCACTTTGCGCACCATACCAAGCACCTGCGGAGTAGCTTCCAACTCGCGGCTCGAATTTGTTTTGTTCAAACCCAGTGCCTGAAGTGTGAGCTTTTGGCGCTCAGGGCGATCGATCGGGCTTTTTACCAGAGTTATCTTGATCTTTTTCATTTGTTCAAATCTTTTAGATGGTTAACGATTGCCGGCGTACCGGTTTTACCAGTTGGTTCCGACTATTGACCGTTAAACACTTTCTTCAATCCCAGATTCCGTGTTTTAGCTATTTGCACGGGTTCGCGCAGCATAGCCAGTGCTTTGAAAGTTGCTTTCACCACGTTATGAGGGTTAGCCGAACCAAGGGATTTGGCCAGTACGTCGGTTACACCCGCACTTTCCAGTACTGCACGCATAGAACCTCCGGCAATTACACCAGTACCGTGGGCGGCAGGCTTGATCAGCACTTTCGCAGCACCTTCTTTTGCCCATTGATCGTGGGGAATGGTTCCTTTCATCACCGGAACTTTGATCAGGTTCTTCTTAGCATCTTCAATACCCTTTGTAATGGCTTCCTGCACTTCCTTGGCTTTACCCAAACCATGTCCTACCACTCCATTCTCGTTGCCAACAACTACCAGGGCAGAGAAACTGAAGGAACGACCACCTTTGGTAGTTTTTACTACCCGGTTGATGGCGACAACTTTGTCTTTCAGTTCCAGGTCACCTGCTTTTACCCTGTTCAAGTTAACTTTTGACATACTGTTATTTTGTTATTGTGGCTCCGGAACTACATCCATTGCCGTTTTACTTTTATTAGAATTTCAAACCAGCTTCGCGTGCTCCGTCGGCCAGCGACTTTACACGACCATGGTACAAATTACCACCGCGGTCGAACACCACTTCCTGTATACCCAGTTCAGCGGCTTTACGACCCAGAGCTTCGCCAACCAGTTTGCTCTTTTCAGACTTGGTGACTTTCTGCGCAGCAATATCTTTATCGCGAGACGAGGCAGCAGCAAGTGTAAGACCTGTTGTGTCGTCAATCAATTGTGCATAGATATCTGCATTGCTGCGAAATACAGACAAACGGGGCTTGCTTCCGGTGCCGCTGATTTTGCGGCGAATACGGTAGCGGATATTTTGTCTGCGCTGAGTTTTAATTTTTCCGTTCATTATTTCTGATTTGTTCTCCTGATGCTGCCAGGAGACCTTTTTCAATTTGTTATTTATAAAGGCTATCGGATAAATCCGACTACCTTAAGCCTTACTTACCGGCAGCTTTTCCAGCTTTCTTGCGAACCACTTCGCCCATATAGCGAACACCTTTCCCTTTGTATGGTTCTGGTTTGCGAAGGCTACGCAATTTAGCAGCTACCTGTCCTATCAACTGCTTATCGATTCCTTCCAGGGTGATGATCGGGTTCTGGCCCTTTTCCTGTTGGGTAGCTACTTTTAATTCTTTGGGTACTTCAAACACGATATTGTGTGAGTAACCCAGCGACAGATCGAGCAGGTTACCCTGGTTGGTGGCTTTAAAACCTACACCAATTAATTCGAGTTTGCGCTCGTAACCTTCAGTTACACCTTTCACCAGGTTAGCAACAAGTGCACGGTACAAACCGTGCAATGCGCGGTGACGGATCTGATCAGTGGGACGGCCGAAGGTAACTTCGCCGTTTTTCACCTCTACAGTAATATCGCGATCAATTGCCTGTTGCAATTCACCTTTCTTGCCTTTAACCGTAATCACATTGTCTTTACCCACGGTAATGGTTACACCTTCAGGGATTACAACTGGCTTCTTACCTATACGTGACATGTTATCGTCTTTTAAAGTTTATGTTGTTTGTTTCATAACCCGCCGGTCAGCCTGATAGGTATCGGCTTAATGTACAGGGCTATGCCGAAATTCTAGTAAACGTAGCAAAGCACTTCGCCACCCACGTTCTGGGCTTTAGCCTCTTTGTCTGTCATCACACCTTTTGAAGTGGAAACGATCGCAATTCCGAGGCCTGACTTCACGCGACGGAAATCGGCAGGCTTGGCATACTGACGCAAACCTGGACGGCTGATACGCTCCATGCTTTGAATAGCCGGCTGCTTGGTCGCTGCGTCGTATTTAAGGGCAATCTTGATAATACCCTGCTTGGAATCTTCTTCAAACTTGTACTTCAGGATATAGCCCTGATTGTACAGGATCTCAGTCATCCGCTTTTTCAGGTTTGATGCAGGGATATCGACCACGCGGTGACCTGCCATCTGGGCATTGCGGATACGGGTCAGAAAATCTGCTATAGGATCTGTTACCATTTTATCTTAGTTGACGAGTGATTTAATTTTGATGTGGGTAGAGTTAGCGGTTACCAGAGAGTACAATCTCTCCACTCACCACTTCCCGATTCCCATTTACCAGCTGGCTTTCTTCAGTCCGGGAATTTTGCCATTCAGTGCCATATCGCGCAAGGCAACACGGGAAATACCAAAATAGCGAACATACCCTTTCGGACGGCCTGTCAGCTGGCAGCGATTTTTCAAGCGCACAGACGAAGAGTTGCGAGGCAACTCGTCTAATGCTTTCCAATCGCCGGCTTTTTTCAGCTCTTCACGTTTGGCAGCAAACTTGTCTACCATCTTCTCTCTTTTCCGTTGCCTGGCTTTGACGGATGTTTTAGCCATAGTACTTTTTTGTTTTCGATGAATTTATTTCCGGGATATGATCCCGGCTTACTAATTAATTACTGCTAACTGGTTTCACGTTACGGAAGGGCATGCCGAGTTCTTTCAGCAACTCGAATGCTTCTTCGTCGGTTTGCGCTGTTGTCACAAAAGTGATATCCAGACCAGTGATCTTGTTCACTTTGTCGATATCGATCTCCGGGAAGATAATTTGCTCGGTAACACCCAGTGTGTAGTTACCACGGCCGTCGAATGCCTTTTCGTTTACACCTTTGAAGTCGCGTACACGGGGCAGTGCAACTGCGATCAGGCGGTCGAGGAATTCGTACATTTTTTCGCCACGCAGTGTAACGCGCGCGCCGATCGGCATGTTCTTACGCAGCTTGAAGTTAGAGATATCTTTTTTAGACATCGTAGCTACTGCGCGTTGACCGGTGATGGTAGAAAGTTCTTCTACCGCAATATCTACCAGTTTCTTGTCAGATACTGCTCCGTTTACTCCGCGGTTCAGGCAAATTTTTTCCAGACGGGGGGCCTGCATTACGCTGCCGTATCCGAATTTCTTTACCAGGGCAGGTACAACTTCAGATTTGTACTTTTCTGCCAGTCTTGGGGAATATGCTTTCGTACTCATTATTTCTTACCTCCCTGTGATTTTTTAGTTTTAAAAACCAGCTCGGTCTTACCCTCTTTGCGTACGCGTGTAACGCGAGCACCCTGCTTCTGAGCTGCGTCCCAAAGCATCACATTGCTAATATGGATGGGGGCTTCCTTCTTTACAATACCACCTTTGGTATTTTGAGCAGAAGGTTTTGAGTGCTTGGTAATGATATTCACGCCTTCCACGATCACTTTACCTTCGGCTACCAGCACTTCTTTTACCGTACGTGGTTTATCAAGCGCCTTATCGTCGCCGGCGATCACCACTACGCTATCCCCTTTCCGGATATTGTACTTTGGTTTGAATCTTGTTTTCATTTTATCTGTCTTTACTCCGTTTTTGCGGAATGTTGTTTATCGTGAAGCGTGAAATATCATCGACTCACCACGCTCCTGTTTGCTTAATTAAAGTACTTCAGGTGCGAGAGATACAATCTTCATATATCCCTTGTCGCGAAGTTCGCGTGCTACGGGTCCGAAGATCCGCGTACCGCGAGGTTCGTCAGCCTGGTTCAGAATCACCACCGCGTTGTCGTCGAAGCGGATGTATGAACCATCTTTACGACGCAGCTTGTTAGTGGTGCGCACGATCACTGCTTTGGAAACGGTACCTTTTTTGATGCCACCTGCAGGAAGTGCATCTTTTACAGTCACGACGATCTTGTCGCCAATACCGGCGTAACGCTGGCCGCTGTTGCCCAGCACACGAATGCAGAGAACTTCTTTAGCACCGCTGTTGTCGGCCACATTCAATCGGCTTTCTTGCTGAATCATTTTGCCTCCCCAATCCCTTCCAGCCGGAAGGGTTTAAGTTTTATTTAATTATGTTCTGAATTTTATCTGGTACCCGCCGGAATTCACCGGAGGGGGCATATTACTTCACTTTCTCAACTACTTCCACCAGTCTCCAACGCTTCGTTTTGCTGAGCGGACGTGTTTCCATGATCTTCACGATATCACCAATGCTGCACTCATTCTTGTCATCGTGTGCATGGAACTTGGTCGTCTTTTTAACGAACTTTCCATAGATCGGGTGTTTAACTTTACGTTCTACCGCAACTGTAATGGTCTTGGTCATCTTGTTGCTGGTAACAACACCAATCCTGACTTTTCTTAAATTTCTTTCAGCCATCTTTTCGTTATTTAGTTGATTGCTTTAACTTCAATTCGGTCTGCAGACGTGAAATTTCACGACGCAATCCGCGGATGCTCATCGGATTCTCGAGAGGAGAAATAGCATGAGCAAACTCCAGTTTCTTCAGGCGCTGCTTATCCTCTTCCAGGCGTGCTTTGATATCGCTCTCGCTCATGGCGCGGATGCTTTTTACAAAATCAGCTTTTTTAGACATAGTAGTTTAATTTGGGGATGAGCTAATCGGAAACTTTGATCAGGGTTGTTGTTTCAAATAACCAATTATCACATCTTCACTTTTGTTATTATGCGGTTGCCAGGTCATGACGAACGATAAACTTCGTCTTGATTGGCAGCTTGCCGGCAGCCAGTGCCAGGGAAGCGCGTGCCACCTGTTCGCTTACACCATCAATTTCGAAGATGATGCGACCTGGTTGTACCACGGCAGCCCAAAACTCGAGGTTACCTTTACCTTTACCCATCCTCACTTCAAGCGGCTTGCGGGTAATGGGCTTATCGGGGAAAATGCGGATCCACACATTACCTTCCCGCTTCATTTCCCTGGTCAGAGCCTGACGGGCAGCTTCAATCTGACGGTCAGTGATCCAATGGGAATCGAGCGCCTTCAATGCATAGCTTCCGAAAGCAATGGTAGTACCACGCTTGGCGTCGCCTTTCATGCGACCCTTCTGCATTTTCCTGTGTTTCGTTCTTTTCGGTTGTAACATCTTTATTCAATTTGGTAATGTGAGATCTGTGTTTTCAACAAACCACCACATCGGCTAATTAGCGAATTTTAGTTTTTTCTCTCTCCACGGCCACGGCCACCACCACCCCGGCGGTCGTCGCGACGGTCGTGACGGTCATCGCGGCGATCCCCACGATCACGACGGTCACTTACATCACTCTTGCCACCCACAAAATTGGGGTTCAGGTCGCGCTTGGTCAGTACTTCACCCTTACAGATCCACACTTTGATACCAATTTTACCATACACTGTTTGTGCAAACACGTTGGCATAATCAATATCCATACGGAATGTATGCAGCGGTACACGACCTTGTTTGAACTCTTCACTACGAGCAATTTCGGCACCAGCCAAACGACCACTCAGTTTGATTTTAATTCCTTCAGCACCCATACGCAGGGCTGACGCAATTGCCATCTTGGTAGCACGCTTGAAATTGATACGGTTCTCAATCTGGCGGGCGATAGTGTCTCCTACGATCATGGCATCCAGCTCCGGACGACGGATCTCCAGGATATTGATCTGCACATCATCCTTTCCAGTCAGTTTTTTCAGCTCCTCCTTGATGCGATCTACCTCGCCACCGCCCTTACCGATGATGATACCGGGTTTGGAAGTGTGGATAGTAATGATCAATTTGCCCAGCGTACGCTCGATCACAATCTTGGAGATGCCTCCTTTATTGATACGGGCGTTCAGGTAAGTCCTGATCTTGTTGTCCTCGATCAGCTTGGAAGCGAAGTCTTTCTTGCTGCCATACCAGTTGGATTCCCATCCACGGATGATACCTAACCTGTTGCCGATCGGATTTGCTTTTTGACCCATTTTCTAAATTTGATAATTTGTAAATGTGGCAGTTTGTTTATGAGGCCACATCAATGCTTTTTTTATTTGTCGTGTGTAAACCATTTGCACACTTTCACATCTTCAAATCTTCACATCTTCACACTTGCCTGCCTGCCGGCAGGTGTGCACATTTACTACGCCTTTGTTCCCACCACCACGGTTACGTGGTTGCTGCGTTTACGAACCCTGTAACCGCGGCCCTGGGGTGCCGGACGCATTCTTTTCAGCGTACGGGCGCCATCCACGAAAACGGTTTTTATGTACAGCTGGCTCTCATCGCCACCCTCGTTCTTCTGCTTCCAGTTGCTGATTGCACTCAACACCAGCTTCCTCAGAGGTACTGCAGGATGCTTAGGGTTGTGTTCCAGCTCCGCCAGTACTTTCTCTACCTTCTGACCACGAATCAGATCAGCCAGCAAACGCATTTTGCGCGGCGATGTTGGATAGTTCTTCAGCGTAGCACCGAAATAATTCTTCCTTTCTTCTTTACGGGCGTCGGCCACTAGTTTCTTTCTAGTTCCCATTTTTTATTGATTTTAGGTTGGGAGCTGATTCAACGAATTTGTCGGATCAGCCTTCACCTGATTTAGTCTTTTTTCGAGTGTCCTTTGAAGTTCCGGGTTGGCGCAAATTCGCCAAGCTTATGTCCTACCATGAATTCTGTTACATAAACCGGAATGAACTTGTTGCCATTGTGTACCGCAAATGTGTGACCTACAAAATCGGGGGAAATTGTAGAACGGCGGCTCCAGGTTTTGATAACCGACTTCTTGGCTTTTCCTTCATTAATTGCCATCACTTTCTTCTCGAGGTGAGTAGCGATATAAGGACCTTTTTTAATCGAACGAGCCATGTTGTTTATTTGATAATTTATGATCTGGTTATCTGAGTCTTTTGAAAATCAAATCGCCGGATCGTCTAATTAGCTAATTATTTCGCCAGCTTGCTTCCGTTTTTCCTTTGGATGATCAGCTTGTCGCTGCCTTTTCCTTTGGTACGGGTTTTCAGACCGCGTGAGTACTGACCGTTGCGGCTGCGAGGCTGACCTCCTGACGCACGTCCTTCACCACCACCCATTGGGTGATCAACCGGGTTCATAGCCACACCACGGTTACGGGGGCGAATACCTTTCCAACGGTTGCGACCGGCCTTACCCATGCTCTGCAGGCTATGATCGCTGTTGCTGATCACACCAACGGTAGCATAACAGTTGATAAGGATCTTACGCAGCTCGCCTGAAGGCATTTTCAAAACCGCATATTTCTCTTCTTTGTTGGTCAACTGAGCTGATGAACCTGCGCTACGCGCCAGTTTACCACCCTGACCAGGCTGCATCTCGATATTGTGTATATTGGTACCGAGAGGCATATTCTTCATCTGAAGCGCGTTCCCGATTTCAGGAGCAACGGCATCACCACTTTCTACTTTAGCACCAACCTGCAAACCCTGAGGAGCAAGAATGTAGCGTTTTTCACCGTCGGCATATTGCAGCAGTGCGATGAATGCAGTACGGTTCGGATCATATTCTATCGACATTACTTCAGCAACACCCTGCTTATTACGCTTGAAGTCGATGATACGATACTTCTTTTTGTGACCACCGCCACGATAACGCATGCTCAGGTGACCTGACGAGTTACGTCCACCGGTGCTTTTCTTCGGCTCTACCAGACTCTTTTCCGGTGTGTTAGTTGTTACCTCTGCATACGCATTTCCGATTCTCCAGCGGGTACCGGCGGTAACAGGTTTAAATTTTCTTAATGCCATTTTCTAATTCGTTTATTAGGTCTTTACTCAACACTTCGCGGCGGTTGATTGCCATTCCAGGTTGCCTTTTCAGGGGCGGCTGATTTAGATGTTCGAATACAGATCAATCGATTCGCCTTCCGCTACAGTTACGTATGCTTTTTTATAGGAAGGTTTGCGACCAGAAATTACACCAGCCTTTGTAAAGCGGCTTTTGTTCTTGCCGGGGCTAACGCTGGTATTTACTCCGGTAACTGTAACACCATAAAAGCTTTCAATCGCCTTTTTGATCTCGAGTTTGTTGGCTTTGCGAGCCACCTTAAAGGCATAACGACGCAGAGATTCCTGCTGTGCGTTTGCTTTCTCGGTCAAAATGGGTTTTATCAGTACTTCAGAAAGTCTCATCTGAATATTTTTTAAACGTTATTGTTGTTCTCTTACTTTTTACGTCTCTTACGCTTCTACCAGTTCTTCTTTTTCAGAGAAAATGCGTGCTGCACTTTCTGTCATCACCAGCACTTCCGAATTCATAATATCGTAAGTGTTGATATCAGTCAGCGCCACCCCAAGAATAGAAGGAACGTTGCGAACCGACATAAACAGGTTAGCATCCTGGGCAACCTGAATCAGCATCAGCTTCTTGTCTGCCACTTTCAATGCACTCATGATGTCAACAACCGTCTTGGTCTTGGGTGCATCCAGATTGATGTCTTCTACAACAAGAATGGCGTTTTCTTTTGCTTTATAAGCCAGTGCCGACATTTTGGCCAGATCTTTCACTTTACGGTTCAGCTTCAGATCGTAAGTGTGAGGCTTGGGTCCGAAAATGGTACCACCACCCTTATAGAGAGGGTTACGGATATTACCTTTCCGGCTACCACCTGTACCCTTCTGGCGGTGCAGCTTACGGCTGGCGCCTTTTACTTCGGCACGTGTTTTAACTTTATGTGTACCCTGACGCTGTGCTGCCAGGTATTGTTTCACCGCGAGATAAATCACGTGATTGTTCGGCTCAATACCGAAGATTTCTTCCGGCAGTTCCACCGAGCGGCCTGTCTTCTTGCCTTTGATATCTAAAACGTCTACTTGCATTTTCTTTAGTTTTTTCTAAAACCTTTCAGATTTAGTTGTTGATCAGGAAGGTTTCGTGAATTATTTCTGAATCAGAACAATGGAACCGTTGTGACCCGGTACCGATCCGCTAACGAGGATGTAGTTCTTATCAGGGAAAATTTTCACAACTTTCAGGCCCTTCATCTTCACACGGTCTGTGCCCATGCGGCCCGCCATACGCATGCCTTTCATTACACGGCTGGCATCGGATGAGTTACCCAACGAACCAGGAGCGCGCTGACGATCATGCTGACCGTGTGTAGCATCACCCACACCCGAAAAGCCATGGCGTTTAACCACACCCTGGAAACCTTTACCCTTGGTAGTACCAACAACTTCCACCTTCTCGCCTTCAGCGAAAATGTCGACAGTGACGGTTTCACCAATATTTTTTTCGATGGAATAATCGCGAAACTCTTTTGTAAATTTCTTGGGAGCTGTTTGCGATTTAGCGAAGTGATTTACGGCCGACTTGTTAGCGTGTTTCTCTTTTTTGTCGCCGAAAGAAAGTGCGAGGGCATTGTAGCCGTCGGAATCTTTTGTTTTGACTTGCGTCACAACACAGGGACCGGCTTCGATAATCGTACAGGCTGTTTGCTTTCCTGCGGCATCGAAGACACTGGTCATCCCAATCTTTTTACCAATAATACCTTTCATGGTTTGTACAGTTTTTAGCCTGCAGGATTATTGGGACAACCTTGTACATCCCGCAAAGTGCGCGGGAGGTTTCAATCCCCGTTTGCCGTCGACCTTTTCCCTTTGCCCCGCCGCCGAAGCGGGCCGGGGTTGCTTTCGCAGGTCATTTTCGATGGGCGAAAACGACCGATGGAAGTACCAACGGTAAACAAACCCTGAATGGCTTGTTTTATTTTAAAAACCCCAGTCGCCCTTTTGACGGGTCAACCGGGAATTCGTTGATGTCAGAGCTCTTTTTTCGATCAGGTAAAACCTTCCGATTGAGAGATGACGAAATATTTTTATAAGAACTAATTGACTTACACTTGCCCTGCACACAAAAAAAGTAGCACGAACGGAGAACCGACGCACTACAAAACTTTCTACGCTTTGATCTCAACTTCTACACCGCTGGGAAGATCCAGCTTGCTCAACGCATCTACCGTGCGGCTCGAAGAAGTGTAAATGTCCAACAGGCGCTTATGAGTAGACAGTTGAAACTGCTCACGACTCTTCTTATTCACGTGGGGCGAACGCAATACGGTGAAAATTTTCTTGCGCGTAGGCAGAGGAATAGGACCTGTTACCACGGCACCGGTACTGCGAACGGTTTTTACGATTTTCTCGGCAGATTTGTCTACCAGATTGTGGTCGTAAGACTGTAATTTGATTCTGATTCGCTGAGACATGTGTAAAATCCCAATTTTCTTTTGGGAGTGCAAAGGTAGGGGGACCGATCAAATCCTCCAAATTGTTGGGAAATAATTTTGTACAAATAGGCTGAATCGGGACAAAAAACAGGGCCGGAAACAAAAATCCAACCCTTGACGGTTTATATATTAAAAAAATATCATAACACTTTAGGTACGAACAGGCATTAATTTTCCTCTCGCGCGGCAATCCGGAAACCGTTTTTGGCTGCGTATTTATGCTGTTGTTGAATAACCAGTTGAATGCGTTCTGTTTCAGCCGCAGAAGCTTCCTGAATTCTTGCTATCAATTCCTGTACTTTCTCCGAATCCGCGCTGCCGGTCATTTTTTCCAACGGGACAAAATTTTCATTGATCATGTCGGCCTCGTAAAAAAGAAAACCGAGCATGGCCAGACGGAGCTGCTCGGAACCACCGATATCCTTCATCTTCAATACTTCCATTTGCTTACGCGCAATAAAGGCCTCCATTTTTATGCGTATGGGTTTAAGGCTCACATACTCACCCTTCTCAAAGGCAACGCCTACCTGTTGGCCCCATTCTGCCCCTAAAGCATAGAGCGAATCGGTGATCGATGAGATGCGGTCGTTGAGATCGATGGCTGCGTCGGTGTTTTGTGCAGCGGTCCGGAACTGTAAACTAAGGGCCAGCAGGGCCAGCAAAAGGAGGCGGCAATGTTTCATAAAGTGGAATTTTGGCCGAAAGTAATACAACGAGGCAGCATTTCATAGTCTCTATGGGTCGGTTTTTTCCAGTCGAATACTAAGAGTGGCAAAACCTCCAAGTTCCACATGTTCAACGCGGAATCGATGATAGCCGCCTAGTTTAACAGGTATGCGACGATTAGGCGACTCATCGAATTTATACAGGGCCGGGTTCCATTCATCGAGTATGAGTTCATCATCGAGGTACACCCTCACGGCATCGTCCCAGGTGATAGATAGTTCGTACTCCCCTTTCGGAACCTTTGCTTCACCTTCTGCTATGGTCAAAAACTGGGCAGAATTTCCTAAATCTGATTTGATTCCACCCCACCAGGCATACTCCAGCTGATCAACCGAATCCGTTTTAATGGGGCGCATGCGAACGTTCTCAGGGAAAAGGGAACTGCCAAGCGGGTTGTGCCTGCTGGTATCAACAGCAAACCAACGAACCCGCCAATGAAGTGATTGAAAGAAATGGCGGAACATGACATCCTGCTTTTTGCCTGCCGCAATTGGCCAGCCGTCGAAACTGTTACCAGCTTCCCCTTTGAATTTTGCGCTGAGTTCCACCTGCCGGCTACCAGGATCGCCGGTTCGTAACAGCAGCAGACTATCACCAGTACCGGCCGTTCTGCGCGAAAGCAAACGGGCACCACGCGGCTTTTTGAAGGTCCATCTGCCCGCAGGCCCCAGCAACTTTAGTTTAATTGTGTCGGTATTTTCAGCCGGATTCTGCTGCCATATCAGCGGTCGGCGATAATCGTAAGGCCCCCACTCAGTCATTCTGATATTTTCCCGACCCGCCAATTTTCCGGAACCTTCAAACGCATCCATACCGTTTTCCACTTCAGGCACCGTCCACAAAGCTTCTTCTATCTCCGCGGGTAGGCTATCGATCAGCCCAACAGTGCTGTCTGTTTTCAAGGCTGTTGTTACCTGCGACAACAGGTTGCTAAATACCCAAACGCTATCGGTTCTGTTCAGATTCAAAGCTGTGCCAACCCAGTTAAAACTATTACCAGTGATCTGGTAATTGTGGCTTCGCGTATCGCGTTGCCTGGCATAACCCCAGTCGGCAGGCTGGCCGGCTCGCGCCCAAAGGCGGATGGCTTCCCGATCAAGATTGAAGGTGTTGAAATCGATGATATTTCGCTGCCCATGCTCGATCGCGATGGCAATACGATTGTTTCGGAATTGATTGTCGGCAATACGGGTATCGTAACTATAGCCGCCCCATATCCCGTGATCACAGTCGTACATTCGGTTTCGAACGATCATGTTTCTGCTAAAAGTCACCTCAATTCCGTTGGTAGGAGCATAACTGAAATTATTGCCAGCAATCAGGTTGTCGTTGCAGCCACCTCGTCCACTGTCCATAGTGGTTCGACCCGCCCAGAGAAAAAAGCCGTCGCCACTATGAGTGGCTGAGTTACGGTAGAAAATATTATTGCTACTCTGTTCATAGACCAGAAAACCGGCGCTATCCTGGCCGCGGCTGTATACACCATGACTGTAACCGCGAACGTTGAAATTGACCTTGTTGTGGGCGAATAGATTTTTAGAAGACCGATACAGGCCAATGCCTATTCCGGAATTAAACGAAAAATCATTGTTTACTATTTTGCCGTTGTTGCAATTAACCAGCATCAGAGCGTTTTGGCCGCCCGTGACCCTGCAATTTTTTACTTCGAAATTTTGGCAATTCCTGAGATAAAAGGCGGCACCGTAGCGAAGCCATTCGTCATTTTCGTTGTGGTGATAGCTCATCCAGTCGCTCAGATCTTCTTTGAGCGCTGTGCTGTTGAGCCGCTTCCGAAAGTTGTAACTCAGGTCACAATTTTCGAGGACGAGCTTTTCTACGTTTATGGCCATCAGGCCTATTTTGTAACCTCTGACTTTCAGATTGCGAATAGTTACATGGCGACTGTTTTCAACCAATATGCCCAGGCCTGCGTATCGGTCGGGAAGTTGCTGGTCCTCGTCTCCACGCAAATAGACTTCGGCAAAATCGAGTAACAGGCTATCACCACTTATTCGCACTACAGGTATGGTATCTCCCAAACCGGGAAGCCGATAAGAACCAGGTTTGATCGATGCGGATTGATGCAATTCCATACCGGGTGTTAGCGGAACATGCTGGGCATGCATGTATGGCGGATAGCAGTATATGAAGGTAGCAAAGCACAGAAGTACTCGAAGTATGCTGTTTTTAAGTTTATTTGCAGGCATATTTTTCAGGATGGATCAGGAAAAAAAATCAGCTGGCCGAGTCGGTAAGATAGTAAAACTGTTGATTAAGCTGCTGGTATCAGGGCTATGTTTATGGTATGTTGCCGGTAAAATTGACTGGGTGGTAGCCAAAGCCGCGGTAGCCGCCGCAGATCCCGGCTGGCTTGCGCTCGCCGCCGCTTTTTTTGTGTTATCAAAAATTTTCTCTTCCGTCAGACTATTGATCTATTTCCATGATATAAACGTTCCCCTGGATCAACGAACCAACCTCCGCTTATACTGGCTTGGCATGTTCTATAATCTGTTGCTGCCAGGCGCAATCAGTGGTGATGCATATAAAGTAATTTTGCTGAAGCAATGGTTTAACACATCGATGAAAAAAGCTGGCTCGGCTGTATTGATCGACCGCGTGTCCGGCATGGTAGCGCTCCTGCTCTTACTTGGAATATATGGCTGGTTAGTATTGCCTGAGCCATGGCAGATTGCCGGCTGTACAACTGCAGCGCTTGGCTCTGCAGGGCTCCTTTACCTCGTTGTATCTCGATGGATGCGCGATTTCCGAGGGAGCTACTTCGTGACGCTTGTCTGGGGATTGTTGGTGCAAAGCATGCAGGTGATTTGTATTTATCTGGTGATGAAAGCGCTCGGCATCCCATTGTCGGAATCGGGCTATCTTTTCCTGTTTCTCTTATCTTCTATTGCCGCTGTGCTGCCATTAACGATTGGCGGACTGGGTATCCGGGAAATTGTGTTTTTGCATGGCTCGGAATTGCTGGGCTTAACTGAAAGCAAAGCAGTTGTTATCAGCCTTATGTTCTACCTGATTACCGTCCTCGTTTCACTTGCCGGAGTCTGGTTCGTATTCAACTCGCCCATAAAAAAGCCCGGCAAAATGCCGGGCTGATATTTTTGCATAAATATTGGGTACAGGTTAATCAGGGTTGGAGGAACATCGTATCAACATTGGTTACGGCTCCGGTTAACACGGCGATGGGTGCAATACTGGTATCGCGATATCCTGGATCGCCGGGAACAAACGAAACGGTGTATCCACCTGCGGGCAGTCCGCGAAGACAATAGCCGCCTGCGTTATCAGTAAAGCTGCTGGTAATGGTGTCTGCTCCCTGAACGGCAAAAACTGTTGTTGGGAAACTACCCGGTACTACAACACCTTTGATCGAGCCTCCGGCCGCATTGAGTGTGCCCCGGATTACCGGTTTAAGAATAAATTTATTATTTCCTGTTTCTACAATTGATCTTGCCACATCAAAATCGAGCAGGATGGTGTACATCAAGCCTGCAACAACATCCTGCTGAACGTTGATTTTGAGCCCCGACTGCTGTGCGCTGGGCGTGGTTAGCGGAATCATTTCGCCGTTTACTTTAATATAATTTTCGGAGCCGAGAATGAGCCGAATCTGATGAAGCCGACCCTCAGGAATGAACGCGTCGACCAGCAGTGTGTCCTGGTCATTGATCAGGCGTAAAAGATCGTAACTACCTGCGCGGACGCCGGAAAGGCTCTCCCAGCCTTCGTCGGGCGACCCGGTGACGTTGACTTGCACGTCGCGAATATCCACCCATACTTCTTCATAATCAGCCGGATCATCTGTCAACCGAATCTGTACTCTCGCTTTATCTTCTGTATTTTCTCTTTCGTTCCGGGTACAGGCACTGGTTATCAGGGTCACCAGAGATAATAAATAGAGTACGTGTCTCATGTAGTATAATTTTAATTCAATTTTATTTGCAAGTAATATGCCAATGCAGCCGCAGAGGCGGACAGAACGCACAGTTGTGCAAAAGAAAAAGGACTCAAATGAGTCCCTTAACCTTGTCTCGTGTTTTTCACAGAATGGCAATGGCCTTCTATGATACAGATTTTAAAAACGGAGTGAGTTCGTGTAGTGGTAACAAATATCAGGCCAGCGATCGTATTTTTACTTGATTTCGATTAATTATCCCAATAAATTTTCAATTAATAAAAAAAGGCAGTTCCGATGGAACTGCCTTTTTTTTATTTATCCAAAATTTATCATGCGTTCACTTTTCCTTTCACTTTGGCGATTACTTCCTCGGCGATGTTGTTCGGCGCCGGATTGTAGTGTGAAAACTCCATGGTAGAAGAGGCGCGGCCAGAGCTCAATGAACGAAGCTGCGTTACATAACCAAACATTTCGCTCAGCGGAACTTTTGCCTTGATCACCTGCGCACCTGCACGGCTGTCCATACCTTCCATCATACCGCGACGGCGGTTAAGATCACCTGTTACATCACCCATGTACTGATCGGGCGTTACCACCTCTACGCGCATGATAGGCTCCAGCAATACAGGTTTAGCTTTACGAGCAGCTTCCCGGAAGCCCTGCTTGGCACAAAGCTCAAACGACATAGAGTCGGAGTCAACTGCGTGGAAGCTACCGTCGAACACGCGGATTTTCAGGTTATCAACCGGATAGTTAGCCAGTACACCATTGGTCATGGCCTGCTCAAATCCTTTTTGAATAGCCGGTACGAATTCACGTGGGATAGATCCACCGAAGATATCGTTCACGAACTGGAAGTTCTTGTCGGGATTTTCTTTTTTCCATTCTTCGTCTACAGGACCCAGGCTAAACTGGATATCGGCGAATTTACCACGACCACCCGTCTGCTTCTTCAGCGTTTCACGGTGTTCGATAGTGGCTGTAAAGGCTTCCTTGTAAGCAACCTGAGGAGCACCCTGGTTAACTTCCACTTTAAATTCGCGACGCATACGATCGATGATGATCTCCAGGTGCAACTCACCCATTCCACGAAGGATGGTTTGGCCGGTATCTTCGTCGGTATTTACGCGCAATGTAGGATCTTCCTCAACCAGCTTCGCAATTGCCATACCCATTTTATCTACGTCGGCCTGAGTCTTAGGCTCTACAGCTACGGCAATTACCGGCTCGGGAATAAACATATTCTCGAGTGTGATCGGATGATTCTCGTCGCAAAGAGTATCACCTGTTTTGATTTCCTTGAAACCTACAGCAGCGCCAATATCACCTGCCTCGATAAAATCGATCGGGTTTTGCTTATTAGCAAACATTTTCATGATCCGGCTGATACGCTCTTTTTTACCGCTACGTACGTTCAACACATAAGAACCGGCATCGAGACGACCTGAATAGGCACGGAAGAAAGCCAGACGACCTACGAAGGGATCAGTCATGATTTTAAAAGCCAGGGCTGCAAAAGGCTCCTTCGGATCGGGTTTGCGAACAATTTGTTCTCCGCTGTCGGGATCAGTACCAACTGTATCGGGGATATCAATTGGCGAAGGCAGGTAGCGACAAACTGCATCGAGTGCTGTTTGTACACCTTTATTCTTGAATGAAGAACCACACATCATGGGCACTATGCTCAGGTCGATGGTGGCTTTGCGGATAGCCTCATGAATTTCGTCTTCGCTGATACTGTTCGGATCATCAAAGAATTTCTCCATCAGGGTGTCATCGTATTCTGCCACTGCTTCTACCAGGTTGGCACGCCATTCGTTGGCTTCCTCTACCATGTCAGCAGGAATATCTACCTCATCAAAGGTCATACCTTCTGTTTCCATGTGCCAGATGATACCTTTCATTTTGATCAGGTCAACCACGCCTTTGAAATTATCTTCGGCACCAATTGGCAATTGCAGAGGTACTGCTTTAGAACCCAGCATTTCCTTTACCTGCTTTACCACATTCAGGAAGTCTGCACCTGAACGGTCCATTTTATTTACGAAACCGATACGTGGTACGCCGTAACGGTTGGCCTGGCGCCAAACAGTTTCTGACTGTGGTTCCACACCGTCAACAGCCGAAAACAGTGCGATCAGACCGTCGAGTACACGCATAGAACGTTCTACTTCCACGGTAAAATCCACGTGACCCGGAGTATCGATAATGTTGAAATAATATTTCTTAGTGTCGGCAGTAGCCTTACCCAATACAGTTGGGAAATTCCACTGGCAGCTTACAGCAGCAGAAGTGATGGTGATACCTCTTTCTTTTTCCTGCTCCATCCAGTCGGTGGTGGCGGCACCATCGTGTACCTCACCAATTCGGTGGATCATACCTGTATAGCGTAGAATACGCTCGGTTGTAGTTGTTTTTCCGGCATCAATGTGTGCGGCAATACCGAAGTTTCTTTGAAATTTTAAGTCTGCCATGACTATTGTGTTTGTTGTTTTATACTAGCTAATATGAATTCGGGAAATGAGTCGGGCGTTGCCCGTGAAGTCTTCAGCCATGCAAATAATCGCCCCGCGGCGTAAATTGGCTGATATGTATTTGTTAGACTCTCATAGACTGCCACATGAAGAATAGCCCCTTTTCATCTGCCTCTTTTCACCTTTAGCTACACCTTATGGCGGCGCAAAGGTAGTATATTTTTGGAATCTATGAACAACTGATTCAGAAAAATAGAAACAGACTCCGCAGCGAATTTTCGCAATTCGCCGCGGATTCTGTTTTGTTAAATAATTGAAAGTCAGCAGTGCAATTTCGAATCGTCACACTTTGGGTGGCATAAGCCGATAAATGACGGGTGTCACAATTCGCGACAAAAGCGTTGAACTGATCAGTCCACCAATCATCACGATTGCCAGCGGCGAGATCAGGGGATTGCTGGACAATGCTATGGGCAACAGGCCTCCTATTGCCGTAAGAGTAGTTAAAATAATCGGCAGAAACCGCTTTTCACCAGCCTCTTCTATCGCCTTCATCAATGGCATTCCCTGCTCGCGTAACTGGTTGGTAAAATCGACCAGCAAAATCGTGTTTTTAACTTCGATACCTGCCAGTGCTACGATGCCAATGGTTGCTACAAAGGAAAGGGAATTGCCTGTTACCAGCAGTGCCAACACAGCGCCAACGATACCCAGAGGAATCACTGATAACACAATGAGCGTGCTTTTGAATGTACGAAACTGAAGCACGAGCACTGCTATGAACAGGAATACTGTTATCAGGATGATACTGCCGAAGCCCTTGAACGAATCGTTACGGCCCTCCACCTCCCCTCCCATTTCAAAATGGTATCCGGCAGGCAGCTCCATCTTTTTCATTTGCTCTTCCACATCGGCAATTACCTGACTGTTCAGAAACCCTTTTTGTACAAAGGAAGTGACGGATACGGTTCGAATCTTGTTGAAGTGATTAATGCTACTAGGCGACGATTCGAAAGCAATGGTGGATAACTGAGCTAACGGTATGGCCTTGCCCTGCAGGTTGTTCACATAGAGGTCCTCGAGCACGGTAATGTCTGGATAAGCAGGTCGGGGCAAACTCAATTGTATATCATATTCCTCCGACGAGGCAGCAGGATCGGTAAATGTACCCAGTGGCATGCCGGCTACAGCCAAACGTACCGTGCGCCCGATATATACTGTAGGCACACCGAGAGCCATCGCTTTGTCGCGGTTAATGGCCACTCGAATATCGGTCTTCAGGTTGCGCACCGGGTTGTTAACGTAAATAGTTCCTTTTGTTTCCTTCAACATGGTTTCCACCGTTGAAGCTAACTGACGCAATGTATCGAGGTGGTCGCCTAATAACCGTACTTCGACCGGCGAAATCATGGGCTGACCCTGTTCAAAATTCTTCACCTCTACTTTTGCACCGGGAAATGGCGTCCATTTCTTCCTCAACTCTTCGATAATTTCAATTTTACGCTCCGGACCAACAGCAGGATCGAGTTGAACAAATATTTCCGAAAAATCGGAGCGCTCGTTCTGTTGGTTCACGTTGTAATAAATACGGGGGTTGCCTTTTCCAACATTGCTTGCGTAATACTTCACTTCCTTCACATTCGCCAGACCCTCTTCAATCTTACGTACTATTGAATCGGTATAAAAAATATTGGATTGAAGCGGGGCCGTAATATTGACGAGGAATTGCGGCTTCTCCGAGGATGGGAAAAGGCTGGTGCCTATCACGGGAATCAACATGAGGGATCCCACAAATACCCCAAGCGAAATAGCCAGTGTTTTCCATGGATGATGCAGCGCGCGGTCAAGTAACTTTGAATAGGTACCGTGAATCAGTTTTTGTAAAGCGCGCAGGAAAAAGTTGCCATGTTCATTGGCCGATGGTCGTAGCAAACGGCTCGACAGAAACGGAACGATCGTCAATGCAACTATCAGCGAAGCCACAATGGAACTGATAACAGCTACAGGCAGGCTTCGAATGAATTCGCCACTGGCTTCGGGCATAAAGGCCAGCGGCATGAACGCAATAATCAGCGTTGCCGTACAACCCAAAACGGCTTTCCCAATCTGTGCTGTACCCTTGATGGTTGCATCGAGCCGGCTATGACCTTCGCGCATCCATCGCTCCACGTTCTCCACCACCACAATGCTGTCGTCGACCAGTAATCCAAGCGCAACCACCAGGCCCACAATACTCAACTGGTTCAGGCTATAACCCAGCATATTGATAAATATGATACCAATACCCAACGATAAAGGAATAGAGATCATCACTACCAGGGAAGCCCTGGTTCCCAACGGCAATAAAGTGAATAACACAAGACCAATGGCGATCAAAAAATCCATACCCAGACTGCTAAGGCGATGGTTCACATTGTCGGCCTGATCGAAATGAAGCTGCAGGTCGATGTTAGCTGGAAGTGACTCTTTGAATTTTTCAATTACCGGCAAATATTCTTTCTGAATATTTGAAATATTCTGTCCTTTTTTGAGAGCTGCAATTACGAATGCGCAACGATGGCCGTTCAGTCGGGTAATATGTGTTTCAGGCGAGTAATCGAAATACACATCGGCTACTTCGCTGAGGCTTGTATTGCGCCCATTGCTGCTAAAAACAATCGTGCGACGGATGTCATCCAGATCCTGATAATTTCCATTGGTCTTAATGTTGAATGTTTTGTTGCCCTGGCGAATGCTGCCGCCGGGTATATTCGCTATTTCGCTCTGCAGGGCCGAAGCCACTGTGTTAAGGGGTATACCCAGTTGCGCCAGCCGTGACGCCTGAACATCTACTCTGATTATCGGATCAGGAATCCCCTGCACTTCCACATTCTTCAGCGCTGTAATTTTTTCCAGTTCATCCTGCAAATCTTCGGCCGCCTTGCGCATTCGGTCACGCGACGCGTTCTCTGACACAAGGGCGATTTGTAGAATGTTTACATTCGATGGATCTATTTTCGAGGTCTCGATGCTGTAGATGTCTTCCGGAAGTTCACCTCGCAGACTGTTTACTTCACGAACCAGCTCCTGGTATTTGTCTTCTACGTTCACGTTATACTGATACTCGACTGCCAGGACCGTTAGACCGTCATAGATACTGGTCTTGATGCGTTTGATTCCATCCAGTGCATATATTTCTTTTTCCAGCGGCTTTACCACCAGTTCTTCCATATCTTCAGGGCTGGCTCCCGGATAAATTACCGCTACCGGAAAAATAGGTGCATTCAACTCCGGATCTTCAGATCTGGGCATTTGCAATATAGTCGATACACCAACGGCCACTACCATTAGCACCATGATCAGGGTAAACTGATAGTTTTTAATTGAATAAGCTGAGATTTTCATGTTAGTTGTTTTTGGAAGCAAATCCACTGCTCCCATCTTCTGAATGTCGGTTGCCAATAAATCATATTCCCCTTTTATCTACCTCCGCTTCGCTTCGGCAGACAAGCCTCTCACCTTTCACCTCTCACCTCTCATCTACCTCCGCTTCGCTTCGGCAGACAAGCCTCTCACCTTTCCCGTTTTACGTTTCACGTCTCACCTCTCACCTCTCACCTTTCACCTCTCACCACCTCCACCCTCGACCCATCATTCAGATACGCGCTTCCCGAAATGATGAGCGATTTCGAATTCTCCAGTCCCGATTCTATCCACACGGAGTTTTGATCAATTCGGCCCACTTTTACTTTCACTTTTTGGGCAGTGCTGTCGTCGTTGGTGACAAATACATATGCCTCTCGTTCGTCGCCATCCAGCAGTGCGTCGAAGGGAATGGCCCAACCACTTTGGCGGGAGGAAGGATGAATGGTCGCTTTACCAAAAAGCCCGGCGGCCAGTTTACCACGAGGTGGATTTTTGATTTGCAGGTGAACCGCGAAAGTGCCCGTTTGAGGATCCAGTCCTTCCATTTTTTTTACTACTACTGCTTCCAGGCTTTCACCCGGCAACGCGTCAGAGGTTACAGTGGCGCGGGTACCTTCAGATATCTGTGACCATTGCCTGTCGCTAACGCCAACCTTTAACAACCAGGCAGCATCGCCAGCACCATTAACCTGCAAAATGGGTGTACCGGGAGCGGCCACCTGACCTTCGTTCACGAACTTTCGAAGTACAAAACCATTCGACACTGCGCGGATTTCCGAAAATTGTTGATTGAAGCCTGCGCTGGCGGCCTGCTGTCGGGCAAGTTCCAGAGCTGTGCGGGCATTTTGAACCTGTTCAAGGGTGGCCACGCTATCGCGATAAAGGTTGTTGGCCCGATCGAAATCCCGCTGGGCTTTTTCCAGCGCAATGCGGGACTGTGAGGTGGCGGCGCTGATTTCGGTAAGATCAAGGCTTGCCAGTAGCTGACCTTTTTTCACCGCATCGCCTTCTTCAACCCATATCCGCCTTATAACGCCGCCTGTTTTAAACGACAACAGTGTTTCGTCGTCGGTACTGAACTGTCCGGAAACAGATATTTGTTGCTGCATTGAGTCTGTTGCCAGCGCCTGTACTCTGACAGGAATAATGTCTTTGTCGGATTCCGATTCCGTTTGTGCTGGCGCTTTGCAAGCCGACAAGAAGAACAGCAATATGCCTGCCGGCCAGATAATGTTGAAACGCATAGGTTATTACTTTAAGGGATAAGAAGCATTTTGCCGTTCGAGCTCAGCGGCGGCGATCAATGCTTTGTATTGTTGTATTGTATATTGAAGTTGTGCCTGGGTATACTGACTGCGGGCATCGATGGTTTCGATGAAGCTGTTGGAGCCTTCGCGAAATCCTCGTTCTATAAGACGCTGGTAAGTGGCAGCCGATTCCATCTGCCGCCTCCCGGCTTTCAATTGATCTAACGCAGCATTCAGGTTATTGCGGGCTGCAGACTGCGAAAGGTTCAGTTGATCTGCCACCTGCTCTAATTGTAATGAAGCTGCTTTCAGGTCGAGTTCAGCCTGTCGGACTTTCAGCCGGTTACGTTGGCCAGTGAAAATGGGGAGCTCTAATTGCAGGCCCAGCAAATAGTAGCGACTTTGCGAATTGAATTGCCAGTGTTCAGACTGATTACCCAAATCCAGAAAGCTGTTGAGCCTTGGACGAAATGCGGCCTTGCGTTGATTGAGCAACGTTTCATTGATCGATATCCCCTGCTTCAAAGCCGATAATTCTTCGCGTAACGTAGAACCCGGATGCAGCGACTGTTCAGGAACGGAGAATACTTGCAGCCCTTCCTCCACCGAATAACTGCTGTCGATGGGAGCAAGGGGATCGCGATTCAGTAAAAAGTTAAAGTATAAAGCTGCATTGCGAAGTTGAGTAGACGCCTGGCTTAGCGAAGCCTTCACCTGTTCAACTTCGCTATCCGCACGCAATACGTAAGCGGGCAATCCTTTCCCGTTTTGTAGCAAACGCTCGTTAACCCGTTTTGATTCCTCTGCCAGTTCCAGAGCGTTCTGATAGATTGCGACTGCCCTGCCAGCGGAGAGATAGTTAAAATAGGCTGTTTTAACCGACAAAACCAGGTCGCGTTTGTACAAATCGATTTCCAGCTCACTCATTACAATCTGCTGCTCTGCCAGATCACGTCCGAAACGAATATCGGGATTCAAAATTGGGTAGGTTGCCCTAAGCTTTACGTCGTGAAAATCGCGCGGGAAAAAATTGACAGACTGATTTTTTAACTGTGGAAACTGGTTCGTGCCTGTCAGTTGATTTAATGTGCTGTAGGCATTGTTGAGTAAATCAGCCAGTGGAAGTTCGATGGCGCGTCCTCCTCCGGCTGTTTGATAACCTGCCAGCAAATTAACTTCCGGCAAAAAATAACTACGTGCAATTTCAAGCCCGGTTCTGGCTTTTTCGAGGCTGAGATTTTTCTGTGCAATAACCCGACTGCTGGCAAAGGCGGAATCGACATAATCCGTCAATATACCCTGACGGCCGAAAGCAATTCCTGGAGTACCCAGCAGAATAAGGAAAAAAACACGGAAAATCAGTTGGTTAAAGAATACCGTTCTCATTATTTACAGTGTTAACTTTCGTTGCAAAAAAAAATCACTCTTTTAGGGATTCCAATACTTTCACATATGACTCGTAGGTATGGCTCAGCACATTTTCCACGCCCGCCAGAATCTGCTTTTTTTCTACCACCTTTGCCAGGTGCCCGTGCAATTGCAGGGTACATAATCCGTGCATGGTACTCCATACCATCAACGAAAACGATTCCGCATCAAACGCCGTGAAATAGCCCACTTTCTGACATTCCGTGATGGTACCGAGCAAAAAGTGGAATGCCTGCTGCCCCTCCTGCCAGCAGTCTTCGTTACCCTCAGCCAGATAATCGAGTGGTTCGCTCATAATGAACATAAGCTCGTAATATTCGCGATGTTCGAGGGCAAACTGGATGTACACCCGGCCCATTGCCTTCAATCGTTCAAATGGATGTTCAATATGAGCCAATACGGCAAATCGACTTCCGAGCTCCTTAAAGCCTTCCTGGTGTAGCGCATGCGCAATTTCAGCCTTGTCTTTATAGTACAGATAAATGGTAGTCGGGCTGAATTCGATCTCAGCCGCAATTTTCCGAATCGAAGTTGCACCATACCCTTCCGACAGGAATAACTTCTTGGCGGCGGCGAGGATGCTTTGCTTTAAATCCTCCTTGTGCTTTATCTTTCTTTCCCGAATCCCCATGTGTACAGCGCAAATATAGTTAACAGTGTTAATTTTCCAAAATTATTTTCTAGATTTGTCTTTCGGTAACTATTTGCCGATGCAACTGTTGAATTATCATGGAAAAAATGAAAATCGAAGTTTGGTCGGATGTAATGTGTCCGTTCTGTTATATCGGCAAGCGCCGGCTTGATAAAGTGTTGGAAAATTTTCCCGACTCGGATAAGGTGGAAGTAGAGTGGAAAAGTTTTCAATTGAACCCTTCCCTGCAGACGGATCCTTCTCGTTCTGCAAGCGATTACCTGATGGAGAACAAGGGCTGGTCGGCCGAGCAGGCCAGCGCTGCCAACCGTCAGGTTACTGAAATGGCTGCTACGGAAGGATTAGCCTATCAAATGGATCGGACGGTGCTGGCAAATTCTTTCGATGCACATCGACTGCTGCAGTTTGCCAAAACGCTTGAGTTGGGCTCGCAGATGGAAGAAAGGTTGTTCAGGGCATATTTTACGGAAGCTGTAAATATTGCTTCCCTGGACGAGTTGTTGCGTCTGGCTGTTGAAACGGGGCTTCCAGAGGCTGACAGCAGACGGGTGCTTTATTCAAATGCCTTTGCAGAGGATGTTGAAAAAGACATTTATGAGTCGAAGCAAATCGGCGTGCGGGGTGTTCCCTACTTCGTGTTCAACGACCAGTATGCGATCACCGGAGCTCAGGCTGGAGAGGTGTTTGCAGGGGCCTTGGAACGATCATTTGCCGAATGGAAAAAAGCTGGTTCCTGAAAAAAAAATCGGGTTTAGATAGTTGGTAATTGGAATGGTTGTAATTTCAAACAACAAATCCATTTACCAACTCAATTTCTTTAACCATCAAAACCCGTTTGTATGCCGTCCAGGAAGAAAGCCAAACCTGCCCCACGCAAGAAAGCCGCCAAAGCCGTAAGCAAAGTTGCCAAGAAGGCTGTAAAGAAAAAGCAGGCTAAAAAAGCGGTAAAGAAGAAAGCCGCTCCCAAGAAAGCCATTCGTAAAGTTGTAAAGAAGGCAGCCAAAAAGGCACCGAAAAAAGCAGCTAAGAAGGCAGCCAAAAAAGCACCGGCCAGGAAGAAAGCGGCTGCAAAGAAGGTGGTGAAATCTGTGAAAAAGGCGGCTCCCAAAAAAGCGGCTCCGAAGAAAAAAGCAGCACCCAAAGCATCGAAGCCGAAGAAATCTGCGCCTCCGGTAGCTCCTACCCCGGCCACTTCTGCTCCAGTTGCCGAGCCGGCACCAGCTCCTTCACCTATCGTTACAGAAGAGCCGGTTCAGGGCGATATGTTTTCGTCGGAAAGCTGATACGCAACTCGAAACATGAGATAAAACAAAAAAACCGGCAAATGCCGGTTTTTTTTTATGTCAAAGCGATTTAATGCTTTTTGTACTACACCCGGAAGTGAGCAAATGCCTTGTTGGCTTCAGCCATACGGTGAGTGTCTTCCTTCTTTTTGAAAGCGGCACCTTCACCTTTACTGGCAGCGACGATCTCATTGGCCAGTTTATCAGCCATGCTGCGACCGTTGCGCTCGCGGCTGTAACGCACCAGCCATTTGATGCTCAGGGAAATTTTGCGATCAGGGCGCACTTCCGAGGGAATCTGAAAAGTGGCACCGCCGATACGACGGCTGCGAACTTCCACGGCCGGGGTAACATTGGTCAAAGCCCTTTTCCAAACTTCGTATCCGTCTTCACCTGTTTGCTTGGCTACCTTGTCCAGCGCATCGTAGAAGATGGTGAACGCACCACTCTTCTTGCCCTGCCACATCAGGTTGTTAACAAAGCGGGTAACCAGCTTATCGTTAAACCGGGGATCCGGTGCTAAGGGAAGTTTCTTTGCTTGTGCTTTACGCATGACTTATAAAGTATTGTACAATTGAATGGTTGAACCTCTAATAAAGCTTATTTCTTGGCCTTTTCTTTCTTGGTTCCGTATTTGGAACGGCTTTGCTTACGATCTTTCACACCGGCGGTATCCAGCGAACCGCGCACGATGTGATAACGAACACCTGGCAAATCCTTTACACGACCACCGCGGATAAGCACGATTGAGTGCTCCTGCAGGTTGTGTCCTTCACCCGGAATATAAGCGATCACCTCTACCTTGTTTGTCAAACGCACTTTGGCAACCTTACGCAGAGCTGAGTTCGGCTTTTTGGGAGTGGTTGTGTACACACGGGTACAAACACCGCGACGCTGCGGACACTGATCCAACGCCCTCGACTTGCTCTTGGCCCGGATAATTTCTCTTCCTTTTCTAACTAATTGCTGAATAGTAGGCATTCTGAATGCTTTATTTTTGGGAGGGCAAAGGTAAAGGCCTATGACCTAAATACCAAAAAAACCAGCCCCTTACATAAAAAAAAAGCCCAACTGCTGTGTTTGGGCTTTCAAGATCGTTGATTTTTAATCCACTTTCACCATCCAGCCTCTTGCATCAGGCTGACGGCCCTCGCGAATATCAGCCAGCCATTTTTTAACCGCCGGTGAAATTCTGTAGCTGTTGGTGTCAAACTTCATCGAAAAACCACTGTAGCTCAGTTCTTTAACCGGCGCAATCACCGCGGCGGTACCGGTTCCAAAAACCTCGGTCACTTTGCCTGCCTTATAAGCATTCACCACCTCATCGATATGGATGCGCCGTTCCTCCACTTCCACTCCCATTTCTTCCAATCCGGCAATCACAGAAGCTCGGGTTACCCCTTCCAGAATAGTGCCTTCTTCCAGCGAAGGAGTCACCGCCTTTCCGTCGATAACAAAAAACACATTCATCATGCCCACTTCCTGGAGCCATTTGTGTTCGAAAGCGTCGGTCCACAATACCTGATCAAAACCCTTTTCCTTTGCCAGGGTTGCCGCCAGCATACTGCCACCATAGTTGCCCGCATTTTTCGAGAATCCAACCCCACCAGGAGCGGCACGCGTATAATTTTCCTCAACCATTATACGCATGGGATTCACGAAATAAGGACCAGTAGGGCTCAGAATAATGAAAAACTTATAGTGCTGCGATGGTCGTACACCCAGGGTTTCATCGGCCGCAAACATTACAGGGCGTATATACAGAGAATGATCCGGCAATGCTGGTATCCATTCTTTATCGAGGGAGATTAGCTGCTTCATTCCGTCGATAAATATTTCCTCGGGCACTTCAGGCATATTCATGCGACGGGCAGATTGATTAAATCTGCGGAAATTATCCATGGGCCGAAAAATGTGTGCATCACCAGCAGCAGTGCGATAGGCCTTGATGCCTTCAAAAATAGCCTGCCCATAATGGAGGGCCGCCAGGCTCGGCTGAAAGGAAATAGCCTGATATGGACGAATCTGTACATTGGTCCATTCACCATTCACATAATCCGCTTCCAGCATGTGGTCTGTATAGATCTGCCCAAATGGGATATTTTCGAGCTTTACTTGCGGAAGGCGACTTTGCGACACTGGTTTGACTGAAATTTCCATAACACCGGTCATAATATTTTATTTTTGGCCCTGCAAAGAAACAAAAAAATTACTAACAGGCATTAGCAGGAGGAAACTTAGATGGGATTGAACAATATTGAGTTGAACGCGGCACTGCTCCAGGATCTGTATGCCAAATCGCTGGTGCTGGCCGACCAAGACAACCGACCGGCGGAAGCAAAAAAGGAAAGCCTTGCAAACGCTGCTACAAAACCTCAGGCCACCACATCGGGCAGCACTAATGCGGCACTGCCAGTATTAGGAAATAACAAGAAGGGCATCACGATCATCGTAGATTATCCCGAACTGCCTCATCTGCCCGATGCCATGCTCGATTTTTTGACCCGTATGTTGCAGGCCTGCAAGCTCAGTATGGCCGATGTGGCCATTTACAATTTTGCGGGCAACAGAGATATTGTCGCTAAAGACATTACCACCCAGCTGAAAAGCAAGACCGTTTTGTTGTTTGGTATCGACCCCATGCATTTCGGTCTGTCCACCCAGTTCCCCGAATTTCAGGTGCAGCCATTGGCCGGCATCGTTTATCTGTATGCTCCTGCGCTTGAAATTTGTCAGAGCGATAAACTAATCAAATCGCGCTTGTGGGTATGCCTTCAACGCATCTTCGACATTTAGAAAAGAAACCTTTATCTTGTTCTCATGAAGCTGATTTTTGCCAGCAACAATGCGCATAAAGTAGATGAGATCCGACACCTGGTGGGACAAAGATTTGAACTGTTGAGTTTGAAAGAAGCGGGCATTTTTCAGGATATTCCTGAGCCCCACGACACGATAGAAGCGAATGCTTCCGAAAAATCGCGGGTTATTTATGATTTAACGGGCGAAAACTGCTTTAGTGAAGACACGGGTCTGGAAGTAACAGCTCTTAACGGGGCACCAGGTGTGCGAAGTGCGCGTTATGCCGGCGATCAAAAATCGTTCGATGACAATATTGATCTGCTGCTGAAAAATATGGAAGGTCAGGTTAATCGTACCGCCCGTTTCAAGACCGTTATTTCTCTGATCCTAAACGGTCAGGAATATTTGTTTGAAGGAATTTGTCCGGGCATCATCACCCACGAGCGCCTGGGTGAGCAGGGATTTGGATATGACCCCGTATTTGTGCCGGATGGCAGCGACCGGAGTTTTGGCCAAATGAAGCTGGCCGAGAAAGAAATTTTCAGCCATCGCAGCAAAGCCACCCATAAACTGGTAGCATTTTTGAACAGCCTCGAACTGAATCAGGAAAATTGAATAACCCAAGCAACCATACCATACCGGAAAGCGACTTAATTAGAGGATGCATGGCTGGTGATCGACGAATGCAGGAGGAATTGTACCGACGATTTTCGCCCCGCATGTACGGAGTTTGCCTTCGATATGCCAGCAGTGCCGAAGAAGCCGAAGATATTTTGCAGGAAGGGTTCATCAAAGTGTTCAAGAAGCTGGAAAGCTATCGCGGCGATGGCTCATTTGAAGGCTGGATTCGCCGCATATTTGTGAACACGGCCATTGAACACTTCCGGCGTAAGCGCTACCTGCAGCCGGTAACGGAAAAAGAAGAGAATACACTGGAGGGAAATTACCTCTCCGTACTCGACGACCTGGCTGAACGTGATATCCTGGCACTCGTGCAACAGCTATCACCGGGATACAGAACGGTGTTTAACATGTACGTGGTAGAAGGATATACCCACAAGGAAATTGGCGATATTATGGGAATCAGTGAAGGCACCAGTAAATCGCAATTATCGAGAGCCAAGATCATACTGCAGGATTTGGTGAAGAAGTTTTTAGATGAAAAATCGAATAAAGGAAGTAAGACATGAAACGCCTGCACGATAAACTTTACAACTGGGAAGCTGCTCCCCCCGCCCATAGCTGGGACCGGATCAGCCATGCCCTGGATGAAAGTGAATTGCAGGCAGATTTCCCCTCGCGACTACGTGACCTTGACGCCGTGCCTCCTGCTGATGCCTGGAGCCGGATTGCCGCTAATCTGGAGGCAGCGCCTGCTGCAGGCGTTAGCGAGGGTGCAGTCGTAGTTCCCATCAAACGCCGTTGGAATGTCTGGATGAGATATGCTGCCGCTTTGTTGATATTGTTGGCGGCCGGCTGGGGTTTGCGCGAAATGCTTAATAAATCTGCAGAACTCTCTTCGGCTGAACCGGTTGCTATTCAGGCAAGCGAAGGCAAGGCTGCGGCTCCTACGAATGATCTGCCTCAGCCGGGCCCACATGTGACGGATCCGGATAGCGCGAAAGCGTTGGAGTCTGACAAAGAAGAAAGCGGCTTGCGTTCTGCCGGAAACCGGATGGCCCAATTTGCTTCCGATGCACCAGGCGGGATGGCCGAAAATGATGATCCGGCAATCTATGTTTACGAAGACCGTCGGCCCAGGATGGCCAGCAATTATATGACCCTGTTAACAGCAGATGGATCGGTGATTCGCCTTAGCCGCAAATGGAGCAACCTGCTTTGTTGTATTGCCGGAGAGGATGAAGATGCAGGCTGCCAGGAACAACTTAAAACATGGCAGGATCAGCTGGCATCATCGCCCGTAGCGCCCGGCCCGGGAAGTTTCCTCGACATTGTTGACCTGGTAAACTCTCTTAGCTCAGGCGCTCGCCTCTAAGAAGCGATACAACGCTATCTTTACACAAACAACCAGCGATGCCGCGTATTCGCATTGAATTACCCACCGACTTTCGTTTCCATTGCAATATTCCCATTCGAATTTCCGACGTCAATTATGGAGGACATGTTGGCAACGACAGCATTCTTTCCATCATTCACGAAGCCAGGCTTCAATACCTGCACCATATTGGCTATACCGAACTGGACTTTGCGGGTCGGGGTTTGATTATGGCTGACGTAGCAATCGAATTTAAGAGCGAATCATTCTATGGCGACCAGTTGAAAGTGTATGTAAAGGCGGGCGAGTTTAACCGGGTGGGGTTCGTCCTTTTCTACAAGCTGGTGAAGATGGAAAGCAGTAGCGAAAAACTGATTGCCCAGGCCCAGACAGGCATGATCTGTTATGATTATCAGTTGAAAAAAGTGGCCAGTGTACCTGAGTCGGCACTCAACCGAATGAACGGCACTTTTATACCCTGACCTAGTCGGCCATATTCCAAATTCGCCAGCTCTCTTCTGCCTGCAGGATCAACATATCCTGCCCATTTTTGGTGCTGGCTCCCTGTTCTGCGCCTTTCTGTAGAAAGAGGCTGACAGGTGGATTATAGATCAGATCGAATAGGTAATGCTGAGTGCCGATGGCCTCGTATGGAATGGGTACCGCCTCCGTTACGGCCGGGTACATGCCGAGAGGGGTAGAATTGATCAATAGCGTATATTCCTGTAGCAGGTCCGGAGTAACCTGTTCGTACGAAAGCACTTCAGCACCTGGCTTTCGCGAAACCATTCGGAAGGGTATATTCAGTTTGCCCAGCACGTATTTGACAGCCTTTGCGGCGCCACCGGTACCAAAAACGAGCGCTTTTTGGTGGGAGGGTTTCAGCTTTTCGAGCAATGATTTTTCAAACCCGTAAGCGTCCGTATTGAACCCCCTGGTTTTTCCATTTCTGACGCGAATACAATTGCAGGCACCTATTTTGTTGACCAGTTCGTCTTTCTGATCAAGATAGCGGAGCACCTTTTCTTTATAGGGGATGGTGACGTTTAGGCCTTCGAGCGATGGATTTTGCTGTAATACCGAGGAAAACAGATCGATACGGTCGATCGGGAATTGTTCGTAACGACAATCCGTTATCCCTTCCTTTTCAAATTTTTCGGTGAAGAATTTTTTGGAAAAAGAATGGGAGAGCGGATATCCGATCAGACCAAATAACCGCTCTCCCTTTTTATCATAACTTTTGTCAGGCATCCTGTTTGTTGTCGAGATAAAGACTGAATGTATCGCCTCGCAATCCTATACGCATGGCTTCCATGGCGATCACTTCTGTTGGTGCGATATTACCAAGGTTCACGTTGCAACCTAACAATTCAATAAAGTAGAGTTGCTGGGCTTTTTGAGGTGCTTCCCATATGATCTTTTCGCCCGGTATCTGAGTCAGGATTTCCTGTACCAGACCTTCCCTCACCTCACCTGAGCCGCGATAGATACCCACATTACCCGCTTCACGTGCTTCGGCAATCACATAACTTGCTCCTGCATTCAACTCGGCCCGCATCAGTTCGATCCATTTGTAGGGTGGAATGATATGCGCGGCATCCTTGCTACCTACTTCGCTAAGCACCGTGCCATGCTTGGTAAGTTTCTCGATATAACCGCACTTTTCAGCATGGGGAATAGTGATAGAGCCGTCGCTCACTTCCATATAACTAATACCATAGTCTTTGCACACCGCTACATAATCGTCGAACTGGTTGCGTATGAGAAAGGCTTCAAAAAGTGTGCCTCCAAAATAAACCGGCAGATCGTAGGATCGGTAGAGTTCCAACTTCTCCCGAAGGTTGGGCGTAACATACGAAGTACCAAAGCCAAGTTTAATGATATCCACATGGGGATAGGCTACGCTAAGAAAATTCTGGGCTTCATTCAGACTAAGTCCTTTATCCATGACCATGGTAATGCCAGCCACCCGGGGACGTTGGTTCCGTTGTGGCATCTGCGAAAGGGAAAAATTCATGCGGACAGTTGTTTTGCTACTGATAAAATGTCGTTCCGGCTTTTTTAAACCGGCGCAAAAATAGGAAAGAATCAGTTTAAGGCCGCCTGATTCCCATCATGCACGGAGAAAGCGGCAGTTAGCGACGTTTTTTGTACCGGGCCAGCAGGTCCACTACCGTTTGCTTTTGCAGCATGGCAGGATAGAGATCAATACATTTCCGGAGCAGTTTTGGGGCTTTCTCCATGGCCGATTCCAGTAGCAGCAAACCTTCCTTATTGCGTCCATCCGCCAGCAATATGGCTGCCTGATAGAACAGAAATAAAGGCTTGCCTTGTGTGATCTCCAGTGCATGGCGGGTTTGTTCAATAGCTTCTTCATAAAACTCGCCGTTGAACAGGCAGCGAATCAACGCTTCCCAGCCCTTTATATTCTTGGGGCGACTGCTAACAACGTTCAGGAAATAAGGAACCGCATCGCGCATCATCCCCATTTGAACGCGACACTCACCCATTAACAGGTTGTACTCTGGTTGCAGACGGTGTATGCGAAGTGCCTGCTCAAGTTGTTTTATACAACTCTCCCACTGCCCTTCATTGAAATATGTACAGGCGATTTTGTAAAACAGTTTACTGTCATCCTGATTCAGATGCGAAGCCTTTCGATAGTAAAATCTTGCCTGTGCAAAATTTTTCAGGCGATCATAACAGTGGCCGATTGCTTCATAAATTACTACTTCCGGCTTCGACAATTCTGTTACTTTTTCGAGGGCCTCAATCGCTTCGCGGTATTTGCGCAATCTGATATAGGCGTCACCCATATTGCGATACGCGTAATCAAATTTTTCTTCGATCGTGATGGCATACTGATAAGCATCAATTGCCTTTTCATATAGTTTCAGGCCCTGATAAGCAGCAGCGAGGTTGAACCAGGCAAGTTCGCTGTAAGGGTATTCGTCAATGATCTGTTGATGCAACCGAATACTTTCTTCATTGCGGCCCGTGAAATCGGTCCAAAAACAAATCTTGTAAAGGGCTTCCTCGTTTGTAGGATCCTGTTCAAGAATCATTTTCAGGCAATCGAAAACCTTTTCAAACTCTTCATAATCGTCGTATACATCGCTTAGTTCAAACAATAGTTCCAGCCTCTCCTCCCCTTCAAACTGATCGAGTGCGTCCTGTAGTTGCTGTGCAGCTTTTTCCTGCTGGTCAAGCGCCAGGTAAGCATCGGTGCGCAGGATGAAAAGGTTGATATCGCCACTATCGAGCAGTGCAGCCTGATCCAGGACTTCGAGTGCATCATGATACCTTCTGCATCCAAGCAGCACATCTGCTTTCCTGATAAGCAGCATGGGTGAGTAAGGGTATTGGTCAATTCCCCGGTCGGCAGCTTCCAGGGCTTTGGGAAGTTCTTCGCGGTCTTCGTAATAGAGGATAATTTTTTCAAAACCCTCTTCTTCCAAAAAGCTGTTGCCCTGCCCCCGCCTCAGGCGTTCGTATTGTCTAAGCAGCTCCTGGATATTCTCCCGGTCTTCCTGATATGGGTATTCCTTCATATTTCGGATTTTTTTAAAGGGTTAGAAAAAAAGTAAAGAGCTGCAGGGAAAAACAGCCTGTTTGAGGCAAGCTATTAGTATCAACAAGTTAGGCGAAAAAATCTCAACCTGCAAGGTCCGAGTTTTCCCCAGTTGTGCAAAAGCTTCTGCCCTTTTTTTTGGTAAGATGTAACAAATTTGTGTGTGAGTCGTTAAATACTTATTAAAGTTGACGGACGAAGCATTTTTCTTTACCATTATTTATTGTTAATTTTGCCGAGGTGAAAACCAGGACTACGATAAAAAGACTTATGGGCAAACAACTGGCTGCTGTGATCGTGCTGATGGGCATGTCAGTATTCTGCGCATATGCTACACTTGGTGAGCTTGGTTTCCGTCGTTTTTCCGAAGGAGATCGTCCGCTGTTGACGACTAAGAAGGCTTCTCAATCGCATACATTTTCACTTAAGTCAAATTATCAATTTCGCGGCAGCCAGGTGATCAGGCTGGAAAATATTAACACTATACAGTTGAACACGGTGATGAGCTACCGCGTGGATGGCACCACTTATGTGGCGCCGGTGAGCCGTCGGGTAGCGGTGAATCTTACTACTCAGAATAAGTTGTCGGGTGCGACGGTGAGGATCAAGCTCTAAACAGCAGAAAAAAAGCGGCTCTGACGAGCCGCTTTTTTTATGGTGATTTGGGGAAGCCGGTTAACCGGATTTGTTTTCCTTTTAATTAATTGACGGTCGGCTCTGACGAGCAGCTTTTTTTTCTGCTCCGGGGGTAAGCCGTTAAACCGGATTTGTATTCCTTTTGATTACTTGGTGTTCGGCTATGGCGAGAAGCTTTTTTTGCCGCGATTAGTTGCCGCCGCCGAGGCTTTCTTCGTAAGTCATTACCCGAAAGCCTGATTTAGGCAGGTCGAATCGGGAGGCGGGAACGAGGTTGAAATTGATACTACTTACAGTATAAACCAGTTTTCGTGAACCAACCGTAGCCTCGTATTGCATAGCCAAACCGGGCAGATCGCGATTGAAATACTGAAAGTCTTTATTGACCGGCAGCAGATCACGGGTAAAATACACAATGAAACGGGTACCGTCTTTCATGGTACCAATTGCTTTCTGACAATTGTAGCCGGCAATAGTTTTGTATTCGTTCTCAAAACTAAATTGTATACCCTCATATTTTTCATTCGAACTCTTCCAGTTGTCAGCTGTGAGCGTGATCATATACTTCTTGTCGCCATACTCCTTCAGCATGGTCACCTTGCCCGTTTTTCCATCTACAATGGTCGACTGACTGCCAAGGGTACTGATCATATCTGTGCGGCTGGAATTCCCTTTCAGGTATACCATAGTCACCGCGCCATCCAGCATATCGGCAGCCTCGGGATTAGTATTGTTGCCTGTAATCTCAATGTCGTAAGTGATCGTGGCCTCTGTAAGTCTTTTTTGCGCCCAGGAGCTATGGGAAAAAAGCAGGGCCGACAAAAACAACAAAACGGTATGAACGATTCTCGGTTTCATAATGCTATGACGGTTCAAGATAGGAATTAAGTTGCGTCTTTAAAAACCGGGGTCTGTTAAAGATTTCGGGCCCCGAAGGGCCCGAATCGGATTAGTTATTTCCTGTTGCGTTGTTGTGTTTCTTTTAACTTCTTTTGTTGTTCCTGCATTTGCTCCAGCCGCTCCTGCCATTTACTCTTGGTTTTTGGTTTTTTCCTGTTTTCTTCAATTTTTGCGAGGATCTTGTTGTGGTCAATAATATAATTCTGGATAACAAACTGGAGGGCCAGCGTTATCAGGTTAGAAACGGTATAGTACCAGGTAAGCGCCGAAGGCAGGCTGTTGAAAATGAACAACAGGAATACCGGGAAAATATACGGCATGTACTTCAGGATGGGATTGCTTTGATCCGGCGACATGCTCATGCTGTAGATCGAAATCAGCAACGAAGTAACCACCGCGGTCAGCGTAAAAATGCTCAGGTGTTCGCCCAGCAGCGGGATCTTCACGCCAAACTTAATAACGTCGTCGAAAGCTGAAAGGTCCTTAGCCCACAGAAACTCTGCACCTCGAAGGTCTACATTCGAACTAAAAAAGCTAAAAAGGGCAAAGAAGATCGGAATCTGGAGCAGGGCTGGAATACAGCCTCCCAGCGGATTTACACCTGCTTCGCGGAACAATTTCATCTGTTCCATACTCATGGCCTGCTGATCATTGCCATGTTTTTCGCGAAGTGCAGCAATTTCCGGACGCAGGGCTTTCATTTTGGCGCTGCTCAAATAGCTTTTATAACTGAGCGGAGAAATCAGCAATCGGATAAACAGGGTCAGAAAAAGAATAACCAACCCATAATTGCTGACAAAACCTTTAATGAAGTCCCAAACGGGATAAACGATGAAGCGGTTCAATGGCCGCACAAACGTGTATGGACCCTGTCCCAGGTTTATCAACTTATCGAGTCGGAGATCGTATTTGCGCAACAGGTGATAGTCGGCGGGGCCATAGAACAAACGAAGTCCGGCCGAAGTGCCGTCTAGTTGCAGCTTGAGATTGGTTTTTGTTTCTACGATCGTCTTTTTCTCATCTCCGGGTATTTCCCAGTTCATTTCGCCAGCGCCAAATTCCTTTTGAGCAACGAGGTAGCTGTTGAAAAAGCGCTGGCGTACGCCTACCCATTTTACCGGGCTATTCAGATTGACCGAAGAACGACGACCGATCGTATGATAGTCGAACTCGCCATCTTCCACATATCCGATTTGTGTATTTTGCTTTTCGAAATCAATAGCCGACTCCTGCTGCGAAGCATGATAGTTCCAGGTAAGGTTGATTTGTTTATCGGTCAGGAATTCCTCGGCCCCCTGCATTTCAATTTGCAGGTCGATCATATAATCGTTGGGCTGCACCGTGTAGCTATGAGTGATCGACTTGTTGCGTACGCTATCGCCGACGGAAAGTGTGAACCGGTATGTTTTACTGCCGTCGGAATTGGAGCTTGAATCAATTTGATTGAATAACAGGTCCGAAGTTTCAACAGTATTGCCTGACCCATTATTGATCCTGTAAGCCAGTTTGTCGAAATTGGAGTTGGCAAGTTTAACCTGACTACTATCGAGGTCTTTGAAATGAAGTAACTCCACCCACTTTACTTGCGCACCCCGGCTTGACAAACCTACCCGGAATACATCTGTCTGTACAATCACTTCTTTTTCTTCGCCATTTAATGCGGAAGAAAGCGTGCCTGCGTTTATGGGTTGTGTGGCAGGAACTGAATCGACATTGGCAGGTTGCTGCTTTTGGGTTGTATCAACAGGCTTTTTTGCATATTCAATGCTATCGGCCTTACGTTTTTCAGCCTCATAGGCCAGTTGTTGAATCTGTTGCTGGCGATTGAAATAGAAATATCCGAAGAAAAGAAGAGCGAGTACTACGAAACCTATGATTGTATTACGATCAAACTTCATCAGCGTGAGAATTTTAAGACGGCAAAGATAGGCGAAACGGGCTATCGCCCGCTGGTAAATGCGCAGGGTTTTACCGATGAAATACAGATGATTTCAGTGGCGACCCCAAGTGGATTGCCCGCTCATTTTCAGCAGTTTGTAACCATTCTTCGTTTTAGGCGATTTCGCGCGCCGGACTCACCTGCCGTTCAAGACGGCTTTCCGAAAACTGTTTGGCAGCGCCCACGAAATGCACAAAAACGGGCTGAGGCGATTCAACCGTACTTTTCAATTCGGGGTGGTACTGCACTCCGATAAAGAATGGATGGTTAGGCAACTCAACAATTTCGACCAATCCGGTGCCTGGATTTTTTCCGCTCGCTTTCATACCGGCCGCTTCAAATTGTTCGAGGTATCGGTTGTTGAATTCCCAACGGTGACGGTGACGTTCGCTTACTTCATCCTGTCCGTATATTTTTCGCGCAAGCGTGCCAGGTTCCAATACGCAGGGATATGCTCCCAAACGCATGGTGCCGCCTTTGGCAGTTATTTGTTTTTGTTCTTCCATCAGATCGATTACCGGATCGGGAGTTTTGGGGTCCATTTCAGTGCTGTGTGCATCCTTTATTCCAAGCACATTACGGGCAAATTCAATTACCGCCATTTGCATTCCTAGACAAATACCGAAGAATGGCATGCCATTTTCACGTGCATATTTTACAGCAATGATCTTGCCCTCCACACCACGCTGGCCGAAACCAGGAGCAACCAGCAAGCCATCAAGTCCCTCCAGCTTTTCTGCCACGTTGTTGTCGGTGATATATTCGCTGTGTACATTTTGAATCTGCACCTGGCACTCATTTACTGCGCCTGCATGTACAAATGCCTCCAATATTGATTTGTAAGCATCCTGCAATTCGAGGTATTTCCCAATAAGACCGATGGTAACTTTGCTTTTGGGATATTTTAATTTATCCAGAAACTCTTTCCAACGCCCCAGTTCGGGTTCGCGATACTGGGTGATATTCATTTTTTTCAAACAGATCAGATCCAGCTTTTCGCGCATCATGGCCAGCGGCACTTCGTAAATGGTTGGCGCATCGGCGGCTTCTATCACTGCTTCTGACTTCACATTACAGAAGAGCGCGATTTTTCGACGAAGTTCCGGCGTCAGCGGTCTTTCGGTACGGCAAACGATGATGTCTGGATGCACCCCCTCCTGGCTTAACATCCGAACGCTGTGCTGTGTCGGTTTGGTTTTCAGTTCCTTTGCAGCCTTCAGATAGGGAATCAATGTGAGGTGTACCACTACCGAATCTTCTTCGGGAAGCTCCCACTGCAACTGCCGCACTGCTTCCACAAATGGTAAACTTTCAATATCACCTACGGTGCCACCTATCTCTGTAATTACGATATCATATCTGTTATCCTGCCCCAATACGAGCATCCGGCGTTTGATTTCATCGGTAATATGCGGAACCACCTGAACTGTTTTTCCCAGGTAGGCGCCTTCTCTTTCCTTATTGATGACGGTTTGATAAATACGTCCTGTGGTTACGTTATTGGCCTGCGAGGTGTGGATGTTCAGGAAACGCTCATAGTGTCCGAGGTCTAGATCGGTTTCGGCGCCATCTTCCGTTACATAACATTCGCCGTGTTCGTATGGGTTCAAAGTGCCGGGATCTACATTTATATATGGGTCAAACTTCTGGATCGTAACCCGAAGGCCACGGGCCTGAAGCAGTTTGGCCAGCGATGCAGCAATAATTCCTTTACCCAGTGAAGACGTAACCCCACCGGTCACAAAAATATATTTTGCCATAATGGTCTTTTAAAACAATTCAATAGCAGACGGGCGTGAATGTGTGTTGACGAAAACAAATGTCCATTCACCAAAAATTCGAACCTCAAATAAGAAATGTAACCCATCCTGACTGCGAAAGGCAGTCTTTTGACCATCGGACACAACCTGTGATTGTTAGAAACCTTGTTTTTTCCGGGAGGTCATGCAAAGCTACAAGAATTTCTGCAGGCATAAAAATCGGGATGCCTGTTGTGGAAAAACTGGGTATATTGAAGTCAAATACAATCAAATGCGCAAGCTCTGTCTCCTATTCGTTTTCTTCCTAATGGCTCTCACTGACATTCAGGCCCAGCGCACTGTCATCTGGTGTGGGCGACTGATCACAGCCACCGACCTTACTGTTCAAACAGAAATGACTGTGCTGGTAGAAAACGGCCTGATCAAAGCGATACAGCCGGGTTATCTGGCGAAAGGGAAAACGGATTCGTTGATTGATATGCGTCAGGCCACCGTAATGCCCGGCTGGATAGATATGCACGTGCATCTGGAGGAACAAACTAATCCTGGCCAATATCTGGAGAAATTCACCGCCAACCCTGCGGATATTGCCTTTCGTTCAGTACGTTTTGCCGAAACCACCCTGATGACTGGATTTACCACTGTTCGCGATCTGGGGGGAAGTGGGGTAAACATTGCTTTGAGAAATGCTATCAACCGCGGCCTCATCAGAGGTCCCAGAGTCTTTACCGCCGGAAAATCAATCGCAACTACCGGGGGCCATGCTGATCCAACAAATGGCTACCGCAAGGATCTGCAGGGTGATCCCGGGCCGGCCGAAGGCGTGGCAAACGGAGCCGACGAATGCCGCAAGGCGGTAAGGCAGCGTTATAAAGACGGAGCCGACCTCATTAAGATCACGGCTACGGGAGGTGTACTCAGCGTAGCCAAAAGCGGAAAGAATCCTCAGTTTTTTGACGACGAACTGGAAGCCATTGTGGCAACTGCACGCGATTACGGTTTTAAGGTGGCTGTTCACGCCCATGGTGCCGAAGGAATGAAGCGGGCTGTGCTGGCCGGTGTAAACAGTATTGAACACGGCACTTTCATGACCGAAGAAATTATGCAGTTGATGAAGGAAAAAGGCGTTTACTATGTACCCACGATTACCGCAGGTAAAGCAGTGGCCGATTCAGCCAGGATCCCCGGTTATTACCCGGCCCTGGTTACTCCAAAAGCGCTGGAAGTGGGACCACAGATTCAGTCAACTTTCGCGAAGGCCTGGAAAGCGGGCGTGCCGATCGCTTTTGGAACGGATGCTGGCGTGTACCGCCATGGCAGCAACTGGCTCGAGTTTGGCTATATGATTGAAGCCGGCATGCCGCCTATAGAAGCTATCCGATCTGCCACTTTTCATGCGGCAAAACTACTGGGTGAACTGGAAAGGCTCGGTACAATAGAACCCGGCAAATATGCAGATATCGTTGCCGTCAACGGCAACCCCCTTGCCGACAGTCGTGCATTTGGTCAAATAGCCCTTGTTATGAAGGCGGGCGAGCGAGTGCGATAGACAGGGTTTAAACAAACTAATTTGGGAACAGGATATTTAATTCGTAAAGTCCCCTGTTCCCAAATCAGTCAGCAGGCAAACAATATAGCCCGGTAATACAGTGATCCTTATTTAAAAGCTACAAACTTCCCCTCGGCTTTTACGATATTGTTCATGAAAGCTTTGAACGTAGCATAATCTTTAGCCGCGATATCACCGCGATCGAGCACTGCCTTTCGGGTAATGGTTAATTGCCCGTTTGCCCGCTTTTCAAACTTGAGCGAATAAGTGCTTTTTCCGAAACTGATGGTTTGAGATGCAGGCACTTCTACCCATTGTTTGCCGGCAGGAAGTTGAATATTAACAGTGGTCTCGTAGGTATCAACGTTTTCGTAGCGCCAGTATTCAATCGGGAAGACCCGCTCGTCGCGCGAAAAATTGTCCATAGTGGCAACCATGTCGCCAAAAGGAATTTTGAACATCTGCATTTCTCCCACTTCCACTATCTCGTTGGCCACGGTGGCCTTGTATTCATAACTCACCGAGTCGGTCAGTTCTTTCAGGTCGCCCATCTTTACCCACTCCAGTTTCAATGGGTTCTTGAAGCTGCCGCTCAGGTTCTCCTGCATTTCTTCCCGTGTTTTCTCGGCACCCAGGTCAGAGTAAGTAGACCGGACTCCGCTGGTCAGGCTGCCAGTAAACTGAACTTTGGCGGTGATGTCCAAATCGTTATCACTCACCTTCAAATCAATCTGCCGGCGGATTTTATCGCTCGTGCGTGTCTTTGCATCGATCAACTTGAGTGTAGATCCGGTTGATTTTTCATTAAAATAAGGTATCAAAAGCGATGGGGCACCTTGTACATTGTTGGGCAAACTGGCAAAGGGAAGGTCATTGTCGGTCAGTTCAATGTAATACTCCTTACCACCGGTACTCAGGTACGCAATACAATGATCAAATTCTACGCTGGGCAGCGTCATATCTTTCATACCGTTGTCTTTGGTGGCTACCAACAACATGTTGGCATTTAGCCCGGCCTTACGGGCCAACGATACAAACAGGGCAGAAAGATCTTTACAATCGCCCAGTCGGGTGTTGAGTGTTACATCTGGCTTCTGCGGCACGTAGGCGCCCTGGCGGAAGCTGACGTGACTGTATCGGATATTCCTTTCGATGTAATCGTATATCCGCCGAGCTTTTTGCAAATCAGTGAGAGTCTCTTTGCCTGGGAAGATTTCCCTATAGGCAGCATTCACTTCATAGTCGTTCTCGGTTTCGATATAACTGAGGTCGCTGTACCATTGACTGATGTCTTCCCAGGACTTTATAGTAGACATGTGCAAGGTAAGGCCAACGTCGGACAGAGCCGGCATAAAAGGCTCCGACTTCACCGGCTTAATGTCGCCCATTTCCCAGGTGAACATTTCATAATCTCCAAAGTCCTTTTTCTGGGGTTGGATTTGTCCGTTCAGCAATTCCAGCTTGTACTTGACTGTTTTGTCGACCAACACGGTGTATCGGCTGAGGTAGCATGGATTAAAGGAGCTGAATTGAAATCGGTCCCAGTGTTCGCGTGCAAGGCGGCCACGCGAAAAATCCTGGATGCGGTAACGAATCAGTACAGCATCGCCCGCCTCAAGGCTGGTAAAGACAAACTCGTTGCCACTGATCTCAGCGGTGAGTTTGCTGCCGTTCTTTTTTACAACTTCTGCTTTTTCAATCAGCAGCGACTGTGTGTTGCTGTTGTAGGGGATATAGCTTTCCTTCCAATCGTCGATCCCGCTCTCGGTCAAAATTCGGATAACAAGCGTGTGAAACTCTTCCACGGCTCCTTCGTTATGAATGAGTAGTTGCTTTTCGTCGAGCAGGTAAGCGTACGAGTGGTCCTCGTCAATTGGTTTGTTGGCCGATTCCTTTACCACGGCGTATAAGTCGGTTGTAGGAAGAGCCTTGTAGAGATCTTCCTTCCCCTCGAGTGCCCTCAGTTTTTGCCGGGCCTCATATCTTTTTGAATCATAGAACAGCGACTTGCGGTAGCTTTCGATAGCGTCGTTCTTTTTGCCCAGTTCCTTTTCCACTACTGCTTTATTTTCCCAGTAGCCGGTTGTGTAAGGAGCCTGAGCCAGGGCCTTCAGCGTGTAGTCGAAAGCCTTCGAATAATTCTGCTGTTTGTAATAGTAGCTTACCATATCGGTGAGCAGTTCCGGATCGAATGGAAACTCTTTTTCCAGTTTCTTCAACATATCCTCGCCCTTATCTTTTTTACCTTGTTCTATATAATCTTCTGCCAGGTTCTTGTATGTGGAATAAGTGAAATTGTCTTCCAGATATTTTTCATAAACTTTGGCCGCTGCCTTATTGTCTTTATACGCATTTTTATGCAAGCGGAACATCATTCCCATTAGTTGGCTATTGGTCGGAAACTTCTTATACGCTGCCTGTATTTCCTCCACCAACTGATCGTATTTCTCTAAAGATCCCAGCAGTGAGATTTTTTCTACCCAGATGTCCTCTGTCAAACCAAATCGGCTCTCCATGTTTTGAACGACCTGCATGGCGTCTTCATATTTCTCTTCATCCTTTAACCGTTCGAGGCTGAATTGCTGGCTAAAGTAACTGGCCGTATCGTGCTCTCTAAACCATTCTACCTGTTGAGAAAGAAGAGTACGATTATTGCTCTTGAGCAGGCTTTGTACCAGCTCGAATCGAAGAATGGAATTGTCGGGCTGTATCTCCAGTGCCTTTTCTATCGTTTCTCTGGCCTGCGTTGCTTTTTTATTTCGCAGGTAAGTCTGTGTTAGAAGAATGTAGTTGACCAGGTTTTTAGGCTGCTCTTTAATTTTGTTTTCGAAAAATGTTTCGGCAAACAATGGAATGGGTTGTGGTTTCTGTGTTTTGTCGGCCGTATAGGTTTGGTAAGTAGCGTCGGCTTTCAACCCATCCACCGGATAACCTTTTTCGTCAGAAAAGCGAACGATGAAGTTGGAACCACTGTTTGCGGTGAAACCAATCTGAACTAGAACCCGGTTGTATCCTTTTTTCAGTTGTACGAAAGATTTGAAAGCGTCGAGTTCAGTAACACGTTCTTCTGACTCGGCAATCATCAGCGCATCATTTACCCAAACTTTTATTGAACCATTGGCACCCACATTCAATACCAGTCGCTGATCGACCGGACTATACACAAACGACTGAGCATAGACGAGTGCAGTACCCGATTTAACGTAGTTGTTGGTGAACTGCCATCCCTCCGGATTGAGTGTGGCCGGTTTAAACCATTGAATGGGTGCATTATTAAGCGAACGGAACACCGACTCAGGTTTGGGATTTTCCAATACTCCATATGATTTGTGGAAGCCGCTGCCTGAAAGATTGTCAAAGGGTCCTACGAACTGCCACTGGTCTACCGACGCAATGCGGGCCCATTCTTTTCGGCTTTGGTCGAACTTACCTGAGCTCAGGTAATGATAACCCAAAAAATAATGAGCCGCCGCTTTCAAAGAACCATGAAAATTGGTCTTATTGCCCAATTCGTCGAGCAGGTCCAATTGGTATTTGGCCGTTTTTCGCCCATAGCTCCCGAGCACATTATCGTTGAACCATAAGGCGAATAAATATGGGTTGGCGTCTACCTTGCTTTTTCTGAGCATGTTCAGGAAGTCGCCATTTTCGGCTTCCTGTATTTCAAATTGTTGAACGAAAAGATAAGTTGCATATGCATCTACAGCCGTATTTGGATCGTTGATGGCTTTGCGGAGAAGCTCCATTGCTTTCTTGCGGTCGTTGTTACGCAAGGCATCCCAGGCCTTTTCATAATCGTTGGCACGAACGCAAAAAGAAAGGATTAAGGTGGAAATCAATAAGGCAAAATACTTATTCATAGCGGGTGGTTGTCCGCTAAAAATACTCAAGCAAATTGCTTTTTAAAACAAAATCACCAAAAAGTTTTAATCAAAATAAATTGGACGGTTTAATCCTTAATGGCTTTGATGTCCAGATAACCTGCCAACTCGTTAAATTTAAAGGTATAATAACCTTCACTTATTGGCGGCGGCATGGGAGTGCCGCATACCATGGTGCCCACTACCATTTCGGTACCATTTTGTGTTAAATGACAGGCAGCTGCGTAAATGGGGAAATCCAATTTCTTATATTCAGTACGGTTTCCAGGAGCAAGGTTTCCCCAACTGGTACTGCCAATTTTCACATTGTCAAGCTGTTGGGCTGTTTCATTTTCGAAACGTATAAAAACCTCTCCATTAGCATCCCGATCCTGGCTTTTGCTGCAGCCTGTCAGCAGCGCGACCAACAGAAGAATAATTACCGGTTTCATGGTGTTGCTTTTTTGGGGTGACTATCTGGCTCACCAAAACGTTGCCTGCCGATACTTCAATCGAGGGCTATTTTTTTGTAGCTGGTCACCAGACCCCGGATCAGCGAGGAACTGAAGCCCTGGTGCTCCATTTCATTTAAGCCGGCGATGGTACAGCCTTTAGGGGTTGTAACTTTATCAATTTCCTGTTCCGGATGCGTCCCTTTTTGAAGCAACAATTCGGCCGCACCCTTCACTGTTTGGGCCGCAATCAACGACGCCGTCTTTGCATCGAAGCCTATTTCAATGCCTCCCTGGATATTCGCGCGGATATAACGCATGGCATACGCGGTACCACAGGCGCCGAGTATAGTTGCCGCTTCCATTAATTTTTCATCAATATGCGTCACTTTTCCCAATTGGGAAAACATATCAGCTATATAGTGCTGGATTTCTGTGTTAGCATATAGACTGCAGATGCATGTCATGCTTTCACGGATCGCAATTGCCGTATTCGGCATTGCTCTGAAATAGGGCATCTGCAAACCGCACATTTGTTCATAGTCGGCGATAGACACACCAGTTACTACCGACACCAGGACTTTGCTCCTGTCCAGCTCAGGCCCGATCGACCTGATCAAATCTGCAACCTGAAATGGTTTGACTGCAACCAAAATAATCTCGCCCTCCCGCACGGCGGCTATATTGTCGTCGGAAACATTTACTCCTCGTTCACGCAGCGCTTGCAGCGCCCCGGCGTTGCGGCGGGTTATGGTAACGTCGGCAGGCTTACTGAAGCCACTGATCAACAATCCTTCGGCTATTGCGGTACCCAGATTTCCTCCACCAATGATGGCTATTTTTCTTGACATATTTAAATCACTTGTTGGATAAAGGTAGTTATCTGTAGTGTTTTCGGGTTTGTTCAATGTCCTGAACCGTGGTTTTGGCATTGTGTATTTTGCGAAATGGTCAATTGGCTTGGAAGTTAAGTTCGAAACAGATCTAATTCGGTTTTATTCCCAGGTGTGGATGTACCCGGTCGGAAGACCCGTCCGACCGACACCGGTTCAACCTTCCGAATAAGCCCCGTCGGAAGACCCGTCCGACCGACACTGGTTCTGCCTTCCGAATCAGCCCCCGGTCGGAAGACCCGTCCGACCGACATTGTATTTCGTCCTCCAGAATAACCCCGGTCGGAAGACCCGTCCGACCGACACTGCGTTTCGTCCTCCGGAATAGCCCCGGTCGGATGACCGGTCCGACCGACACCGGTTCAGCCTCCCGAATCAGCCCCCGTCGGAAGACCCGTCCGACCGAGACCGGTTTTGCCTTCCGAATCAGCCCCCGTCGGAAGACCCGTCCGACCGACAATGGTTCTGCCTTCCGAATCAGGCCCCCGTCGGAAGACCGGTCCGACCGACACTGCGCTTCATCTTCCGTTCAGGGCTTGCTGCTGTGCTGGAATTTTATAACGCCCAGCCCGGAACCGAAGCCATTAGTATCACTAATGTTGGAGTTATGAACAAAGCCGAATAGAATTCCATCCGCCCGAACCGCAGCTGATAGCAAACGAAAGATGAGTATTTGTTCTTCAGCGAGCATAGCAGCAAACCACATGTTGACCGCTCGCCTTTCCTCGCTCACAAGTCAGCAAAATTGTTTGTAAAGTTTGAGTCCCTGGGCAATGAAAGTACAATGTAATGCCTGGGCAAAAACCAACTTATTTGTTTTAGCCGATAGTTTAAATGGTCAATTGATTCAAAGTCCTCACGGAAAATATTAAATGCCAACTCTTGAATCACCTGTCCGTCAATGGTACGGCAAACCATCATAATTTTTGGTCGCTTAATTCCGATACTCTGTAAAAACGATTTTAATGCTTGTCTTGTTTGTCCCGGAAGGAAAGATTCAGATGGTTGAGCCAATAAAAGCTTTTCACCCTGTTTTATTGTCTCTTCATTTTGAATTTCAACTTTGTCGGTCTTTGTAAAAAATTCTTTGTTTAAATGCAGGTTAACTATGTCGCCATAAGAAAACACCCAATCGACAGAGTTATCTTTTGGATTAATTGCCACACCTAATCCTTTTTCTAACAAAAAATCATCCTTCATATTCCTGATGCAGAAAGATTCAAATGGTATATTGGGTTCAGGTGTACGCAAAACGAAATATGGAAACCCGTCAGGTCCTTTAAAGACCTGCGGATTTCCACAAGCAAAGCTGGCGGTCGGCACATTTTCATTAAATGTTTGTCGCCAATTTTCGTCTCTTTGTTCTTGTGGAATTTGAAAAAGACTATCTATTAATTGCGTTTTTGTAATATCACACTCAGGTCTTTCAGCTTCCGGTTGAACAGGCTTCTCTATTGTCCTGTCTTTTCTTTTAAGGAAATCAAAAAGTCTCATTGAAAATAGTTGCTTTAATAATGCTGCGTAGGCTGAGTCCTGCGTTTAGGGTGCCGGCAAAGGGGATAGCAAACTGCCGGAAAACTTGTCCGATCGCACTTGCCTGCTTCGAAATAACTTAACTCCCCTCGACACCACGACTCACTCCCTCCTTTCCACCCCAATCCAGCACCACCCTTTCCATAAAACCCCGGTCCAACCTGTTGTCGGACCGGGGTTTTATTCAAATTTTCAATTCCTTTTATTGCAAGGCCGTACCAGCCGACTCCTTCTGCAAATAACGCTCAATGGCGGTGTCATATCGTTCCTGCCAGGTGCTGATATTTCCCCAGAAATCGCCATCAATCACCACTTCTTCTTCCGTAACGACGCCCAGTTTCTCGAATGGAAAATCACCCAGATACGCTTCAAACTCTTTCACTTTTGCCAGAGCCACAGACACCAGCACACGGCTTTGACCTTCGCCAAACAAAAATGCATCTTTTCGCTTGCCGCCAGATGTGGATACAGAAAATCCGAGACCTTCTGCAAATCCGCTTTCGCACAGTGCGACAAACAATCCACCCTCGCTGATATCGTGGGCGGAGCGGACTAATCCTGTCTGGATCAACCCGGCTATTTTCTGTTGCAAATTGAACTCTTCTTCCAGCTCAAAACGAGGTGCGGGCGAATGTTTAACGCCACGCAACTGATACAGGTACTCAGAAGAATTAAAATCGTCGGTCATGTTTCCAACAACATACAGCACATCTCCTTCCGATTTAAAATGGAGCGTCATCCGTGCTTCCATATCTTCTACCACACCCACCATACCAATAGTTGGGGTTGGGAATACGGGTCCATCAGGATTTTGATTATAAAAGCTTACGTTTCCTCCGGTAACCGGCGTATTGAACTTGCGACAGGCTTCACCCATACCCTGAATTGCCTCCACAAACTGGTAGTACACTTCGGGGTCGTAGGGGTTTCCAAAATTCAGGCAATTGGTAATGCCCAGCGGCTCACCACCGCTGCAAACGATATTGCGGGCTGCTTCGCTCACGGCAATCATGGCTCCTTTTCGTGGATCTGCATGAACATATCGGCTGTTGCAGTCTGTAGTTACCGCCAGTCCGCGCCTGGTTCCCTTGATATGAACAACTGGTGCATCGGAGGGATTGTTGGTGGAAGCGTTTACGGTCCCAACCATACTATCGTACTGCGTGTATATCCAGCGTTTGTTCGCAATCGTGGGCAGCTCGATCAGGCGTTCGGCTATTTCTTTCAGATCCTCGGGCTCTGACACAGAAGCCGGATCAAATGCACGCACTTTTGCAAGATAGGCCGGTTCACGATAAGCTCGATCGTATTGAGGAGCACCACCACCCAGCACCAGTTCCTCCGCGGGTAACTCAGCTTCCAGTTCGCCATGCATATAGAACCGAAGCAAGCCATCGCCGGTCACTTCGCCAATCACCGCACAGGGTAAATCCCATTTCTCAAAAACACGGGTTACTTCTGCTTCACGTCCCTTTTGGGCCACCAGCAGCATTCGTTCCTGGCTTTCGCTTAGCAACAGTTCCCATGTCTTCATATTTGGCTGGCGGGTGGGCACTTTGTCGAGGTCAATTCTCATTCCCGACTTGCCCTTAGCGCTCATCTCCGCGGTAGAACAAATAATACCTGCAGCTCCCATATCCTGCATACCTACTACTGCACCGGTTTGAATTACTTCCAGGCAGGCTTCCAGCAGTTTCTTTTCCTGAAAGGGATCGCCCACCTGAACTGCCGGTAGTTCCTGCACACTTTCGGCTGTGATATCGGCCGATGCAAAGGAGGCGCCGCCAATACCGTCTTTACCCGTTGCACTGCCAACAAACATCACCGGATTACCCACGCCTTCTGCTGTGGCTGAAACTGTTTCCCCCGCTTTCACAATGCCTACGCTCATGGCATTCACGAGCGGATTGGTATGGTAGCAGGGATCGAAATATATTTCTCCACCCACAGTAGGAACTCCAAAGCAGTTGCCATAATGGCCAATTCCATGTACCACGCCGGCCAGCAAATGCTGGGTCTTATCTTCCGACAACTTTCCGAAACGCAGCGAATTTAGCGCAGCAATGGGTCTTGCGCCCATGGTAAAAATGTCGCGGTGAATACCGCCCACGCCGGTAGCAGCGCCCTGAAATGGTTCGATGGCCGAGGGATGGTTGTGTGATTCAATTTTGAACACTACTCCCAGCCCATCGCCGAGATCCATTAAACCCGCATTTTCTTCACCTGCCTTTACCAGCATCCGGCCACCTTCGCGAGGCAGTGTTTTCAGCCATTTGATAGAATTCTTATAGCTGCAGTGTTCACTCCACATGCCGCTGAAAGCACACAACTCATTAAAGTTGGGCGTGCGACCCAGTTTTTGACAAATTAAATCGAATTCCTCCTCCGTCAACCGGAGCTGTTGGGCCGTTTTTGCTGTTATTTCCATGGAAAATTTTAAAAGGGGTCTTCAAGAGTCGCAAAGCTACGGAATTGGCAGGGTTCAACGTAACCGGGGAAGGCATTGTGCAAAAAATCAGCACAGCCGCAAAATATCAAGTCGTATTGTCTATTTTGTGGGTTAAAAGGAACGCTTTGAACTACCTGTTATTCATCACTTATCTTCTCTTTTTTAGCTGGCTGGTAACACGCGTTCGCTTTTTTTCGGAAACCGGCCTCAGCAAGCCTGTTCTGATCATGCTTTTTCTGCTAAAAGTGATGGCGGGCATTTTTTATGGCTGGATGGGCGTGTATTATGGCACAACAGCCCAAATGGTGGATACCTGGCATTTTCATGAACAGGGAAAAATTGAATACCAGATACTTTGGGATAATCCGACGGAATATTTCAGCAACCTTTTCATCAGCAACTACCCGCACGGCTATGAGGGATTCTTTGCCTCGTCTGAGTCGTACTGGAACGACCTCAAGTCGAACGTGTTCATTAAATTCATTTCAATTCTACACTTGTTCAGTTTTGAAAACTATTACATCAATGTAATTTTCTATTCATTTCTCACTTTCTTCGGCCCGGTTGCACTTTTCCGGGTATTGAAAGATCGCTTCCCAATGCGACAAAAAGCCCTGACCATTGGCGTTTTCCTGATTCCCTCGTTTCTGTACTGGTGTAGTGGCTTACATAAAGACGGCTTGTTATTTTTGGGTATCAGTCTGGTTGTATTTCATACCTGGCGCCTCATCAAGAATAAAAAAGTACTGAGCAGTGCTTTTTTTGGTATTGCGCTGGGGGTGTTGTTGATGTTTTTAATGCGCAATTTTTTGTTGGTAGTGCTGGCACCAGCCATTATTGCCTGGTGTTTAACCGTTAGGTTCCGTATTCGGGCCTGGATAAGTTTTACCGGCACCTATCTGATCTTTATTTTACTGTTCTTTAATCTTCGGTATATTTTCCCGGCGCTTGATCTGCCTCAGGCCGTGGTAAACAAACAACAGGCTTTTTTGAAACTGAAGGGAACCAGCAATATCGCCATTTCGGAACTGGAACCAACAGCGTCCAGCTTTTTACAACGTACACCACAGGCCATATTGTTAAGTACGCTAAGACCCTATCCTTCCGATATCCGACACCTGCCATCATTGTTCGCAGCAGTTGAAACGATTTTGTTACTCCTTATCATGGCTCTTTCTGTTTGTTTTGCATTCCCTCACCGCAGGCGGGGTGATCCGCTAATGTATTTTCTTCTTTTCTTTTCACTTTCGCTATTGCTTGTCATCGGGTTCAGCGTAAATAATCTGGGAGCTATTGTTCGGTACCGGAGCATCGTGCTGCCCTTTTTACTTGCTCCTGCGCTTGCGGGAACCAATTGGAACCGTATTCTTGAATTAATTTCGAACGGCAAAAACCGTTCTGCCACCCCGACACTATGATCAATCACGCCGATATAATTGAAAAAGCATGGAAAGGATATGACCTTTCCCGTACAATTGCCCGTATCGAAGATATTAGTCCGAATGTTAGCACCAACCATGTGTACCGGGTCACATTTGCCGACGACGACATTGTAATTGCCAAGCTTTCCAGCTTTGGGAAATATGAACATTTTAAAGAGGATCACCGGATCATTCATGCAATGGCCAACAATCTGTTGTATCCTTTTGAAAACCTGCTTGCCAAAAGCCTGCTGAAAAATAATCGGGTATACACTTATCGCTACAAAAAAGGCAAGAATGACGTTTGGGTAGTTTTTTATAATCCCAGCCGTGTTATGCAAAGGCTGCCGCGACGGCTCGACGACTCGCTGGTGCGCAGCCTCGGCCGACAAATTGGGAAATTCCATATCGCCTGCAGCCGAATCCGAAATGTATTGCCCAAAAGCAGCAAGACACTGCGAACAGATATCAACACGCTGCTTGATATGTTGGAAACGCAGGAAAAGAAGATGGGTACCAAAGCGCAGGTTGAAATGTTGCGCCACCACTGTGAGCAGTTCCTGAAGAATCGTAACAAATGTAATGCCGGCAGTTTTGAGATTATTCCCGTTTTCATCGACTGGAATATCGGGAACTTTTCGGTGGTCAATAAACATGAACTCTATAGCCGCTGGGATTACGATTGGTTTCGGATGAGCAGCCGCATGCTTGATTTTTATTTTTTCAGCCGTGTAGTCAGCGATGGCGGCGACAAGACGGTTTTCAGCTACCTGATTGATCCGATGATGGAAGACCGTTTTCTGCTTTTCTTGTCCGAATATCACAAAGTAAATCCACTTTCGGCGAACGAAATACGGTTTTTGAGGGAAGTATATCGCTTTTTCATTCTCAACTATGTGGTGAAAAATGGGAACTACTTTTTTGCCGAACCTTATGCCAGCAAACTGAAAGCCGAGGCATTCGATATTTATCTACCGTCAGTCGACCGCGACTTCGATCCGGACAAAATTATTGCTCACCTGAAGATTAAAGAAAGATGAAAGACTTCAAAACACTGCTCTCGAATTACAAAGTCATCTTTTTCGATTCCTATGGCGTGATCCGAAACTATAACGGGTTAATTCCCGGAATTCGTAACACATTTGAGTGGCTACGTTCAGAAGGAAAGCCGTACTATGTTATTACTAACGACGCCAGCCGCAGTCCGGAGCTGCTGGTTGAAAATTTACATCGTACCGGTCTTGATCTGATTGAGCCCTGGCAAATCATCAGTTCAGGTATGCTGGCGAAAGAATTCCTCGATAACAAAGTCAGGACCGGGCTGGTAGCCTACATGGGCACGGAAAATTCAGCTCATTATATTGAGCATCCAGGACTTGATATTATACCCATTCAGGAAGTGAATGAAAGGAACAGCGATCAAATTACTGCACTGGTACTGCTCGACGATGAAGGATTTGAATGGCTGGATGGAATGAATAAGGCGGTGAATCTGCTCCGCTGGCGCAGCATCCCAGCCATTGTGGCGAACCCTGATGGAGCTTACCCCATTTCCAAACATGAAGTAGGGATCGCCATTGGAGGTATCTCCTGGATGATCGAAAAGATTACAGGCAAGAAATTTATTCGATTTGGCAAACCCGACTCACAAATATTCATGTTTGCCTGGGAACTGGTGAAGGAACGGTTTCCGGATATCAATAAGAAAGATATCCTAATGGTAGGCGATACGCTTCACACCGACATCCTGGGTGGCAACAAGTTTGGGCTCGATACCGCACTGGTGCTTACAGGCAATATTCTTCCCGAAGACGCCGAAACCCGTATTATTTCGTCAGGAATTGCACCCACATTTATCTGCACTTCGGCTGTAATTGACAATCAGTTGGACATTTATAACAGATAAGAAAGTAACTGAGAGCTGGTAAACTCAGATAGAAAAGAACTATGACACCGCTCCCAACAATCATTGATGAAAAAGTTAGTCATATTTTTTAGTTGGCTATTGCTGACATCTGGCCCGGCAAAAGCTCAGCATCCTGTATACCGTAATCTGGTTATGGAAGGAGGAGGCGTGCGTGCCTTTGCCTACGCGGGTGCACTTCAAGTACTCGACAGCCTGCATTTACTCGATTCGCTGGAGCGTGTCGGCGGCACGTCGGCGGGGGCTATTCAGGCAACACTTTTGGCAATCGGTTATAAGCCGGACGAAATCGGCGAAATTGCGCAGCGGGTTCCGCTTAGGCAATTCAATGATGGGAGCTGGTTTTTTCCTGCCGGCATCAGAAGATTGCGAAGGCAGTTCGGCTGGTACAAAGGAGACCATGTGCGCGATTGGATAGCGGCACTTATAGCTGCGAAAACAGGCAATGCGCTGATCACTTTTGGCCAATTACATGCAAAAAGAAATGAAGAGGGGTATAAAGACCTTTATATTACAGGAACGGACCTGACCTGGCAATGTCTGCGTGTATTTTCACACGAAACTCACCCCGATATGCGTATTCAGGATGCGGTGCGGATCAGCATTTCCATTCCGCTCTATTACCGTCCGGTGTTAATCGATAGTGCGGGCCATGTGTATGAAAGCAACGACACAAACAAGCCACTTCATGTAATGGCCGACGGCGGAATTCTTGGCAATTATCCAATCTTCCTTTTCGACAGCACCCGGTTCATCCGTACCGAGCATCATAGCAGCACTAACTACTTTGTAGAAAATCCCGAAACACTGGGATTGTTAATGGAAATGCCTGCGCAGATTGATTACAATACTTACTATCGTGGAAGCAGCCCAATTCAAATTGTTAGTCTGAGCCAGTATGTGCAGGCTCTTTATCGTACCATTGTCGACAAAAGCAACCCCGATGGAACCAATGGTTATAAGTACCGGCGAACCATTGCGATCAGCAATCTCGATTTGTCGGGAAGGGTGCGAAAGCTGCGCAGACGGACGATACTTAGCCTGATTGAAAGTGGCCGACAGGCCGTACGGCAGTTTTTTAGACCAGGCACGAGCGAATCCATTTTGCTTCCGTAAGGTGACGACCAGCCTAACTGCCGGCGAAGTCGGGTACCAGAAATACGTCTCAATAAATTATAAATTTTTATAATTAATGACTTTTTCGGCTTTTTCCCCAATTTTTCACCATTTTAGGTCCATAAATCGAAATTTACAAGGAACCTAACGACCGTTTTCGCTAAAATGAGCTAAAATTGTGCATTATTACAATTCACAATCTAAAAACCACTTTGAGTTTATGTCACTAGCGAAACTTGAGTATGTTTGGCTCGATGGTTACAAGCCCACGCAAAGCTTGCGAAGCAAGACCAAAATCGTAAAGAATTTCAGCGGTAAGCTGGAAGATTGCCCCATGTGGAGTTTTGATGGTTCTTCAACTGAACAGGCACCAGGTGGTTCTTCAGATTGTTTGCTTAAGCCTGTGTACATTATTCCTGACCCGGAGCGCAAGAACGCTTTCCTGGTGATGGCCGAAGTGTTGAATGCGGACGGAACGCCGCATGTGAGCAATGGTCGCGCAACTATTGACGACGACGACAACGATTTCTGGTTTGGTTTTGAGCAGGAATATTTCCTATGGGATCCTGCCACCAATAAGCCGCTCGGCTTTCCTTCCGGCGGATACCCAGGTCCACAGGGCCCCTACTATTGTTCTGTTGGCGCCAACAATGCATTCGGCCGCCAGATTGTGGAAGAACATTTGGATGCCTGCCTTGAGGCTGGATTGAATGTGGAAGGTATAAATGCTGAAGTGGCCGCCGGTCAATGGGAGTTTCAGATTTTTGCCAAAGGGGCAAAAGAAGCTGGCGACCAGATCTGGCTGGGTCGATACCTGCTGGAGCGGATTGGAGAAAAATATGGTGTAGCGGTTAACTGGCATTGTAAGCCGTTGGGAGCGCTGGACTGGAATGGTAGCGGTATGCACGCCAACTTCTCCAACAGCCTGCTTCGTAATGGTGGCAGCAAAGACGTATTCGACAAGGTTTGCGAAGCTTTTCGTCCTGTGGTGAAAGAACATATTGAAGTGTATGGCGCCGACAACCACTTGCGCCTGACGGGTAAACATGAAACAGCCAGCATTCACGATTTCAGTTATGGTGTATCTGACCGTGGCGCCTCTATCCGCATCCCGGTGGGCGTACCTGTAAATGGCTGGAAAGGATATCTCGAAGATCGCCGTCCCAATTCTGCAGCAGATCCTTATAAAGTGGCTGCAAGAATTATCAAAACAGTGAAAGCAGTTAAAGCCTAAGGTTAAAGCCGGCTGTAAGAAAATACATGTGCTAATTTGATAATTTGGGAGTTCTGGCGAAGAACAACCGAATTTATCAAATTAGCACATTTTTTATTGACGTTTTGGAATAGATTTGCCTTCCACACTTCACATTTAAAAAATTAATATTATGTCGTTGAGGTTTAATGCGCTGAATAAACTGACTGAAAAAGAAGCAGTGCCTTTTGAAGGAGCCAGCAAAGTGACGGCTGTGTTTGGTGAATATGTGTTTGACCTTAAAAAGGCGCGGCAGTACCTGAGCGACGAAGCATATAAAAGTTTGACCGCTTCGATACGTGCAGGACAAAAGATACAGCGCAATGTAGCCAATCAGATTGCCAACGGCATTCGGGCCTGGGCTGAGTCGATGGGTGTTACGCATTATACGCACTGGTTTCAGCCATTGACCGGTACCACTGCAGAAAAACACGATTCGTTTTTTACTCTCAAGGGAGATGGTACGCCCATTGAAGAGTTCGAAGGTGATGCACTGATTCAGCAGGAGCCCGACGCGTCTTCGTTTCCCAGTGGCGGTATACGAGCCACTTTTGAAGCACGCGGTTATACAGCCTGGGACCCCTCCTCTCCTCCCTTTATTGTTCATATCGGCCCGGGTAAAACACTTTGTATCCCTACGATCTTCGTTTCGTATACCGGCGAATCGCTCGACTACAAAGCACCGCTGCTAAAAGCCGTAGAGGCGTTGAACAAAGCCGCCGTTGAAGTGTGCAATTACTTCGATAAAAACATTTCCCGCGTTACTCCAACGCTGGGATGGGAACAGGAATATTTTGTAATAGACGAAGCCCTGTTCAACGCAAGACCTGACCTGGTCATGTGCGGACGCACCGTGTTCGGGCACAATTCGGCCAAGAACCAGCAACTGGAGGATCATTATTTCGGTTCCATTCCGGAAAGAGTATACGCATTCATGCGCGATTTTGAAGAAGAATGCTACCGCCTGGGTATTCCCTTGCGTACAAGACACAACGAGGTTGCGCCCGCTCAGTTTGAATGTGCGCCGATCTATGAAGAGATGAATCTGGCTGTAGATCACAATGCATTGTTGATGGATATTATGGGTCGGGTATCGGCTCGTCACAAACTTCGCGTGCTGTTTCATGAAAAACCTTTTGCAGGCATCAATGGAAGTGGTAAACATAACAACTGGAGCATGGCCACTGATACCGGTGTAAACCTGCTGGCACCGGGCAAAACGCCAAAGACCAATTTGATGTTCCTGACTTTCTTCGTTAACACGATTAAAGCAGTACACGATTATGCCGATGTGTTGCGCGCTTCTATTGCAAGCGCCCCTAACGATCATCGTTTAGGTGCCAATGAAGCACCGCCTGCCATCATTTCCGTGTTTATTGGTCAATACCTTAGCAAAGTGCTGGAAGATGTAAAAGAAAGAGTGAGCGAAAAATTTGACGAACAGGATGAGAGCATGTTGAAGATCGATATTCACAAAAGCATACCTGAACTATTGCTCGACAATACTGACCGCAATCGCACTTCACCTTTTGCATTCACCGGAAACAAGTTTGAATTTCGCGCAGTAGGTTCATCGGCCAACTGCTCTAATCCCATGACGGTGTTGAATACCATTGTAGCGCAGACGCTGCGGCAGTTCAAAGACGATGTGGACAAACTGATTGAGCGTGGCGAGAAAAAGGAAATTGCGATTATGCATGTTATTCGCGAATATATTGTAGCCAGTGAAAAGATTTTGTTTGAAGGCGATGGTTATAGCGAGGCATGGGAAAAAGAAGCCGCACGCAGGGGCTTACCCAATCTGAAAACCACGCCGCTGGCTCTCGATGCCATGGTTACCGATAAGGCCAAAATTTTGTTCGAGCAAAATGGCATTTATTCGCATACCGAACTGGAAGCAAGGCATGAAATTGAGCTGGAAAAATACATTAAGAAAGTACAGATTGAGGGACGAATTATGGGTGAACTGGCAACCAGCCATATCCTCCCTCCCGCTATTCGTTATCAGAATCTATTGGCCAAAAACATCAACGGCCTCAAGGCGATTGGCATGGATGAATCGGCCTATAGCAATCAGAAACAGATCCTCGACAAAATATCGGAACATATTAACAAAGCCAGCGATCTGGTAGAGCGAATGATTGAAGCGCGAAAAGAGTGCAATACTATTGATGACACCCGTACCAAAGCGCTTGCCTATCAGGAGAAAGTAAAGGATGAATTCTTCGATCAGATTCGATACCATGTTGATAAACTGGAACTCCTCGTGGATGATAGGGAATGGTATCTGCCGAAATACCGTGAGATGTTGTTCTTACGCTGAGAAGCGGGGAAGCTAATTTGATAATTTGCTAATTTGGGGATTCGCTGTTAAAGGCGGGTCCCCATTTTGCAAATGAACTCTGCTTGATAATCAATGAAAAGATTAGCTGTAAATAAGAAATTCTGGCGAAGAGCAGCATTGCTTTTCTTAACGTTGTTCATACTAATGAACGCAGTGGCATTTATGCATGCCTGGCGTTTTACGCATTTCAGCAGTGCGAACGGCAGTCGGGTTACAAGCGGCAGTCTTTCCTTTGGCCAAAAACTTAAGTATGCTTTGACTGGAGTTCCCAATCCACGCCCGCAAACAGGTGATACACCCGAGTCGGATTACAGGAATGTCGTTATCGACAGTACTTATCATACCAGCGCATGGTTCATTCCTGCAGATTCTTCCAAAGGGACTATCGTACTCCTGCACGGCTATGGCGGCGAAAAATCCAGTATGCTGGACAAGGCTTCTATTTTGAAAACGTTGGGCTGGAACTGTCTGTTAATCGATTTCAGAGGCGGAGGTGCCAGCCCCGGAACCAAAACCAGCATTGGCTATTACGAGGCAGAACAGGTGGCGGCTGCTGTAAAATGGCTTGCTGATCAAAAACAGGGCCCGGTGTGGTTATTTGGAACATCCATGGGTGCTGCTGCTGCGCTGAGAGCTATCGCCCACGAGTCGGTGTCTGTTTCTGGATTAGTGTTGGAATGTCCTTTTGCAACATTATATGGTACAACTGCTGCGCGCTTTCGAATGCAGGGTGTGCCTGCTTTTCCAATGGCCGGCCTGATTGTGTTTTGGGGAGGCGTACAACAAGGGTTCAACGGCTTTGCTCATAATCCGGTCGACTATGCCCGAGAAATAAAAATACCCACACTGCTTATGTGGGGCGAACAAGATCCCAAAGTGTCGGCTAACGAAACAGCAGCTATATTTGAAAACCTGAAAGGACCAAAACAACGAATCAACTTCCCCAATGCAGGGCACGAAAATTATCTGCTAAAATACAAGAACGAGTGGACCGACGCTATAAGCGGATTTCTTGCTAAATACCAGCGATAGCGAGAAAACGTTGTTGAATCGTTGAATCGTTGAGAGGTTGAATTGTTTAGGTGTTTTGTTGTTTAGGTGTTTAGTTGTTTAGGTGTTTAGCTGTAAAGAATAATCTGCGTAAATCTGTGTAAAAATCTGCGTAAATCTGCGGGAACAGAAAAGCCGATACTGTAGGCGAGCAGCCCGAGGCAGCGATAGTTCTGTTCCCGCAGATTTACGCAGATTTTTACACAGATTTACGCAGATTTTAACGTCGATGGACTTCTTTTTATAGTTCCTTCAAATTGAAGTTTCTCCAACGCACTTTTATTCCTCCGCCGTCATGTATCTGCAATGCAATAAATCCGTTCCCTTCTCCAATTTTGTCATCCGTCAGGTTGATCATTTGCTTTCCATTCAACCAGGTAGTTACAGTGCCGCCCTCTACTCTGATTCGAAGTTTATTCCAGTCGCCCGGCTTCAACGCTTTTTCGGCAATCGAATCCGGCTGAATCAACCAGCCTCTTCCGTACGACTCGTAAATGCCGCCGGTATGCATGCCTGCCGGCGCCACTTCTACCTGCCAGCCGCTAATCTTCACGCCTTCAATAGAAGATCGGAAAAAGACGCCGCTATTGCCATTCGCCTCCTGTTTAAATTCAAGCGTGAGGTCAAAATTTTTGTAGGAACGATTGGTTGAAAGATATCCATAAGCCTTGTCGGGACCACTTTCGCAAACGAGCTGACCATTTTCCACATACCATTTCTCCGTGCCGTGGATAGTCCAGCCATCCAGATTTTTTCCATTGAACAAACTGCTCTTCTTTTGTGCGAATCCGGCAAAAGAAAACAAGAACAGGCATATGGCCGGCAACAACAGGCGGCTTATCGCCACGACAGGCCGTATTTTGAATGGCTTTGTGAGCTTCATAGATACCAAAAGTTTGTAGTTAATATAATCGTCTATTTGAAATTAGCTTTCATAACCCGGATCACATTTTTACCCAGTATCTTCTTCACAGACTTTCTACTGAACCCTCTGCGCATCAGTTCTTCGGTAATAGCTCCATACCGGCTCACATCTTCCAGTCCCTTTGGCACAGAGCTAACCCCATCGTAATCCGCTCCTAGCCCAACATAATCGACCCCAACCAGCCTGGCGATGTATTCAATATGATCCACTACCTCTTTAATGCCGGGTCGCACTTCCTCCATCTTCAGCTTCTGATATACTGCCCATGCCCTTCGCATCATGGCGCTGTCGCCGCCGGCAACGCGTAAAAGCGAATCCTGTACCCTTGTTCTATTTACCCGCAGCCATTCGCCTCGCTGATCATATTCGGCGCTGATAAATCCAGAATAAAAATTGATACAAATCACGCCTTTGTTAGCTGCTACCGCCCTTATCTGTTCGTCCTTTAAATTGCGAAATACTGGACAAATACTATAAACGGAACTATGCGAAAGCAACACGGGTTTTGTGGTAACCGACAGCGCATCGTAAAAAGCCTCTTCCCCAACATGCGAGAGATCTACCATTACGCCCAGTTCATTGAGCCGGCGAACAACGGCTTTGCCAAACTCGCTCAGCCCCTTTTTCAGGTCCTTTTTTTCTCCACGTTCCGCCGCGGTTTCATCCATTGCACTGCTGGCCCAACTGGTACTGTTGTTCCACGTGAGGGTTAAATAGCGCATGCCTCTTCGAGCCAGGTTCTCCAGTTTTAGCAGATCGTCTTCGATCATATGGCCCCCTTCTACGCCAATAAAAAAGACCAGCTTGTTCATGCGAATACCCTTTTTCATTTCATGAACAGACCGGGCCAGCGTCATTTGCTGGTGATTGCGCAATACCAACAATTCAAGGGAATCAATCTCCTGATTGGCGTCGGCATAAAAACCTGCAGGATTGCGGGCAGTTTCGCTTGTCCAGACCGACATAAACTGCACATTCATGCCACCTGACCGCCATCGGTACAGATCGCTATGTCCGGTGGAGAGTAGTTGAGACAAATCTTTTCCTTCGAGCGTTTGCTCTGTCAGCGCATCGTTGTGAGTATCTACCAGTGTAGCCTTCCGGTGAAAGCGTTCGAGGTTTTGCGAATGCGCTGCATCGGCAATCAACAGGAATAAAAAAAACAGGAAGGAGTATATTCGGAGTTTCATTAAAACAAATCGGAGAAAATGGGTGAGCGTATAACGGCCTATTCTCGCAACCGTCTACAAATTACCCATTTTCCCCGTTCGGTTCCAATATTTATTTCATCTTGAAGCCTTCGAGGAATTTGGTGTTGAAATCACCACTCCTGAATCGCTCATCCTGCATCAATTGCAGGTGAAACGGAATGGTTGTTTTTACACCTTCTATCACATACTCGCTCAATGCGCGGTACATGGTATCAATTGCCTCATTTCTGGTTCGTGCTACTGTGATCAGTTTACCGATCATGGAATCGTAGTAAGGAGGAATTACATAGCCAGCGTACACATGACTATCTACACGCACACCGTGCCCACCAGGCTGGTGGAGGGTGGTGATGCGGCCTGGTGATGGGCGAAAATCATTGTAGGGATCTTCGGCATTGATGCGGCATTCAATTGAATGCATTTGCGGAATATAATCATCGCCGGAAATGCGTTCACCCATGGCAATCTTGATCTGTTCTTTGATCAAATCAAAATTGATGACTTCCTCGGTTACGCAATGCTCCACCTGAATCCTGGTATTCATTTCCATGAAGTAGAAATTGCGGTGCTTATCTACCAGGAATTCAATTGTACCAACGCTTTCATAGTTGATGGCTGCGGCTGCTTTCTTTGCGGCATCACCCATGCGCTGGCGTAATTCGTCGGTCATAAACGGTGAGGGAGATTCTTCTACCAGCTTTTGGTGACGTCGCTGTATGGAGCAATCGCGTTCACTGAGATGACAAACGTTGCCGTATTGGTCGCCCGCCACCTGAATTTCGATATGCCGTGGTTCTTCCACAAATTTCTCCATGTAGATACCATCGTTCTTGAACGAGGCGGCGGCTTCGGTTTTAGCGGTGGTATAGGCACGCTCCATTTCCGACTCTTCCCACACAATTCGCATACCCTTGCCTCCACCGCCGGCTGTAGCCTTAATGATCACCGGATATCCCATGTCTTTAGCCAGACTTTTTGCTTCTTCTATCGACTGAAGCAGGCCTTCGCTTCCCGGAATTACCGGTACACCGGCACGGATCATGGTTTCCTTCGCAGTGATCTTGTCGCCCATGGCATTGATCATGTCGGCGGTTGGACCAATAAATTTTATTCCGTGGTCATTGCAGATGCTGGCGAACCGTGCGTTTTCTGCCAGAAATCCGTAACCGGGATGAATCGCATCGGCATTGGTGATTTCTACCGCAGCCATTATATGGGGAATGTTCAGATAGGAGTCGCTGCTTTGAGGTTTGCCGATACAAACAGCTTCGTCGGCAAATTTCACATGCAAGCTGTCGCGGTCGGCAGTGCTATACACTGCCACAGTTTTGATGCCCATTTCCCGGCAGGTTCGTATAACACGCAAAGCAATTTCTCCGCGATTGGCAATCAGAATTTTTTTTATCACCTTGACAAAAATTGAACGTAGAAAAAATGAATAAAATAGGCGCCGAAGGGAAGTATTATCTTAAATACAGGTAAACTGATTTCCTCTGCGAGTCGCCGAATCACTCTTTAAAATAACCAACCAATCCTGTTAAGGTTCTACCAGAAACAGTGGCTGATCATATTCCACTGGTGATGCGTCGTCTACCAGCACTTTCACAATGCGGCCGCTTACTTCGCTCTCAATTTCATTGAACAGTTTCATGGCTTCAATGATGCAAACTACTTTACCAGGATTCACCTCGTCGCCCACTTCCACGAAATTGGGCTTTTCGGGAGCCGACTTGCGGTAGAATGTACCAATCATCGGGCTCTTGATCGTGATCAGGTTGGCCGCGGCAGGTTCAGCTGCTTTGGGTTTATCTGCTGCCGGTGCATTAGCGGCGGGTGCAGGAGCCGGTGCTGCGGGTGCTGCCTGATAAACTGGGGCTGCCGGAGCTGCCACCACCTGGGCAATCTGATCCTCCTTCTGGCGAATGGTAATTCGAAAATCCTTTTGCTCAACTGTTAATTCTCCAATATTCGATTTATTGATCATTTTGATCAATTCCTGGATCTGTTTGAAGTCCATGTTTTTCAATTTAACAGGTATTTTTTGGTAAGGGTTGACCTGATATGCAGCGAACAGGATTATCTAAGTTAGGGAAATCAACTGCAGCTGCTTCAGTTTTTTTACAAAAACGACTTGTTTATGGCCTTATTTTGAGCAAAATAGCCCAAAATCGGTCGATTTTGGGCTATTTCCTGCAAAAAAGATTAATCCTTTACGCGTTCAACGTATTCACCGGTTTTGGTGTTGATACGGATCATCTCTCCTTCGTTTACAAAAAGAGGAACCGACACAGTAGCTCCGGTTTCAACGGTAGCGGGTTTGAGTGTGCGGGTAGCCGTATCGCCCTTCAAACCGGGTTCGGTATAGGTTACCTGCAGCACAATTTTATCGGGCAACTCAACGCTCATTGGTTGTTCGGTTTCAGTGTTGATCAATACAGAAACTTCCTGACCGTCTTTCAGAAACTGGGGAGCATCTACCAGATTTTCCTGCAGAGCTACCTGTTCAAACGACTCGGAGTCCATAAAGTTGTAACCTGTATCGTCCTTGTACAGGTACTGGTAAGCGCGGCGCTCTACGCGTACAGGGTGAATATTATCGCCTGAGTTCCAGGTCTTTTCGATAGACCGGTTATTATCAACCCCTTTCAGCTTCGCCCAAACTTTGGCGGCTGCGCGGGCCGTTTTATTTTCTCCAAACTCTACTACTGAGTAAAGGCTGCCATCGAGCTTGATGATCATGCCTCTGCTTATATCGGCGGTTGTTGCCATGATTTGACCAATTTTAAGGCGGCAAAGATAGGGGAAACAGCTCTTTTGCCTGACAGAGTACGCTTGCAGTTTTTTTCGGTTATTTTTTCAGCGAAAGGCTTTTGCCGATGCACTGGGTAAGCCGGCAATAATCCAGTTACTTTGCGATATGAATAAGCTCCTTTCTCTGCTCCTGTTACTTATCCTGTCGCTTAACCTTTTTAGCCAGCAAACGGGTGCTCCGGAGCCACCCTATCGTCAATTTCCGACTGTGCCGCCTTTCAAGTTCATGCTGACCGACAGCGTCACCTATTATTCTAAAGAGGACCTGCCTTCCAAAAAAGCGGTGCTGTTGATGTTGTTCAGCCCCGATTGCGACCACTGCAGGCATCAGACTGACTCGATCCTTGCGAATATGGAAGTTTTGAAAAAGATACAAATCGTGATGGCCTCGGTGTTGCCGCTAGATCGCATCAAAAAATTCCAGGAAGAATATCAGTTAGATCGGTTTCCGAATATGGTGGTAGGCCGCGACTACCAGTTTTTGTTACCCGGATTTTTTCAAACACATAGTTTGCCCTCCATGGGTCTGTATGATCGGAAAAAAAACCTGATTGAAGTAACGGAAGGCACATTATCGGTACAACAGCTTTTAGCAAAATTTAATTTGTAAGCTGGTCATCAGACGCCGATTTACAGGAAGGTTCCGCTACCTTTGCCCCGCAAATAAATTCCTTACTTCATAAATTTTTGGTTCATGAAAGTTACAGTTGTAGGAGCCGGCGCAGTAGGCGCCACCTGTGCTGACAATATCGCCCGTAAAGAGCTGGCCGAAGAAGTGGTACTGCTCGATATCAAAGAAGGTATTGCCGAAGGCAAGGCCCAGGACATGATGCAAACGGCCACTTTACTGGGTTTCGATACCCGCATCACGGGATCGACTAACGACTACAGCAAAACTGCCGGTAGCGATGTGGTAGTCATCACCTCCGGCTTGCCCCGCAAACCCGGAATGACCCGGGAGGAGTTGATCGGTGTAAATGCAGGCATCGTGAAAAGCGTGGCCGAAAATATTCTCAAGTATTCTCCCAATGCGATCCTGATTGTAATCAGCAATCCGATGGACACCATGACTTACCTGGCTCTGCAGTCGACAGGTTTGTCAAAAAACCGCATTATTGGTATGGGTGGTACATTGGATAGTGCGCGCTTTAAATACCAGTTGAGTCAGCATTTAGGATGCAGTCCGTCTGACCTGAATGCCGTGGTAGTGGGCGGTCATGGGGATACTACCATGATTCCACTGATCCGCCTGGCCACCTGGAACTCAGTACCTGTAACTAATTTCCTGTCGGAAGCACAACAGCAACAAATAGTGGCCGACACCATGGTAGGTGGCGCCACGCTTACCAAACTGATCGGTACTTCGGCCTGGTATGCACCCGGTGCTGCAGGTGCCGCGCTGGTAGAGAGCATTGTACGCGACGAAAAGAAATTGTTTACCTGCTGCGTGTTGCTCGAAGGAGAATATGGTCAAAAAGATATCTGCCTGGGCGTGCCGGTCACTATCGGACGCAATGGCTGGGAAAAAATCGTTGACTTTAAGTTGAACGATTCAGAACAACAGGCATTCAACAAAAGTGCCGATGCAGTAAGAAGCATGAATGATGTGCTGAAGACGCTTTGATAAATGTGCAAACCTGCCTGCCGGCAGGCAGGTGTGCAAATGTGAAAATGTGAAAATGTGCAAATGTGAAAATTTGGGAATGTGTTAATTCGGAAATTGGTTTCTGAGAAAGATCAAATCACCGAATTACCTCATTCCCAAATTCTTTTACACGATCTTTTCGTTGATAGCCTTACTCACTGCTTCTATCTGAGAGCGGACGTGCAGTTTGTCGTAAATACGTTTGATGTGGGTCCGAACGGTATCGAGGCTGATGTTTAGTTCGGCGGCAATCATTTTGAAACTGTTTCCCTTCGATAGCCAGGTCAGAATCTCCTTTTCTCTATTGGTGAGCTGGTAGTCGTTTGCCTGACTGGGTGCTGCCTGCTGCATGTTGGATATGATCATGCGTGCAATGGCCGGACTCATGGGTGCTCCACCCTGCAGAACTTCCTGAATGGCGTGGATCAGCTTATCTGAAATGTACTTTTTCAACAGGTAACCGTTTGCTCCTGCATAAAGCGCTTCATACACATGACTATTGTCGTCGAAAACGGTTATCATCAGTATCTGAACCTGCCGGTTTGTTTTCCGGATCAGCCTTACGGCTTCAATCCCATTCACCTCCGGCATATCGATATCCATTAGTATCACATCTGGCAGATCGGTGGCCACCTGCCTTTCGATGTCCCGGCAGTCGCCATAGCTGGCCACAACTACATATTCTCCCGTCAACCGCAGCAGGCTGGCAAGGCTATCGCGAAGGTTGGGATTATCTTCGTAAATGCTGATTCGGATCTGCATGCGGGCAGGAAAATTTAATAATGCAACTTACGATCAATTAGTGAGTTAGCCGATACCTCAATCATGTGATTGGTGCAATCAATTGAATGGCCGTACCAGTGCCTTCGATTGACTCCAGTGTAAATTCAGCCTGGAGTTGGGCTGCCCGGGTACGCATGTTCTTTAAACCATTGCCCGAGGCAGCAGCGTGCAGGTCGAAACCTTTCCCATTGTCCACCACGCGCATTAGCAGCCGCCCGGCATCGTCGCGAAACTGTACGTGAACTTCTGTAGCATCGCTGTACTTTGCCGCATTGGTAATAACTTCTTTAAAGATCATGTAGATCTCTTTCCGCTTCTCAATGTCCAATTGCATTCGGCTCAGCCCTTCTTCTTCATTAAAAAATACATTAATACCGGCGGGTTCCAGTATTTCCGTCGCAAATTCCTTCATTCTGAGAATCGTTTTCTCAAAACTGTCGTTTGCCGGGTTAATGGCCCACACAATTTCGCTCATACTGTCCATGACCCGTGCAGAGTGATCCTTGATTTTCTGTAACTGCTCCTGCAGCTCGGGCTGGCCTGCAGCTTCTTCCATCGCCATTTTGCTGATGATGTTAATGCTTGTCAACGTTGACCCCATTTCATCATGAAGATCACGGGCGATCTTTAACCTGATTCTTTCCTCAATCTGGTATTTCGAAATCTTGGCAGCACAGATCTCTGCGATGCGTGTCATGAGCTGCAGATGACGTCGTGTATAAAAATTCTTTTTCGTATGCTCAGAGTCAATTACACCAAAAAGCTTTCCGTCAACGATTATGGGAACGGCCATTTCCGACAGACGTGCGTTGTCGTCTACAATATATCGTCGATCTTTACTGGTATCTTTTACAATTTCCGCCTTCATTGTTTTTGCAACGTGACCTACAATACCGACTCCAATCTTTATTTCCAGCGGGTTAACGAGTTCATGCAATCCCGGGCTTTTGGGGCCGTATGCGGCGCGTTGCAACAGGGTTTGTCGTTCCTCGTTAAAAAGATAAATAACACAGTCTTCAAATTTTAGCTGACTGATACAATTGCGGGCAATATCCCAAAACACATCATCCACCGAATTTTGTCCATAGAGGGAAGTGGCAAAATAGGTCAGTATTTTTTGCGAACGCACATTGCGCCGCAGACTCTGAATCCAAAGAAACAGTCCCAGGGCCAGTAAAGCTGCGAGTCCGCTAATGAACCACCAGGTACGCCAGAAAGGAGGAACGATTGAAAAAGAAAACGATGCCGTGGGTGCGGTTGAGCTATTTCCAGGCACCAGCGCCCGGACCACAAACCGGTATTTTCCGGGTGGCAGATTATTAAAGCTCGCAGTATGGGTGCCATCCTGCCACTCCTCATTATACCCTTCGAGGCGGTGCTGATATTGAATATCGCGACTGCGTTCAAAATAAAGGGCAACAAATTGAAAGCTGATGCTGTTGTAACGATAAGGAACTTCAAGCTGGTCGTTGGCGCTTGCATCCAGTATAGTCTTCCACTTGCCGGCAATATTGATTTGAGTAAACACTACTGGAAATTTACCTGCGATCCGTTCTGAATTGGCAGGCACTAAGTTCAAACCGCCTCCGCTGGCATAGAGGAACTGCCTGTTTTTGTGATCAAAGAAGGCTGCATGCGGCATGCGCTCGTCGGAGCTGTTGCTGGCGATTGGCATAATCCGGTTCAGCACCAGGGGCTCAACATTTTTGCCGAAACTGTCCAACTGATGAACCCGATGGCCGGAAAGCGCCCAGATTTGTCCATTGTCGCCTGCAACAACCGAAATAAATTGATTACTTAACAATCCTTCCCGCATGGAAAAGTGTTGCCAGCTCACCTTGCCGTCGACGCCTGCTCTCAAGGTAAAAATGCCGCCCGCATTGGTGGCTACCAACAGTTTACCGTCGGTAGTAATATCGAGGTCATTTATCAGATGAAGCGGAGCTACCGATGCTCCGTCCTGCTCAGGATCATAATGCCGAATATCACCTTTTGGAAAATGAAAGCCAAAAAGACCATTTCCAAATGTACCCACCCACAGCATTCCGGTTGCGCGGTCGATGGCCAGCGAGGTTGGCTTTCCCGTATACCGAAAGCCCTCGTCGGACAATAGTTTCCATTGTTTGGTGCCAGGCTGGAAGATCCAAAGGCCGGAGCTGAAGGCAGCCAGCATCATGGATCCATCCGGTAGAGCCACCATATCCCTGAAATTGTAGATAAAGCCCTCTGGAGGTGGGGGCATAGCTTCGAAGCCAAGGCGGTTGGCATTCCAGCGATACAACGACTCTTCGGTGAGGAGCCAGAAGTTTCCGCTATTGTCTGGACAAATGGCATTGCAATTCGAAAAGGGCCTGCCGGTTAGATCCCGCTCGTATGTTGATATATTTTTCTTGTCGTGTACAACAAATACCTTTTTTAAAACGCCACCGCATACAAAGTAATTCCCGCTGGCGGAATCAGCGTATACCGATGCAAACTTATTTTCTCCATCGCGAAACGAAGCGGGTGCAAGTGGAATAAACCTGGCCATTGAACTACGCCAGTCCATACGATTGAGCCCATTAGGCGAACCCACCCAAATTACACCGGGTGCTTCCCGGTATGTAGCACTTACACCACCGGGTTGCAGATAGCCTTCTATGTGCGCCACAAACGGATGAAGCCAGATTCCGTTGTTCTCTGCACTCGCCTGCAACAAGCCCTTGGGTGAGGCAAGCCATTGATCTTCCGGATCAGGCTCCAGCCAGTTGCTCGATGGGTAAGGCAGATCGTGTACAAAAGCCGCTTTAAAATGACCGGTCTTTTCAAAATACTCGAACAGCTCTCCTTCTTCTGTCACTATCAGTACGCGCCCACGCACAGCGTCATAGTGCATGTCGCGTAAGTTTTCGTTGTAACGGCCACCGAGGTATTTGAATTCGCCCGTCTTTATGTTGAATTCAACAAGTCCCCTGTTTGTTCCGAGGAAGAAGTAGCCCGGCTTTCCGGGTATCAGCTTTTGTATGGAACGATAGGCAGTAGTACCCAGCACTGGATGAGTTCTTGCAAACGATGGCCAGTCGTAGCGGGTAATCTTTCCGGTGCGCAAGTCGAGGCTGCTCAGTTCGCGAACATCGGTTACAATCCATAGCCGTTGATTGCTATCGACATGAATATCGCGAACCATCCAATTGGGTATGGCCAACTGACTGTTTTCGGCAACGCCGTAGTTAACCCAAAGATCAGTGCGTGGATCGTATTTGTTTAATCCCTCCATGGTGGCTACCCACAGGTAACCGCTGTCGTCAGAGGCGAGGTCATTGATGATTTCATTGGAGATAGAATTGGTATGCGTGGGACGAAAAACTCGGAATTCATGTCCGTCGTAGCGGTTCAATCCGTTTTTAGTACCAATCCAGAAAAATCCCGATTTATCCTGCAGCAAACAACTAATACGGTTGTCTGACAAACCGTCGCGCACACTGAATAATTCAGAACGTACATAGAGCTGCGCTCCTGACTCCAGGTGGGAAAGCAACAACGCTACCAGTATGAAAGTTCTCAAAGTAGTCAGCATCAGGTACAAGATACGAAGGCCGACGCTATCGCCGTGTGAGCAGGAAACAAAGGCGTGAAAAGCGGCCTTCAAAATCAAAAGGGGTGGTGGCTCGCGTAAGGTCGCGTATCTGCCAATCGCTTAACCTTTCCCGATCAAGCTCGAAACGTCTGTAATTGGTGCTGAACAGGATGCTACCCTGCGGGGAGAGATGAGCAACCACGTCATTTATCAGCGCAACATGGTCCCGTTGTATATCGAGGAATTCTTCCATTCGCTTGCTGTTGCTGAAGGTGGGTGGATCCAGCACAACCAGATCGAAAGCCTGTGTTGCCGGTTGTTTGAGATATTGCAGTACATCGGCCTGAACAAAGCTGAAACGGGTATCATCTCTAAACCCATTTATTTCCATATTAAATCGGGCCCAGTTCAGGTAGGTGTTAGACATGTCGACTGTGGTCACCTGGCTGGCTTCACCTGCAGCGGCATATACCGAAAATGAGCCTGTGTAGGCGAACAAATTCAGTACTTTCTTGCCAGCGGCTTGCTGACGCACCCATTGCCTTGACATGCGATGATCGAGAAAAAGGCCTGAGTCAAGGTAGTCCGTCAGGTTCACTCGAAATTGAAGTCCGTTTTCCAACACTATTTTTTCAAAACCCTTTTCGTCGAGCCGTTGGTACTGGTCTTTTCGGCCGGCCTTCCGCTTCCTTACTCTGAAGAAAATATGCTCAGGGTCCACTTCCAGCACTGAAGCCATCACTTGTCGACATTGGGCGGCCCAGCGCTCGTGCTGATCCTCGTCCATGCCGTGCCGGCGCTCATATTCAGCCACATACAAATCGCCATCATATAATTCGATGCTGAAAGGAAATTCAGGCAGATCATGGTCGTATACCCGGTAACAACTGACGCCGGCCTTACGCGCCAAACGACGACGATGACGAAATACTTTTTCGAGCCGGTTCCGGAACATTTCCAGTTTCTGATCGTTAATCAAGCTGCTTTTTTCGCGAAATTCGTGATTCTCCCCGACCTCAGAGCAGAATACCGACCTATGTATGCAATTGTGGATATAGAAACTACAGGAGGTTATGCCGCAGCCCATGGCATAACGGAAATTGCTATACGCCATTTTGATGGAAATGAAATAACGGCCAGTTTTAACTCTTTGGTCAACCCACGCCAACCGATTCCCCGATACATTCAGGCTATGACCGGTATTACCGATGAAATGGTGGCCGGTGCCCCCGGATTTGAAGAAATAGCTGCCGAGGTCTACGCATTCCTGAAGGACCGTGTATTCGTTGCGCACAATGTGAACTTTGATTTTTCTTTCCTGAAAGCCCATTTGGCTGCGCGCGATTTCGATTTGCAGTCCCGAAAGCTTTGCACAGTTCGACTCAGCAGAAAGATCATCCCGGGGCTACCCTCTTATAGTCTGGGGAAACTTTGCGACTCGCTGGGAATAACCGTATCTGACCGACATCGTGCGGGTGGCGATGCCGATGCCACTGTTTCTCTATTTCGTATGTTGCTTGCACGCGACCAAAAAGAGTTTATCAAAGCCAGCCTGCGAAAAGACAGCAAGGAACAAACGTTGCCACCCAACCTGCCAAAGGAACAATTCGAACAACTGCCCTACACCCCCGGGGTCTACTATTTCCACAACGAAAAAGATAAAATAATCTACGTCGGTAAGGCCAAGAACCTAAAGTATCGAGTCAACAGCCATTTCAGCAACAATTCCAATAGCCGCCAGAAACAAAATTTCCTGCGCCATGTTCATCGAATCAGTTTTCAGGAATGTGGCACCGAACTAATGGCACATATATTGGAATCCGCTGAAATTCGCCGGCTGTGGCCTGCGTTCAATCATTCACAAAAACGCTGGGAAGATGTGTACGGTCTTTTCAGTTTCGAAGACCAGCGGGGTTACCTTCGGCTTGGCATTGAAAAAAATAAAAAGCAGCTACGTCCGCTGCATACGTTTCACTACCTCACAACCGGACATTCGCTTCTTCGAAAACTGATTCGCGAACACCAGTTATGTGCCAGGCTCTGCTATTTGCAAAAAGACAATGGCCCCTGCGAGGGCCGGGCAGAAGGATATTGTCTTGGCGCCTGCGAGAACAGGGAGAATATTGTCGAATACAACAACAGAGTGAAACAGGCTATTGCCTCCTTACAGTCGGAGCCCAGCTTTGTGATCATCGACGAAGGCCGGAACCCGGGCGAAAAATCATGTGTGCTGGTACAACAAGGCCGGTTTGTGGGTATGGGCTATTTGCCGCGTGAAGCTTCTGTTTACGAAAGCACCGAATTATTGACACAACTAACCGCTTATAAAGAAAGTTACTATGTTCGTAACCTCGTGCTGGGCTACGCCGCCCAGTTTCCGGAAAAAGTGGTTGAATTAACGAAAGCGATCATATAAGTCGTTTCCCAAACCCCGTCGGCTGATCAAACACCTCAACGACAAAACAACTAAACCACTCAACAATTCAACAATTCAACAATTCAACATTTCCCCATTCCCTGCTAGTTTACAAAATCCTATTTTTGCTGCCTAAATCACAAAAATGACAAGAATCATCTGGGTCGCGATCGTACCCCTGGCACTGCTCTCCTGCCAGCGCAAAGGAGGCAATGCCGGTGTTGAATTGAAAAATGCAGACGACTCAGCTGGTTATGCTCTTGGCGTCGATCTGGCATCGCGCCTGACTGAACAGAAAATGGGAAGTCTGAATTTTGGCATGATCAGTTATGCGATGGGTCAGGTGCTGACAGGAAAACCCACTCAAATTGAACTTCCAGTCTGTGGCATGGTGCTGCAGCAGTTTGGCATGCAAATAAGTTTCGATAGTACAGCAGCAGCTTACAGAGGCAAAAACGAGGTTAAAACAAAAGACGATAAGGCCGTTTTGGCCAACATATATGATTCTGCCGGCTATGCCCTTGGTGTGGATCTTGGCAATCGGCTTAAATCACAAGGCATGGGTGGTCTGAACCGAGATTTAATGGATCGGGCGATCAATGTGGTGTTGGCTGGAGACAGCACGCTCATAAAACCAATGGATTGCATCAATGTGCTTAATCAGTACATGATGACAAAGTCGAAGGGACAAACGGATGCCAATATTAAAGAAGGCGAAGAATTTTTGGCCAAAAATGGCAAGCGCGCCGAAGTGAAAACCACTGCCAGTGGACTGCAATATGAAGTGATCCGTGAAGGAACAGGTGCTAAACCAACGGCTAACGATATTTTCGTTGCTCATTACCGCGGCACTTTGCTCGATGGAACTGTCGTTGATGAATCCTACAAACGCAACGAGCCGCTGGAGATGCCGGTTGGCCAGGTGATATCCGGTTGGATTGAAGGTTTACAATTGATGAGTGTGGGTAGCCATTATAAATTTTATATCCCTTACGAAATGGCTTACGGTCTGCAGGGTAATCCTCCTGTGGTTCCCGGCGGTTCAACCCTGATTTTTGATCTTGAGTTGTTGGATGTTAAAAAAGGACCTGCCAAATGATGCGTTGTTTGCTGATAATTTTTTGTGCGGCATTGTTAGGCTGTAGCAGTAGTTCGAATGCTCAGAAAGGACAACAGAAGTTAGCCCAGCCGATAGTGTTGAAAAACCTCGCCGATTCCGCTGGCTATGCCTTGGGCGTGGATGTGGCAAGCAGCCTGAAATCACGAAAAATGACCGCTATCAACCAGTCGTTGATTAATCGTGCATTTGAAGAACGCCTTGCGGGCAAACCAAGCCTGATCGACGAGAATGAATGTTTTCTGGTGTTGAACGATTATTCAAACCAGATGATGAATGCTCCTGACACGGTTGCTGCGGAAAAACCGGTGGCCGGAAGTAGCAAAAAACTCAGCAAGAAAGCGGGTTCCAAAAGTTTACCAGTTCCTGACTCCATCATTTTACGCAATTTGGCTGACTCGGCGGGTTATGCTCTCGGTATCAATATGGCCAATTCACTGCTCATGCAGGATATGACAGGACTGAACCGATCACTTACTAAGATTGCCATTGCCAGTGTTTTTGCGGGCGATTCATTAATGCTAAGGCCCGAACACTGCTACGGAATTCTTAGAAGCTATGCCAATCAGATGGCGCGTGAAAAAGCGGCTGCCGTGATTAAAGCAGGCGAAGATTTTCTGGCGGAAAATGCGAGGAGGCCTGAAGTAAAAACAACTGCTTCCGGGCTTCAATATGAAATCCTTCGTGAGGCTGAAGGACCAAAGCCTTTGATCAGCGACATCTTTGTGGCGCACTATAGTGGCAAATTGCTCGATGGTACTGAGTTCGACAATTCGTATAACCGGGGACAGCCTCTTGAAATGGGTGTGTCGCAGGTGGTACGCGGCTGGATAGAAGGTTTGCAATTGATGTCGAAAGGCAGTAAGTACAAATTCTATATCCCCTATCAATTAGGATATGGTCTGACCGGCGCGCCTCCTGCTATTCCGGGAGGTTCGGTGCTCATATTTGAATTAGAACTGCTGGATATCAAAAAGCAATAAATAGTCGTAAAAAAACAGAGGCCCGATTCGGCTGCTGGTGAAAACGAGTGCTTTCATCACGATTCCGCCGAATCGGGTCTTTCTTATTTAGGAGCTGCTGTACCCTGTCGCTCTTTTGCCCAGGCAAGCGCACGGGAAAGTTGTTGCTCAGGCGAAAGGTGAGTGTTGTCCAGTACCAGCGCATCGTCGGCCTGGCGCAGAGGACTTACTTCTCGGTGCGAATCGATATAATCCCGCATTTCAAGATTAGCCTTCACCTCTTCAATAGTTATGTTTGGATTCTTCTGATAGAGTTCTTTAAATCGCCGTTCCACCCGAACAGTGTTATCGGCCGTCATAAAGATTTTTAATTCTGCATCCGGGAAAACGACTGTGCCAATATCGCGACCGTCCATTACTATCCCTTTGCGGCGACCCAATTCCTGCTGACGGGCAACGGCAAACTGCCTCACTTCGCGAACTGCGGCCACTTCACTCACTTTTTCTGCCACAACCAGATCGCGGATAACATATTCTACATTTTCACCATTGAGGTAAATTTCACTCGACTGGCTTGTTTCATTGAAATGAAAATCGAGTACGATTTCTTTCAACGCTTCATTGACCTGAGAAAGATTGGTCCAGTCAATATGATTGCGCAAAAAATAGAGCGTGATAGCCCTGTACATGGCTCCGCTGTCGATATACACATAACCCAGTTCGCGGGCCATTTGTCGTGCCAGTGTGCTCTTTCCACAACTCGACCAACCGTCGATGGTGATAATGATCTTCTTTGCCATGATTCGCAAAAATAGGCGAACATTTTCTAAACAAAAGAAGCACCTTGAAGGTGCTTCTTTATTTATTGCTGGTACATACTAACTATCAGGCTTTTGATTCTGTTTTCGTTTCGGATTTCCGAAAGGAGAACTTCAATTTCTGTTGCTCCTTATCCAGATCAGCTTCCAACACATCACCTGCTTTCACATTCATATTCAAAATCTCTTCGGCCAGCGGATCCTCCAGATATTTCTGAATGGCCCGATGCAAGGGTCTTGCGCCAAACTGTACGTCGTAGCCTTTATCTGCCAGGAACGACTTAGCCTCTTCCGTCAGCGAAAGGCTGAAGCCGAGGTTAGCAAGGCGTTTCATAACACCTTTCATCAATATGTCGATGATGCTGAAGATGTTTTCTTTGCTGAGGCTGTTGAAGATGATCACATCGTCGATACGGTTCAGGAACTCGGGCGAAAAAGTACGTTTCAGTGCTTTTTCAATCACCGCCTTGTTGGCCTCATCTTCGTGCTCCATTTTCGCCGCAGTGGTGAATCCAACTCCTGCTCCAAAGTCTTTTAACTGACGGACACCGATATTAGAAGTCATGATGATCAGCGTGTTCTTAAAGTCAACTTTACGGCCCAGGCCATCGGTCAACTGTCCGTCATCTAATACCTGTAACAGGATATTGTAAATATCGGGGTGTGCCTTTTCGATTTCATCGAGCAGGATGACGCTGTAAGGTTTGCGGCGTACGCGCTCGGTCAGCTGTCCTCCCTCTTCGTATCCCACATATCCGGGGGGTGCACCAATAAGGCGGCTCACCGTAAATTTCTCCATGTATTCGCTCATATCGATGCGAACAAGCGCATCTTCACTATCAAACATATGACGGGCCAGCGCACGTGCTAATTCGGTTTTACCTACACCCGTCGGCCCCAGGAATATGAAAGTACCAATTGGCTTTTTCGGGTCTTTCAACCCTACCCGATTCCGCTGAATAGCTTTTACTACTTTACCGATCGCTTCATCCTGTCCGATCACCATGCCGCGCATATCGTCGGTCATTTTGCGAAGCTTCTCTGTTTCTGCCTGCACCATCCGTTTTACAGGTATGCCGGTCATCATGCTAACCACTTCAGCAATAGCTTCTTCGTCGATCGGGTATTTCTTATGCTTGCTTTCTTCTTCCCAGTCTGCTTTTGCTTTTTCCAGGTCTTCTGCCAGTCTTTTTTCCGTGTCGCGCAAGGAAGCAGCCTCTTCAAATTTCTGGCTCTTCACTACCTTGTTCTTCTCAACCTTTACTTCTTCAATGCGCTTCTCGAGGTCCACAATGTTCTGCGGTACATTGATGTTTTTGAGGTGTACACGGGCACCTACTTCGTCCATTACGTCTATAGCCTTATCCGGCAGCAAACGATCGGTAATATAGCGGTCGCTCAGCTTCACGCATGCTTCAATGCTTTCATCATTATAGATCACATTGTGATAGTCTTCGTATTTCGACTTGATATTATTCAGAATCTGAATGGTTTCATCTACCGAAGGCGGATCAACCATTACTTTCTGGAAACGACGGTCAAGGGCACCATCTTTCTCGATATACATCCGGTATTCATCGAGCGTGGAAGCGCCAATGCATTGGAGTTCGCCACGTGCCAGTGCAGGCTTGAAGATATTGCTCGCATCAAGGGAACCACTTGCCCCACCTGCACCAACGATGGTATGAAGCTCATCTATGAACAGGATGACGTCGCGGTTTTTCTCCAGCTCGTTCATGATTGCTTTCATGCGCTCTTCGAACTGGCCGCGGTATTTAGTACCGGCCACCAGGGCTGCCAGATCAAGAGAAATGACTCGTTTGTCAAACAGAACACGGGATACTTTTCGCTGTACAATGCGAAGGGCCAGCCCTTCCACGATGGCGGTTTTACCCACACCGGGTTCACCAATAAGAATGGGATTGTTTTTCTTACGGCGGGAAAGAATCTGTGATACGCGTTCTATTTCCGACTCGCGACCTACAATGGGATCAAGTGTTCCCATTTCGGCCAGTTTGGTTATATCGCGGCCAAAATTGTCTAATACAGGTGTTTTGCTCTTGGTAGCTCCTTGCTGCTTTGAACCTTTTTGCTGTGAGTATTTCTTTTCTTCTTCGAAATCATCATCGTTTTCGTCGGCATATTCCGAGCGGGGATCATTCGATTTCACGATGCCCAACTCCTGACGGAACATGTCGTAATCAACATCGAAGTGACTGAGGATCTGAGTGGCGATATTTTCTTTGTTTTTCAAAATAGACAGCATGAGGTGTTCGGTTTCAACGGTCGTACTCTTGAGGGCTTTTGCCTCCAGCACCGTTACCCGAATTACTTTTTCTGCCTGCTTTGTCAATGGTAGACTATTGATATTGGCAATATTCTTTCCGGTTTTATCTTTTACGGCCATTTCAATTTCCTTGCGCAGCTCATACAGGTCCACATTGAAACTTTTCAGTATCCGAACTGCTGTATTATCCCCCTCTCGGATCAGGCCGAGCAGAAGATGTTCGGTACCAATAAAGTCGTTTCCCAACCTCAATGCCTCCTCTCTGCTAAACGAAATGATCTCTTTTACCTGGGATGAAAAATTATTATCCATATTGAGATAATTGGTTGTGCTACAATATTAACAAATATAATTGGTTCCTGTTCGTCCCCACTTATAAACGGAATGTTGATAATTTAAGTTGCGCCCTGCTTCTAAAATTTGGGGTCTCCCGTTCAAAATGGCAACTTTGCCATTATGCAGGTCAAAACCGATACCAAAGAACGATTTCATGCCATCACGCTGCCAGGCCCTCTAATTTCTGCTACTATGACAGAAGAAATGGCCAGCTGTTTGCTTCCCTACCTCCAAAATGACGTTAAAAATATCGTGCTAAAGCTGGAACAGGTGGAGGAACTGGACGAACAGGCCGCAAAAAAACTGATGGAGCTTCAGCAACAATTCTACGAGCAGGGAGCTTCTTTTGTTATATGTGGCCTGCAGCCACAGGTTGAATCGAGTCTGGAAAAATGGGAGCTGTTTGAACTGATGAACATCACTCCCACCGAAAGTGAGGCATGGGATATAGTGCAGATGGAAGAAATTGAGCGGGAGTTACTGGATGACGAGGAGGAGCAAATTGGGTAGTTGGTTAAAAATCAATGTATTGGGGAGTGGGGAGAGGTGAGAGGTGAGAGGTGAGAGGTGAAAGGTGAGAGGTGAGGCTGGCAATAACTTTAGAGGCAAAAGCAATTTACTTTCCACTCACCACTCACCACTTTCCTCTCACCTCTCACCTTTCACCTTTCACGTTTCACGCTAAAAAAGAATTCTACCACATGCTGGGCGTCACTATATTAGGAAATAATTCAGCTGTTCCGGCTTTCGACCGGCATCCAACCAGCCAACTGGTTACACTCGACAATCTGCAATTTCTGGTGGATTGTGGTGAGGGTACGCAAATACAATTGATGCGATACAAAGTGAGGCGGGGGCGCATTTCACATATTTTTATTTCGCACCTGCACGGCGATCACTATTTCGGATTGGTAGGTCTGCTCAATTCTTTCAGCCTGCTGAGCCATCAGCAGGAAATGCATGTATATGGCCCCTCTCAACTAAAAGACATTATTGAAATGCAACTGAAAGTGGCCGATACTCATTTGTGTTATCCATTGCATTTCCACGACATCACCGGGCCTGCGGTGTTGCTGGATACGGATAAAGTGGAAGTAAGATGTTTCCCTACACAGCACAGAATTGAGTGCTATGGGTTCGTATTTCGCGAAAAAAAAATGCCGCGTAAACTGATTATTGAAGCGGTTAGAGAAAATAATATTCCGCTGGAGTTTTATGACCAGTTAAAACGTGGCGCTGACTTTATCAGTTCCGGTGGCGAATTGATCCGTAATGAGTGGCTTACCACTCCTGCCACTCCAGGCAAGCAGTATGCTTTCTGTGCCGATACCCGGTATAACGAAGCGATGATTCCCTATATAAAGGGTTCCGATTTGCTTTATCACGAATCAACCTATCTGGATCATCTACGGGAAAGAGCGGAGGCGCGTTTTCATAGCACGAGTATACAGGCGGCTGAGATTGCGAAAAAATCGGAGGTTGGTCGGCTGCTACTTGGCCATTTCAGCAGCAAATACGATTTGCTCGACGAATTTGTGACGGAAGCGAGAACGGTATTTCCCAATACAGACCTTGCCTTGGAAGGAGTTAGCTACAGAGTTTGAGTAGTTGGTGGCGCAGTGGAAATATGGCGACGGGTATATTCCAGCACTCTCTTGAAGGGAATTACTTCACCTTTTTGAAAAATAATCATGTCCACTTCGTGGCAGGCATTATCAAAGTCGCGATCCAGTCGACCCAGAAAACTGCCTCTTTTCACCCGATCACCTTTTTGAATGGAGGTGGACAGCAGATTGCTGTAAACAACAACCTCCTGCTTTTTGTTTGCCACGCAAACCACGAACACCTCCCCTACCTGCCGTACATCCGTGACCATACCCTCTTCAAAGTGAAAAACGGAATCGTAGGCCGACATCACATTCATGATCGACATACTGTTGAAAGAATAGTGTACCGATTTTGGCTCGTATAAATGAACAACCCCTTCCCTCACAGGAAAACTGTAAAGTTTTACGGAATCAACAATTTTCTGAGCCTGCACGGCTACAGCCGCCATCAGGGTGATGAGAAATACAAGGAGGAATTTTAACCGCATAGAGACCGAAAACGGGCAATTCCGGCGGTTAGTATGGCCGATGCTGCTGATTATTTGTTAAATCGTAAAGTTTCGCCTGGCGAACCGGCTTTCTACGGCTTAGGCTGGCTGCTTTTCTGTTTTCAACGTCGCCATCAGGCCTTTGATCCTTGTTTGCAGAGGTATGCTTACGGGCCAAACCGGCTGGCGAAACTCGTGCTGGCAAAGGCCCATTTCGGCCAGATAAAATTTGACGCCGCTGGGACTGCCTTCAGCAAACATGCTGGCAATAATATCCGTGTATTGATAGTGTAGCGCCCGTCCGGTTTCGAAATCCCCTTTGAGGCAGGCCCGCACCAAATCGGAAAACCCAAGCGGGTAAGCATTGGCCACTACGGAGGTTACGCCATCGGCGCCCAGTGCGATCATTGGGAGAGTGAGCCCATCGTCGCCACTGATGACCATAAAATCTTCAGGCTTTTGTTGAATGATCTGACCAATCTGATCAAGATTGCCGCTGGCCTCCTTAGTGGCGAAAATATTTTTACAATCCCTTGCAATCCTTAACTGAGTTTCGGCCGTCATGTTTTGTCCTGTACGCGAGGGCACGTTGTACATCATGATTGGCAATGGTGTTGCCGCATCCAGTGTTTTATAGTGCTGATAAAGTCCTTCCTGATTAGGCTTGTTGTAGTATGGAGCAACCGAAAGTATGGCTGAATAGCCCTCGAGCCTAAATCTTTTAAACCCTTCGAGAACCTCCTTTGTGTCGTTGCCGCCGATGCCAGCCACCAACGGAATACGACCTGCTACCTGAGCAGCAACGAAGGAAAACAACTGCTGTTTCTCTTCACCATGCACGGTAGCGCTTTCGCCGGTGGTGCCCAACACAACCAGATACTCTACCTTACCTGCTATCCAGAATTCAATCAGTCCTTCCATGCTTTTCCAGTCAATGCTTCCATCGGCGTTGAATGGCGTCACGATAGCTATACCAGTACCTGTGAATTGGGAACGTAAAGACATGGCCAGGGTAGATGTTTAGTTGTTTAGTTGTTTAGTTGTGTGGGCGTACTACATTTCTTCCCAGAATCCCATTTTTCCAAATTTCTCGATTCTTTCCTGGATACGCTGGTCAGGATCTTTTTGTTTTAATTCCTGCAAAACAGGCAGAAGGAAACTTTTGAGTTTGTTGGCGGCTTCGTCATAGTCCCAATGAGCGCCGCCCGTTGGTTCTGGTATGATGCCGTCGATTAGTCCGAACCCCTGCATCTTGTCGGCAGTCAGCCTCAATTGTTCAGCGGCCACTTCTTTCTTATCCCAGCTTCGCCAAAGGATGGAAGAACAGCTTTCGGGACTGATAACCGTGTACCAGGTATTTTCCATCATATATACACGGTCGCCAACACCAATCCCCAGTGCGCCGCCGCTTGCACCTTCTCCAATTATCACACAAATTACCGGCACACGCAGGCGAATCATTTCGTAAATGTTTCGGGCGATGGCTTCTCCCTGCCCTCTTTCTTCTGCTTCGAGGCCGGGGAAGGCGCCTGGCGTATCAATCAGCGTAATGATAGGCTTATTAAATTTCTCCGCCAGCTTCATCAGCCGGAGAGCTTTACGATATCCTTCCGGATTAGCCATTCCAAAGTTGCGAAGCTGACGCATTTTGGTATTGATTCCTTTCTGTTGACCGATGATCATCACCGTTTCACCATTCAGGCTCGCAAAGCCGCCCACCATCGCCTTGTCGTCGCGAACATTACGATCTCCAAAAAGCTCTACGAATTCTTCGGTCATCTTGGCGATATACTTCATAGTATATGGACGATCCGGATGACGGCTCAACTGCACCCGCTGCCAGCTGCTCAGGTTCTGGGTAATTTCCTGTCGCTTGGCCAGAATACTTTCTTCCAGCGCACCAATCTGCAGAGTCAGGTCTACACCCGATTTCTCCTGGCGGTGTTTGGCCGCTTCAATGGCGTCGATCAACTCTTTTATAGGCGCCTCAAAATCAAGAAATTGGCGATTAGCATTTGTTGGCATACTCTCAAAATGAGGGGCTAAATTAAGGATTAAAATAAGAAGTTGGGTCGCCGTTTGTGGCTACAGGAATTTGGAATGCTGCGAAAAAGGAAAAAGTCCTGTCTGCAGGTACAGCTATTTCGAGTCCCAATCCGGAGCTCATGCTTAGGTAGTAACACTTAGCAATTTACGAATATCCATTCCGTTTATATGCAACACATACTCTTAGCCTATGCTGAGAGCATTCTATTATTAACCGAACTAATCCAATTCGATGAAAAAACTTCTACCCGTCCTCCTTGCCTTGATTAGTTATGGGCAGGTAAATGCGCAAACCAACTACGCACTTACATTTAATGGAACGAACCAGTACGTAGCGATCGGTACTCCAATTCCGGCAAACAGCTCGTACACCAAAATGGCCTGGGTTTATGCTACCAATACTTCGGGCGCCCGCAACATCATTTCATCCTTACACAATCCTTTCTGGATTGCGAATGGCAGGATGGGTGCCGGCAATAGCGGAAGTTACCAAGTTGTCTTGGATCCTTCGAACCTGCCTTTGAACCGATGGGTTCATGTGGCCGTAACTTACGACTATGCCACGGCTATTATGCGTTTGTATAGAGATGGTGTTCAGGTGTCTGTAAATAGCAGTTCTCCTTCCGGAAATGGTGGAGAAGAATTCATCGGTTCACATGCTGGAACAGCGTCGTATTTTGCTGGTCGAATTGATGAAGTAAAAGTATGGACCCGCGCGCTCACTGCCGCAGAAGTGAAACAGTTTCTCTTTCGAGGTCCAGCTAATAGTTCTGCCGGCCTGGTACGATACTACAAATTTGATCAGGGCTCAGGTACTTCGCTCGTTAACGAAATCGGAACCAACCACGGAACATTACAAAACGGCCCCACTTGGCAGGCGTCGCCGGTACAGTATTCGTCAAATGCTGTTCAACTCGATGGAGTTGATGACGCAATGGCGTTACCCCATCTAGTTTCGGGAAGCTTCACACTTGAATACTGGATGCGAAGCACTGCAACAGGAGGAACCGGCACCCAATGGTTCAATGGCAATGGTATTGTTGATGCCGAAGTAGGCGGCCAAACTAACGACTGGGGTACCGCTTTAGTAGGCTCGAAACTGGCTTTCGGCATCGGCCAAAGCGGGAACGATCGAACCATTTTTTCGACCTCGGACGTTAATACAGGAAACTGGACACATGTGGCGGTAAGCTGGAATCAATCGACCGGTGCCCAACGACTTTACATAAATGGAACGCTGGAAGCTACCGGCACAGCCAGTACCAACCTCCGCAACGCTCCATCCGGTATCGCAATCGGGCGCCTGCTAACCGGCTCGGCTTTCTTCAATGGATCAATCGACGACATTCGCTTTTGGAATACGGTACGTACTGATGCTGAAATTCAAAACAACCGTAGCAATCAGATTGATCCCGCCAGTCAGTCGAATCTTGTATCCTATTACTCCTTTAATATGGGGATCGCCAATGGCTCCAACACGGGATTCGCAGTGGCCTACGATGAAAAGGGAGCCAATAATGGCAGCTTCAACAATTTTTCGTTGAGCGGCAGCAGCTCAAACCTTGTTGCCCAAAACATATCGTTGATTACCCTGCCTGTACAATGGAAAGCATTTACAGCATCGCTTGTGGGAGGAAAAACTCAACTGAGCTGGATCACATCGTCTGAAGAAAATACCCGCGACTTTCAGATAGAGCATAGCATCAACAACCGCAACTGGACGGTAATTGGAACGGTTGCTGCGCAGGGCAATAGCAACACTGAACGTCATTACCAGCACGAGCATTTGCACCCCACGAAGGGTAGTAATTTTTATCGCATTGTGCAATTTGATTTGGACGGGCGCCGTACCTTTAGTGCAGTACGTCACGTGCAGGTTGACGCCATCGGAAGCTGGACTTTGCTGGAACAACCCGTACGCAATCAGACACTACGCCTCCAGGCTACCGAAGCTGGTCGCCTCTCATTGTTCAATAGCAATGGTGCATTACTGCTACAAGCTCAATTGCAGGAAGGCATTAACCAGATAAAATTACCGTCTCTGGCTGCCGGCGTTTATTATTTGCAGGGGCATTTGATACGGGAAAAAATACTGATTCAATAAATGATGTTAAAGAACAAATGGGGAGCGGTGGCTCCCCATTTGTTCTTTAACATCATTTATCGAATTATTTGATCAACCGTAATCGGAATATAAATCAACAGGCAGGCACCATTGGTAAGCGTATTGATAATGCCCGGACCTCATTCTGCCAGTACAGCGGGAAACCCACAACGCGACCGATACAGCCTTGCGTTTCTTTATTCGAAGGGCCAAATAATCGGCGCCGTGCATCACTATTGCCCGACGATAAGCTTTATCGTTGATGTCTTGTTCATGATGTTAAAAAAAAAGAGGAGCAGACGCTCCCCATTTTTTTAAACATCAATTATCCAATTATTTGATCAACCTCGATCGGGTTGAATAACTTTTGTGGGGAACATAAATGAACAGGCAGGCACCATTGGCAAGCGTATTGATAATGCCCGGAGCTTCTTCTACCGGAACAGCGGGACAACCCATACTGCGACCGATATAGCCTTGTGTTTCTATATACGAAGGGTCAACATAGTCGGCACCATGCATAACTATTGCGCGACGATAAGCTTTATCGTTGATACCATATTCGAGACCCTGGAGCTTTAGAGAATAGCCATTTGATCCCATATAGGTTTGACCAGTCAGATAGAAACCAGGACTACTCTTGTAAGAAGAGGGCTGGTTCGAGAAAGAGGTCACTATTTCTTTACCGGAATTACGACCATGTGCCACCCAGGTATGATGAAGAATCTCGTATTTTTCGAGATCAATTACAAATAATCGCTTCTCCGAACTGGGCTTGCTGAAGTCGACGATCGCCAGAATTGACGTGTTGAGAAGTTTGCCCTGCGCCTTCAATTTGCGCCATCCGCGCTGCGCATATTCGAATGCCTGGCGACTGAGGCCTTCAAGATCGAGGTGCAGACTATCGTAAACGGATTTTACCGGCGACAAAATAATATCGAGCGAATCGCGGGTGGAATCTTCATTGGCAGGCAATGCTACCGTGCGCGTGTTGTTGCCTGAAGTACGTGCCCAGGCTGTTGTAAGATGTGCGAGGCCGACGAAAAATGAAACCGTCAGCAAACAGGTTACCTTAAATAATTTTTTCATGACTACTAATCAGGATATTGTTTTTAAAGTCTGGTGGCCGCGGTACGGCCCACGCTTTCTCAAAAACAGTGATTGTTCTGGTTGGTTAACGTCATGGTTCCGGGAAATTATTGCCTTACCCCTCGTTTCGGCCCGGAAAAATCCGAATATAGGAAAAAATTGATGCAGAACAATTCAGAAACGCAAAATTAGGCCAGAGGATCAGGCGGGGCTGCCAAAAAAATGTGAAGATTAGATTGGCCTTTTCATTTCCAGCGCGAGGCTGCCCCGATAAGCGCCGCCGCTTCGCCAAGTGTTGCCAGTTTCACTTCTATATGTTCGCCTAAACTTTTCTTCAATGGTGACAGAAACAGGTACCAGGCCAGCGCAATATTTCCGCCGAGGACCAGTGTTGCAGGCATTTCCGATTTGTACCGATCATTTATTACATCGCCCAGATTGTTGCCAAATTCCTGAAAAAGCTGCAATGCCAACTTATCCTCGTTTGCCAGCAGCGCCAGTTCTCTCACACCTTCGATCGGTTGGCCGCTCCGCCTATGGTATTCGGCAATGAACCAACGCGTGCTTAGTATATCTTCGGCAACGCCATTTGCAAATGGAAATTGGTACAGATCACCGTCCTGCAAAACGCCTTTAATCATACGGGCCGAGCCAAGTCCGGTACCGAGGGTGATGCCCAGCACATTCTGATCGTTGCGGGCGCAGCCAAAAGAGCACTCTCCCAGCACATAGGCCGAAGCGTCGTTGATCATCCTGATTTGCGATGAATCGATTTTCAACTTTTTGGCAAGCAAATCCTTTACAGCCATTCCATACAGGGCTTCATATTTCGATAGGCCACGGATATAACTTATCCCAAGCTCATAATCGAATGGTCCGGGCATGGCGATACCGAGCCTGGTGGGTTGTCTTCCTGATTTTTCGTGACTGGTCTGAATTGCATCGGCCCAACATTCGATGATGGAAGCTGCTTCCGCACTGGAATCTACCGACCAGCGCACCAGACTCTTGTCATCGATATTTCCGGATTGCATATCTATACTACATACGGTGATATGACTACCGCCTATGTCTACACCAGTAACCCAGCTGCTCATATATTGAATTGTAGGATTAGAAACCTGCGGGCAGTTCACCTATACCCCATTCCTGGTTGGGTTTGGGTCCAAGTTCAAGTTCAAGCAGACCGCCTTTCGCGAAAAGTTCATGATTAAACCAAAATTTTTTCCATTCCACGCCGTTCAATCGGGCCGATTGAATATAATCATTGCCCGGTATATTCCCTTTTGTGCGAATTACAAATTCCTGGCCGGTATAATATTTTGGATCAAGGCGAATTCGTACTTCATCAAAAATGGGTGAAGTAATTCCATAAGCCGGCTGCTGACTCTGGTTGCCCAGAATATCAAACAATCCAATTGCCATTAAAACGCTCACTCCTCCCATTTGCCCCTGATCTTCGTCGTGGCCGCCATAGCCAAGGTCGGGCGTTGTGCCGCCATAAGCCTGTTCGCGAACCCGACGCACCCAGTACTGGGAAAGCCAGGGCTTTCCGGCATAGCTGAAAACGTGTGCATTACTGCAACCGGGCTGATTAGCATAACTGACATAACCATCGGTATAGCCAAATACAAAATCAGCATCCATGGACTGTTTAAAAGCATAATCCAGTTTGTTGCAAAAACTGTCGACGCCTCCCATTTTTGTTACAAGCTGAGGTATTGCCTGCGACAACCCCCATGTACCCTGCCAGGCGTTTGCTTCTACCCAGCCTGCGCCGCTTAGTGCATCAAAGTGCATCCACTGACCGTTCTTGTCTTTCGGAAATATCAATTTCAATGAATCGTTGAACAAATGCTTCCATCCTGCGGAACGTTTCATGAAATAGCGGTGATCGGCCATTTTCCCCAGCCTGGCCGCCATTTGTGCCGTGCCCCAGTCCTGAAAAGAAGCCTCAATGCTGATGCCAGCATTACCTGGCCACCAGCCGTTCCTGATATAAAACTCAACATCCTTTTTCGGGCCGAGCATGCCGCCGGGCATCTGGTTGCGACGAATGGCAGCGTAGGCCACCTCTGCCGACTTTTTCGTGAGCAGCCCCTTCATATAGGTGCTTACAATCAGGTTGGCAGCGGGGTTTCCTGTCATTATATAACTGTATCCACCGCCCGATGGGCCGCGCGGCAACAAACCGCCATTTTCTGCATAGGTAATCATTGAAGCAGAAAATTCATCAAGCAATTCAGGCCACGCCAGTCCCCAAAGTATGTTGAGGTTCCACTGAGTTAGCCAGAAGGCATCGGAACTGTACATGTGATGAGTAGGCTTACCGTCTTTTCCAAGAGGAAGGCGGCGAATTTTAAATTGTGCGTCGGTAAAATTGCCATCCCTTGTGCCCATGGTACGATCCGGATAATCGCCACTCACATCGTCTATCTTTTGCCGACCCAATAGTACGTGCCATAGATCGGTGTAGAATTTCACTTTTTGATTCGCGTCTGGTCCTTTTACCTGTATTCGTCCCAGCCAGTCGTTCCATTGTGCCTGCGTAGCCTTGCGGACCTGATCGAAGTTCCAGTGATCGCATTCCGCTCGCAAGTTTTTCCGGGCGTTATCTATTGTCGTATACGACAATCCAATCTTCATTTGTATCGGTTTTGCCTTGCTGGCGTCGTAAGCTGCTGCCAGCACGAGACTATCGCCACTGGCGGTTGTTGCATCGGCATTGTGTCGGCTGCCTTCGTAAGCATGCAGTGTCTTAAATGGTTGATCAAACTGAATAACAAAGAAAACCCTTACATCTTTTGGGCCGCCCCAATACCGATTGGTGGAACTGAAAGAGCCTTCAATTTCCGTGTCACTTACGCGTTCAATCCGCGCATCCTTCATCGTACTGTTTGAAATATGTCCGTGTAAGTTGATGATGAGTCGAGCTTCCGTGTCGCGGGTATATCGAAAGCGATAAAAATTGACCCTTTCGGTGGCAGTTTGTTCCACCCAAACCTGATGATCCTGCAACATTACCCGATGGTATCCGGGTTGTACAATTTCGTCGTCGTGCTGGAATTTGGACTTCCAGCTGTGCAGCCCTTTACGTAAATCCACTGCGGAAGTCGCCGGCATAATTTCGATACCCGACAACATCCATGCGTGAATCTGTTCAAATCCCAGAATTTCTGTTTCATTATAATTGTATCCCCCACCATATTGGTTTTTATTTCTTGTCATAGGCGCTGAGCTCGCCATGCCAAAGGGTACGCTCCCCGTAATAAAAAAAATGTAGCGTCCCCGGTTCGTTTCAATATAGGGATCTACCCAGGACACATAGTCTGTGTTTTGTTCCGGTGCCGAAAAAATTTCTATTTCCGACAAGCCCAGTTCACGCCCAGTGCCGTCGGTTGTTATAAACTTTACCCAGGTCACCTGGCGCGACGAAAAGTCGACCGCTTTGCCCCGGCCATCAGCAGGCAATTGATTGACCCAAATGACCGAGCCATCAGAAAATTGTAATTTGCCTCCAGCAATGTTATGCCGCAGACTTGCACGGTCATACAGCACAATCCGGTTGATCCATTGCGGTTGATCCCATTCCATTTGTACCCAGGGCAGGCGGATCCAGCCCCAGTCCGTTGTGTCGCCGGCGCAGGCCCATTCGCCCAAACCTTCTATACCAATGAGCCCGTCAGCAAGTTTGTCTGGTTCAAATCCTGGACCGTCAAAACTTGATACGCTTATTTTTGCACTGGGCGCAATATTTCCCGGGCCGGCCCAAACCGTATTAGCCAGTATTGTCAACAACAAGCTTATTGCTACTACTTTGAATTTCATGTTGATGCTTTAAAGATGATTTAATTTCTGTCCGGGAACATCTAATCTCAGTTTACCAATATGCCAACGTCCCAGATTGGCAATAAAAAGATCCTGCATATCCTTTCCGCCAAAGGCAATATTGGTGGGATTACACAATGTATGCGACTCCCAGTCGCTGATCAGTTCAGTTAGTTTACCGTTTGCAGTTAGCCTGTAAATACAGTTCGGTGCATAACAACTGATGTACATATTACCTTCCTGATCGAGTGCAATACCATCGGGGCAGGATTGCGGGAGCTCTACCAGCACGCGTCTGTTAACTGCCCTGCCGGCAACATCAATATCAATGGCCTCCACACCGGGAAGCCAGGTGCTCACTACGTACAGGGTATTTCCGTCGGCCGACAAAGCCAACCCGTTTGCAAAACGGAAAGGACCTTCGTGCCAGATCGTTCCCTGACCTTTGGAGTCCAGATAGATTATCCTTCCATTGTGCTGGCGAAAGGTCCCACTATCTGAGAGAAAGCAACCACCCTTTCGATCAAAAACCAGAAAGTTGGGTGTTTGGAAAGCCTTGCCCCCAGCAGCAACTGCCCACTCACAAAGCTCCATTGTTTCGGTATCGAGCTTCCATATCTTCTTAGCCCTGAGATCGCAAATCGCCAACCAGCCAGCTGGAGAAAATGCCAGCCCAAGGTTGAATCCTCCGGTGTTCGCCACCTCGGCATATTGTCCATCCGGCATGATCCGATATATCTGGCCTGCTTCGCCGCCTGCCCATATTGTACCGTCGGCCTTTACCGCCACAGATTCCGGATGGTCGAGGCCGTCGGCAAAAATCTCAATATCTTCTATCTGATATTTTTTCATCATTGGGGAATTGCCCATCGACTGGTGTCGCCCGCAATACTATACCAATCCTTTCTCTTCATGTCGCGATCGTATGGATAGCCGCCGGTCTTTAAATAATATTCGTGATAGATGCCCATTTTTTCAGCGTCCAGTTCTATTCCCAGACCGGGGCCTTCGGGCAATTTTATACAACCACCTTCGTATTTCATTTTGCCACCGCTAATGATATCATCTGTCAGGTGATGGTAATGTGCATCGGCTGCAAACGAAAGTTGTGGAAGGGTTGCGCCAAGGTGGAGCATGGTAGCCAGTTGAATTCCCAACTCGCCCGAGCTGTGTACAGCCATACCAAGGCCCATTTTCTGACAACATATACCAGCCATCCAGGCCTGCCGGAGGCCACCCCAGAACGTTGTGTCCAGCAATATCACGTCGATGGCTTCCTGCCGGAAACAGGCAGCCAACTGTTCAAAATTGACAACAACCGTGTTGGTAGCCGTTGGAATTCGAATCCTGCTCTTTACACGCCGCATGGCTTCCATTCCAAAACAAGGGTCTTCAAAGTAATCGTTGGGCAGGTCTTCAATGGCATGTGCCACTCGAATCGATTCCTCGGCCGACCAAACTGCGTTGGGATCAATACGAACGCGATGTCCGGGAAAAGCTTGCGACAAGGCGCGGAATACTTCCACTTCATGATCCGGATGAAATACCCCTGCTTTTAATTTATGCGAGGTAAAGCCATGTTTTTGCACAAGTTCAGCAGCGTGTGCAATTATCTGATCCGGGCTCTCCTCTCCACCCAGCCCTGTATGTTTATCGCGATGCCGAAAAAAAAGGTAGGAAGCAAATGCTACTTTATCGCGAACAGCGCCACCCAGCAAATCGCAGGCACGCAAGCCCATTTTCTTACCGATAATATCTATGCAGGCAAATTCAATGGCCGCATGTAGCTGCATGCGGTTATTGTACAAAGAGGCAGTTGGATTACATATTTTCCAATACAACTGTTCCAACTGCACCGGATCATGGCCCAGCAAATAAGATTTCAAAGAGTTGAACGCAGCTTCTGCAGATTCGCCTCCGCCACCCATTTCTCCCAACCCGGTTATCCCTTCATCAGTATGCACTTCCACTATGGTGCGCACAAATCGTCCCCAATGATTTCCATTCGCATGGCGTATGGGAGCCTCAAGTGGTACGGCTACAGTTGTTGCTTTGATATCGGTAATCTTCATACTAGCTTTTTAGGGATCCCTGAATGACGATGCCCAACCCACCGTCGACACGATAAGCCTGACCAGTGGCAAATCCAGCCTTATCGCTGCTTAAAAACTCAATGAATGCTGCCACTTCATCTGGCTTGCCAATGCGATGCGATAAATGCATTTGTTCACATTCACGCAATACCTCTTCGGGGTTGGGCGATAAGGAAATGGATTCCCGAAGCATTTCAGTATCAATCGTACCCGGACAAATGGCTACGCAACGTATAGCTGGTGCATAATCGACCGCAATACTGCGTGTGAGTCCCAATATGGCCGATTTAGAAGTGGTATATGCGGCTACTCGTGGTTGTGAATGGAAGGCCTGAACACTCGCCACATTAACAATGACACCTGCCCCTGCTTCAATCATCGTCGGTAGCACGGCTTTGCTGCACAAAAACATGCTTTTCAGGTTTACATTCATCACCTCGTCCCAAACTTCACTACTGGTCTCCAATACAGTGCCATAACGTTGAATGCCGGCATTATTGACCAGTATGTCTATCTGCCCCCAGCGAGTAACAATTGCTTCTACGGCACTGTTTACTGCTGTTTCATCGGCAACATCGCATGGTATGAAAATGGGATCCTTTTGCCAGTAGCTGCCGTTGCTAATGTCGAGTACAGCAACATGGTGACCCAGGTTCAAAAAATGGTTAACCGTGGCTGCACCAATGCCCCGGCTGCCGCCGGTAATCAATACCTTTTTCTTGCTGGAGTTCATGTTCCTTCATTTTGCTCTATGTAAGTTTCTGTATCAACTCCGTGCCACCTGATCCGAATCTTTTCGCCGTGCATTTCTACCGTCTTCACGCCGGTAGCTTCATGCAGCGCCTCAATCATGAATACATAATAATTTCTCTCCTGGGTTTCGCCGCTACCCATTTCGTTCCAGGCTGGCAGACCATTGATCAGACTTGTTCCTGTTTGTTTAATAAACGAAACGGGCTGATGCCAGGCGGCGGTTCCGAATTCGATACCGCGATATCGCACCCGATCAGCATCAACATGTATCCAATGATGTAGCCATGGGTAGCAGGCAGTTTTCCATACATAGCCGATAACCCATTTCGACAATGGATCAAAAGCCGTGATCCAGGCGAGTTCCGTGTCGGACGCCCGAAACGAATAAACGGCCGAATCCTGAAGATTTGAGAATCTTACATCGTCGACTGCATCACTATTGAGCCCTACAAAAGGCCATTCCCCTGCCGGCGCAGGCGGGCAGCCATCACCGAGATCTTTGACGGCCTCCCGGGCGCTGCAATCAATTCGCGTCTTTTCGTGCAAAAAAATACCTGCCAGTGTAGGATGCTGAACAATATTCACAGCACGCCGGTTAGATGAAGTATTGCGCAATACTTCCGATATTTTCCACCCCGGTGAGTTTTCCAGCGATCTTATCGTCCTATGTATTTCAACCGACTCTTCGCTACTGTTAACGTTCATAACAACTATGTCTTTGTCTACTGATGCAAACTCCCATTCCAGATTACAAATGTCGCCATGCTTTTTCAGGCCTTTTGCCCGCTCCTCCTGATCGGGCTCGCCCCAACGAGGACAACATATAAAATGCCCCTGGAATGCCTCGTTGCTGTCGGCAGCATGCCTGGACATATGGAAGTCAAGAGGGTTTACACCATTTGTGCCTGACCGAATGGCCAGAATGGCACCACCATTTGCAGAAATATCCATCTCCAGCGATAGATGCCGAAGCGTTTGTACCTGATATGTTGCAAGCTGGCTTAACATAGTTAGAACGAAGTACGAAATGGAATAGCAGGAAAGCCTTCCTTATTACACAAATTGGTTACCGGATAGTTGGTGAACGCATACCGAACAGCAACCGGCTTCTTCACCGAAGGAGAGTAAAGTCTAATTTGATTGTCGGATATAACAGCAATAGCTGGATGGAATTTCTTATCTTTTCCCGCAACGTAAAAATGCCTTGGAGGCTGCCCGTCGTTGGTCGCCAGACCAGTACCCAGGCCTTTCTGTTTGAATTGAATGATGGCTGTATCAGCTTCTACCTGCATTGCTTCAAATTCAGGTCCGGTAGCTACCTGATTTGAATGACCGTATACATCACGCAGTGCAATACTGGCCAGACGAAAAGCTACATCCTGCTTGTTTCTGGGATGAATATCGTTGGGGTCAGCAATGTCCATGGTCACCACCATTTCAGTATTAGGCAATTCGTCTTTTAGTTTTGTCTGCGCCTCCCGCAGTTCGGCATAGTCAAATGCTGCGGGATCGTTCTCCATCCAGTGATAGGGTGCTACCTGCACATAATAAAATGGAAGGTCCGGCTGGCGGAACAGCTCTCTCCAGTTGCGAACCATGGCAGCCATCAGACGCGTATATGTGGCACCGTCTTTTCTATTCGACTCGCCCTGATACCACAGAACGCCACGCAGCGAAAGGTGCCGAAGCGGGTAGACCATTGCATTATACAACAAGGTGGGCCGGGCTACCTTATCGAAAGTGACTGTTGCATCAAGGGTTTCCTTTGATCGGGCGCTTGTATCGTAGGGGTAAAGATATTTTCTGTTCAAAACGGGGTCGGCGGCCAGGCTGTCCCTTGAGGTCCAGGCTTCGCAGGTGGACGCTCCGATGCTGGTGACTACCAGACCGATCGGTATTCGATGTTGCAAAAAAATGTCGCGGGCGAAAAAATAAGCCACCGCACTATAGTCGGCGACTGTGGCGGGCGAACACACCGACCAGTTTCCGCGGCCATCGTTATTGGGTGTAGCAGCGAAGTCCGTTTCATGATCATACAATCGTATTTGCGGATACATGGCATTGGCAATTTCCTGCTGATAGTGATCAACGCCCAGCAGCCAGGGCAGGAATGGCTTTAGCTGCATATCCATATTTGATTGTCCGCTGCACAACCATACATCACCAATCAATACATTTTGCAATACCAGCTCGTGCAGCCCGGTTGCAGCAGTGATGATGTGCGGACTAAAATCGCCGGGTATTGCAGCCGGCACCGGAATTTCAACCAGCCAGTTGCCGTTGTCGTCGGCAGTATCGGCCATAAATCCGGATGCCCAATCTGCCCGAACAGTTACAACGGCTGCCGGAGAAGCATACCCCCAAATGCGAAGCGGCATTTGCTGCTGCACCACCATGTTCGATTGCAGGGATCCCCCAAATCTGAACTGCTGTGCCCAACTTTGATCGCCATTTCCCAAAAGGAAAAAAAGAACAAGGCTGGCCACACGAATCAGCAAAAGAATTCTACTCCAGATCATATTTCAGGCGAATGAAACGTGGACGATACAGGTGAGGGAAGTCACCAATTTCTTCGAAAAATTTAAATGAGTTGATATTATAACTGATCAGCAGCTCGCCAGGCTTCGACAGCACGGGATGAGCTTTGGCATTGTAGGGAAACAAATTGGGAGAATCTTTGATATCCTCACTCACGTCATAGATGTCAATAATGGGTCCGAAAGGTCCGGCGGGTGAAGCTCCCAGTCGAATCCCAACTTTCTTTCCCACTCCTTCGCGCTGGAAAACCATTATATATCTGCCGTCGGGAAGCGGTGACACACTCAGTTCGTTAGAAGCATGTTCTGCAACGGGCTGCGCGTCGTCTGCGCTGCCAACCCACTCGCTTCCGTTCCAAAATCTCCATTGATCAAAAGCTTCTACATCCATTGGCCGCACACGTGCTACCAACACTTGTTTTCGAGAACCACGTACGCCGTATATGTACAAATAGCCATCGGCATTTGCAGCTCCGGCTGCTGATGTATTCACCAGCAATCCTGCCCCCCATGAGCCTACTGAATCAACCGGTCGGCCAAGCCAGAAAGGAATGTCGACCTGGCGTTTTCCCGGGAAAGGAGGCTTCTCGCCCTCGGGGATCACAATTAGCGTGTTCCCCATTTCGCGAAATCCAAATAAAGGCTGATTGGGTATATTTTTAATTCTATAACCAAACAGATAGATATTATTGTTGCGTTCGTGATTTACAAAACCGTCGCCCAACCAGTAATACTCATCAGGGGCTGCAGCCGGAGTGCGCGGAACAAAAAGAGCTGCGGGCTGTCCGCCAACGCTATCCCAATAAAACCGGATGGATGAGCTGTCTGGTTTTCCATTCTGCAAACTGGCAATCGAGTTATTGATCATCTTGTAGCCTGGCTGCAGTGAATCACCTATAATTTCACCCAGCATTGTATCACTAAACCATATCAGCGCTTCTTCTTTTTCGGCTGCGGAGTTTGCTTCATTGCCACTACGTACCAGTGCGAAGATTCCATCTCCACCAAACCATCCTGAATTCCTTTTAAACAGGTTAGACCATTCAGGGGCGGGTTCCACTTTAAAGTTCAGGGTTTGTAAATCACCTTCCGAATGCTTCGGCTGATCCTGTCTGTTAGTATTACAAGCCAGGAATGTGATACAAAATGCGAGATATATTTTTCTTATGATCATTGTCTGACTTTTTAAGGAAGAGGCTCATAAGTGCTTACAAAAACCTCCTTATCACTAAGACCAAACACCGTCAGGTCAATTAACTGTTCCAATACGAGCTTGTCGCGGTTCAGCGTCCTTACCGTGTATGTTTCGGTGGTGCGGTTCGATGGATCAAAAAGTGAATAGTACTCCTGTGTAAGTGTTTTTTCATCTTCACTCAACTGCCATCTATCGAATACATTAAAACCGTCGAATGTGCAGGCGCTGGTTCCAAACTGAACTGTGTAGGTGCTGTCGGCCCGCCAGATAAATATATTATCGCTCTCGCAAGGCTGCATGTCCTCTGCAGGTGGCGTAATAGAGGTCCACATTCGGGAGATGAGTTTCCAGCGACGGCTGTACATAATCTGTTGACCAGAGGTGGTAGTATTCAAGGTCAGGTCTTTTTCCACTGCGACGCCCTTGGCGTCTTCAAATCGGAAATTGATCCCTACCAGTTTATCCACTTCGTCACCCTGCAGTTGATAAGAAAAATGATACTCATAGTTATCATCGCCTGTACTTACCGGCTCTGCAGTAAGGGTGCCAGTACCGCCAAAACTGTTATCCCGCTCCAGGTTAACCGTTTTGTACATAGCAATAGTACCGGCTCCGTTAGGCGCATGTATGTAAAGCGTTGCCTCTACTGTACGTCCCGATTTACCCGTAATGTTGTCTGGCGTCAAACGAAGTACAGGCATGTTGGGATCGGTCTTTTCCTTTGAACAGCTAACCATGGTGGTAAGACTGATCAGAAAAATGCTAATTAAAAAGTTTGTTGGCCGCATAATCGTTGTTTTTTATCGTGAAAGGTGAAACGTGAAACGTGAAAGGTGAAAGGTGAAAGGTTAAAGGTGAAAGGTGATTTATTTGATTAAATTGATTTATAAAGAATTGATTAGTTTGGATTTTTGGGTTGCCACATTTGTTGAATTTCTTCAAGGGTTTTTTCCTTGGTTTCGGGTACACTACGCCATATAAACAAAAAAGCTGCCACCGACATGGCCATATAAATCCAAAACGTACTGGCAGGTCCAATTGCTTCCAGCAACATGGGAAAGCTTTGCGACACTGCATAAACCGACAACCAGAGAAAAAAGATGGCTACACCCATCGCCCGGCCTCGCACTGCATTTGGAAAAATTTCTGCAACAACTACAAACGTCAGAGGTCCGAGGGAGATGGCGAAAAATGATATATACAGTAATATGCCAATCAGTATCCCGATCCCGGCTGTTGCAATATTGCCGAACAGTACGGCAACCAGGGCCAGACATACAGCCATGCCGGCCGCTCCAATCATCAACAGCTTTTTTCGACCCAGTTGATCAACATACCGGATAGCAACCAGGGTCATGAGCACGTTGATGCCGCCCACCCAAATTGTTTGCGTGAGTGCAGAGGAGGTGCCGTCGCCGGTTTGTTGAAAAATGACGGGTGCATAATACATGATGGCATTGATGCCGGTTACCTGGCTAAATACGGCTAACACAATACCGATAATCAAGGCCGTGCGCAGTCCGGGTTTCACCAGATCACTGAACCGTCCTTGTCGCTCGCTAAGCGATTCACGTATGGCCAGCAATTCAATTTCCGCTTTTTCTGAACCATTCACTTTGGTCAGTATGTCGCTGGCGTCGTCCCATCGGCGGCGGGCGGCCAGCCAGCGCGGACTTTCCGGAGCTTTTAGCAGGAGTGCTATGAAGAGAATAGATGGAACGATGCCGGAACCAAACATCCATCTCCAGCCGGTATCAACGTTCCACGTATGATCATAAAGCCCGGCTATGATAGCATTCACAAAATAGATCAGCAAGATGCCGATTACGATGCCTAACTGATAAATGGAAATGAGGCGACCCCTTATATGTGCTGGCGCAATTTCTGAAATGTAAAGAGGGCTAAGGATAGATGCAATGCCGATTCCAAAACCTCCAATCATTCGAAATGCAATGAAGAGTCCAAGCCCCTGAGGTATCATGATACCAACTGAAGAAATAGCAAAAGCCCATGCAGATATCATCAGTACTTTCCGACGACCGAGCCGATCGCTCAGCCAGCCCGCAAGCATAGCACCAATCATGCAACCAATCAAAGCACAGGAGGCTGCCCAGCCTGTCATGGCCGCACTGAGTTTGTACTTCTCTTCAATAAAACCGATTGCACCAGCCACCACAGCTGTATCGTAGCCAAACAGCAGGCCGCCGAGCGCAGCAACGAGTGTACATTGATAAATAAATCCTTTGGATGATGCCATATTTTAGTTTATCCGGTAATCAATTAAATTTTCTTCGCGTACCAGGGCTTTAAGCGTAACGCATTCTTGTCCCTCTGAACTGCCATACGGACGAATGCTGTAGGGCCCTACTGCTGCAGGTACAATAAACGTTTCCGCGTAGTGAACAACAAATGGTTCAAATGCACCCACGGGGCTTTCAACAATGGCTTCACGGCCATCGACCAGGTTGATGACGTTCACAACATTTCCAGTATGGTGATGTACCACTTTGGTAAACCAATGCCGCCTTGTTTCGATAAATGATCCCCTGTGTAAGCCCGTACGCTCCTCTTCCCAACCATCGCCTACAGCGATCTTTTCAAATCGGTTGAGAATATTTTCTTTTGTCCATTCCGTGGTTCGATCCCACTGTATGGCCTGCTTGCCATGCTCCAGTGAAATCGGTCTGGGCTTACCATCGAGGCCCATCCTTCCCCAGTCCCATAACTTGAATGTAAATATGAAGGGGGTGGCGCTGATCTCCAGCACGACACTGTTAGCGCCGGAGCAATGAACCGTGCCGGCCGGAATTAATGCATGGTCATGTTTGCGAATGGGCCATTTCTCAACAAATTTTTCTGCATCAAAAGCGGGCCCGCCCTGCTGTGCTTCTTCGAGATCGCTGATCATAGCCTCACGGTCCACATTCTCTTTAAGTCCGAGATACACAAACGAGTCGTCCTGTGCTTCCAGGAAATAATAACTTTCATCCTGCGTGTAGGGCATCCCAAATTTTTCGCGGATATATTCTTTGAGCGGATGAACCTGCAAGCTCAGGTTGCCACCTTCCATGGTATCAAGAAAATCGAAGCGAATGGGAAATTCAGCTCCAAATGCCTCAAACACTTTTGCACCCAGTAATGCTTTGGGTTGATAAAAAACCAGATTAATCGACGGGGTTTCGAACAGAATATGATCAAATCGGATCAACAGACTGTTTTCTTCGGGAACACAATCGAAACCCCAGGCAAAGTTTCGTTCATTCCTTTCCAGATCACAAACTTCTTTGAGCCACTGGCCGCCCCAGGGTCCCGGATCAAAAAAAGGAACCACCCTGAATGGCCGGCTCACTGTTGCTTCAAGTGCCTGCATCAAAGCGACCCCTGTCACCATTTTCGGTTCGTCGGGATGAGTGGTGTCGAGTACATAATCACTTCGATCAAGCAGATTTCGCTTAAGCTTATCGCATACCCGCCAGTCAACGAAAAACGCTCGCTTGTATTGGTAAGCGAAAGGCGCGGTAGCGTTGCTGGTGCCAAGGTTGCTTATTTCGTTGCGACGAAAACGCAGTTGTATTTCCCAGCGTGGCATGTCGGCATAAATCAAAAGCGATGGTTTCAATGGTACCAGCGATGCTCCCGCACCATATAGAATAACCAGCTCGTCTTTATTTCTCTCTATCTGTTGTGCCAGCAATTCCAACTGCCCCATATCATAAAAGTCACGCAAGGTCAGCGTAGTCATATAGCCAAAAACGGGATCGTCGGTTATAAACGGGAACAACAGGGGCTCCAATTTATCGGGGGCCAGCATAAAATCTTCCATGTTGATCCAGACGGCATCGGAAAACCTTGCACTGAGCGCCGCAACAATTCCTTCGGTCTGCACACCATGATAACATTCCAGGCAAATTACTTTTCTGCCGGTACCCAATTGCGTGAGCTTGTCAGCCAGTTCGCCGGAAATTTCTTCCCAGCCTACGCAGCCGTTGTAGCCATGAACAACTACTTCGGGAAACTTATCAAAATTCGAATTATACAACACCTGTCTTTTATAGTGAACATATTATTGTTAATACCCCTGGTTTTGATCCAGATTCGGATTCAGATCCACCTCTCGCTGGGGCAGCGGGAAAAGATAGTTGCGTGCAGCCGGTATTACGCCTGGTTTTGCCAGCGGCACCTGTTGTTCAAGTTTACCGGTTCTCACAAGATCAAACCATCGCTGTCCTTCAAAAACGAATTCCAGCATCCGCTCCTCTAATACAGCAGCCCGAAACTGTTCCTTACTGAGGCCGCTGTAGTCGGGTACGGCATTGGCATAGCCCGATCCATCGAAACGGGCCCGTTTACGAATCTTGTTGATATACTCGTGTGCTACGCTGGAGCGATCCAGCTCATTTTCTGCTTCGGCATACATCAACAAGACGTCGGCATAACGGATCACCGGAAAATCGTTGGAAGAACTGTTGCCTTGTGGCTCTGCAGCCCGATCCCAGTATTTTTGTACGTAGGGGCGAATGGTATAAGCTCCATTGGGGTCATTGATCTCTGTCAGAAAATTAACAGCACGACGACGATCATCGACCTCAAATTGATTGTACAGGTATTGTGTTGGTATTTGCCAGCCCTGCGCATTTTGTACTCCCTCCGCACTCAGGGCATTGGGCAGTAGTCGCACATTAAACTGACCGGCCTCCCAGAAAATAATGGCACCACCTGCATCGCCAAACCCAACGGAAAAGATTGCTTCTTTTCCCGCACGGCTCGACAATTTAAATACGTCTGCATAATCCTCCCATAGTTCGTACTGTTGAGAGTCGATCACTTTTTTGGCGTAGATAGATGTCTGCTCCCAATTCTCGCGAGTAAGGTAAACTTTTGCCAGGATGGCATTGGCAGCACCCCTGGTTGCCCGACCACGGCCGTTACCGGCATCATAGGAAGGCGGCAACGCGCTTGCGGCCTGGTCCAGATCGGAAATGATCTGGGTATAGATTTCATCCACTGTTGCTTCTGCCGGCAACAACTCGTTATTCTCGTTTAACAGCAATGGCACTTCGCCAAACATCCGTACAAGATTGAAGTACATCAAGCCGCGCAGGAATCTTGCTTCTCCCACCAATCGGTCACGAAGCGCCTCATTCATCTGAATTCCAGGAATGCGTGCAATGGCAATATTGGCGAGCGTGATAGTTTTATAATGCATGCCCCATATTTCTTCCATACTTGGATTCATGGGCGTATGGGTGAAATTGGATATCTGATCAAAGTTGGCGGCGCCCAGCTGATTGTTGAGCATTTCGTCGGATGCCAAACCTATGCTGACCCAAAATGTACTGTGATAAACACCGGCTGTATTGCCACCCACGGCGAAATTATCGACCGAATTGAGGTAAGCATATATTGCATTGACAGCCGCAATGGCATCAGATTCGGTTTTGTAAAAATTTTGAATCGTCACCTGGTTACTGGGATCTTCTTCCAAAAATTTTTTACAGGAACTCAGTCCGGCCATTGCCAGCAACAGCAGACAGAAAAATTTAAAAATGGTAGTATGTTTCATAATAAACAAGCTTAATGGTTAGAAGGATGCGCTTAGCCCAAGTTGGAATATACGGGCCTGTGGGTAACCACCGAGATCTATGCCTATCAGGGTAGTACTTTGACCAAAACTGTTAGCTTCGGGATCATAACCAGAGTAATCTGTAATGGTCAGCAGGTTGGTTCCGCTGGCGTAGAATCGGAGATTGCTCAGGCCTATTTTGCTGCCAATTCGCGATGGCAGGTTATAGGCAAGCGTAACATTTCGCAGGCGGATATAAGAAGCATCTTCAACGATGGCCGACGATATGATGCCGACGTCGAGGCTTCCGGCCGCCAGTGCCCTGGGGTATTTATTGCTCGGATTGTCCGGCGTCCATCGATTCAAAGCTGCGTCGGCAAGCAGGTTCTGTTGGCCATTGAAGTTCTGCAGATCGAGATTATTGAAATTCGCCATCTTGTTTCCCTGTGCTCCCTGGAAGAAGAACGACAGTTCAAAATTGCCATAGGAGATATTATTGCCAAAGCCCCAGGTAAACTTAGGTTGGGCGGTACCAAGGATGGTCCGGTCATTGGCATCAATGCGACCATCTTTGTTGATGTCGCGATAGCGACGATCGCCCGCTCTTGCATGCGATGCAGGATTTGGTGCACCCGGCTCCTGCCCTACCAGCACCGGACTGGAAGCTGCTTCCGCGTCCGACTGGAATATTCCGTCGAACTGATAGCCATAAAAAGTTCCAATGGCCACTCCTTCGCGAAGCAAAATTGAATTCTGAAGAATGACATCGGTTTCGCTGTTGAGGTTGACAATCTTATTCCGGTTCAGTGAAAAATTGAACGAGCTGGTCCATTCCAGTTTGCCTTTCAGATTAATGGTACGAAGGTCCAGATCAACACCCCAGTTGTCGATATTGCCGATATTCAGAAGCGTGTAGGCGAAACCGGTTGTCAGAGGTATCGGGCTCGACAACAAGAGATCGTTGGTACGCTTTCTGTAATAGTCAGCGGTAAAATTGATCCGGTTACGGAAAAGGGAAAGATCAAGCCCTAAGTCAAGCTGGCGGGTAGTTTCCCACTTCAGGTTGGTATTTACGTACGAAAGTGGTTCACGGCCTGTAAATACTTCATGACTGGTACCGGCATTAAATACGCCCTCCCCGAAAGGACCAACAAGCGAAAGAGATTGGTAAGGCGGGATGGCCTGATTACCAATAACCCCATAGCTGGCACGAAGTTTTAAATCGTTCACCGCGTTCAGGTTCTCCATGAAATCTTCTTTCGACACTCGCCATGCAACCGCACCAGATGGAAAGAAGCCGTATTTGTTTCCTTCAGCAAACTTTGAGGAACCATCCACACGACCAGTAAGTGTGAACAGATATTTGTCGTCGAGAGTGTAGTTCACCCGACCGAGATAGGAAACCATGCTCCATTCCGACTCACTGTTGGCCGGCTTTTGCGGATTGAGTGCTGCACCAATGTTGTGATAGCCTGTACGATTATCGGGGAAGTCGAAGGCATATACAAACATCTGCTCATTCTTGAACTGCTGCATAGTATACCCTAACACCGCATTTACACTGTGGCGATTACCAAAGTAGTTCGAATAATTCAGGGTATTTTCATTAAGCCAGGTGTTGCCCACCGAACGGCCGAGGGAGGCTTCACCATTGCTCGCTTCAGTGCGTTTAAGAAAATTGGGACCAAAACTATTTTCGCTGTTGGTATAGGCATCCAGGCCAAAACTGGTACGGAAGCTCCAGTTTTTGTTGAATGCGTATTGTGCATATACATTACCCAGGAATCGGGACAAGGTAGTGCTGGATGTATACTCTTTCGCCTCAGCGATCGGATTACCCAATATTTTGCCACGATCGTTTTCGAAGGTGTATCCTCCGTCCACTGTTGAATCATACACCGGCAGCACCGGGTTAAACAGCAAGGCAGAAGTTACCACACCAGGCACTATTTGCCCTGCGTTGGTAAGCACCCCGATGCTGTTGATACGTGAATAAGTGATGGAGTTACCTACCGTGAGTTTGTCTGTTACTTTCTGTTCGAGATTGGTGCGGAAAGAGTAGCGTTTGAAACGCGAACTTTCAATGATGCCTTTCTGATCGAAAAAAGATCCGGAAATATTGTATTTAGTTCGATCGTTACCTCCCGAGAAGGAGAGTTGATAGTTCGACATGGGAGCCGGGCGAAACAATTCGTCATGCCAGTCGGTGCCCTCGCCCAGGTTGGGAGGATTGACGTACACCGGGGTCTGGTTTGCATTTAGTTTGGCTTCGTTTACAAAGTCAGCATACTGGGCCGCGTTTAGCACTTTCAATTTGTTGCCGATCGTTTGAATACCCTGATAAGTTTCGAAGCTAAGTGTGCCTTTGCCCGACCTGCCACGCTTGGTTGTGATCAATACCACACCGTTGGCACCACGCGAGCCATACATCGCGGTAGCCGAAGCATCTTTCAGCACTTCTATTGATTCAATATCGCTGGGATTAATGGAGGAAAGGGCACTGATACGCGGGCCGCGAGTGCCTCCCACGCTGAGGTCTGCCCCATCGCTATTAACCAGCATACCATCCACCACATAAAGTGGTTCGTTGCCGGCATTAATGGAGCTGGTACCACGGATGCGAATGGATGTTTCGGCCCCCGGCTTTCCGGAAACCTGTGTTACCTGCACACCTGCAGCGCGACCCTGCAGTTGCTGGTCAAGACTCGTCGCAGGTACAGCGCGCAATTCCTCACCGCGTACCGACACCACCGAGCCGGTGAGGTCGCTCTTACGAGCCGTACCATAGCCAATCACTACCACGTTGCTAAGTTCAGCCGGGTTTTCACTCAGTCTGATTTCCATCGGACCTGAACCAACCGGCACTTCACGGGTGATATAACCGACAAATGATACAACCAATGTTGTTTTTCCCGACACCGCCGGCAGACTGAATGCGCCTTCCGCGTTGGTCGTTACCGACCTGGTATCATCTTTAAGCGAAACGGTGGCCCCGGAAAGTGGCTGGCCATCGGAAGTACGCACCGTACCAGTAATGTTTCGACCGGTCTCCTGGGCCAATAGGCCGATTGCCGGAAAGATCAGTGCCAGCCCCAACAGGAGCAGCCCGACCGAGAGGACTTTTTTTCTCATTACGCAAGCGTTAATCGTTAGTAAAGCAAAATTTATATGTTCGAATGTATATACATATTACCCGACAGAAAACTCCTTGCAAGATGGAGTATTTCCTACCGCGCAATATCAATCGTATACGTAAATCGATCGGCCCGATAGTACCCCAGGTTGTATTCAATGGGGCGGTCACCAGGGTCGCAAACAACCCTTTTCCTAAACAGGATGGGGTCGCCCGGTTTCACATTGAGCAGTTTACTGATCCGCGAATCGGCCAGTATGGCGCTGATACCTTCTCGCGAAAGTGCTGCTACAATATGGTGTTTCTTTTCCAGCGTCTCGTACAGCGGCTTTGAAAAATCGTCATCGGCTGTTAGCCCTGTGCGGGGATGGAAATAGGAAACAAAGTGTACTATCGGTCCAGAGTCAGGCCCCTTCAATCTCTCCATTTTCAACACTTTCACACCGTCATTTATTTTGAAGAGCTGCTGTATCTCTTTATCGGGCACCACCATACTCACCTTGATACTGTAATTTTTGAACACTACCCCCTTCTCATCCATTTCGTGGGTGAAACTCGTCCACTTATTCAGCTTTGTGCTGATATTATTTTTGGCCACTTTGGTACCAACGCCCTTTTTCCGAATAAGCAACCTTTCATACACCAGTTTATTGGTAGCCTGGCGAACGGTACTGCGCGAAATGCCCAGGCGCTGGGCCATGTGAATTTCATTAGGAAGAAGTTTGCCGTTTTGATATTCAGGCTGGTCGATCAGCTTTCTAAGCATCTCTTCTACCTGTACATGCAGCGGCAGGGAACTGTTGTGATCGATGACAAAATCCATGCTTGTCTATATGTTCGTACATACCAAATGTAGGCCATTTCGGGAAATGGACAAATTTTTACGGATTTTTTTTGCTCCCCTTCCAGCTCACAATAGTAAATTACCCGCGTGCGCAACCAAACGGGCAACTTTAAAAAAGTTATCCATGGCGAGCGCACATAACAAACGCCGGCAAAGTCGTGCATACAGAGCGGATTTTTGGGATTACTCATTTTCGGTAGCTTATTTTGTGACCATAAATCTGCTGAACAGAAGGCCGTTATTTGGAACCATCCGGAAGGGAATAATCACACTTTCATCGCTGGGAAAAATTGCCTTTCATTGCTGGCAAAAACGATTTCATGAACGGATCATTCGAAACCGGCGGGAATTAGAGAATGTTCGGCAGGCGCAACGCATGCGTTGCGCCTGCAATGTGATAATGATCACACTCTGCCGATCGGCGGCTACGTATTTTTGATTCGTTATGAAAAAGATTCTTTCAGGCTGGAATTTCCTGCGGCTGCTGCGTTTGGCTTTGGGTGTTTTGATTTTGATGAACGGTGTGGCCACGGCACAATGGATTGTAGCCGGATTAGGTGCGCTGTTTGCGGGATTGGCAATTGCCAATATTGGATGTTGCGGTACAGGGGCCTGTTATACCATTCCATCAAATAAGCAGGAATTGCCCAATAATGATTCGCCGGTAATTTTTGAAGAAATTAAAAAATGAAAAAAGAAGATGAACAGTTTTGCCACATTAATCAATGGCGATAAGCCGGTGCTGGTTGATTTTTTTGCAACCTGGTGCGGTCCATGCAAAATACAGACGCCTATTCTGGATGAGGTGAAGCAACGGGTGGGTGATCAGGCAACGATTATCAAAATCGACGTAGATAAAAATCCGCAGGTGGCCAGTCAATATCAGATCCGCGGCGTGCCTACATTGATGATTTTTAAAAACGGACAAATAAAATGGCGACAGTCGGGCGTTTTTCCCGCCAATGAGTTGGAGAGGGTGATTCGCGAAAACCTGTCGTAAAACTCGCGTGTGTATATCTGATGTGTTATGGCACGGCTCGCTGTTTTCAGTGGCCGTGCTTTTTTATGTAGAAAGGCCAGGAGAAGAATCTCCCGGCCGGGCAATGGATCACATGAGGTACGAATATGAGGGTACGGATGTCAAAACCCCACCAAAATGAAGACTTAGCCCTCCCGGGGATCCGAAATGATCACCACTTTTTCATCCAGCAAACGGGATATGGGCAACGAAACCTTTTGGCCCTGCACACGCAGAATAAAATTGACTGACTCCATCGATTCTATAGTCCCCTCTACATCTGCAATAATGATACGCTGGCCGACAACAAAACTCTTTCGGGTATAGAGTCCTGCCACCATATTGCGCAAAATATCTCTTGCGCCCAGCCCGAAAGCAAGTGCAAACGACAGAAATATGGAACCGATAATGATGACGAAGTTGGCAGTAACAGCACCTGTATCAATACCCGCCTGCGCCAGCGACGTTATCGTTACCAGAGTCATGATCACGTAAAACACGATTGCACTGATCACAGATGACCCTTGCACGCTCAGGGATTGTACACCTGCATGAATAGCCTGCTTCACAAACCCGGCTATGTACAGTCCAACAATAAATATGACAACGGCGCTGAATATGCGCGGCAGGTATGCAATTAGCTTCGATAATTCCTGTGTTACTACCTGCCACCCCAGGGTTTCAGAAGCAAAAACTGCAAATAGCAGAATGACCGTGAAATAAATGACCTTGCGAGCCATCATAGCCAGGCTCCATTTAGAATCCGGCTGATGCTTCAGATCCTTACCCAATGCACGACCGGTCCACTCCTCTACCCTGCTTAGCTGGATGCCTTTGAAAACGATATAAGACAGGCTTCGCGCAACCAGCCAGCCAATGAGCATAATCAACAGCGCCATCAGCACGGCCGGAAGAGCTTCAAAAATACTTCGCCACATGGCAGTGATCGAATCACGAAAACTTATCCCCACCTGATTGAGTTTGTCCATAACAGTTAGCGTTTTGATGAAAAAATGGCAAGATCATTCGGTAAACAAACAGCAGATACTACTGGTCGCTTCCGCTTTCTTTTTTTCCGGCATCGGTTAAAAAAATATTCTGCACGGTGGCCGCATATTTCAGCGAAAACAGATCTGCTATCTCGGCAAAAAACCGGATATAACCGATATCGCGCATCACAGAATTCTTTAACCGGCCGGGCACATCGCGCTGGCTCGACAACTGCTTGAAAGGATTACTGATTGGTGTCATGATAGTCCTGTTTTAATTGTGCAACTAATTCGGCAACCCGGGCTTTGGCACGCTTGATTCGCATTTTCACCGCGCTTTCGCCCAGGTTCAATGCCTCCTGAATGTCTTTAATGCTCATATCGTCCTGATACTTCATCAGCAGTATCATCTTTTCTTCGGCGGAAATTTCCTGAAGAGCTTTTTCCAAATGCATCACCCTCAGCTGAAGAAAGTCTTCGTCGGCCACTTCGTTCGGTTGAGGCATTTGATCATAGTCTGGCAACTCGGCCAACTGTTTGCGCGACCGTAAATGACTAATGCAGAAATTATAGGTAATAGAATAAAGCCAGGTGGAAAATTGCGACTGCTTTTTGAATTGTTTCAAACCCAGAAAAGCCTTTACGAAAATGTCATGCGCCACATCTTCGGCCTCGCTTGGTTCCTTCACAAACAGAAGGCATTTATTATACACAGCTTTTGAATGCCGGTCATACAGCATACCGAACCAGTGAGGATCGTTCGAACGATTGATTCGCTCTATCAGCTCCAAATCCGTCATTGCGTCGTTCGTCATGTTAAATCAGACTCTTTGCAACCTTAGACGAGCTGCTTTCAAAAAGTCACAGGCTGACAGAAAAAAACAGTTGTTCAACGGCATTTATTTACCGCACACAGACGTAAACGGAAACAGGTAGGTTGCTATAATTGAAAAATAAAAAAAGTCAAACGTTTGCATTTGACATAGATCAAAGAAAGCTCAGGTAAATGGCAACAGATCCGGTTCTATCCAAACCTGGCGCGATTGCGGGTCCTGAACCAGTTGCGGACTGTAGTGTGTAAACAATAGTTCTTTGAACCGGGTATTCAGTCGGGGAAATGCTTCGATAAAGCGGGGAAATTCGGCATCCGGCATTTGCTGATAGAAATGCCAGACCATTCGCACAGCAGCAACCGTAAGTGTGTGATGGTACTTCTGTTCCGCAGCATGCACGCGTGTATAATTTTTCAATTGCTCGCAAACGATTTCGATCGCTCCCTCGAGGCCCAGTTGTTGTACATGAATCCATGCAAGTCGTAAATGCGCTTCATGAGTAAATAGAGCCGGGGGGAGTTCGGCGTTGGCAAAAGCCTGCTCAAATTCCCTGTCTGAAAGTTGTAAATGATGTTCAAGCATGGCTATTTTGGTTTGTTTAGCGATAAACGCCAAAATTACCTTTTTACGTGGGGCCTGGAAATACCCTAATTTAGGGAACTCAATTATACTTCTATGAAATGGCCAATACTCATGCTTATTTACCTGGCACAGTTGTCAACCATTCCTGTTTTTGCCGATGCGCGTATAGATAAACCTCTGCGCGTAGCGGTGGTTGGCCTGGTACATACGCATGTACATTGGATCCTGGGCCGCGAAAATCGGGGCGACATCGAAATTGTTGGCATTGCTGAACCGAACCGGCAACTGGCCGAAGCCTATTCAAAGCAGCATGGTTATGATATGAAGCTGGTTTATTCGACGATGGAGGAAATGATCGAAAAAACCAAACCCGAGGCCGTGCTGGCGTTTAACAGTATATACGATCATCTGAAGACCGTGGAATACTGTGCACCCCGTGGCATACATGTAATGGTGGAAAAGCCATTGGCAGTAAGCCATGAACATGCGCAGAAAATGCTGGCCCTGGCGCGCAAGCATAATATTCACCTGCTCACCAACTATGAAACCAGTTGGTATGGCAGCAACGAACTGGCCGCGAAAATGATACTAAACGAAAACAAAATTGGTGAGCTTCGCAAAATAGTATTTCATACCGGTCATCCCGGTCCTATTGAAATTGGCTGCAATGCCGAATTTCTGGAGTGGCTAACTGATCCTGTACTGAATGGCGGCGGCGCCATTACCGATTTTGGATGCTATGGTGCAAATGTGGCTACCTGGCTGATGAAAGGCGAAGCACCATTAACAGTTACAGCCATCACCCAGCAAATAAAACCCGACAAGTACCCAAAGGTCGACGACGAAGCCACGATCATTCTCACCTATCCCAAAACTCAGGTAATCATTGAAGCCTCCTGGAACTGGCCCTTCAGTCGTAAGGATATGGAAGTGTATGGCAGCAACGGCAGCATTTTCTGTGTCGATGGCTCCCGCATGCTGATCGGCGCTAACAACAAGCCACCCACCGATAGCCTTCAGGCGCCTGCGCTCCCTTCGGAACGAAACGATCCGTTTGTGTATTTTGCCAATGTCGTGCGCGGCAAGATCAAGCCCCTACCCTACGACTTTTCCACTCCGGAAAACAATGAACGGGTGATGCAGATTCTGGAGGCCGCTAAACTATCAGCGAAAAGCGGAAAGGCAGTGGAATGGAAAACGATGTTTCCATCTGGTAACTGAGTTATTTCACCAGTTTCTTCATCTCCTGCGCAATGTATTCTTTGGGCATCCAGTTGGTGCCCATCATTACCCCTTCTATTTTGCTGGTGTTATTGATATCAATCAGCGGATTAGCGCTCAGCAGGATCAGATCGCTCACCGCACCTACTTTGATGACGCCGATATCCGGCCGCTCGAGGAATTTTCCAACATTTGCTGTTCCCGACATTAATGCCTCATAGGTTGTAAGGCCTGCACCAACCAGGTATTTCAGTTCATGGTGTAGCGAAAAGCCGGGTACATTAAAAACCTGTGGCGCGTCGGAACCCAGCAATAAGGGTACCCCGTAGCGGCTACAGGCCCTTATCAGGTCTCGACGCAATTTAACAAACTGGTTGACTGCCGCTTCGTCGTATCCGGGACCTGATTGCAGGTTATTCTTCGAGCTCTCCCATTGATCCAGTGTTTTTGAGCTCATGTATTTCATTTCAGGTGCACTGCGAAGTGTGGCAGCACTTGCGCCAGGAGAAAACCAGCGCTCCGCCAATGCCTGCGTGGGTACTACCCAAATATTTTTATCTTTCAACGCCTTCATCAGTCTGGGGATTCGGCTGCTATCGGCATATTTTGCTACGTTCAGTCCAAATATGCCCGCTTCCTGCTCCGGAATATTTTCAATGCCCGGAACCAGGCTTTCCACAAATCCGTCGAGGTGATCAATGCTGGCGTATCCTGCATCAATAGCGCGCCAGACCCCTACGTCGTACGACACATGTCCGGCAAAAGGAATACCTACTTCGTGCGCAGCAGCCGCTATTGAATCAAACTTCGCCACCGACAGACCAGGATGCAGTTTCAGAAAGTCGTAACCTGCCTTTTTTTGTTCCCTTACCATGGCCGCTCCACGAGCCGGTGAGCTTACACTATTTCCGTTGATAGAAGGGCCCGAAGTATAAAAACGCGGTCCCAAAATTTCGCCGCTCGCAATTTTGCTCCGCAACTCAAGATGCCTCGGATGCCCCAGCATGCCGCGAATGGTTGTTACTCCATTAAAGGCAAAGAGCAGCAGGATGTCCTTCATGGGTTCCAGCTCGTCGACCGGCGGTACATGTGCATGCATTTCTGCCAGGCCTGGCATCAGGAATTTGCCAGTGCCATCGATATAAATGGGAGGCTCTTTGAATTTTATCCGTGGTTGTCCCAAATGCGTGATGCGGCCATCACGAATCACCACCGTCTGTTTCTCCAGCATCTTCCCGCTGCCATCCATGGTAAGCACATTTACATTGCTGATGACGATGGCCTGCTGGCGGTTGTTGGCAATTTGCTGTGCCGAGGCGCTTAGACCAATTAGCAGCAGAAGCGCGAAAATTGTCTTTTGCATAAAAAGCGGTTGAATGGGGACCACAGTAAGTTCGGTAAAAAGACGAGACTTATTACAGCAAAAGCGGTAAGCGGCTCGTCTAACAGATAGCCGGTTAATGCACTCTTTCGGGTTTGGTTATGCGTTATCAGCATGATCGCATTTTGAAGACACACAATTGAGTATCATCAAAATACCCGGTATTGCTACACTTTTACTCCAAACAAATATCCTACCGCTCCTGATAGTAGCATAGCTATGGTACCCCAAATAGAGATGCGGAGAATGGCTTTCGGAACATTCGACCCGCCCGTTTTTGCGGCGGTGGCTCCCAGTATCATTAAAAAGACGATGGTGAATCCGTACAACCAGTACTCCATCGTTTTAACCGGAGCCAGTAGCACCACCATCAGCGGCAGTAGTCCGCCCACGGTAAACGATGCTCCCGACGCCAATGCCGCCTGGATCGGTTTGGCCTGGCTGATTTCGTTGATGCCCAGTTCATCCCGCACGTGTGCGGCCAGTGCATCTTTTTCCGTGAGTTCGATGGCCACCTGGCGAGCCGTTTCTTTTTTCAGACCACGCTGCTCATATATCTGCGCCAAAATTTCCAACTCCTGCTCAGGCATTTCTTCCAGCTCCATTTTCTCCCGTTCAATATCTGCCTTCTCCGTATCCGTTTGCGAACTTACCGACACATATTCACCAGCCGCCATCGACAAGGCACCTGCTACCAGTCCTGCCACTGTAGCAAGCAAAATCGGCGCTCTTGTGCTACTGGCCGCCGCCACACCAATTGCCAAACTTGAAATGGAAATAATTCCATCGTTCGCACCCAGCACTGCCGCCCGGAGCCAATTGCTTCGGTGGATATAGTGCGGTTCGAGATAATTGTCGAGGGTTATCGGCGATATTTGCTTCGGCTCTGGCATGAACTAAAGTTACGGGGAAGTTGGCTTAGGTTGAAGCATTCCTATTGTACCATCGCGACTGCTCATCAGTCAACTGCTTTCCATTATGATTGCCGGATCTCAACGCAATTAGTTGGTTCAAATAAAAAAGCCCCACTATAAAGTGGAGCTTTTTTGCGGACCGGACGGGCGGGTCATTGGGTTTACATAGCTTGACAGAACGTTACACATCTCGCTATTAAATGACTGTTTTTCAAATTATTGCAACAATTTATATGATTTCCAAATCTTAACTTTGCAATGAGTAACAATTTATTTTTCGACAAAAAATCGACTAATTATGTTGTTACCAATTCGTTTAATCTGCAGCTCCAAAAAAATGAGGACTGATGGAACAAGCTTAGTGTTCATCCAGTATTGCTTCAGTTCCGGTAAAAAGACACTTCTAAATACGGGAATCCCGATTCCTCCAGGTTACTGGAACAAGAAACTTCAGCGGGTATCTGAAAACTTACCCCAGGAATATGGCAAATCGTCCTTACTTAATAAGGAACTTCATCGGCAGTTAAGGCTGGCAGAGGATATCATAAATTATGGTTTTGAGCACGGTAAAGACTCCGTCAAATTTGCAAAGGAGGTTTTTAGACCTGATTTTGAATTGTCAAGCCTCAGGTCTCTCGAAGTGAATACTGGTTTTAATCCGCTGAACACAAACCTTTATTACCAATTTGAAGCCTATATAGAGTCAAAAAAAGATAGAGTGGCGGGCTCAACCCTGAACGTATACAATGAGGTTAAGCGCTATCTGATGGCCTATGAAGAATATTCCAAAGGAAAAATAACCTTTGATTGTTTTGACCTAAACTTCTATGACGATTTTACCCGCTTTCTTACCTATGAATACCGGTCATACAGGTACAAAAAAAATGAAACAAAAGGGCTTAAAGTGAATACAATCGGCAAAGCAATTAAGCATTTACGTCTTTTCCTGAATGATCGAATCCGAAGGAAAATTATCCCTCCAATGGATCTCTCCATGTTCAGGTCAATGGAGGAACTGTCCGATGCAATATATCTTACCAACACAGAGATCGAAAAGATTGCCAGTACAGAGTTATCAGGCAATGCGCTGCTGGAGGCTCATAAGGATTTATTTGTCCTCGGCTGCCTGACTGGTCTTCGTTTTTCCGACTTTTCAACCCTTCAGTCAAATGATGTCAGGAATAAAACCCTCTATATCAAACAGCAGAAGTCTGGTCATTGGGTAGTCGTGCCTTTAAGGGAAAGAGCGGAGTATATACTGCGCCAGAAATTTCAATATTTAGTACCTGTAGTATCCAATTCTGAATTTAATGCCAGTCTGAAAGTAATTGGCAGGCTGGCTGGTATTGACGAGCCTATTAGGTTCTCTCATAGAAAGGGAAATAAAGCTGTTTCTATCACCAAGCCAAAATATGAATGGATTACATCCCATACATGCCGGAGATCATTTTGTACCAACGAATTCCTGGCGGGAACTCCTGCAGAACTCATTATGAAAATCAGCGGACATAAAAGTCTGAAAGATTTTTATAGATACATAAAGGTAACTCCTGAACAAGCGGCAGAAAAGATCAAGGAAATATGGGCTTGCCGGGGAGAGCTTAAATAATAATAGATTATCTTATTAGCTACGCGGTAAAATCTTTTGGTAAAGGATTGATAATCATTTTGTTTTAGCGTCTGATCTATTAGAGTTAAGATAGCTGATTACAATTAATTTCAATAGAGTAAGTACGTTTGTAGACAAAAGAAATCATTATCGGTTATGTTTCCAAAAAGGATATCCAGATTGATCGAATATGAAATAATGGCGATTTCTCAATGACTTATGAAACTCATTTAAATGTTCAGCGTATTAGAATAAATTAGAAAAATGCCAGTTGCCACCACCATCACGATATACATTGCGGATAAATTAGTAAGCCAGTTTATTAAGGAAGAAGGCTATGGAAGAATAAAGAAATTTTTCTTCCCATCTCAAAAATATGCACACAGGCTATCCGATATAATTACAGAAACGATAGCCGAATTTGAAAAAACAAATCCCATAGAAGATAAGGGCATCAAATTTCCATTTTATCATTCCCAAATTCTATATGATTTATTAAACCAGCATATACTTTTCAAAACCACTAATTCGCCTCTTGTTATTGAGGAGTTCAGGAAAAATGAAAATATAATTATTCCGACGGAAAAAGAATTGGAATTATTTTACCGCATTTTCACGGAAAAAGTAAACGCAGATAAAACACTAAAGAACCTGCATTTCGATGAGAATTACAAATCCGAAATCTTCGGGATTGCAGCCGATGTGAAGAAACTCCTGTCGGGGAGCATCGAAATCCTGGAGAAAGTAAAGAGAATAGAAGAAGAATTTGGCGCTACTTCATCCCAGATGCAACAGCTCAGAAACCGGTTTGAAGATGTGTTACAGGTTCAGAATATTTATAGCCTACAGGGGCTTGCTGTTCACCCTAAGATTGAAAAACATTCCGACAGAAAGGACTACGTTGAAGAACTGTCAGGGTATCTTCAGCAATTCCCCTGGATTCTCGTCCACGGTAATGTTTCTATGGGAAAAACGCAAATTGCTGTCCTGGTGGCAGAAAGGTTTAAACATACATTATGGATTACCTTAACTGACCTGGATTCCAAAGTTGTTATTGATGTTATTCTTCAAGAATTATCACTTCACTTTAACCACTCCGTTTCTTCGTTAGACGACATTACCGCCCTAATAGCAATGATACCCGAAGGGACGTTGATAATATTGGACGATATACCTAAGCTTAACTTATCAAAATCAGATTGGATCAGGTTGCAACATATTGTAAACAATCTAAAATCCCGGAATATAAAGTTGCTTTCTACCAGCAACTTTATATTACAACCTAAGATTAAAGACTATATCGCCAAATCCATTTTCAGTGAAAAATCCATTCCCTATTTAAACGAAAGCGAAGTTTTAGAAATCCTGCTGGCTTACGGCGCACCGGAAGATAAAGCGAGTACGTTAAAAGGCATAGTATGCACAACGGCAGAAGGACATCCTGCTATTGTTAATGCCATGTGCTCCTACCTGAAAAAGTTGAACTGGGATATTACCGGAGAAACCTTTATCGAATTATTCAGGGGAAACTATACGAGTGAATTAGACGAGGATACATACGAACGTATTATTAAAACAGTTTCGGATGCTGATTCCCGTGACTTGCTCTATAGATTAAAGGTTGTTTCCGGTACCATTACAAGTGAAGAAATTGATACCGTATCGGCAATTAAACCCCTCATTTCCCGGCCATACGAAAAAATTACTCCATTGTCGGGGATCTGGTTGCAAAAAATTAAACCCGATAGTTATGAAATATCCCCTTTAATTAAAAGGATCAAAAGCCACAACCTGTCTCCTGCATTATATCAATTAATTAATAATGCCCTTGGAAGGCAGATACTTTCAACAAAAAAAATTGATCAGATTAAGGCCAATAAGGCAATCCTTTATTTTATAAATGGGAAAAACTATAACCAGGCTGGTTTTGTATTATCCCTTGTGCTGGAAGAGGCATTAAAAAACCCAAATTTGTATTTTGACTGGGGCTTTTCCTTCTACTGGTCTTCCACAGCATTACCGGAGGAAATGGACCTGTTTTTAAAATCCGTTATCAGGTATCTCCAGATCAATTTGTTTTTAAAGAAAAAAGATCAAGACATAGATTTCCTGGTAGCCGACCTTGAAAAAATTACTGTCCAGGCAGCCAAAGAGAACATCAATGTCACACACGCAGCCCTTCTTTTAACTACTATTTTGTCCGGCACCAATCCTGAAAAAAGTTCTGATTACCTGCTCTTGTCGCTGAAACACCTTGACCAGATACGGGCAAAAGATATGGACAAGCAGCTTCCTGAACTATCCTTTCCCGTCGAAAGCCTGTTATGGAATAATTTATTGCAGGTTAAAAATGAAGAGGGGTTGGACAAATGGCTTTCTTCGTTTTCTTTGATGACCACCGAACAACAGCGGCGTTCTTTGGAGGGAGATTTAAACCAGGTTTGTTGTTTGCTATTCTGCGCCAAGATATTTGACCGCCATGCGGCGCAGCAAAATCCTGACTGGAACTTGCTGCTTAAGGAATTTGAAAGCATAATTGAGAAAATCACTCCTTATAATGTTCCTGTTTTAATTGCCTGCTGCGTGAAGTTCCAGATCAGGTGTCTTTGCTCAAAATTAAACGATACTGAAGCAGCGATCCGACTTTTCGATTCGCATTTCAATCAGATTGGTAATAATCCGATAGCAGCTTTTCTTTTATATGACGAGTTGGGGCGACAACTCTTTTATGCCGGACAGTCGGAAAAAGCCCTGTCGTATTTGCTTGAAGCCGCCGTTATAGAAACCCCTCCGATATTTACTGAGAAAATAGATACTTACCTGGCGCTGAATGAAATTTTCGGGCATAAGGACATCCGCGTAGCACATGAATATGCGCAGAAAGCGTATAATGCTCAATACGAAAATCAATTTGTAGATGATGTGTTTTCTGCAAAGGTCATAGGGGAGTATGCCATCTCCACCTGGCAGATCAAACAAGATAAGGATATTTTTTATCTGCTTGAAAAAGGATTGGAAAAACTGCTGTTCTCGTACAAACCACTGTCGGATTATCAAGGTACCATCATAAGATATGGGCATATCATAAACTATTATTTCCATCTTCTTGCTAAAAAACCCCTTGCTGATATTGACGGACAGCATTACGCCATTCCGTTCCGAAGCACCTTTTCTAAAAACAATGACCGACTGCTGGAAGGAGGCTACTATTTTGAACAACGGAAATTTATGCTGGCCTACTTAATGGTACAAGCGTTTGAATTCATTGGCGATTTAGCGTCAGCAAGAAAATGGGCCTATATATGTTTTGACCTGGATAAAGAAACTGCCTTAAACCCTTTCGCTTCTTTAATGACGGGTATGAATATCTACCTGATACTTGAAGATAAATATGAAGAAGCCGTTATTAAGGAAATCGAAATACTGAAGGTTATTAATGAGTTCAATACCGGCGAAGGTCTTTCCGCCAAAATAGACAACCCCCGGCTCTCCGAAATAGTAAAAGACAGACCTAAGACCTCTCTTGATTCCTTTGATGGCCTTCTTTTTGAGTATGTTATTAATTTTATTATCATCAAAGGTCTTTGGAACTATAGCCTCAATAAAACCGATGAAACAATAACCGAATTTATTACTGCATTTGATACGGTAACGGAATATTTTGATGACAAGGAACCGCTTTTGATTTTGAAAAGGGCTTTTAAATTCCTGATGGATGACAAAAAATCGGCTGATGATATCCTTTTATTACATATCGAGTCAATGAAATTGGCTACACAAGTCCGGCTTCTCCTGTATTTAATAGCCTCCTTTAAGAGTGATGCTAAAAGGACCCTGCAATTGCATTTAGCCCTGATCCAACGACTGGAAATGATTTCCACCAAAGTAGCTGCGGAATCTGCATATAAATTTTTGGTGGTGCCTTTCCTGATTGACTTTTGGAATGCAAAAATGCAAGAGCAAGCTCACGAATTCTTTCAATATGATTTTCTTATGGAGAAAGGCATACCGTCAGTACACATAGCTGACCCAGACAAAAAACTAAAAAAACTCTTCAGGATATTATGCTATCATTTGGAGATAGAACCTGATAGTAAAATTGAAGATTGGTTGAATAAGTAAACATTTCAAGCACGGTGCCCTAAATTCCTTCTACATCTATTTTGTAATATATTTAAAATCAGTAAATTAAGAGTGTTGATAAAAAATCAACATGAGTTGAGGTTCAACTCAACATTTTGCATTAATTTAGCTCTATGAAACAAACTTTTGGACAAATACTAAAAGAAATCAGGCGATCAAAAAATATCAGCCAACGGGATTTAGCAGCAAAAGCAGGCGTGGACTTTACTTATATCAGTAAATTGGAAAATGACAGGATGCCACCACCTGCTGCTGAAACAATCATTAAGCTGGCAGAAATTCTTGATACACCACAAGAAATTTTATTAGCTAACTCCGGTAAGGTGGGTAATGAAATTAAAGAAGTGATAACAGGTAGCCCTGAAGCAGTAAAATTTTTGAATCAAGCTAAACAAATGCAATTAACCGGCAAAGAATGGGATCAATTATTAATTGGTTTAAAGAAACTGAGATAAATGCAACTCGACTTATTTGATAGTATTTTTAAGGAGCTAACTCTTGCTGTCGGCATTGAAAACCTTAAGGTCAATTGGTCTTATTCCAAGATGCAAGCCTTTCGTGATTGTCCGCGTAAGTTCTATTATTTGTATTATGGGAGTAAAAAGCGGAATGCAAAAGCTGAACCTCTGAAAGAAAAGCTTATTGAATTAAGTAAACTATCAAATAAATATATGGTTCAGGGAAACCTGATCCATCAACTTGTAAGTATATATTTCCGGCAGGCCAAGAAAGGCGAGGTTTGGGATCTTAACAGATTAACCAATTTTGGATTGATGATAATTGAGGAAATTATAGCTTACAATAATGCGGTTAAAAGTGGTATCCCAGAAACTCCTAAATTTCCTAAACCGATATTAAAAGAGCTGTATTATTCAACTGTATCCGCTAATGATATTAAGATTGAAATAATTGATATTGTTCAAAATTGTCTGAACAGTTTTTGGAATAGTGAAGAATATACCCATCTTAAATATGGAGGAACCAAGCCTTCTTCTAAAATTGAAGGTGATACTTCTTTTTTACTTAACAATACTATATCCGTTGATGGGAAGGTGGATATTGCTTTTTTAGATCAACGACACCTAATAATTGCAGACTGGAAAACAGGTAAAAAAGAACTGGAGGATACCAGCCTTCAGCTATTGGTTTATGCACTTTGGGCCCGCCAACTTACTGAATGGAGTTTTGACAGCATTGAAATTCAAAAAGCGTATTTGGCTACCGGCGTACTTGAGAAACTTGAGTTTTCCGAATTGCATATAGAAAGAGCAAAGGCAAAAATTATGCAAGATGGAGAAATGTTAAAAGAGATGGATCAATTCGGCAAGCATTCAGTAAAAGAGGCTTTTGCGATGCATAGGGGAAAGAATTGCAGATTATGCCCTTTTGAAGAAATATGTAATTCAAAATAAGCGATATGGAAACGAATATTAAGTTGGTGAAACATGGCGATGGCTTGTTTTTAACAGCAAAAATGGTTAGTATTTCAAAAACTGATTTGCAGATAGATCAGCTATATACTATATGCACTATCCTAAAAAACAGAGGGATTGCAGCTACTCCATTTATTAATGATAAGGGTACGTCTTTTCTACTTACCGAATTTCGTGATACCCTTACCAATGTTATTGTTGAACTGGAAAGCCCGGACAATAAAGGCACCCAATTTACAATCAAATTATCCTCATTACAGGAGACTGTAAAACTTACATTATTAGTGCCCTGGCAAAGAAAAATTATTGAAGAACTTTATCAAAAAAGAGCGCAAATAAATGTTCTGCAAAATGCAGACTTGAAAGTTATAAATAAAAGCCCCAACGTCTTTTATGAAACTACTCCTATTCCTAATGAAGAAGAAATTGAAAGTGACATTGTCGCTTACCAACGCTACTATGTTTTCAGTGAGTATTTTGAAGGCAAGGGCCTTGGGTTCGGTGTAGATATTGGGACCTCCTATTTCACTCGTTACTCAGTTGAGAAATACTTTGCTACCGGCCAGCAGAAAAGATTCTTTTTTTTAAAAGAGAGACAGAGTACCGAGTATAAAGGCACACTTTTATACAAAGGGCCAAACGGTTATTCAAGATGTTACTTTGACAGATATGACGGTAAAACTACACTGGCTTCGACGGATTCATTTACATACAAAGGGAAAAGATATGAAAACTCTTTTGACTATTTTCAGAAAATCTATCCTTCCTTTGATGTAAAACCAACCGATAAAGTTGCCTTTGTGTCTTTCAAAGGGATGGGAACATTGCCTGTCCCTGCTAAGTGCCTATTTTTAACCGTTAGTACAGAAAACCTGACTGAAGATGTTAATCAGCAGGATAAATACACGGCTCAACAAAAGAAAAACCTAATTGATGCATTTTGGAAAAAGGTTGGAAATGTTTTTGGTAAAAACTATCAACCTCTGTTGAATAACTATCATATACCAGGAGAAGCTGAAAGCGGAATTTTTGATATGCCACCTATTTTGTATGGAGAAGGTGGACGTTTGGATTCTCCAAAGTACAAAAACGGATATATCTACAAAAAATACTTTTTGAATAAATATTATAAATTAAAGGAAAATGGATGCTTCTATGTCCCGCCGATGTTAGATCGTGAAGTGCATTTTGTTTTTCCTTCAAATGTAGAATCCTCTGTTCAGACACAACTGACCGATGATTTGATTAAAGATTCTTCCCTGCTAACAAGAAAAAAGCTTGAAGCGACAAATCATTCGTATGATAAAGGAGAGCATCTTAGCATCATTTATGAGTTAAAAAATAATTACGATAAAGGAACAGTTGTATTTGTCTTTGATAATAATGATCCATCTGCCTATTATAATATCAGCCAGGAACTCAATGGGTGGAAGATTATCAGGCTCACAAAACAAGAACTTATCAGAAAATACAGCAAATTCAAAGCTCACCCTAAGGGGAAAGGGCATTGGGAAACATATATCTCATTAAATGCGTTCAGGATTGTTACTGAATTGGGATGTCTTCCTTACATTTTTCAAGGAAAACTTTCATACGGTGCGCAGCTTATTATTGATGTTAGTGAGAAATATAATTATTTCGGTCTGGGGTTGCTTATTTATGCTGAAGGAATGACTCAGCCATTGTTTGATTACATCATTAAGCCCAACCCTGATAGCCGGAATGACTTAATCAACTCCCATTTATTGGATAAATATTTGACAGAGCTCCTTTCAAAATATACAACAGAGATCAATACATATAAAATAAAGATGCTTGTTCTGCGTGATGGCATTGAAAACAAAACAGAATATGATGTATTTGTCAAAGTGGTGGAAAAATTGAAAACTGCTAAAGTAAAAGGATTAAATGGCCTCAATAGTGATTTTGATTTCGTCTTTATTGAATATCATAAAAAAAGTTTAAAAAGCATCAGGCTATTTCAAGATGAAAACGCCAAAGTTGAAAATCCGCTTGAAGGAACATGGATGCTCATTAATAAATTGAAGGCTATACTTATGAATACTGGTGCGGGAACGCTTACACAAGGAACGTCAAATCCAGTTTTAATTAAAAGTAATTATAGGAACATCGACTTGATACCTGTCCTGAAAGATATTTTCCTTACCTCACAGCTTAATTTTGGCAGCCCAAGAGTTGCCCAAAAATTAACTTATCTGGCTAAGCGAATTGATGATTTGCTGAGAGAAAGAAGGGCGCAGGAAGTAATAAAAATAAAATGAAAGTTATGGACTCAAAAATGCTTTCAATCAGAAGTTTTGAAAAAAATCAAACCTTACTTGGTTTGATTAATAAACTTATTACGCATCTAAAACTACGAACACATGGTATTGAGGACGATATAGAAACGGAGGAGATTCAAAAGGCAAAAAATGTCTTGAAAAATTTTTTGTTATCCATTGATAAGTCAATGAAAGAAGTTAGCTCTGGATCAAAAATTTTAAAAGGTGTGGATTTAAGAGAACGTACTTTCATAAGAAAGTATATTGATGCTAAAAAGAAACCCAAGCAATACAAATCTCTTTTATTCAAGAAATCACCTTCGGATGTCATTGCACTGCTTGAAAATGAAAATAATAATGAAGAATTGATTTTTTCCTTAACTGATTTAAGAAATCTGATTAATGAACATATAGCAATTGATTTAAAGGATTTAGTGGGTGATATATGATGAACAGCATTTTACAGAGTAGTTGCCAGGAGTTACTTCGCAGGATAGAATTAGCTAAATTCAGCATAACAGGAAAAGATTATCCGAAAGAGGTTCAACCATGCTTTGAATGGGTCATGCAAACATTAAATTCATTCGAGCAGGAACTGAACAGAATTCAAAAATATGTCCTGCTTAACCTTCAGGACAATGTTCTTGATCAGACTTGGTACAATGAATTAGCAGGTATCAATAATGAACTTGAAGTTCTCGATTCTTATTATATTCACCCATTGTACAGGCTTTCAAATGAAGATAAACTTGCATTAAAAGTGATCCAATGGCTCCACCAATCTCATCCTATTACGCAAAACAAGCCTTTTATTCTTTCAAATGGCAGTTTTAGCATTGCTCCTTCTGAAAATACACCTACATTATATTGGCTTCCGGTTACAAGTCAATTAAGTTTGCTCCAATTTCCTTTGTTTTATCATGAATTTGGACACCAGCTTTTCCTTTATCACAAGAGGGAAATGGAAGATTTAATCGCTGAATTCCAAAATAAACTGGCAGGATATTTACAACCTCCCATTTCACAAAGTGACGCAAAATATCAAAGCTACATTGATAAAGCAGCTGATATTGTGGAAACATGGCGTGAATGGGTGGAAGAATTATTCTGTGACGCTGTTGGCCTGACTATTGGGGGAAGATCATATCTGCTGGCATTTTCGCATTTTATCAGGTTAGGAGGTTTAAAAGAATTCTTTGTGCCTGAAAAATATCTGTCCAAACGAAGCCACCCAGTTTCCTTTCTCCGGGTACATTTTCTTTCAGAACAAGCCAGGAGACTTGGGCTGGAAGCAGAAGCAAATGAATTAGAAGAGGAATGGAATGAAATTGCCCGAGTACTCGGTATCACAGAAGATTATTTTGGTTACTATGAAGATCAGTATAATCCCGATATCAATTCGTTGCTAGATGATCTTCTTACGGAGGCAAGTCCTATTTCTTTTACTGAAGTTGAAGGCAAAAATAGTCCGACTGATTATTACAAGTTGATACAGTGGGCTTGGGACAAATTCTTGACTGAACCTCAGAATTACAGTGATTGGGAAAAGAAAATAACTGAAGGGATTTTGCGATCTGTTTGAAGAGAATATCATTTTGCACTTCCAAAATTTTTAAAATACCTCGACAAATCCCCTACATCACGCAGATATTTTGCTTCTTCAGAGCTCTTATCGATTCAAATTATGATAGTTCCCTGAGCTTAAACTACAGATTGATTTTAAATTTCACTTTTACCTTAGATGTATTCGGTTCGACCAAAAAAGAAGAACGCTATTGGAAACCAATAGCGTTCGAGACCAATGCGGACCGGACGGGATAGTTCCCGAACGTATACCTTATTCATTTACAACAACTTGAAATTTTGGTCGATTTTTTGGTCGATTAAAGAGCATCAACTTGCCAATTCTTACCCTTTTTTATTCAGGTTAACTTTGACTCTTTAAAGGTAAAATAAAACTTCCATAACTAAACTCAGTTTGCAAGTAGTTTTACAGTGTTGAACAAAGGCAGCAGCGGCTCATGGAATCCAAAGCACATTAAAGAAGTCAAAGAAAGCTTTGAAATTTCTCCTCGAATCAATATGCGGTTACATTTAAAAAAAGTACTTGTTTGGCGGAGTGGCACCATCTTCCATGTATTGAATAATTTCTCCCACCTTTTGAGCAAATTGGATGGTGATGGGTAAACTGTTATAATAATTGCAATTATTGAAATTCATCTTTGTAAGGGCCAGCACCTCTTCGCATATTTTTTTTAAAGTTGATTCCGCTTCATAAATACTTATTTCGAGCGGGTGTGGTATATGCACACCTGGAAATGTTTCATAATAGGGAATATATCCTGTCGTATATAATATCCCAGTGGCTTCATCTTGGTGCAGTAACGTACCTCTTATCACGGGGAAGTTTCCTTGCTTTCTTAACAGCTTTAAATCCGCTGATTTGATGGTCACCAAATCGATCTCAATATTATCTCCCAACACAAGGCGAATGCCATCGCGTAGCCCTTCCACTTCAGCATAATCACTGTTGATCTTACTGTCCCAAAAGTCAGTTGTTTTATGAATTACAATACGCGTGGGAGGAAGATTCTTGTTATAGATTTTGTATTCATTGACTACATCGGCGATCAATTTCTTCGCATATTCATAACTCAAGTGGGGTGCCGGTGTACTATTTTTCTTCGCATCCCACTCAAACTGTTCGCCGACAAAAATGATCCCTTTTCCTTCATAATTGAAAGCCTGGGCCACACTGGACCGCATGACGTTGCTTTCACTGCTCAATACCTTATGAAAGCTGATACCGATAAAACAGGAGTTCTTATCCTTTAACGATAAGGTCCATGGAGTGCCGGTGTTTTTATAGTAGTTCGCTACACAAAAATTCCACGCCTGCATGGAGAGGTCCTGTAGTGATTTTCTTGTACCTGTGAACGTGTCTTCTAGTATTATCAGAACGGGAACAGCATTTGGCAATGTAATAAGCTGTGCCTTGAGATACCTTCGCAGGTTGAAAAACCGGTTTCCCTGATAAGGCAGAGATGCAAAGCGTTTAAATACTTTGCTGGGTATAGCGATAAAACATACTTCTGCCCTGGACATGCTTTTGGTGATCAAAAATTTATAGGCTTCGATATATAAGTCACAAATACGGATCATTTTATCAAATGCTTTCAGGGATTCATCATCTATAATAGTCTTGATCTGTGCCTCTTTGATTGGAATGTTATTAACCTCGTCATTGACAAACTTGCAATAAAAGGGATGGTTAGGATGAAAGCCCGGGAAATCCGGGTTCAGCCTTTTATTCACAGTCTGGTAAGAATCTTCTGTTTTGTCTCCAGATAGTGTGTCGCTAATGTCTTTTTTAATCCGGTCTCGGGAAGCCACTGCCAGTTCATGAAAGAGTGAACTTTCATCTTCCATGTCCAGTATGTTATCAAATACTTCTCCGTCTACAATAGCGGCATCTGCCGTGATGGTTATATCATCGGAAACTGCTTCGATCGGGTGCTCAAATTGATCAATCCACTTTTTTACACTTTCAATATTGTTATTAGTCCCGATCACGGCGTAATGAAGTTCGGAGCGATGGGTATTGTTACTCAGCGAAAAAAAGCCACCGGCAGCAATACCCATTTTGGGATCATCGCTGATGAAGTCATTTCCATATTCCAGGTAAGGTTCCTTTAATAACTCAATCCTCATAGTTCAAATAATAAGTTATGGCTAGTGCCGGTTTCAGGTAAGGGTACCTTTTTTCTTTCCTTTTTATCCAGTGCTATCCCGAAATCCACTGGAAACTCCGTGTAATTGGAGAAAACTATCCTAATATGTTTAGAGTAAAAACTTCTGGGCTGAACAGTTTTGACGGCTTTATAAGCCGGGTCTTCAAATACCAGTACTTCCTTATCATTGGTACTGATATAACTAAACCAAAAGTGCAGCCAGTCGCAGAAATGGTTATTGTATTCCTGTGAAGTCAAAAAATTCGTCAGCTTGGTAATTTCCTTCGGAGCAAGCGGGGTTTTACCATCGGACGTAAAAAAGTATTTAGGCTGAATGATCAAGTAAGGATCACTACCGGAAAAGAAATGTTTTACTTCCAGGGCATAGTGCCGGAAAAAAGTAAGCTTTCCGTAGACATATTTTTTAACGACCATTTTTTCTGTCTGCATCCCTCTTTTCCTGGTCACTGCAGGCACTATCACCGCTTCCTGCTCTTTGGGTAACCAGAAGTAATACCTGCGGAAATCCTTTTGAAAAGCGAGTTTTTTTGTTCTGAGAAAAGCCTTCAAATATTCATTGAGTAGCTCTACATAATGATTCCTTAGTTGCCGTTCCTCCAGTATCTCAGCATACCCGATTAATTTCCCCGTTTCTTCCGTTAACACTTTTGATTTAAAAGAGCCATACTCTTTCCCCAGTTCGGTCATCGTATAGATCAGTGAATTATATACAATAAAAAACGGGGCTTCGTCCTGGGTGATTACTTCATATATCTCTTTTTTCCGCTTATACTTTGACCCATAAACATATAGCTGTTTGGGATGCTGCTGGTATTTTAAAAAGTTCGTCAATAAATATTCCTTAATCCCAAACGCCACACGGCTGCGGAAACTGTTGGAAAATTTAAGCGTAAAATCATTATTGCCGTTGACCAGCTGGTTCTCTGTTTTATGAACAGTAATGGCGTTAGTGTTTTTCTTTTTTCCTTTCTTCAGGTTTTCCTTTCCAATATAGACGTCTGTATCGATCACTTTTTTGCAGTAGAGGGCATCGTTACGCTGGTCATAAATGACCAGCAACACTTCAATGCCATTTTTTTTGTACTTCTCCCAGTACTCTATGTCTTCTTTGCGAGGATAGAATTCAAAGCTGGTATTTGACTCATTTCGGATATAGCTTTTATCGGAGGCGGCTGTTTTGATCTGCACCTTCATGATTTCACCCAGCGGTTCTATTTTCCTATCCTCGTTAACGCGGGTGAGTTCAATTTCCCCATCAATCCCGAAGTCACTTTTCACAACTTCCCGGAATAGGATGTAGGGTTGGTGCCTGTTACAATAATCGGCAAACCGGATAACACCAGCTTCTCCTGAGATATGCGTATTCCTGATCTGTTTTCCCATACTTAAATGTTGGTTACCTTTTTACCACTCATTTCTATCAATTTCTTTTTGTAAATGTTTGTAATGACTCCAGTACCCATACTGATTTTACGGTCCGTCATATGTACGTATTGCTTGGTGGTCTTAATATTCCCGTGGCCCCGGCATCCCGCTGATCGAATCGATAGTAACGTCACTTTCTATGTCACTGTCGTGGCAAAGGTATGACCAGTGATGTTAGGATTCTCCGTAAATTCCTAACAAGTTTGGAGAAAATGACTTAATTTTGTTAGGATTCTCTGCATAATCCTAACAAATGAGTACAGAAAAAAGCCTACATAGTCGACTGGAAGAGGAAATAGCCAGAAAAGAGCCGGGTATGATCCTTTTTCCTGCAGATTTTCTGGAAATGGGTAACCCTGAAGCTATTCATATGTCGTTTTCCCGGCTGGCCGATCAGCAAATCGTGATAAGGCTGGGAAAAGGTATATATACAAAACCTAAAACCGATCCTATGTTGGGGCCTATATTGCCATCCCTCGATGACATTGCCCAAGCCATAGCAAAGAAGGAAAAAGTCATCATCCGGCCAACCGGAGCCTATGCTCTGAATAAACTTGGACTTTCAACACAGGTACCAACCAAAGTGGTCTTTCTAACCAATGGAAGCCGTCGACGAATACAGATCGGCAGAGGGACTATTACTTTTAAGCCAACCACACCCAAAAACCTGGCAGCCGAAAATGAGATTGTTTTCCTGGCTATTCAGTCGTTAATCGAACTTGGCGAACGAGGAGTTAATGACAAAGTGAAGATGGTACTGACTGAAAAGCTTAGACAGGTGCCCCAAGGCAAGATTCGGGAAGATGCCCGTTATGCTCCCCAGTTTGCCAGTAAAATTTTACTCGATATAGCCAATAAACTTGCACACAATGGTTGAATTTCTACAATTACCTGAAGAAACACGCCGCACCCTCATCGGGCAGGTCAATACTAAAACTGGCATGAGCGTACAAGCAATTGAAAAGGACTGGTGGGTAACGCTTGTGCTTAAGGCATTGTTCTCCCTACCAATGGAAGAACATTTTATTTTCAAAGGAGGTACCTCACTGAGTAAAGGTTGGAAACTTATTGATCGATTTTCAGAAGATATTGATATAGCCCTTGCGCCAGAGGCATTTGACAGGGGATATCAGGAAACTCCCAGTATAAGTTATGTGAAACGCTTAAAAAAGGAAGGGTGCGAATTCACAAGTACTGTTATCCGAAATGCGCTGGAACAGAAATTGGCGGAAATGAAAATACCCGATGGGATGATTCAAATTGAAGCAGAAGCCGTAAATCCGAAGATTCCAGATAAAGATCCCCAGACGATCTATGTGAAATTTCCTTCTCTGTTTGATGCGAGCAAATATATTGATACAGCCGTAAAAATCGAGTTTGGTGTCAGGGCGTTAAAAGAGCCATTTACTACTGTTGCAATACAATCGATCATTGCAATAGAAAGTTCCACTCCAGCTTATAAGGAAGAACCTTTTGCGGTTACCGTAGTTGAACCTCGCAAAACATTTATGGAAAAACTGATGCTGCTGCATGAAAAATTCCTAACCGGACGTGCGGAAGGTGATGCCGGAGAACGGCAGTCCAGGCATCTGTCTGATCTGCTACAAATGAAGAAAAAGGGTATAGTTGAACAGGTCTTTAGCGACCCAGAACTATATGAATTACTACTTCATCATCGAAGACATTATATTAAACTGAAGGATGTCGATTACGATTCCATGGAGTTACGCCAACTATTTTTTCTGCCACCATGGGAACTATTGAAAGAGTTTCGACGTGACTATGAAATTATGCTGGAAGAAATGATATACGGGAATCCACCTGACTTCGATACATTGATCAATGGGCTAAGGGAGCTGAATCTTGAATTGGCCGCTCAGGGTCACAAACAAAATATGGACGAGGTCATTGCGCGGGCAAAACAGCAAATTGCCGACGAAAAACTGGAGGGTGATGTTATTCAAACGATGGTGGTTTATAAAATTGAGCCACATCTTCCGGAGGAACCGGATAATATAGCTATCAAATTCATAGCTGAATTTATTAATACAAAAAGCGGAATGATCTTTCACAGAATAAGAGTAGCATAAAACCCTTCTTAAGCTCCATCTACTTTATCTAATTTGACTTTATTTGACTTCTTTTAACAATTGAAAAATAAAATAACGGGTACAAATAACATCAAACGAGACTAAATTGAATTGCCTAATCAATTTTTTTATTTCTCCTGCTTCAAACAAATAATAGATTATGTAATTTTACTGAAAAGGATAAAGATGAAAAAGATTTTGTGCAGTGTGAAGTCCTTTATGACATTTGACTTCCCCTTACAGGCTGATTTTATTAAAGCAGAATTTGCCAACATTCATTGTAAAAACCTGGCTGATTTGCCAGAATGGAGTACAACAGCTACCAGGCAAAAATTAATTTCAAATTATTGGTTCACTTATGTAGTCCGGCATTTTTCTGTCCTATTAGGGTTATCAGTTTTAACAGCCCTAATGATCAATGGAGGGTTTAATCAATTTAACCAATTCTTATTGGGATTAATAACTTCCTCCTTGATAAGCTATCCGATTTTATACCTGTTTCATTATCGACCGTATTATAATTCCATTTTTTTGCCAAGATTGGAGGTTTTTAAAGAAGTGTATGAACGCAAACAAGTAGAACAACTTGAAAAATGTAAACAGGCACAGTTAAGTAATTTAAGCCTGGCCCTTATTTTTTATGTATTTGACAAAACATCTGGCATAAATAAACTGAAATGTACAGATCAGGATGCTGGATTATTAATGAAATTGTATGGAGTCGATAAAGGAAGTTTAAGGAAGAATCTCGAATTAATACTTGGTAAAAAGCAAAAATTGCAGCCAAGAAAGTATACAGAAATTCAGAACCGTTTTACTGAAGCATATACTTTTTTTGAAGAACTGGAATTCCCCAAAGGAATACAACTTTTAAAAGAGTTAGAGGTAAAATTCAATCCTATCGCTATTTGAATAGGCTATTATTAATTGTACATTTAATAAATAGGGCAATTTTTAAATGCAATGTTCTCTTCTATGAGTAATGGGGATAAGCCAAATCTTGATAAAGGATTGTTTTGGGACTGGCGTTATAATGAAATCGATTGGCAAAAAAACTATCGAAGCATTATTGAAAGGGTATTGGAAAGAGGAACAAAAGAAGAATGGGAGGAAATAATTAGATTTTACGGGGCACCCAAAATTCATACCGCCTTGAAAGAAGAAATCAAATTTCTTCCAGATTATATTATCAACTCAGTAAGTAGCTATTTTAACATTAGAAAAGAAGAAATGGCATGTTATATAAGGAAACAGTTGAGAAAGGGCCAATGGATTTAGTTTATGAATTGATGGCGTATGAGAAACTTATGTCATATAACCCGCAATTTAATGGACAAAATACGCCAGAAAAAGCCCAGAAAAGATAATCGTCCTCGCCTTTAATACCCACTTGCCGATATACTGGCCACAATTTTTTATTCCCTCACATATTTAAGTATACTTAGCTTTTATTCCCTTGCCTTTTAGGATATGTTGCAATCCTAAAACGGAAAGTGATGAAAGAACATGCGAACAATGGTAATACAGTAACCCCCATTCTTTTTCCCTACGAACCAGGGGAATACTGGCAGCAAATCCGGCAAATTATCCGGGAAGAGGTCAATAATTTAGAAAAGCAAAAGCCGGTTCCCACCAGCTACGATACTCCAGGCCTTACTTATAAGCCGCTTTATAAAATTGCTGAGGTTTGTGCCCTTTTCCACGTGACCAAGCCTACCATCTACGATTGGGTTAAGCATGGCAAGCTAAAGCCGTACAAAATCCGATCGCGGGTCTACTTCCTTTGGCAAGACATTCAACAACTGTTAAAGCCCACTGATCGGTAACCGGATTACACCAAATTTTAATGAATTCGATTATGAAAAAAATTTCCTGTATGGAGGCCCGACAGATAGATTTAGTCAGTTACCTGGCATCTTTGGGATATCAACCCCAAAAAGTTCAGGGTGCAGACTATTGGTATTGCTCCCCTTTAAGGGAGGAAAAAACGCCATCCTTCAAGGTCAACCGGAATAAAAACCTTTGGTACGATCACGGAACAGGCCAGGGTGGAGATATAATTGACTTTGGCACCCGGTATTTTAAAAGCTCTGTAAGCGAGTTATTAGACCGCCTGGCATCTGCCAATCCCAATCAAACATTTTCCTTTCACCCGCCTGCCAATTCCGCCACAAGGCCGCAGCCAGGGGCGGGTGAAAAAGAAAAAGACAACCCCGGCAAGATCATCATTACAGCAACCCGGCCACTTGAAGATCGTCGGCTGCTGGAATATTTAGAAAGTCGTTGTATACCGGTAGATGTCGCCCACTGCTTTTGCAAGGAAGTAGATTTTACCCTTTACGACAAAGAGAAAACCGCTATAGGTTTTGCCAATGATGCGGGCGGTTATGAGTTAAGAAGCGAGTATTTTAAGGGAAGCAGTTCACCTAAATCACCCACAACAATTGACACTGACAGTACCCGGCTAACTGTCTTCGAGGGTTTTTTTGATTTTCTTTCCTACCAGGTTATCGCCAAAGAAATTTCTGACGAAAAAACAAATTTCCTCATCCTTAATTCCCTTGCATTTTTTTATAAGCCAAGGGAAGCAATGGAAAAACATCAGCAGGTTAACCTTTATCTGGACCGCAACAAAAAGGGAATTGAATGCACCAGCCACGCCATTGATTGGGACAAAACAAGGTTTGTAGATCGGAGCATACTATACAGAAATGGGCAGGATCTGAACGAATGGCTGAAAGAAAAACATTCCCTGTTGCAAAAGCCCCTTTTAAAAAAAATACTCCGGCATGAACCCAAAAAAAGACGGGGATTGAAACCATAACACTTAAAACAAATTCCAATAACATTTTAAATAAAAAAGATATGGCAGATTTTAAAAGAAGAACATTAACACTTAGCACAGGTAAACAAATAAAGTTATTTGGAAACAGCCTGGCAATTGGTAAAAGCCTTGAGATCGGAGAAGGTGGGGCACCCAATATATTTTCCAGTTTTTCCGGGATTGATCCTGGGAAATCCAGCCTTGCAGTAACTAATCCGTACAAATTAACCGTTGAAGAATTGCATGAGATCGCAGATTTTCAAATCCAATTATGGATAGAATTGAAAAATAGAATCCGCGAGTTTGGGATAAACAGCACAAAGATTTTTAACATCGAGAAACAAAATGATAGCAGTACTCCAGCTAAAAAGAAAGCACCTGACAAGTCCGGTATAGAATAGATTTTTATTATTTCAGCAGCTATATCGGGTCTCCCGGGTTTTGGGTCATTTTTCAATTGTGCAACAATTCGGGGCCTGCCCGCTACGCGTGAAGACTGCTTCGATTTAAAGGCGAGCGGTGTTTTTGTCGGACAAAAACTATCAAAGGCCAAAAACACGCTCGCCCTATGCTCCCGTTGGTCGCATAGGGAAATGCAGAAAACAGATAAAATGAGGATGATGGAAACAGTGAAGAAGACAAAGAAAAAACCCGGAAGACCGGCAATTACTATCAAAAGAGAGAATAGAAAAACTATCCGATTTTCCGGAAACGAATATTTTATTATCAAAGAAAATGCAGCCAAAGCCGGACTAAAACCTTCGGAATACATCCGGCAAACCGCCATTTATTCTACAATAAAAGCCAGGTTAACGCAGGAAGAAAGACTTGCTGTAAAGGCGCTCATAGGAATGGCAAACAATATCAATCAGATCGCAAAAGCCTGTCACCGAGAGAATGTATTGCAGGCTATGTTTTATTTCCAGCATACAATCAAACAGCTTGACGAAATCCTGAAAAAATTAAAAAATGATAAGTAAAGTATTTCCCGGCCACCATTTTTATCACGCTGTACGATACGTATGCAAGGAAGAAAAGAAACCGGAAATTCTGATAACTGAAGGAGTACGCTTCCATGATTATAAATTAATGGCGCAGGATTTTATTAACCAACATGAGCTGCGACCGACAAAAAAACAAGCCTGTTTTCATTCCGTCCTGAGTTTTCACCCTGAAGAAAATCCTGGCAACGATACGCTGGTAGAGATCGCAAAAAAATATTTAGAAGGGATTGGCATTACCAATACTCAATATGCAATTGTAAAGCATACGGACAAGGCGCACCTGCATTTGCATGTTATTGCCAACATGGTGAATAATGATGGCAAATCAATCCCGGACAATTGGATCGCTCTGAAAGGCAAAAAAGTGGCGCAGCAACTTACGCAGGAATATAAATTAATTCAGGCTTTGCGAAAAGATTTGACGCTGACTAACCTGGAAGCACTCAGTGAAAGTGAAGCAAACAAGTATAAGGTATACATCGCAATTTCTGAGAATCTTCCACACTGCCGGACAATGGAAGAACTGGAAAGACGGTTGCAAAAGTTGGGAATCGAAATGCAATACAAATACAAAGGCCAGACTTCAGAAAAACAAGGCGTTAGTTTTAAAATAGGAAATGATTGCTTCAAAGGTAGCAAAGTGGACCGCCAGTTTTCTCTGGGTAATCTACAGAAGTCGCTTGGATTAACGCAGCACCAGGCTGAAGAAATTCACCATTCGGAGGAGGAGTTAACCGAATCTCAAGCAAAAAGCATGGGACATAAACTGGTTCGGGCCGCACATACTCTCAGGCAACAAGCAACCAGCTCAACTCCTGTTTCGACGGGAAAAGAACATTCAAATGTATTGGCGAAGGAGATTGGAAAAATGTTTGAAGCACTTCTGACCACTGAACAACCCCACGAAGAAGACGCTAATGTGTTCCTGATCGAGCAACGGCGACATAGAAAAAAACATAAACATAAGATCGGTCGATAACCCTATTCACTATTTAAAACGCATTAACTATGGATGACATACTTATGAAATCAGTTATTGAAAAAGTGGAAGCCCAGGAAAATAAAATTGGTGAAATCGAAGCGGCTATTAAAAATATTCCTGATAACACTGTGGGAATTGCGGATGTAAAAAATGCAGTGAAATCAATAAAAGAGATCGCTGAAAGTCTTTCTTTCCCGATTCAGGAAATGAGAGAGCTATCCAAAGCAATAATAGAAGTTCGCGACCGGTTAAACCGTCCTGTAACAAGTACTGTCCAACATCACCATTATATCCCCAAAATTATCTGGCTCTGCATTGTGTTATTTGTCAGCCTGGCAGTAGTATGCACGGGTTGGTATATGACCGCTAATACATTAACTGAATATAAAGCTAATGACACAAAATACAGGTACTTGAAGTTGAACAGCAGTAAATCGTTGCTGGATTTACTTTATAGAACTGATAGTTTATTCAGTACTGATGCCGGTTTGAGGGATAGCGTAATCCAACAGGAAGAAGAAAACCAGCGGATTTTCGAAATGCTGCAAAAGGCAAATAACATGGAGAGAGAAGCAGAAGAATTGAAAAGAAAAGCTACTGGCCGATAAGTCAAAATCATAAACTAAAAAGTAGAAATGCAATGCCTGATTGACTTTATTGCCAGACCTTGCCTGCTGTTCACCCCCAGTTTCTTAAAAAGTTTATCCCTGATAAAATCAACCACCCTTGGTTTCACGCCCATTTTTTTGGCAATTTGATCATAGGTCATATCGCTGCAGCTATATTTCAGGAAAGTCACCTCCATGTCACTCAGCATGGAATTCATGACGGCAGATTGTTCCTGGCTTTTCCTGAATAAATTGATCAGCTTGCCGGTCATATTGTTAGTATAACAATATCCGCTGTGCATTACGTTCCGTATCGCGGATTCTAAATCCCACGGACTCGCATCTTTTTTAAGGAATCCTTTTACTCCTACTTGCAGTAACCTGATCATTGTAATTTCCGTATCATACATCGTAAGTATCATTATATTGATCCCCGCGTGGTGGGCCTGTATCCATTTCGCTGTGTCAAAACCATCCATCTGAGGCATATTAAGATCGAGGATCAGCAGGTCAGGGATCAATCCGGATTTTATAATTTTGATTAGTTCACATCCATTTCCTGCTTCAGCTATTACCGCACAATTGTCGAATCTGTTGATAAGCGCAGCAAGAGCATTCCTGAACAAAACATGGTCATCAACCAGCACTATCCTGATGACTGGCTCTTCTCTGTCCATTAGATACTTTATTTAAGTTACGAGGTAACTGTGTCCTTAATTTTTCCATATCAGTTCAATTAGTTACTTGGTGTTCGAGGTCGGCAATTTCGATTCCATTTTTTTTGCTATTAGACCTTGCTCATAAGTCATTTGTTCATAGGCCATATCAACGATTATTTTAGCGTCCACACCGAACATTTCTCCAAGTTCCCGAAGTTCTCCTAACTTGAAAATTGAAGGGTCAGTAATTGCCCGCACAAAACGTTTGAAATTGACACCGAGTTCCTGGTACACGATTGTTTTAGGAATATAAATAAATATGTCACTAATGGTAGTAATTTTTCCAGTCTCAATTAGTAACTTGATAATATCATAACGGGCATCTTTCAACTTTTTCAAGAGTTCATTTAGAAAAACTTTTCGCTTCTTTTCTTTTCCATTTTCGACTATTCCGTTTTTGCCTTTTCTTTCTTCGTTTATTGATTACTTGAACGGCTTCTATGAACAATTCTAATTTTTCATAAACGAAAACAAGATTGCTACGCGCATAACCGGTATTATAGGCACTGGATTCGGCGCTCATTGCAGCTACAAACCAGTCCCATAATATCTCACGCATATCCTGTAAGTGGAAGCAGCTAAAAAAGTCTTCCAGTACACTGTACGGGTCTTGTCTTTCTTCTTCTGTAAGTAGCATTGGCTGATTTTCCAACTGGGGATGGATGTTCACGGTCCGAATAATTAATTTTTTTTGAAGGTGAAAAATGGACAAATGAGATGGTGGCTGGTAATTATGCAAGGGCTAACCGGCAGACTTAGTTACAGTGGTGAATAAAAAAGACGTGGGTTAGTCCTTACTGTTCTGAAGGGCTACGACACCCTGATCCCAAATAAGGACGCCCACGCCGAGACGTGAGCGATTTACCTTATTTCTCTGGGATCATTGAAAGGTCGTAGTTTTCAGAACCAGGAATAAAGCAAACACGCTTGTAATATTTTATTGAGCGGTTGCGAAAATAATATTTAAGTCATAAGCATACTTTTTTTATTGACAGAAACGTTTGTTGTCAAAGATAGTATCTTTTATCTACAAGAACAAACTTTAGATTCACAATAACTCATTTGCACAGAAATTCAATAATTTAACGGTTGTTAGATTTGTTCTGTAAGGCCAAACTTTTAATCCCAATGAACAAATCGAAACAGACCAAAAGTCGTAATCCAGAGCTTGTAATAAACAGGCTGGCAATAGTATTAAAGGAGGAAAGGATAACTAACAGAGCGCTTGCCGAAAAATTGGGCTATGAAGAAGCCACAGTTTCTAAATGGGCCACGAATGCAATACAACCACCGCTTTCCACATTCTTAAGAATTGCATTAGCCATCAATCGTGACCTGAAAGACCTTTTTGTTTCCACCAGGGATATAGCAGATGAGGAAAAGAAAAGCCTTCTTAGGCGGTTATCAATAATTGCAGAAAAAGGGAAACGCACCGGAAAAAGTAAAAAGTAACTTGTTTCGTTTTTCCTTGTTCATGAATGCACAAAACTTTCAATCAACTAAAATTCATACTTTTTGTTTATCTGAATATGCGACTATATATCAAAAACATGGTCTGTGATCGCTGCATTATGTCGGTGCGCCAGCAATTGGATAATCTTGGATTTAAATATAAAAATATCCAGCTTGGGGAAGTAGAACTGGAAAACGAACCAGACTCGAAGCAGGTTGATGATCTTAAAGAATCGCTCCTAAAGACCGGTTTCGAATTGCTGGATGATAAAAGGGCAACCCTGGTAGAAAAAATAAAGAATATCATTATATCAATGATACAAGGGTACAGTGAAGATGACTTCAATAAAAAACTATCTGCTGTATTGGAAGAAAAGTTAAAAAAAGACTATCACTACCTCACTACGCTTTTTTCATCAATTGAAAGCATTACCATTGAAAAGTATGCAATTCTTCAACGGATCGAGAAAGTGAAGGAATTATTGATTTACGACGAAATGAGCCTCAGCGACATTGCCGATAAACTGGGCTATAGCAGCGTTCAACATCTATCCCAGCAATTCAAAAAGATTACGGGCTTTAACCCCACACAGTTCAAGCAGCTGAAAGAAAACAAACGCAAGCCGCTGGACAAGGTCTGAATCCCAAAATTTTATAATTCCTTCCCATGATTATGTAACAACCAGGTAAGCCAGGAATATAAACTTTGTGCCTACAACCGTACAAAAATGAAACAGCATAAAGTTTATATAAAAGGCATGGTTTGCGACCGTTGTGTTTCTACTGTAAAAAGTGAATTGGAAAATATGGGCTTACAAGTTACCGACGTAGGCCTGGGCGAGGTCAGCTTTTCCGTGACTGGTGATATCCCAGACACTGAATTAATAGATGAAAAATTGAAACCTCTTGGCTTTAGCGTTTTAATGGATAAAAGGCTTAAACTGGTAAAAAACATTAAGGCATTAGTCGAAGAAGTTTACAGCGGCGATTTTGATTTTCCATCTGAATTTCGTTTTTCTGAACTGGCTTCGGAAAAACTTCAAAAGGATTATAACACGATCAGGTCTGTATTTACATCGTTGGAAAATACAACTATCGAAAAGTTTATCATTGACTTCAGGATAGAAAAAGTAAAAGAATTTCTTGTTTATACTCCACAGACGCTTGCAGACATTTCCTTCCGGCTCGGCTTTAGCAGCGTAGCCCATCTATCCCGTCAGTTTAAAACTGTTACAGGTTTTAACCCCTCTCACTTAAGAGCAATCAGGATGGACAAACAACGCATCAGCGATAAGTTGCCGCGCAAGTAAAAATTATATAACCCATTCACATCATTGTGTAACAAACACGGCAATAGCTCATGGTAGCTTTGTAAAAATGAAAATTATGTCAACAGACATCGCAATACCAAAAAAGACTATTAACGGAAAATCCATATATAAAAAGGAAACTTTTCCCGTACTCGAAATGACCTGCGCCGCATGTGCCATCAGTGTTGAATCCATGCTTAAATCGGTGGAAGGTGTAAAGGATGCAGGAGTGAACTTTGCCAACCAGGATGCATGGGTAGAATACGATCCCGCAATTGCAACGCCTGAGATTTTTCAGAATACAATCCGGTCAATCGGATATGATATAGTAATTGAAAAGGAAAACCAGCAGGAGGTAAAAGAAGCAGCCCAACTGAAACACTACAAGGCAATCAAGCAGCGTACCATCTGGTCGTCAATTCTTTCATTGCCTGTGGTTATCATTGGAATGTTTTTTATGAATATGCCTTATGCTAACTGGATCATGATGGCATTGGCTACACCGGTTGTTTTCTATTTCGGCCGTACCTTCTTTATCAATGCTTGGAAACAGGCAAAGCATAGAAAAGCAAACATGGATACTTTGGTGGCTCTCAGCACCGGTATAGCCTGGCTTTTTAGTGCTTTCAATACCATTTATCCAGAGTTCTGGCACAATCGCGGATTACATGCCCATGTATATTTTGAGGCGGCTGCCGTAGTTATAGCATTCATTTCATTGGGTAAGATGCTCGAAGAAAAAGCCAAATCCAATACTTCTTCCGCCATTAAAAAGTTAATGGGGTTGCAGCCTAAAACAGTAACCCTTATCACAGTCGATGATATAACAGAGGAAATACAGGTAACTCAGGTGAAACCAGGAAACCTGTTGCTGGTAAGGCCTGGTGAAAAGATACCTGTAGACGGAGAAGTTACTAAAGGCGAATCTTTCGTAGATGAAAGCATGATCACTGGTGAGCCAATGCCCATTGAAAAAAGATCAGGCGAAAAAGTATATGCCGGTACAATTAATCAAAAAGGCAGTTTTCGATTCAAAGCTGAAAAAGTTGGTGCAGACACTTTACTGGCGCAAATTATTAAAATGGTACAGGAAGCCCAAGGCAGTAAAGCCCCGGTACAAAAACTGGTGGATAAAATCGCTGGCATCTTTGTACCAATTGTCGTTGGCATTTCCATTCTAACCTTTATAGCCTGGATCGTGTTAGGTGGTGAAAATGCCTTTACTCATGCATTGCTTACCGCAGTTACTGTGTTGGTGATCGCCTGTCCCTGTGCATTAGGCTTAGCAACTCCTACAGCCATTATGGTGGGTGTGGGCAAAGGTGCTGAAAATAACATCCTGATCAAAGATGCTGAAAGTCTGGAACTGGCTTATAAAGTAAATGCCGTTGTCCTTGACAAGACAGGAACAATTACCGAAGGCAAGCCGCAAGTGACGGATATAATTTTCTTAAACGGCACGCCGGTCAATGAGCTGAAATCGATACTACTGGCCATTGAATCCCAATCGGAACATCCATTGGCAGAAGCAATAGTACAATATCTAAAACAGGAATCAGTAAAGTCTGTCCCCATCAACAAAATAGAAAGTGTAACAGGTAAAGGAATACAGGCAAACTATAACGGCAAAAATTACCTGGTTGGTAATGAAAAACTATTATCTGAATGGAAAGTAACAGTTGATAATAGTCTGAGTGTACGCGTGGCTGAACTTCAACAGCAGACTAAAACGGTGATATCATTTGCTGAAAATGATCGCGCGGTTGCTATAATTGCAATTGCAGATAAGATTAAGCCGACTTCAAAAGCTGCCATTGGTGAACTACAACGAAGAGGGATAGAAGTATATATGCTGACCGGCGACAATTACCAGACGGCTTCCGCTATTGCGAATGAAGCAGGATTAAAACACTTCAAAGCTGAAATGCTGCCGTCAGATAAGGCTTCCTTCATTAAAGAGTTGCAGCAGAGAGATAAGACGGTAGCGATGGTTGGCGATGGTATCAACGATAGCCATGCCCTGGCGCAGGCCGACGTTAGTATCGCGATGGGTAAAGGCAGCGATATAGCTATGGATGTTGCAAAGATGACGTTGATTACTTCTGATCTGAATAGCATTCCGAAAGCGTTAAAACTTTCCGGAAAAACGATCAATACAATCAGGCAAAATCTTTTTTGGGCATTTATTTACAACCTGATCGGGATTCCTATAGCTGCAGGTATATTATACCCGGTAAATGGATTTTTGTTAGACCCAATGATTGCAGGAGCAGCAATGGCACTTAGTTCAGTGAGCGTTGTTGGTAATAGCCTGCGATTGAAAATGTCAAAAATCTAATTTAAACAAACAGAAAATGCCTGCCCTATACAACTGGAAATTATACCGCGCTATCAGGGAAACATTTGATTCAGTAACCATTGTATTTGATACCGCCGCCGATCGCTTTGAATATAAACCGGGACAATTTATCAATCTCACATTGATCATAGATGATAAACCGGTAACCAGATCCTATTCCTTAAGTAGCTTTCCGGATAAAGATGAAGCGCCGGCAGTAACAGTAAAGCGGGTGAATGATGGGTTAATGAGTGAATATATTTTAAACCATGCGGAAAAAATCACCAATTGGCAGGTTGAAGGTCCGCATGGTTTCTTTTATCCAAACGAGCGTTGCTTGCAGGCTAACACCATTGTTTTGATTGGTGGAGGAAGCGGCATTACTCCATTATATTCAATGCTAAGGTATTTTCTCAAGTATACGTCCCTATCGGTTGTGTTGATTAATTCAAATAAAACCTGTGAGGATATAATTTTCTCAAAAAGCCTGGTCAATTTGGAGCAACAATATCCCGAGCGATTTACTGCCTGGTATATTCTTACAAGAGAAACGAAAGACCAGGAAAACTCGCACAATAATTACTTATCTGGAAGATTAAGTAAACTCATCTTAAAAAAGCTTATTAAAAAACTGATTCCTCAAAGCGTGGAAGAAAGCTTTGTCTTCGTATGCGGGCCTTCCGGACTGATAGATTTAGCAGAGCAGGTAATATATGATTTAAGTATCCCGTCAGAGCATTTATACAGAGAATATTTTTTGCCACCCGATGAAACTTTAAATGAAGTTACTGTTCCAGACAGCACGCAAGAAGTATTGCTGCATTTCTATGAGCAAACTAATCTATTGGAAGTGGAAGCTGGTAAAACAATTCTTGAAGCAGCACTACAGGATCGGATACCCATAAATTATTCATGCAAAAACGGAACCTGCGGTACGTGTGTCGGAAAGCTAACGTCCGGAAAAGTACACATGGCAAAGAATTTTGCTTTACACAAAGAACATCTTGAAAAAGGTTTTATCCTGCTTTGTCAGAGTCATCCCCTGGATAATGAAGTCACAATCCAAATTGAAAGTTATACCTGAAAATTATATAACTGTTCCACTTCATTATATAACAATAGTGGCTCTCATCGAGCGTAATTTTACCATACTTTATAAAGCAACAAAAGAGTATTAAAATATCAAATATGGAAACATTAAAATTTAAAACAACGATCAAATGCTCGGGCTGCATAGCAAAAGCAACACCTTTTTTAGACGGAACGGTAGGTAGGGATAATTGGGAAGTAGATGTTCAAAATCCTGATAAGGTTTTGACTATAGTTAGAGATGGCAATTTTGGAGAAGACGAGGTAATAAAGGCGGTCCAGGAGGCAGGCTTTAAAGCGGAGAAGGTGAACTAAACCATGAGTAGGGTTCGTGAATTATGCCGGGGTTTCCCGGCTTTTTTGTGCCTGAATATCGATCTATCTTTGCCATAAATAGTCAGATTATTAGGACTCCTAATTTCGACATATGAAACCAGCTTTAGCCATAGGTCATTTATTGCTGCGAATGCTCAAGGCAATTTTTTTGCGAAAAAAAGATTGCTGCAAATAAGGTATTCGTGGGGAATCCTATTCCTATAACCGTTGTCAACTCAATAATCCCCAAAATTAATCTTCCCAGGTTGACTTTTATTTTTCTCGTCACAATGAATTGATTACCAATTTTATATGAATGGACTCCCGGCTACGGCTTGCCCTCCAAAAACAGCAATGGGTAAACACGGTCGCAAGCTGGTACAGAATTTATGCCTTGATTATTAAGAATGTTCAACTGTGAGAAAAGCATGCGCGTTCATATTAGCTGTATTCTATCTCAGTTTTTCAATTGGGGCTACCCTTCACCAGCATTATTGCATGGGTGAACTGGTAGGCACTTCATTATTTAGCTTGCAGGACGATGAATGCGGAAAATGCGGGATGGAGAAACATACAGAAGCAAGTAAAGATTGTTGTAAAGATGTTTCGACGACAATTAAAGCTGACGACTCACATACCTTCTCGCAAACAATCTACGATTTTAATTCTTCCATATATACTTTACCAGTTACTCATATTGTAGCTACCAGTCTCGGTATACCTGAAACACAAACAGAAAATTTATACCGGACACATAGCCCGCCTTTACTAAAGCATCCTCTTTTTCTGCAGTTCGGTAATTTCCGTATATGATTTTACATGGGGCAATATGTTAAACCATCAGGGTTTTACAGTATTGTCATTTTATTTTAAGCCATAGCGCTCTGCTCCATCGATTCTGCAAATAAACTCTAACTATTCAAATTCTCATTTATGAAAACGCTAGTTGGTTTTACCCTAATAGCAGTAATGCTATCTTCAGTTCTTTCCTGTTCCAAAGACGATGAAATAGATGTTGAGTCACATGATAAGAACCGCATGATGAAAGAATTGCATGCCATGATGGATACCATGATGGCTACACCCATGCCAGGCGATCCCGACCATCACTTTGCCAAAATGATGCAATTGCATCATAAAGGCGCCATTAATATGGCAAATATTGTTTTGAATCATGGAAAGGATACTACAATCAGAATGATGGCCCATGATATGATTGAAAAACAAACACAGGAAATAGCCGACTTGCAATCATTTCTAAATAGCCACGAAATGCATGAGGCAAATCCCGAGTTCAATATGAAGATGGAAATGAGCATGGATAAAATGGATAGGAATGCTGATCTGCAAATCATCAATGGAGATATTGACCACGACTTTGCAATTTTGATGATTTTTCATCACCAGAGTGCAATAGAAATGGCAGACCTGGTTATTCACTACGGGCATCATGCTGAAATTGCGCATATGGCAGAGACGATGAAAGAAGATCAGGAAATGGAAATTATGGAGCTACAGGAATGGCTACTCAGGCATAGGAATTAACCTTTCAAAATTATGATACAATGAAAAAGATAATTATCCTATCGCTTGTTTTGGTTGGATACGTTACTACAGGGTATACCCAACACGAACATCATGAGCCGCAAAAAAAAGAGCCCGCAAAAACAACTCCGAAAAAGACAACAAAAAAAACTTCATCGAAGAAAAAGTCAGCTTCACCGGTAAACCGTGTTCAGAGCAAGCCTATACAGGATTCAGTGTCTGGAAAACAGACAGACACTGTTCCAACTCATGGTCAGCATATGAAAATGGATACTGTTCCAGCAGCAAATGAGATGCATGGCCAGCATGATATGACAGACACCATGCCGATGATGACGCATGCCTATTCTCTTAATTTACCTATGAATAGAAATAGCTCCGGAACTGCCTGGCAGCCTGATGCAACTCCCATGTACGGATACATGAAAATGGGCACAAAATGGAATCTAATGGTTCATGGAAGTATATTTCTGAGGTACAATCACCAGGATATTACTAATAGCGGTATAAGAGGCGAAAGTTTAACAGACCGGTTTGATGCACCCAACTGGGTAATGTTAATGGCTAACAGGAAGGTAAATAGACGCGGATTATTTTCTTTGTCCTTGATGCTTTCCGCTGATGAGCTGGTAATGGGAGGAAATGGCTATCCTCTGTTATTTCAATCTGGAGAGACTTTCAACGGAAAACTTTTAATTGACAGGCAACATCCTCATGATTTTATTTCCGGCCTAAGCGCTGCATATACCCATATGGTCAACAAGGACATTGATCTTACTCTTTATCTGGGTTACCCGGGAGAGCCAGCGATAGGCCCTCCGGCATTTATGCATCGTATATCAAGTATGAATAATCCCGATGCGCCGTTAGGACATCACTGGCAGGATGCAACCCATATCACTTTCGGGGTTACTACTCTTGGTTTCAGATATAAAATTTTAAAGTTTGAGCTTTCAAACTTTACCGGGCGGGAACCTGACGAGGACAGGTATAATTTTGATAAGCCACGTTTCAATTCCTGGTCTTACCGGTTTTCAGTTAATCCCACGGATAATTTCTCAGCCCAATTTTCGCAGGCTTTTATAAAAAGTCCTGAATCACTGGAACCGGAAGAAAATATAACAAGAACGACTGCTTCGGTACTGCACAGCATTATTTTAGGCGAAAAGACACATCTCACCTCGGCTGTCATTTGGGGAATGAACCAAAAATGGGAGCATCACCCTGAGCATTCAGCATTACTTGAATCCAATTTACAGATGAATAGAACGGCCCTTTACGGCAGATATGAGTTTATTCAAAAGAGCGGGCATGAACTAAACACAGGAATAAATGATTCAGATAAGTTATTTCCTGTAAATGCACTGACTTTGGGGACAAGCTATAATTTCCTGCACGCATTCAATACTAATTTCAGGATAGGTGTACAAGGATCCGCTTTCTTTACTCCCTCTGAACTACGTGGTTTATATGGAAGACTGCCGTTATCGGCAGAAATATACATTCATGTGCTGCCGATAAACATGAATGCGCTAACACGAATGAAGCAACCATCTATGCAAAACCATTCAAACCATTAAGAAATGATTGAATTACATCCGGCAATAGTTCATTTTCCCATTGCATTAATTGCAATCGCAGCTCTTTTTGCCGTGCTCTCATTATTTTTTAAAAAAGAATTCTTTAAAGTGGCAGCATTCTGGAATTTGCTTTTAGGGGTTGCTTTTGCTATAGCTGCTGTTCTTACAGGATTTATTGAAGAACAAACCCTGGTGCACAATGATGAAATACATCAGACACTGGTAAAGCATAAGTTCACAGGCTTCGGCATTCTCATTTTTTCATTCATCCTGTTAACATGGGGATGGGTGAGAAAAAATAGATTCAGGAAAGGCGAGTATGCTGCCTGGGCATTTCTATTGGTACTTGGCACGGCTGCTGTTTTTTACCAGGGATATCTCGGCGGCAAAATGGTATTTGAACAAGGTGCAGGTGTAAAACCTATGGAGCAATATATGGAGCATGAAAGTGATTCTACAAAACCACATAGTCACTCATATTCGGAACAGGCTCATGGGAGTGATGATGATTCCACTTCGCCAGATAAAACTAAGCCGAAACGCGACCAATCATCCACGCCACATGAACATACAAACAAAAAGGATACTTCAAAAAAACAGGATTCCATACAATCAAAAGATAAAAAGAAAGAATTAAAAGACATGAAATACTAATCGAGCATTACATCGGACTGAAACAATTTAAAATTATTATTATGGAAATGAAAGATCATAAAACCCAGCACGCAGCAAAAGAGCACAATAAGCACTATAAACATCTGCTCATTATGGCCATACTATCGTTTATTGCCATGTACATACTTATGTACGCCATGGTCGATACCTTTTCAAATGTTTTTATGAACGTTAATCAGTTTTATATGGCAGGACTGATGGCCAGCCCCATGGTAATAATTGAACTTATTGTAATGCGGTCAATGTATATGAATAAGAAACTAAATATGCTGCTTATTGCAGTCAGCGCAATTCTGTTAATTGGATTCTTTGTATTAATCAGGCAGCAGGCTGGAGTTGGAGATAAACAATTTTTGAAATCCATGATTCCTCATCATGCCGGAGCAATCCTGATGTGCGAAGAAGCAAACATTACAGACCCTGAAATAAAAAAACTATGCGAACAAATCAATTCCAGCCAAAAGGCTGAAATCGCCCAGATGAAAGCAAAATTAAATGAATTAAAAAAGTGATGATTCGATTTTAGAATCGAAAAATAGGGATATCTAAATAGTAACTTCTAAAAATTTATTTTATGGCATACGAAAAAAATCAAAAGGACAAGAAGTATATCTGTCCGATGCACCCGGAGGTACAGAGTGATCAACCAGGTAATTGCACGAAATGCGGAATGAAGTTGGTCGAAAAAGATAAACAACAAGTAACTAAAAAGAAGTAACAATTTAAAAATATGAATTATGACACACGAAAAAAATCAATCATTGTTGGAAGCACTGAATAATTGCGCCGAAACCTGTAATCATTGTGCAACCGCCTGTCTGGATGAACAGGATGTAAAAATGCTTGCCCGTTGTATTAAACTGGATATTGATTGCGCAGATATATGCCTGCTTACAGCATCTTTTGTTGCGCGAGACTCAGAGCATGCGAATCACTTGCTGAAAGAATGCGCTGAAATCTGCGAGGCTTGTGCGGAGGAATGCGAAAAACATGCACACATGGAGCATTGTCGCAAATGTGCCGATGCTTGCCGTCATTGTGCGGAAGCTTGTTTGCAAACAGCGTAAATGTGAGATCGGGGAATGTTATAGTAACAGAGGTGGTATTCCTGGCCTTGTCTCTTTGACCAAAAAAGGGATAGCCGGGCAGGGGCAGGAATACTTACCCTTTATATCGGGACCTGCCCATGAGCATTGATATTCAGGCAAAATATATCGCAGGACAGAATATAAATATAACTAAAAGTCAAAATTATATAACCCATTAACCGGAATTACCTATACTTTTGTGACGGATGAAATTTGTTGTAACCATACTCGCCTTTATTTACCTGACCGCGTCGGTGGGAACTACCATTCATTTCCATTATTGCATGGATAAGCTGGTAAATGCGGGGCTTTGGCACAACAATGATAAGAAGTGTGGCAAATGTGGCATGGACAAAAGCCATGAAGGAAATAAAGGCTGTTGTAAGGATGAGCACAAACAGCTTAAGCTGGAAAATGATCATAAAGGTGTAAGTACTTACCAGCTTACAGAGTTAGCGTCTGTTCTGCTTCCTGTTCCCTTATTTGAATTACCACATATCAACCTTCCAACTGTTACTGAACAAAATCCCCTTAGCCATGCTCCTCCCCGACGTGGCGATATAGCTGTTTACATTCAAAACTGCGTTTTCCGTATTTAAATCTTGCTTCTTCGTATAAGCCGGACAAATGGTTGTCGGGCTATTGGCATTTCATGCCGGTTCCATTTCTATTCTGATTAAAAAAGTCATTATGAACCGCATAATTATTCCTGCTTTAATCATTACAATCGGTATTGCAGTCATTTCGTGTCGAAAACAAAAAATACCCGATATGGGCATGGAAAAAAATATTAATTATCCTGCCGCATTTGTGGTTAATGGCGAGGATGGTACCCTTTCGGTCATCAAATTGGCAGACAATACCGTAACTGAAACGATAGAATTGATGGGCAATAACAATTCTATGGCTATGTGGCCCCACCATATTTATAAACACGAAGCCATCGATATGACGCATCTGGCGATTGCTGCACCAGGTATGGACCTGAGCGAAGGGCATGCCGGAGCAACGCCTGGTATGGCAGGGCGGATACTAATCGTGGATGCTGTGACCGGTATGATGGAAAAAGAATTCGAAGTCCCTACGATGAACCACAATGCAGTGTATTCACCCGACGGTAAGGAAATATGGACATCTCAAATGGTTATGGATGGAAAGGTATTGGTGTACGATGCGGCCACCTATACCTTGAAAACTACTATCGACGTAGGCATGGAACCTGCCGAGGTGACTTTTTCTGCTGATGGTTCCAAAGCATATGTGGCTAATGGAGGCGATGACAATGTAAGCATAATCGATCCATCCACTAAAGCAGTTATTACCACCATACCCGTTGGAGATAATCCGGTTGCGGCATGGATTGGTAACGACGGCAAAATGTACGTGGATAATGAGGACGGACAAACCGTGAGTGTTGTCAGCGTCGCTAACGATAACGTGCTTCAAACTATTGATCTTGGTTTTATGCCCGGCAGCGTTGCACATAATGCGCTCAAGAGCGAATTATGGGTGACTGACCCGGAAAATGGAAAAGTTCACTATTATAATTGGGATGCCGGAACAAATAGTTGGATTCATGGCGGTGTATTTAATGCAGCGCTTGGAGCGCACGCGATTGCGTTTACCAACGATGGAGATTTAGCCTATGTAACCAACCAGGGAGCGGCAAGTGTTTCTGTAATAAATGTTGCTTCACATTCAAAACTGAAAGATATAACTGTAGGGAAAAAACCTAACGGTATCCTTATAAACTATTAAAAAAATAAAAATGAAAACAATCAAAATGTTATTTGTCGCCCTATTGGCATTCACTTCGATGTCGGTATTTGCCCAAACAAAAACAGATTCTTTTAAAGTATACGGCAATTGCGGCATGTGCAAAAACCGGATTGAAAAAGCGGCCAAACTGGACGGTGTAACTGCGGCAGTTTGGGATGTAGACTCAAAGACCATGACTGTTACTTACGACAGTACTAAAGTAGTCAACGGGGATATTCAAATGAAAATTGCAGCAGTAGGGCATGATACAGAAAAGTACACCGCCGAGGATAACGTATATAAAAAATTACCGGGCTGCTGTTTATACGACAGGAAAAAAGAGAATAAACATAGCGATCACTCTGGGCACAAACATTAATTCATTGATCTTAAAACAAATTTATGAAAAAGATATTTTTTGCGTTGATAGCTATCGCATCCCTCGCATTTGTGGCCTGTAATAATAATGAACAGGAAGACAATCAGGACATGGACAAAATGAGTAAAGACAGCACGGCTCCAACCAGTTCAGCAGGTGACAAGGACGTTAAAGTAGTAGCTGTAACATATTCAGATGTAAATCCTCAATTAGCTACTTCTTTAAAAGAGATGGTTGACCATTACCTGCACATCAAAAATGCATTGGCAAATGACAATGAAAATGAAGCGAAAAGTGGTGGCGAAGCGATGGTTGCAGCAATGAATAAGGTTGATAAATCCTTGTTTACTGCTGAACAAAAAAAGATATATGACGATAATGAAGAAGACCTGAGAGAACACGCCGAGCATATTGGTAAAAGCAAGCTCGATCACCAGCGGGAACACTTTGCTATGATGAGCGAAGATGTGTATGCTTTAGCCAAAGCATTTGGAAGTGGAAGAACGCTCTATCATGATCATTGCCCGATGTATGACAATAATAAAGGCGCTAAGTGGCTGAGTGAAACAGTCGAGATCAAAAACCCCTATATGGGTAGCAAGATGCCGAAATGTGGTACAGTGGAAGAAAAAATACAATAAAATAAATAGATAGGGGGATGTCAGATTTTTAATTATGCATGTGTTTAAAAAAATAGCGTTGGGGTTATTGATCGTTTTTATTTTTATACAATTGACACCACGAAGTGTGAATAAAAGCGGCCAAACATTGCCAACGGATATAATAAACAATTATCAGGTTCCTAGTGAAGTACAATCGATATTAAAAAAGGCGTGCTATGATTGCCATAGTAATAATACAGATTATCCGTGGTACGCTCATGTACAGCCCTTCCGGTTACAATTAGACCGGCATATAAGAGCAGGAAAAGAAGAATTGAACTTTAACGAATACTGCTCCTATTCAAAGAAGAAACAATTCAATAAGCTCAGGTCGATTCGTGAATCGCTGGAGGAAGGAACCATGCCGCTGAAATCGTACCGGTTAATGCATGCAGATGCGAAACTAACTGAAACAGAAAAGGCAGCAATATTGAAATGGGTAGAAGATACACGCAATTTGATCAAGGGAGGAAAAGAATAAAAGCAGTTTATTAAAATCAGTTTATGGTTCACAGAATTATAGAATGGTCACTACGCAACCGGTTCATTGTATTGGTACTGGCAACCGGTTTATTTGTATGGGGTTTCTTTTCCGTGAGTAAAAATCCCATTGACGCCATTCCCGATCTGTCAGAAAACCAGGTGATCGTTTTTACCGAATGGATGGGACGAGGACCGCAATTGATAGAAGATCAGATTACCTATCCTTTGGTGACGAACCTGCAGGGACTACCACGGATAAAGTATGTGCGGGGTACTTCCATGTTCGGTATGAGTTTCATCTATATCATATTCGATGATGCGGTAGATATCTATTGGGCGCGGGAACGTGTTTTGGAGAGATTAAGTACTGTGTCCAGATCCCTGCCGACTGGCGTTGCGCCGCAGTTAGGTCCGGATGGTACAGGGGTAGGACATATTCTTTGGTATACACTCGATGCTCCCAATATGGATTTGGGCGAACAGCGGGCTCTACAGGATTGGTATATCAAATTTGCATTGCAGAATGTTGAAGGTGTGAGTGAGATCGCTTCATTTGGCGGCTTTCAGAAACAATACCAGGTTACCGTCAATCCCAATAAACTTCTTTATTACCGGCTTTCAGTTGCTGATGTTATCAACGCCGTTCGCAGCAACAACAATGAATCTGGCGGACGAAAATTTGAAATGAGTGATATCGGGTATATCATTAAAACATCCGGCTACCTCAAATCAATTGGGGAGATTGAAAATATTCCTGTTAAAACGCAGAATAGTATTCCTATCCGGGTTGCCGACGTGGCAACCGTACAAATGACTGGAGAAACCCGATTGGGAATTTTTGATCAGAATGGGGAAGGCGAGCGTGTAGGTGGCATTGTAGTTATGCGTTACGGGGAAAATGCCGCCGCCGTCATTGATAAGGTGAAAGCAAAGATGATTGAAGTTGCAAGAGGTTTCCCGGAAAAAGTAAAGTTTGATATCGTGTACGACCGTGGCGAGTTAATTAAAGAATCGGTTAACTCAATAAAAAATACATTGATAGAAGAAATGATCGTTGTTTCCATTGTGGTGATCATTTTTCTTTTTCACTGGCGCAGCGCATTAAGCATCATAATTCAAATTCCGATTACCCTTGCCGCCAGTTTCATCCTGCTGAATGCATTTGGTATTTCATCGAATATCATGTCACTGACAGGTATTGCCCTGGCTATCGGTGTTATTGTTGATAATGGGATCATCATGAGCGAAAACGCCTATAAACATCTGGCAGAACGATATGAAGCTTGGCAAAAACAAAATAAACCACAAGCGTAGTAATGAAACGAATTAAAAAGATATTTAAAAAACCAGCTCTCTGGATATCTGAAGAAGAAAGGCTGAAGGTTATTGAAGGATCGAGCAAGCAGGTGTCCCGTGGAGTATTTTTTGCCACAGTGATCATTATCACTTCTTTCCTGCCGGTATTTATGCTTACAGGCCAGGAAGGAAAGCTGTTTCACCCGCTTGCCTTCACAAAAACCTTTATCATGATCGTGGATGCGCTGTTGGTGATCACACTGGCGCCTGTGCTCATTTCATTTTTCATGAAGGGAAAATTCAGACCCGATAATGCCAACCCGGTAAACAGGATACTGGAAAGAATATATACACCGATCATCAAAGGAGTTTTAAAATGGCGCAAGACAACTCTTGCAATAAATATTCTTGCATTGATCATAACAATACCTCTCTTGCAAAGCCTCGGAAAAGAGTTTATGCCCCCACTTGACGAACAAAGTGTTTTGTTTATGCCGGTAACTCTGCCTGACGTTTCCAATGCAGAGGTGAAAAGAATATTACAAGTGCAGGACAAGATCATAAAATCCGTTCCAGAAGTAGATAAGGTATTAGGTAAGGCAGGTCGTGCCAACACAGCCACAGATAATTCACCTATTAGCATGATCGAGACGATCATCATGTTAAAGCCCAGGTCTGAATGGCGTGCCGGTATTACAAAAAAAGATTTAATCAACGAGCTTGATGCAAAGCTTCAGATTCCCGGTGTGGTGAATGGTTGGACACAGCCTATTATTAATCGTATCAACATGCTGTCAACAGGTATTCGTACTGATGTAGGTGTAAAAGTATACGGTCAAAATCTCGATACACTTGCTGCCGTATCAGAGCGTGTAAAAACAGTTTTAGAGGGCACGCCCGGCATTAAAGACTTATATGTTGAACCTATTACCGGTGGAAAATACCTGGCCATTAATCCACGACGTGAAGATCTGAGCCGGTATGGTTTGAGTGTAGATGATGTAAACCAAACGGTAGAATCTGCTTTAGGAGGTGCATCTATCGGCAATACGGTAGAAGGTCGCCAACGATTTTCAATCAATGTGCGATTAGCACAGGATTATCGCAATAGCGTAGAAAGTATAAAACGTATTCCATTAATGTCACCTGCTTTTGGTGAAGTGCCTTTATCATCGGTAGCCGATATTTCATTTGAGGATGGGCCGCCAATGATCACTTCCGAAAATGCCATGCTGCGTGGTGCTGTATTATTCAATGTGCGAGACAGAGACCTGGGTAGCACAGTGCAGGAAGCAATCGGTAAAATGAATCAATCAAATGGGGTTTTGCCGCCGGGTTATTATGTGGAATGGAGTGGGCAATACGAAAACCTAATTCGAGGCCAGCAAACACTTTTATGGATTGCCCCTGTAGTTTTTGTAATCATCTTTTTCTCGCTCTACTTCGCTTTCCGTTCGATCCGGGAGGCATTTTTCAGTCTTATCACCGTCCCCTTTGCATTGATTGGCGGAGCTTATATGATCTGGATTTGGGGTGTGAATTTATCCGTTGCCGTAGCAGTTGGTTTTATTGCCCTTTTTGGTATCGCAGTCGAAACAGGTATTGTAATGGTTATTTACCTGAATGATGCTATGCAGCAGCTTGTAAAACTAAAAGGCAATTCCAAAGAAACAATTACAAAGGAAGATCTGCGTCAGTACGTCATTATCGGTGCGGCGAAACGGTTGCGTCCAAAATTAATGACAGTCTGTGTATCACTATTTGGTTTAGTGCCGATACTGTGGGCAACGGGCGTTGGAACTGATGTAATGAAGCCAATAGTATTACCTATGATCGGTGGTGTTCTCACTTCTTCGACCCACATTTTATTGGTAACACCACTTATTTTTTTGATGACCAAAGAATATGAATTGCGCAAATATGGAAAACTGGAGATACATGAAACAACTCATTAAATATAGTGTAGGATTATTGGTATTGCTACCTGCGGGATTAATGGCACAGCAAGCACCCATATTACCGTTGGACAGCGTTTTACAACGAATTGATCGCAATAATGTCTTGCTTCAATCTTATAGCCTCAAAGCAGAAAGTTATAAATATAGCGCCGACGCATCCACCGCATGGATGCCGCCTATGGTGGGAATCGGAACTTTTATGACGCCGTATCCTGGGCAAAAGATCATGTCGCCTGCAGAAAGAGGCAATCTTATGCTTCAAATAGAGCAGGACATTCCTAACAGGGCAAAGCTGAATGCTCGCAGGAAGTATATCGAATCTCAGGGTAACATAGAAAGGGCTACACGGGATGTTACACTCAATGATTTTAAAGCCCAGGCAAAGCGACTCTATTTTAATTGGCTGATCGCAAAACAGCGCATGAAGGTATTGGGGGAAAACGAGAAGATCATGGTTACTATGAAAAAGATCGAGGAGGTAAGATACCCGTATAATCAATCACAGCTTGGAAGTGTATATAAAGCCGATGCCAAAATTGAAGAGAATCGCAATATGATCCGTATGCAGGAAGGAACGATTGGCAAGGCAAGAGCGTGGTTGAATAGTTTAATGAATGCTCAAGGCAATGAAACCTTTGAAATAGATACAACCTATTTTCCGGCATTTAGTCCTGCCAGCGCTTATGATACAGCTTCCCTTTCAATAGCCCGGAAAGATGTGTTGAAGATGAATGAAAGTATCCGGTCTATGCAACTCAATATCGAAAGCATGAAGTTGCAAAGGAAACCGGACTTCCGTATCAGGTTTGACAATATGTATCCACTGGGTGCTGATATGCCAAAAGCCTATAATGTTATGGGTATGGTTAGTATTCCGATTGTTCCCTGGGCATCGAAAATGTATAAATCTGAGGTCAAAGCTATGCAATTCAATGTCCAGAGCATGGAAAAGGAAAGGGCTGCTATGCTTCAGGAAACACAAGGAATGCTTTATGGAATGCAGTACGAGATAGAAACAATGCAAAGGAGGATTCAAAGCATGGAAGAAAAAGTGATCCCTGCCCTGCAAAAAGCACTGGACGCAAATTTTATCACTTACCAGGAAAATAAAATGCAATTGACACAGGTGATCGATGCCTGGGAAGCGCTAACGATGATGCAGATGAATGTGCTCGATGAAAAATTAAAGCTTTATGAAATGATCGTGGATTATGAGAAAGAATTATATCGTTAATATTATATTGATCGGATTATTTGTTTCCGCTATCGGGTTTATTTCCTGTAAAAATAAATCCGTAAAGGATGCTCATGCCGGGCATAGCAAAGAAATGACTATCGATAGTAGCATTGCTTCGCTTGCAAAGCCGGTTAATGCACAGGTTGTTTCAACCATCCCGGTTATAACGCCTGAATCAGGCTCGCGTATTTTTTCAGCAGAAATAAAAGGGCAGATTACTTATGATACCCGCAATCAAACAAGTATTTCCAGCCGAGTGGCGGGACGTATTGAAAAATTGTATATCAAATACAATTACCAGCCGGTAAAACAGGGTCAGTTGATCATGGAAATATACTCGCCCGATCTGGCAGCAGCCCAAAGAGAATTGCTTTTTATCGCCCGATCCGGAAACGATGATAATATGCTGTCAAAAGCAAAACAGCGATTGTCTTTACTTGGAATGCAGCCTAACCAGATTAACCAGATATTAAAGAACGGGAATATTCTTTATCGTGTACCAGTATATAGCAATGCAACCGGCTATATTCTCGAAAAGCAGGTGGCAACATTATCAAATGCGCCTACGTCTACAACCAACTCTGCTACAAGTACGGATCGAATGGATAATATGGGAGCTGCAGCAAGTTCTTCAATTAGTTCTGCTCCATCAATTCAAACTACGCCGGTGATGGTTCGCGAAGGACAATATGTTGGTGCCGGACAATCCTTATTCACCATTTATCGCACCGGCAGCATTGTTGCAGAATTCGCATTAAAACCGGAGTTGGCTTCACAGGTAAAAAGAGGTCAAAAGTTGATTTTTAACACAATTGCCAATGCAGAAAAAGTATACACCGGTAACATTGGTTTGATACAACCGATAGTCAGAAGTGGAGAGAATTTCACATTGGCAAGGGTATATATTTCCAATAAAGATTTATTGCCGGGTCAATTGGTCTCCGCTAATATACCAGTGGTGTATAAGGGAGGATGGTGGTTGCCCAGGAAAGCTGTTTGGCAATCGGGCAATAAGTCAATTGTATTTAAAAAACAGGGTGACGTATTTGTGCCCATGCAGGTTGAAACAAGTGTTGAAGCAGAAGGCATGGTGATGGTGACAACCGCTATTGGCGACTGGCAGGTGGCAGGAAACGCCTCTTACCTCGTAGACAGCGAAAGTTTTATTAAGACAACCGATCAACAGAAACAGTAATATGGAAAGAAAACGATTTTTAAAGGCAGCTTTTTTCGTAGCAGTAGTTCCGGGTATGTTGCTTACTGCGTGCAAAGAAAAGAAAGGAGCAGCAAGCGCTGTAAAGAAGCAGACTTATACCTGCTCTATGCACCCACAAATTGTACAGGAAGGACCTGGCACCTGTCCGATCTGTGGGATGGACCTCGTGCCTTTCGACAAGAACAATACCGATCCCAATCTGACATTAAGCGAGAGTCAGATAGCACTTGCCAATATCACTACCGTAACTATCGGAAGCAGCACACTAAATAACAATAAAGTACTTAACGGACGATTGGCGACCAATCCTGAACAGACAAATTTCATTTCGAGCCGTGTTGCCGGTCGCATTGAAGTTTTATATGTGAAAGAAACCGGGGTTAAAGTCAACAAGGGCCAGGCTTTGTATAAAATTTATTCCGAGCAACTGGCTACACTTCAACAGGAGTACCTGATCGCAGTAGCGCAAGCAAAACAATTCCCCACTGATGACAAGTTTCAACAGATAGAAAAAGCAGCACGACAGAAACTGCTACTATATGATCAGTCGGAAGCTCAATTGCAACAACTGATAAAATCTCAAAAAACAGATCCCTATGTTACTTACCCGGCGCCTGCAGGCGGCGTGGTGGCAGAACTCCAGGTCACCGAAGGACAATATGTGGCGGAAGGCGGCACTATCATGCGTCTTGAGGGCTATAACAGTTTATGGGTGGATGCCGATGTATATCCGGCTGAAGCATCTGCAATAAAAGCCGGGAAAGTGGTAAAAGTAATTATTCCAGGTTGGGAAGATCAACCGCAGAACATGACTATCCAATTTATCAATCCTTCAATACAGAGCGGTAGCCAATTAATGAATATAAGAGGAACTATTCCCAATCCAAACAATCAATGGCAACCTGGTCTTCAGGCGAACATCCTGTTACCAATTAAAAGTACAGGCAATGTGCTTGCATTGCCCGTTGATGCAGTAATCCGGGATGGAAAAGGAATGCATGTATGGATTGAAGAGAGTAAAGGGAAATTCGTCCCGCGTATGGTAAAAACAGGTCAGGAGAATGCGGATGTGGTAGAAATCACGGAAGGTTTGGAGGATGGTGAGAAAGTAGTTGTTACAGGAGCTTACCTGTTGTACAGTGAGTATATATTAAAGAAAGGGTCTGACCCTATGGCTGGTCATAAACATTAATAATTCAAATTTTAAACTATAAAAAGTACAACCAATGAAACAAGTTATTAAAGTAGTAATGCCATTAGCAGTAACAATTTTAATCGCATCCTGTGGAAACAATGGCAACAATGAAAACAAACAGGAAAAAGATTCAACGGAACATGAAGGACATGATATGAGCGATAAAAGCAGTTCTACCGGCAAATTGAGTGTTAAAGATGATAAGCTGAATGCCGTTTACCAGCATTATGTACACCTCACGACTGCATTGGTAAACGACGATGCTAAAGAAGCTAAAGTTGCCAGCAATGCAATTGAAGCCGGTATTAAGGAAATTCCTGGTGGAGAATCGATAGCGGTCAACGCAGCAAAGATTACAGCAGCCGGTGATATTGAAGTACAAAGGGCAGCGTACGCTCCCCTGAGTAACGATTTTATAGCCCTCGTAAAAAAATCAGGAATTAACGGAGGTGAGCTATATGTTGATTTTTGTCCGATGGCGCTAAATGATAAAGGTGCTTATTGGTTAAATGCAAGCAAGGAAATTCGCAACCCGTATATGGGTCAAAAAATGTTGACATGCGGCGAAGTAAAAGAAACTATTAAATAAACGGCAAACCCATTAAACAATGAAGAATAACAGATGGACTTTCTTTCAATACATGGCCACCTTTTGTTTGCTGCTAATAATTTCAGGAACATCGCAGCTTAAAGCTCAGTCAGGAGAGGTTTGCTATAACCCCAACCTGGTAAAAGATACCAGTAAGAAAAGTATTAAGTCTATGGCAGTGGGCATTATTGGGAATGATTCTGTAAAGATCAGTTATCATTCACCTGGTGTGAGAAAGCGGGTTATCTGGGGTGGATTGGTTCCTTACGACGAGGTTTGGGTAACCGGTGCACACGATGCCACTACCATTGAAATTGCAAAACCATTTATTATTAATGGAAAAGAAATCCCGGCGGGAAAATATGCGGTATTCACTATTCCGGGTAAAAAAGAGTGGACAGTAATAATCAATTCGAAATGGAAACAACACCTCGCTTCCGAATATGACGAGAAAGAAGACATAGTTAGAATAAAAGTCAAGCCCCTGAAACATCAGCATACTGAACGGCTTCAATATTTCGTAGAAGGAAAAAAGGGAAAGGAAGGAAAGATTGCTGTAGCATGGGAGAAAATAAAAATAGAGTTTCCAATTACTATTAAAAGCTAATATATGGAACACCATCACCACGAGCAGCAAAAGTATACCTGCCCAATGCATCCGCAAGTTGTCAAGGATAGGCCGGGCCAATGTCCGGTTTGCGGTATGAACCTGGTACCAATCGAAAAACAGAAAGAAAGGTCAGGTGTGGAGATTGTTGATCTTAGGCATGCGCACCACCAGGAGCATGGTGAGCACAACCCACCAATGGGTCATGAGGGCCATGACCACCATGCCATGATGATCGGAGATTTTAAAAAACGCTTCTACGTGGTGCTTGTGTTAACCATTCCAATTATGCTGTTATCAGAAATGATACAGCATTGGTTAAATTTTCATATTAGTTTTTCAGGATCGCAATATGTCCTGTTGGCGCTTTCAACCATTGTGTTTTTTTATGGAGGTTGGCCTTTCCTTAAAGGGTGGTTCAGCGAAATGAAAATCTGGAGGCCGGGAATGATGACGTTGATCGGTTTCGCTATTACCGTTGCTTATATATACAGTGTCGCAACGGTATTTGGATTAAAAGGGATGGACTTTTTCTGGGAACTGGCTACGTTGATCCTTATTATGCTTTTAGGGCACTGGATTGAAATGAAATCCGTTGCCGGTGCATCAAGGGAACTCGAACTATTGGTACAATTGATGCCCGCAGATGCCCATCTCGTACACGATGACCATGTGATGGATGTTAAAACGGAAACATTGAAAGAAAATGATGTGATCCTGATAAAGCCAGGCGAAAAGGTGGCGGCTGATGGTGTCATTGTCGAAGGAGAGAGTTACCTGAATGAAAGCATGCTGACCGGCGAATCAAAACCCGTGCAAAAAGTTAAAGGTGATAAAGTGATTGCCGGTTCATTGAATGGAAATGGCGCTATAAAGATCAAAGTCTCCCATGGAGCTAAAGATTCTTACTTATCGCAAGTCATTAAACTGGTGCAGGATGCACAGAAATCAAAATCCAAAACTCAATTACTGGCCGACAAAGCTGCGCAATGGCTTACTTTGATTGCTATAGTGGCGGGTGTGGTCACATTCCTGTATTGGTACTTCGATGGGCAAGCATTGGCTTTTGCTATTGAGCGAATGGTGACTGTAATTGTTATTTGCTGTCCACATGCATTAGGCCTGGCAGTACCATTGGTAGTAGCCAAATCAACGGCCCTATCTGCACAGAATGGGTTACTGATCAAAAACCGGACAGCGTTTGAAAATTCGCGTAAAGTAACAACGCTTGTCTTTGATAAAACAGGTACACTTACTATTGGCAAATTTGAAGTTTCCAAAGTTGTTCCACTCAAAAATGATCTTGATGAAAAGGAATTGGTTCGACTGGCTGCTGCATTGGAGCAAAACTCGGAACATCCGATTGCCACAGGAATTATACAAAAAGCAAAAGACTTGGCCATTTCCATTCCTTCGCTACAAAACTTTAATGCTATTACCGGCAAAGGTGTCGAAGCAACCGTTGAAGGAAAACAAATTAAAGTAGTTAGTCCTGGTTATCTGAAGGAAAAAAATATTTCGTTGCCTGCCGATTTTAAACCTGATGCTGATGAAACCATTGTGTTTGTTTTAGTCAATGAAACGCTGGCGGGATATATTTCTCTTTCAGATAAGATAAGACCTGAATCGGCAGAAGCAATTAAGACGCTGCACGATAATAACATCAAATCTGTCCTTTTAACCGGCGACAATTCCAAAGTAGCAGAAAGCGTAAGCAAAAAATTAGGCATCGACACTTATTATGCAGAAGTGCTGCCACACCAAAAATTGGAGAAGATAAAAGAGCTGCAGGATAAAGGAGAGTATGTGGCAATGACTGGTGACGGTGTTAATGATGCACCTGCTTTAGCACAGGCGGATGTTGGCATTGCTGTAGGAAGTGGTAGTGATATTGCTGCGGAAACAGCAGGGATAATCCTCGTGAACAGCAATCCAAAAGATATAGTGAATTTGATACTGTTTGGTAAAGCGACTTACAGGAAGATGGTACAAAATCTGGCATGGGCTACAGGCTACAATGTTGTTGCCCTTCCTTTGGCTGCCGGCGTATTGTATAAGTTAGGAATCCTACTTAGTCCGGCAGCTGGTGCAGTATTGATGAGTGCAAGCACAGTGATTGTTGCGATTAATGCGAGTATGCTTAAAGTAAAAAATAAGTAATAGAATGTATTGATGACTCTTTATATCAATTGGAATATTGATCCGGAAATCTTCCGAATAGGTGGATTTGCATTACGGTACTATTCTGTGATGTTTGCATTCGCATTTGTATTTAGTTATTTCCTACTCTCGAAGATTTATAAAAAAGAGAATATTTCACAGCAACTACTCCACACCCTTTCAATTTACATTTTTATCGGAACTCTTGTTGGAGCCAGGTTAGGGCATACGCTATTTTATGAGTTCGGTTATTATAAGGATCACCTGTTAGAGATCATTTTGCCTTTTAAGATCAATAATGGGAAATTTGAACTTACCGGCTACCAGGGACTTGCGAGCCACGGAGGTGCTATAGGAATAATTATTGCCGTTGCTTTGTATTGCAAAAAATACAAGCAATCGTTCCTGTGGATTATGGATCGACTCGGCATTGTAGTGGCGCTTTCAGGATTTTTCATCAGGCTGGGAAATTTGTTTAATTCAGAAATCATCGGTAAGCCCACAACCGTGCCGTGGGCATTCGTTTTTGAATTGGTTGATCCCATTCCGCGTCATCCATCTCAACTGTACGAATCAGTTTTATACCTGGCGATATTTATTGTCCTTTACTTCATATATAAAAATGCCTATAAGTACCAAAACGGGTTTTTATTTGGTTGCTTTCTTGTTATGCTTTTTAGTGTTCGTTTTCTTACAGAGTTTACAAAAGAGAACCAGGAAGCATTTGAAGCTGCTTTGGCAATTAATATGGGACAAATACTAAGTATCCCCTTTATAGTAGTCGGGATTTATTTAATGGTTTCAAAATCGAAGAATCATGCGAATTATACTTTTGATACTACTAATCGGAATTAATAGTTGTCGTGAAAGAAGTACAGCAAAAGAAACTACACCCGTTCGGGAACAAAAGGCAGTTGCGGCTGTGAAACTTACTGATCTGGATGGCCAGCCTATCAGCATGGAGCAGTTTAAGGGCAAGACAATTTTCATCAATTTCTGGGCTACCTGGTGCAAACCTTGTATTCAGGAAATGCCATCTATAGACAGCGCTCAAAAATTACTGAGCAAAAATGGAATTGTTTTTTTATTAGCCTCTGATGAAAGTCCAAATCAGATTAAAGAATTCAAAGAACATTACCAGTTTGATTTAGACTTTGTCCGTTTGACTAACATGGAAGAATTGAGCATGGTTGGTTTACCAACGACCTACATTTATAATCCCAAAGGAGAAAATGTATTCGCTGAAACCGGCTATCGCAAATGGAATGATTCAAGTAACATTAAAATGATACTTCAAATAAACAACCAAAAATGAGAAAATTATTGTCTGTATTCGTTTTCGGCGGCTTTTTGGCATCCTGCGCTTCTGAACCGGCGAATAAACAAATAGATATAACACGAAGCCCGCTGGCAATAGAATCCCCGGCCGATTCTATGAGTGGCGAACCTTATCTTTTCACCGACAAAAATGGCATCGTTTACCTATCGTGGATTGAAAAAGATAGTCAGAACAGCACCTTGAAATATTCATCATTGCAGAACGAGAAATGGAGTGAACCGGCAGTAATTGCCTCGGGTAATGATTGGTTCGTCAATTGGGCTGATTACCCAATGATCGCAACGGACGGAAGCAATAACCTTGTATCCCATTTTTTGCAGAAAAGCGAAAAAGGAACTTATACCTATGATGTGAAACTTACAACTTCCAATGACCAGGGCAAATCCTGGAGCGCTCCTGCTATTCTTCACGATGATGGAAAAAAGGCAGAACATGGTTTTGTATCTATTGTCCCTTATGGTGAAAACTATTTTATTTCCTGGCTCGATGGAAGAAACGCCGCAATGGAAAGTGGTGAGGGACACCATGGCGGGCATCAGGGACAGATGACGATTCGTGCTGCAATCGTTGACAAATCCGGAAAGAAAATAAGCGAATGGGAGCTTGATGACCGCGTGTGCGATTGCTGCCAGACAAGTGCTACGATTACTGAGAATGGGCCGGTAGTTGTTTACCGCGACAGATCAGAAAGTGAAATAAGAGATATTTCTATTGTCCGTTTCGTAAATGGTCAATGGACAGCTCCCAAATCAATTTTTGCTGACAACTGGAAAATTGAGGGTTGCCCGGTCAACGGACCGCGCATTGCTGCAATTGGTAATAACCTTGCAGTCGCATGGTTTTCGTCACCAGATAAAAATGCACAGGTGAATGTTGCTTTTTCCAAAGATGGAGGTGCTACTTTTTCTGATCCTGTAAAAGTCAATGATGATAAAACTATTGGTCGGGTAGATATTGAATTATTGAATGAAAAAACAGCGATTATCAGTTGGATGGAAGGCTCGGTTATAAAAGGTACGAATGTATATAACGATGGTAAAAAAGATTCTTCCTTTGTCGTTGCCTCTACCTCGGAATCCCGGTCAAGCGGATTCCCACAAATGACGAAAGCAGGTAACTCAATAATTTTCGCCTGGACGGATGACCAAAAGAAAACTATAAAGGTGGCAAGTCTTCTTAACAAAGAAAATAAACCATAAAACAAAAGTTATGCTGATGTCTCCTTTTTTCCGCAAGTTTGGGCTTACCGCTCATATCACCTTTTCAGTCGGTTGGTTCGGAGCAGTAGCAGGTTTCCTGGCACTTGCCATAGCGGGATTGACCAGTGAGAACCCTCAGATTGTTGTTTCCAGTTATATCAGTATGGATTTGATAACCTGGTTTGTCATTGTGCCTGCTTGCTTCGGTACTTTGTTAACCGGCGTCATTCAATCATTGGCTACCCAATGGGGATTATTTCGATATTACTGGATTTTGGTGAAATTTCTTTTGACTATTGTGGCCACCATTGTTTTGTTGGTACACATGCAGCCAATCCAATATATGGCAGAGATGGTTTCCGGAACAACAATATCAGATTCAGATCTTCGGGGTTTGAGGATTCAGTTGATAGCAGACGCCGGAGCGGCATTATTAGTATTGCTTGTGGCGACAACGCTTTCTGTATATAAGCCGTGGGGATTAACTGCATATGGTCGGCGGAAACTGAATGAGCAACAGAAACGAGCACCAAATCGTAAGACTGCTATAAAAAAATCTGTGCTACTTTATATTCTTTTAGGTCTTATAGCGCTGGTTGTCCTTATGTTTATCATTCTACACCTTACAGGGGGTGGTTTAGGCCAACATTAATAAGACAACGTTTAAAGGACATTTTAAATATCTTTGCCCCCGTGAAATTGATAACGTTCATATTGGCTGTTTATCTATTATTCTGTTCAGCAACCCCTTGCTGTGCAATAGATACTTGCAATGATGATGATGTGAAGACTGAAAACTGTTCAAAAGAACAAGAGGATGATTGTAAAGGAAACTGCTCTCCCTTTTTTACTTGCGGTAATTGTGCAGGTTTTTCCTATGAAATTCCGGTCTACGCTATTAACATAGCGACTACCCATGAAAATAAGACCTTCCAGAATTTTTCGACGTTTCTATATTCTGAATATACCCCTTCTTTCTTCCAGCCGCCAAAAATGAATTGAGTTTTTAACACCCATTCATTTTTACTACAAAACTATACTTGTATGAAATCACTATTGATAGGCATTGTTATGTGCTGCACGATAGTTGCTGCACAGGCGCAAAACACCATAAGGTTTTCCATTAAAAACAGCGAAGATCAAACACCTCTTGCCGGTGCAACGGTCACATGGCAAAGTCAAAACAAATCCATTATTGCAGATAGTACCGGCATGGCGATCGTTTCAGACATTCCAAACGGGCCGCAAAGCTTCCTTATCACTTTTGTAGGCTTTGGCGAAAAGCAGGTTACCTATACGTTTCCTTTGGCTGCTGATTCAACTATTGCGATTTTATTGGAACATGAAGAAGAAGAGCATGAAGAAGAAGTCATTGTATCTGCTACCCGCACCAGCAGAACTATAGCCAATACTCCTACACGGGTAGAAGTTATTTCGGGCGAAGAATTAGAGGAAAAGGGTAATATGAAGCCCGGTGATATTAGAATGATGCTGAATGAAAGTACAGGCATTCAGACCCAACAAACTTCTGCTACATCCTATAATTCCAGTATTCGTATCCAGGGCCTCGATGGCAGGTATACGCAGATCCTGCGCGATGGCTATCCTTTATATGCGGGCTTTTCAGGTGGCCTAAGCATTATGCAAATTGCCCCTCTTGATCTGCGACAGGTAGAGGTGATCAAGGGTTCATCATCTACACTCTATGGGGGAGGCGCCATTGCCGGGTTGGTCAACTTGGTTTCCAAAACTCCACGGGACGAAAGAGAGCTTAGTTTCATGGCCAATAGTACGTCAGCGAAGGGGCTGGATTTAAGCGGATTTTACAGCGAAAAATATGGAAAGGCTGGTTTGACTGTATTTGGCTCTGCCAATTTCGGAAGCCCCTATGATCCGGCAGACATTGGACTGACTGCCATTCCGAAGTTTAGCCGGTATACGATAAATCCCCGCCTTTTTTTATATGGCAATAAAACTACAGCGAATGTTGGGTTTAGTTATGTGACAGAAGATCGCACTGGTGGGAATATCAATTATATAAAGAATGGAGGTACTGGATACTTTGAAGAGAATAATACGGACCGCTTTACCACGCAGGTCGGAATATCACACAGAATTGGAAACAAATCAACTTTAAATTTTAAGAATAGCTATAGCCGGTTTGACCGCTCAATTACTATTCCGGCATTTCAATTCGAGGGCGTCCAGCAATCATCGTTTACTGAAATAACTTATAACACAGAGCGGGAAAAAGCCCAATGGATCATTGGCGCAAATTTTCTGACAGATGATTTTGCCGAGGAAAGACACTCCACAGCACCATTACGCGACTATCATTATAACACCTTTGGCGTATTTCTGCAAAATGCCTGGTCGCCGACAGATCGCTTTACTTTAGAATCAGGATTGAGAGGTGATTATGTAAAGGATTATGGATTCGAACTGTTACCAAGAATATCTGCGCTTTTTAAAGTGACTCCGAAATTAACCACCCGGATCGGCGGCGGATTTGGATATAAAACACCTACAGTTTTTAATGAAGAATCCGAAAGAATTCAATTCCGGAACATTTTACCAATCAATAATAATACTGCGATTAATGAGCGTTCTGTAGGAGGCAATTTTGATATTAACTACAGGACAAACATGGGTGAGGTTGGTTTCAGTATCAACCAGCTATTTTTCTATACCCGTTTGAATAAGCCTTTAGTGCTCACTTCTGCTACTGGCGGCGATTTGGAATTTAAGAATGCCGATGGTCATACAGACACAAAAGGCTTTGAAACTAACCTGAAGTTCACCTATGGTGATTTTAAATTGTTTATTGGCTATACTTATGCTGACGTAAACAATAATTTTGACAATGTGAAGTCCTGGCTTCCTTTAACGGCAAGGCATCGGCTAAACAATGTATTGATGTTTGAAAAAGAGGAAAAATTAAAAATAGGGCTGGAAGCTTATTATACTTCCCGCCAGAAACTAAACGATGGCAGTTTCGGAAAACCTTATTGGATTACGGGATTAATGGTTGAAAAAATTTGGGAAAAATTTTCTGTCTTTATCAACTTTGAAAATTTCATAGATACAAGGCAGACAAAGTTTGATACTATATTCACAGGCTCAATTGATAATCCTGTATTCAGGGATATATATGCGCCTGTTGATGGCTTTGTTGTTAACGGCGGCATTAAAGTCAGGCTATAAAGAATACAAAAAATGAAATTTTAATTGCTTAACTAAATGCAACTTGTTTTTACCAGTATATTGGCATTTGCATCCACCAATATAGACGATATTTTTTTATTGATGCTTTACTTTGGCGGACGTAGATATACTGAAAAAAGTATAGTAACCGGGCAATACCTGGGGTTTCTGATCCTTATTGCTATTAGTTTTATAGGTTCTTTATTGGAATTGGTAGTTGATACTAAATATATTGGGCTACTTGGGCTTATTCCCATTTATCTCGGCGTAAAAGGGATAATTGAAAAACATAAAACCGAAAAAAATGGGGGTACAGATTTTCGAAGTTCAACTTTCCGATCTCCGGTGCTTGCCATTGCATCTGTAACGTTTGCCAATGGAGGAGACAACATTGGTATTTATATTCCCCTTTTTGCTTCATTAAGTGTATGGCAACGCCTCGTTATGATCTTCATTTTTTTATTTCTTATTGCAATCTGGTGTCTCCTTGCAAAATATCTGACCAGGCATCCTTTGGTGGGAAAAGCGATGGATAAGTACGGACATATTATTGCGCCTTATATTTTGATACTACTTGGTCTTTATATATTGTATGAAAATCAAACTTTTGAATTACTATCAGGCGAATAGATTTTGGCTATCTTATTTAAGTATTTGCTTAAATAAGAAAAATTACATTTCTTTGCCTTAAATTATTACTATGGAGGGCAATAAATGTATTCGGCTGTATGCAGATCAGGCACAGATCAGCGAGTGCAAGAAGAAAGTAAAAGCAAATGCGCAGTCCTTTTCTCAATTAAGTAAAGTGCTTGAGTTAGCTGGCAATGAGGTCAGATTGAAAATTCTGTATCTGCTCGAAGAAGAAAATGAATTATGCCCCTGTGATATCAGTGATATTTTAGGCATGTCCATTCCGGCGGTATCCCAACATCTGAGGAAATTGAAAGATGGAAATATTATTGAATCAAGACGCGAAGGCCAAACTATTTATTACTCACTGAAGGAAGAACATCTGAAAGTCCTGAAGCCATTCTTTAAATACATTAACCAGGAGAATTTAAAAGGTCAAACGGTATGAGCATTGGCAAACTGGCTGGAACAAGCATTATTACTGCCGTTGCAGCATCGCTTTGCTGCATAACGCCTGTCTTAGCATTGGTGGCTGGAACGGGTGGCATTGCTTCTACTTTTTCCTGGTTAGAACCTGCGAGGCCTTATTTGATAGGAATAACAATTATTGTATTGGGTATTTCCTGGTATCTCAAATTAAAACCTCAACCAACGGATGAATGTGGCTGCGTTGCTGAAAAGCCTGGTTTTATTCAATCTAAAACCTTTCTTTTGATCATCACATTATTTTCCGCTTTGATGATCGCATTTCCTTCCTATGCAAAATTTTTCTATTCTAATGATCAGTCCGCAGTAATTAATGCTGATCCTTCGACAATTCGATCCGTCGAGTTAAGCATATCCGGGATGACTTGTGCAGCGTGTGAAGAACACGTTACCCATGAACTTAAAAAACTTCCCGGTATTATTGAATCCACAGTATCCTACAAGAATAAGAACGCTCTTATCAGGTTTGACGATTCAAAAACAAATATAAAAGACATAACCAGCGCAGTAAATGCAACTGGTTATAAAGTAACCAATTCACACTTTAAAAAATAAGTTATGAAAAAGCTTGCCTTAGTTGGCTCTCTGATCATTCCACTGCTTGTAGTAGCTGCATTTGTCGTGAATGATAAATCTGCATCTAAAGAACCCGTAACAACATTTTATGAAACCCCATTGGTATGTGGTGCAGCTCCGGAAATTGGTTGCGGAAGTCGTGCAAAACCTGCGTTGCTGGCATTGGAAAAAAATCCAGCAGTTAAAGAAGCCTGGCTAAACAGACCAGGAACTGTCATTGCAATTGTCTGGAAAGGCAAAGATCAAACTGCAAGTGTTGCAGAACCTGTTTTTAACGAAAACAGTATTGAATTTACCGCACTAAATACAAAAGATGCTTCTCCTTATAAAAAGTCTTTCCGGCAACCGAAAGAGTGGTATCGTGGAGGCGATGTAGACGAACTCAGTAAGGAAGAAGCAACCACAATAGGAGAATCCTCAGTAAAATTTGCATTGGAAAATAATCTTATTACGAAAGAAGAAGCTGCCAAAATCAAGTCAGATATAGAAGCCTATTTTAAAGTAGAATTGGTTAAACTCAGAACCAATGAACAATTAAACGAAGACAGCGAGAATAAGTTTATGCACGCAATGTTTGAAATCGCAGAAAAACATATTGGGAAAGAACGCACGGAAAAAGCTATGGAGCTTTATTTAAAAGGATGCGAACAGGAGTGCAAAAAGGACGCTTCCTGCCAGCAGCCCGGAGCAAAGAAAGACTGCTGCGATAAAAAGTCAAATTGATAGAAGCAATGATTCTGAACTCTGAAAACATTACATTTTATGCGGTGCCCCTGGTTTGCGGCGCTGCACCCGCTATTGGTTGTGGCAGCCGGTCTAAACCAGCATTGCTTGAATTTGAAAAAAGCCCGGCTGTTCAGGAAGCATGGTTAAATCGTTCGGGGAAAGTAATAGCCATCGTATGGAAAGAGAGACCACAAACAGAAACGGTCGCAAAATCCATATTTGAAGATAACGGCATCCAATTTTCGGAACTTACCCGGGAACAAATAATGCCTTACGAGAAAACTTTTCGGGAAAATAATCTTTGGTATCGCGGCATCGATGTGGATCTGCTAAGTCATGAGGAAGCAATCACTATAGCTGAATCATCGGTCAATTCCATTTACGTAAATAAATTGCTTACTCACGTCGAAAGTGAAAACCTCAAAGCAGATATCGCATCCTATTTCAAAATAGAATTAGTTAAGATCAGGACCAAAGAGCAGCTAAAGAATGACGGAGAATTTAAATTCAAACAGGCGTTATACGAAATTGCAGAAACTTACGTGGGTAAAGAACAGGCACAAAATCTTATAGATTTAAAAGCAATTAATGGAATAGTAAACAGTGCTGAAAAGAATGGGATAATAAAGAAAGCCCAAACTAATAATGGAACACCTATGAACGATCCAATAATTTTAGAATCAATTATAACCTGTCCGGTATGCGGTTATCAAAAGGAAGAAACAATGCCCACCGATGCCTGCCAATACTTTTACAAGTGTGAAAAGTGTGAAACTGTGTTAAAGCCGTTAGCCGGTGATTGTTGTGTGTTTTGTAGCTACGGAACCGTTAAATGTCCACCAGTACAGGAAAACACTTCATGCTGTAAAACATGATTTACCAGATTCGAGGTATTATAGCCGGTATTATTATCCTTATGGGCATCGTCCATATATGTCTTGTATTTCCTATTGATGGATCAGATATCAATCAGGTTTGGTTTATCGGTGCAGGTTTTGCTCTCGTCCTTAGCGGTGTGTTAAACATTGTCGCGGTTAAAAATTGTGACCAACGCTGGCTCGGATATACAACGATAGGAAGCAATATACTAATGTTGCTACTATTCATTTATGCTCGCCAGGTCTTAAGGGAACCACAAGTGTATATCGGGATTTATTTATACCTGGCAATTATCCTTCTACACGCTACTCAATTAATAAAATGGAAGCGATTTAAACAGTATACCCATCCGTCAGCAAACAAAAATGCTGAATTTAAAGAGGTGTTAAGCGATACAGAAGTAGTTCCCATTTTGCGAATTTTTGATAAAACAAAAACGATAGAATTTTATATTGACTGGTTAGGTTTCACTATTGACTGGGAACATCGGTTTGAAGAAAATTTGCCGCTATATATGCAGGTTTCTAAAGCAGGCATTATTCTTCATTTATCCGAGCATCATGGGGACACTGTACCTGGTGGAAAGGTTTATATCACGTGTGAAGGTCTGCGCGAATTTCATAAACAGCTACTGGATAAAAATTATTCATACAACAGGCCAGGACTTGAAATGGCATCCTGGGGAACTTTGGAAATGACGGTAATAGACCCGTTCGGGAATAAATTATTGTTTACAGAAAAGCATAAGAGTGGAGGGACATAATTGCATGAAGTCAAAAAAATTTTACAAAGCCACTCCATTTCAACCAGTAAGGAATTTGCAGGAAACAATTGATTTTTACCGTGATACTTTGGGCTTTTCAAATGGATGGATACAGGATATGGCTGCCGGCATCTCAAGAGATGAAATGCGTTTGATATTTGTTGAAAATCCTGATTACACTAATATAATAAACAGCGGTATAGCAGGATTTGAAATTATTTGGTTTGTTGATAATGTGGATGAAATTTACAACGAATACAAATCGAAAAACCTGGAAATAATTTGTGATCTGGAAGACCAACCCTGGGGAATAAGGGAATTTACATTTAAAGATATCAATGGTTATTGCATTAGAGTTTCTGAAACTATACAAGAAATAGAAAAAAGCGATTGATCACCGCTACACGGCCATACTCAGTTTTTCAGTTGCATCTTTGATTAATTTCATATCATTCCTTGCTAACCATAATTCTTTAATCTTAATAGCCGCTTCTTCTGGAGTAATACGGATATACTTATAGAAATCTTTAGTCCGCTTATGCCCGCTTATTTTCATTATCAGTTCAACTGGTGTACCTGCCAGGAACTCATTAGTACAAAACGAACGCCGGGCAGTATGTGAGGTTATCCAATCAAATTTCGATTTGGTAATAGTAATACTCTTGTTACCTTTTTTATAGGAGAATTTTACCAGTTTCGTAATACCCGCCAACTTTCCAATTGTCTTTATATGCCGGTTAAATTCGGGATTGGTAAGCGCAGGTATTTTTTCCTTAAACTGCCTGGTAAAAATCAGCTTTGCTTCTTCTCTCAATGGTATTACGACCCAATGATCTGACTTTTCCTGTTTCTTGTAAAGCATATCCTTCTGTAAGTCTTCCGGTCGTAAGTTGGAAAAATCTGAAAAGCGTAACCCGGTTAAGCATGCCAGAACAAATAAATCTCTATACTCTATTAAGTTTGGATAATCGGTTAAGTCGGTTTGATAGATTTTTGCAATTTCCTCATGTGATAAATAGATAGCATCACTTTCCTCTTCCGGAATTTTAAAATCGGTCAAGTCAATCGTTGGAATAATTTTTCTTTTCACCCGGTCTTTAATAAATCCCCGGAGATGCTTGATAGTTTTCCCGATGGTATTAAGCCGTAAACCGGTTAAAACAGTTTGCCTGCGCAAATGAACGTGTTCGAAAGTCAGGTAATCAACAAAATCTTCATAAAAACCAAAATCAAAGCTGCTGAAGGTTATCTTTTGTTTACGGTATTCTTCAAAAGCAAGCAGATGACTTTTGACGTTACCATAAACGGTGAGCGTTGCCCTGCTGACTTTACGCACCTTACTCTTTATGTATTCGTCAAACTGGTAATAGATATCCAGCTTGTTCCTCTTTTCTACAATTACCTGTTCAACTGCCTTTTCTACTTTGCCAATAATGGTACAGGTGTCTATGTTGGGCGAAAAGGCATTTTTTACAAAAACGCCTTTGTTTGGTAATGCATTCTTGTTGGCATGAGTAACCAGGTCTTCAACGATCCGGAACTGGCGTTTTAGCTGGTCATTGAGTTGTTCATGGTTACCATACTCGGTTGGTAGTTTGTCGGAGATGCAGCGCTGTTTCTTATTCCAAAAGTTTACCGGAATGGCAATTTCCGTGTTCAGTAAAGTACGCTGCGTTGCACTATAACAGTACTGGAGAAAAACAAGCGAGGTGCCATCTTTTCGAATCTTGTTTGCCCTGCAAATTGCTTTGATAGGTAACACCATAATTTGGTCGATTTTTTGGTCGATTAGTAAAGTGTTAACCTGATTTAAAGGTAGGAAGTGAATATTTCGCACTCATCTGACCCACCCTTTCGCTAATGATTTGACCCGGGTGTTTCACTAATTACCTGACCCATGCGTTTCGGTAATGATCTGACCCGGATATTTCACTAATGATCT
>JBKBHA010000009.1:0-169924 GCA_046297935.1 Chitinophagaceae bacterium
CATGCAATCCCCGCACGCGATGCGTCGCGTCTCTACGGCGGCCATTGTCTCCATCGTTCCACGGGACACTGTTTCGGGGTGAAACAGTGTCCCGTGGAACAGTTATCTTTGTTTAAACGCTTGGTATGTCAAGAAAAAGATGGTCCGCGCAGACAGAAGTTACTCCAGAGTTGGTTCAAAACCGCGAGAAGAGAAAGTGGCAGACAACTTTTAGGCGGTATGTGATTGAGCAAAGCCTTTGTCCGGCCTACGCACCCTATTTTGGACTTGATATAAGAAACCTTCGTGCCTGGTTCGAAAGTCAGTTCACACCTGGGATGGACTGGGGAAGCTTTGGAAGCGCCTGGCAATTTGAACATATCATACCACTGGCCTATTTCGATCATGAAAAGGAGGAAGATCTACGCCTTTGCTGGAATTTCCTCAATCTCAGGGTGGCATCAGCCCCAGAAGCGGCGCAAAAGCATCGTGGAATCCACATTCTGGCTGCCCGCCGATACTTTGACGAGCTGTATGTCCGAAGCGGCTATCTGATGGCGAAAAAGCTGAGTGAACGGGTCACAAAACTGGAATTTGCCGAAGACATCAGCACAGAGCCGCAGCAAAAACTTCTGTCAGGCCTGCGGGAACATCTGGCGCAACTTGAAAAATATAACGCATTTGAGTTTGAGCTGCTCAACAGCGGCAAGACAATGGAGGAAATTCGAAAGGAACTCGCGCTCCTTAACAAGAATAATCCCAGCTAAGCCGGTAATGAACTAATTTTGTGCTCCATGTTTCCTGAATACGATGTAATAGTAGTAGGCGCCGGTCACGCAGGCTGTGAGGCAGCAGCCGCTGCTGCCAATCTGGGCTCGAGAGTGTTGTTGGTTACCATGAATATGCAGACCATCGCCCAAATGAGCTGTAATCCGGCAATGGGCGGTATTGCCAAAGGCCAGATTGTACGTGAGGTGGACGCAATGGGTGGTTATTCGGGTATTGTGACTGATGAATCAATGATTCAATTCCGGATGCTGAATCGTTCGAAAGGGCCGGCCATGTGGAGCCCGCGGGCTCAGAGCGATCGAATGCTCTTTGCTGCTAAATGGAGGGAAATGCTGGAAGCAACGCCGAACGTTGATTTTTACCAGGATATGGTGAAGGGACTGATTGTGAAGGACGGTCGTGCGTGCGGCGTGATCACTGGCTTGGGGCATCATATCAACTCAAAGGCGGTGGTTCTCACCAACGGAACTTTTCTGAACGGCATCATCCATATAGGCGAAAAAAACTTTGGTGGAGGCCGTGCAGCTGAAAAAGCGGCGACCGGCATCACAGAGCAACTTGTTAGCTTAGGGTTCGAAAGCGATCGGCTTAAGACAGGTACGCCACCACGGATAGACGGACGTAGTCTGGACTATTCCAAAATGGAAGAGCAGCCGGGCGACACAGAAATCGGCGGCTTCAGTTATAAGCCAACCAAAAAACCCGAGGCTCAACGAAGCTGCTGGATATCATATACCAACCAAACCGTTCATTACATACTGAAAACCGGCTTCGACCGAAGTCCGATGTTCGCCGGTCGTATTGACGGAGTAGGACCTCGCTATTGCCCGAGCATTGAAGATAAAATCAATCGCTTCGCCGAACGTGAACGACATCAACTTTTCGTAGAGCCCGAAGGCTGGAATACTGTTGAAATATATGTAAACGGCTTTTCAACTTCCCTCCCTGAAGATGTGCAGTACAAGGCACTTCGGATGGTGCCGGGCTTTGAAAACGTGCGCATCTTCCGGCCCGGCTATGCTATCGAATACGACTACTTCCCTCCGACTCAACTCAAACATACATTAGAAACAAAACTAATATCTAATTTGTTTTTTGCAGGCCAGATCAATGGCACCACCGGATACGAAGAGGCGGCATGCCAGGGCCTGATGGCTGGCATCAATGCACACCAGAAGGTAAAAGAACTTGATCCAGTTATCCTGAAAAGAAGTGAAGCGTATATCGGTGTGCTCATTGACGATCTTATTAGCAAAGGGACTGAGGAACCCTACCGAATGTTCACTTCAAGAGCCGAATACAGAACCCTGCTACGTCAGGACAACGCAGACTTACGGCTTACTGAACTTAGCTATCGCCTTGGACTCGCAGGCCAGGAACGAATGAATCGTGTCATACAAAAAAGAGATGCCGTAACAAAGATCCGCGACTATTTGCGGAACAACACGGTGAACCCCGATGAAATAAATTCCTACCTGGAAAGTATCGGCTCTGCCCCTATTGTAGAAAAACAAAAACTCGAGAAACTACTATTGCGTCCCGATGTGGAGCTAAAAGACCTCGCAGCACATATACCACAGCTAAATGAATTGCTTGTCGGCTACGACAACGAGTGCGTGGAACAAGCTTCTATCCAGACCAAGTACCACGTATACATCAATAAAGAACGGGAACTCGTAGAACGAATGAGCCAACTGGAAGACCAATTGATTCCCGAAAGCTTCGACTACAGAAAAATTCAGGCACTAGGAAATGAAGCCAGAGAAAAGTTGAGCCGAATAAGACCAAGAACACTGGGGCAAGCCAGTCGGATATCAGGCATAAACCCAAGCGACGTTCAAATTCTAATGGTTTATATGGGTCGATAAATCACCGGACTGCTCCCGACTGGTAACCGAGTTTCTTGTAGTGCCTTTTACCAGCCCCCGGCAATCCGCAGCACCGCAAGTACACTCAAAAGGCTCCATGGTCTCGTCCAGAAACTGGGCATAGTCCAATGTTAACTCCTCGTTCCTGCTAATACTCCTAACAGCAACTACGTTCAACCCTTGCCAGGCTGTGTTAGGAGCGCAACTATGATTTTGCGGCGCCCAGCCCGAGGGATCATCGTCCCAAAGCACATACACCTCCGGACTAAGGGCATAGGCATATCTACGGAACTGCAGCTTTTGTTCTTCATTCCAGTTCAACTCAACAAAGCGTCTCGTAACAACCCGGAGTTGTCTACCCTCACCCTGAAAAATAACCTCGCCCTTACGAATTGTCCGATTTGAATAAATGCCAAAACCAGAAATCGCGTTGCCCCGCATGGAAAAAGGCTTTTGCTTACGCTTATGTCGTGCAATACCTTCCGCAATTATATGTTCCAAAAAACCCTGCTGCCCAGCCTCATCATACTTTAAAATAAAATCCGCTGAACCCTCGTAACCGTCGGTATAGAAAACAGAGCAGGTAAAATTTATTTCAAGAAAGAAAATGTTCCCGTCTTTATCAACCCTAAAATCCAACCGGGCATAGCCAACGCCATTGAATCCCTGGAAAATCCTTTCGGAGGCCCCCCGCAACTGCCTGTCCAAAACAGGATCAGTGCAGGGGAAATTACAATCGGGATGTAATTCAGACGTCTTAAGGCTATAGGTCTTAAAATACTTTCCCTCAGGAAATACGTACTCGACCGGTTTGAAAACACGGCAGGTCCTTCCATCGGGATTCGCCGCCACCAGCACCGTAAACTCACGACCGTCGATATATTCCTCCACCAGCAATGGCCCATAGTCGTTGAAAATCTCAACCACCTTTTTCAACAGATCCTGTTTGTTGTAAAGCAGCGACGAATCGTCGATACCCAGACTGTCGCCCGCCTTCGCCGGCTTTATAAACATGGGATACTTCAAATGCGCCTCCACCCGGTCTATGTCCTCCGCACTTTCAATTAGAAAATATGCAGGTGTTTGCACCCCCTCACAATGCGCCACATACTTCATCAACTCTTTAGGAGGGTCGTATAGATTGGCACTCGGACCTGTATAAGGCAGGCTTAAAAGATCGAGGCTATAAATGACATCAATACTCGGGACCTCCCACTCCAGATAGCCCTCACATAGATTGATAAATACATCGTAATTTTTCTTCTTCAACTCCTTGAGCTGACGGTAGGTGGTCAGCTTATTCAACAATACGTGATCCATTTCCACGCCAGGTAGCAAGCCACTCAGATTACGGGCAGGGTCATAGTTCTTATAGTCTACTCCGGTAGTACTATAATCTGGCTGCAGAACGCAACAACGCATATATCAAAATTTAGAATGAAATGCAATCAGGCAATTCGCACGCCTCGTCTTACAAAAGCGTCAACAAGTATCTCCCGAATCAAATCAGCAAAACGAGCATCTGCATAGCGCAATATGGCCCCAATAGAGGTGAAATTTTCGTCCTCACTTATGCCACATTGGGCGTTTACTTCCAGCACAAATAGCTCACCCGTTTCGCCATCCATTCGAATGTCGAGACGCGCGTAACCCTGACCGCCTACCGCACGGTAAGCATCAAGGCTCAAATGCGCCAGTGCATCCTGAAGGGAGTCTGGAGCCAGCGCATAATTATAAAAGTTAGCTTCCTCCGGCATAGGTGCCTCTTCTTCATAAATCTCCCAAAGCCGATCAAACGAAAGAAACTTTTCTTCCTCTTTGAGACTTTCATGAAAAACACGTTCAACAGCCGGGTAAACGTGAGGCTTCACCGTGCCCACCACAAACGTGGTAAACTCCCGCCCCTTAATGAAATTCTCTGCAAGCAAGCCATCTGCAAAAAGGTTCCAACCACGATACCCTTCCTTCATTTCTGCAAACCGCTCCACCAATTCCTCCTGGCCAAAAACCACATTTTTTACAGACACGCCCATACTTCCTCCGGAAACGGCCGGCTTCAATAGGACGGGAGGATTAAGTCGGCCAATTAGTCCACCGAGCTTCCCTTCCTCCACTATCTCCCAGCCCGGCGTTGCCACACCAAGTCGATCAAATGCCTCCTTCATCGGTATCTTGCTCGTGGTAATTTCATAGAACGACCGGTCTGCTCCTGTGTAAAGGATTCGTTGTTTTTCCAGGCAGTCGATAACCGATATACCAGGCGCGCCATTAATTTCATCACCATCACAAAGGTTCAAAACAACCGGCACCTTGCGACCCGAAGCTTTCCGGATTCCACCGATAATAACTTCGAAATCCTGCAGAGTGACCACTTGCCAAACCCAATCGATACCCAGCTCAGCGAACACTTTTGTATACTCTGCAATACTCTGGGAAAAATCGTAATAATATTGAATATTCGGATCCGGGCTATCCACGCCTGGGCTGAGAACCCAAACCTTCAGCCGGCTTACGTCACCTATCTCCGGCCAAACCTTCCCTGCTGCGGCCTGTTTCTTTACTTTAAGCTCTTTCTTTCCCGTGCGCGCGATCATGCAGTTGCTGTTGTATAAAGCGTGTGAGTGTATATGACTTCAATATCTCAAGTGAAATATGAGCCGCACCTTTGATCTCTCCGAGGCATCGACTCGTTCCACACCTGCACGCAAATGGTTGGGCCATGTCCCACTCGGTAGAGGGATAAAAAAAGTTCAATTCGTCACCTACGTTGATATCCTTCAAAGCAATAATCTCCATTGAAAAGGTGTCGAAAAAAACATTAGGATCGCAGCTATGGTTGATATACTGTAAATGTTCCGGCTGTAATAAAATATGCTGATCAATACCTACCTGAACTGTCAAATAAGAAGGCTCCTTCAACACAGCGGAAGAAGAAAAACTCGCTATTTTCTCACCCGGCCGATATGGTAGTTGGGCAAAAAAACCTTTTTGATCGTCTTCAATATTTTGCCGAACAACGGCAAATTGATGATCGCTGATCAGGCGATAGGCGGCATCGGGGCGGGTTACCATAATGTATTCGTTAATACAAATTATTGACAAATACGCAAACCAACAAAATGGCATTTGACAATGTGAATAAACCCGGGTTGGACGTGAATGACAGAACCTAAAAAATTTAAAAGAGTACCATCTCAGACGGTACTCTTTCTATTCTTTACCATTCCAAAATCGCAGAAACTCCTTTTAACTATTGACATTCCTCATTGTAAGTAATAAAGATCTCATTCAAATAAGTACGGTTTCTTCTGATGGCCTTGCGCATCTGTCCGTTCGACAAATCGGCCATTTCAACAGCCTTTTGGCAGCCCGCTACAGCCTCTTTAATCTCCTTTTGTCCAGCCAACATTTTCAGCTCTCCGGTCTCGCCATGTTGATAGTAGTACCTGGTATGGTTTCTTGTAGTGGTGGTAGTAATGCCGCTTCCGCTAGGCGAACTGTTAGTTGTGGTGGCCGTATAGACTTCCTGATACACATTGATTCGACCATGGACCATTCTTGTCAGCACCTTACCCTTGTAGAAGAGTTGGTACACTCCACCTTTCAAATAACCCCTAACCAGGCTTCTTGGAATCTCCTCATTATCCGTAACAATCTCCTTACGGGAAAAAAGTCCGCCCTTCACGTCCAGCTTTCTGGTTTCAACCACCCTGCCATCGTGAAGCTCAACCCGATTTTGCGTACCCTCCGAACGAGGAGCACCAAAACTAAAATTCGACATTTTGTTGACGGCACTGCCAAGCGCGATCAACGCAAAAAAAGTCAGAACGGCAAAACTGAGAAAATGCTTACTCATTAGATTCTATTTCATTTACCAAATAAATTCCGGGATTGACCAAAAGCCAAATCATCCGTCCGGAAAATAATCCCAACAAATACATCAAGATGTCAATACTATCCGCAGTACCGGGAATCCATCCAATTTCCTGGCCGAATTCGAACATACAAGCCATCAAAATAGTCGCCACCCACCAGAACCAATTTATCCGACCACTCCATATCCACAACAACACCAGACCTAACGACATAGCCCACAAAAAATCAGGGAGGTAATTTCGCACAGGGCCAATCACATACCCCACCTCAGCTACAACATACACGAATATGCCCATCACAAGCGGGGTTGAAACCATCAATATAATCAAAGGAGTCCAGCCGAAGATGCCTCTTTGTCCTTTCGCTAACCCTTCGTATGACCCTCCCTTTTTCCTTAGGTACTTCATTCCTCCATAATGTTATCTTAAACTACAATGCTCCCAAATGCTAGCACAACACATCAAAATACAAATTATCTATTAAAGACCAAATATGAGTGATCGCAAACGACAACAACCCCTCCTCTGCAATCGCAACAAATGTGTAACCAACCCAAACGCTAGTTACTGATCAATTCCCAGGGACGATAACGTTTAGTAAAGCCACGACTCTCACTTACATTGTGTTCAAATAATCGACGCTCCACGTCATTACTGTAGCCCACATAACTGCGACCTCCACTCATCGAATACAACACATACACATACCACACAATAAAAAAGACCCAACATTTTGTGTTGAGTCTTTGTGGTGTGGGGCGGGATCGAATGCGGACTCATCGAAATTCAGTCCTTTTCCGCCACGGCGGATACCGCACCTAGCGATTCAGCCAACGACTTACCATTTCCTTTACTTCCACCCGACCACGGCCGTTTTTCAAGTAGCGCTCACGAGCCATCGCCGCCGACTTCAAATCAAAGCACTCCTGGTGGATCAATTCCCAGGGACGATAACGTTTAGTAAAGCCACGACTCTCACTTACATTGTGTTCAAATAATCGACGCTCCACGTCATTACTGTAGCCCACATAACTGCGACCTCCACTCATCGAATACAACACATACACATACCACACAATAAAAAAGACCCAACATTTTGTGTTGAGTCTTTGTGGTGTGGGGCGGGATCGAATGCGGACGAAGCCAGCTACGCTGGCTTGTCTGCATCCAGACCGCCGATAGGCGCGTCTGGGCCGACGACCGAATACTTTTTAATAAACGCTTCCAATCTGGATACTGACGTAATGTTCTTTAATTTTCGCTCCAGTGCCAGGGCTTCCGATCGACTCTGCTTTTCCGCAAACCACAGCAGCCGCCACGGCCTGTACTTCGATGTATATTTTTCCTCGCCTGCATTATGCTCCTGCAAGCGTCTTAATACATCGTTCGTACTTCCCTTGTAATAGCTGCCGTTCTGATCTGATTTCAACACATACACATACCACACAATAAAAAGACCCAACATTTTGTGTTGAGTCTTTGTGGTGTGGGGCGGGATCGAACCGCCGACACAAGGATTTTCAGTCCTTTGCTCTACCGACTGAGCTACCGCACCATTTTCTACCGCACCATATTTCATACCGCGGGGCTGCAAATATAGGCCGATTAGTTGCAAAAAAGCAAAAAAAGGGCTGATTTTTAGGGAAATCGGTCCTACATGCCGTATTCGCTCAAAAACTTGATTCGCATAATCTTCAACTGCTCCCAGTTGAAATTGTACTCGGCCAGCTCCTGTTGAGCTACCTGCAGGGAAGAAGTATCGCAGCCCTTGAAATATTCTATTATCTCGTCCTGTTCGGTTTCATCCAGCATTTCATCAATGGCGTAGTCGAGGTTCAACTTGGTGCCACTAGCCGCAATGGTTTCCATTTCTTCCAGCATCTCATCAATTCGCCAGCCCTTATTTTTAGCGATCGTCTCCAAACTCACTTTTCGATCCGTGTTCTGAATAATATATACTTTGTTGCCACTTTTATTTACCACACTCTTCATCACAAAATCGTCGGGCTTCACCACCTGGTGCTCTTCCACATAATTCGCAATCATTTCCACAAAGGGCTTGCCATATCGAACAGCCTTGCCCTTGCTCACGCCCTGACATTTTTCCAAATCACTTACAGAAGTAGGATATAATGTAGCCATATCCTGCAATGAGGATTCGAGGAAAATTACAAAGGGTGGCAGGTTCTTTTTCTTGGCTTCCTTTTGCCGGAGTTCCTTTAGCATCTCAAACAGCTTGTCGTCGGTTGCGCCACCGCCAGCTTCCACCACCGTTTCCTCATCATCGGCATTAGCCTCCGCATACATGGTGTTCAGAACAACAGCAAAATCTTTCGGCTTTTTGAGGAAGGCTTCCCCCTTTTTGGTAAACTTCAGCACTCCATATTCTTCTATATCCTTGGCGAGCAGTCCTTCCAGCAGCATTTGTCGAATCAACGAATTCCAGAAGAAAGCTTCCTTGTCGTTGCCGCTGGCGAATGCCTTCAAGCCCTCATGCCGGAACATTTTGATCTGTGGAGTCAGTTTACCGGTAATGATCTGAACCACGTAGTCGGTAGCAAAGCGCTCGTCGAGCTCCCGGATAGCTTTCAAAACCAGCACCACTTCCTCCCTTGCTTCCTGTCTTTCTTTCGGGTGTTTGCAGTTGTCGCACTGTCCACAATTCTCCTGTGTGTACTCCTCTCCAAAATAACTCATCAAAACCTTGCGCCTGCACACACCTGCCTCCGCAAAAGCCACTGTTTCATTAATCAACTGTGCCCCCACTTCACGTTCACTCAATGGCTTATCGCGCATCAGGTGCTCCAGTTTGCTCACATCCTTATGAGAGTAGTACAATACACATTTTCCCTCCAGGCCATCACGCCCGGCGCGACCGGTCTCCTGATAGTAGTTTTCAATGCTCTTGGGAATATTGTAGTGTATGACAAACCGGATATCGGGCTTGTCAATTCCCATACCAAAGGCAATGGTTGCGCAGATGACCTGAACATCTTCGTTCAGGAACTGATCCTGCCGGTCGGCCCGCAGTTTGCTATCGAGACCGGCATGGTAAGCTACCGCTTTAATACCGTTAGCATTTAAGATGTCGGCCAGCTCTTCGGTCGTTTTTCTATTGAGAGTATAAATAATTCCGCTCTTACCTTTGGCTGCTTTAATGAATCGCACAATACTTTCATCTGTTTGTGCCTTCTTGATCTTGGGCAGTACTTCGTAATAGAGGTTAGGGCGGTTAAATGAAGAGATAAAGATATTCGGCTTCCGAAGGTCGAGGTTCTTTACGATATCGCTTTGAACCTTGGGTGTTGCGGTAGCAGTTAATGCAATCACGGGCACATCCGGGTTGATCTGCACCATCATTTCACGCAAACGGCGGTACTCGGGTCGAAAATCATGGCCCCACTCCGATATACAATGAGCCTCGTCTACCGCAAAGAATGATATCCTGAGATCCGAAAAGAACTCAAGGTTTTCCTGTTTGGTCAGGGTTTCAGGCGCCACATACAGCATCTTGGTTTTACCCGTGAGCAGGTCGTCGTGAACCTCTTTAATTTCCTTTTTCGTAAGCGTGCTGTTGAGGAAATGGGCCACATCATCGTCGCTGCTATAGCTGCGTACCAGGTCCACCTGGTTCTTCATCAGAGCTATAAGGGGTGAAACGATGATAGCGACGCCCTCGCTGATCATCGCCGGAAGTTGATAACAGAGGCTTTTGCCACCGCCCGTCGGCATAATCACGAAAGTATCGTGACCAGCCAGCAACGACTCGATCGCCTGTTCCTGAGTGCCTTTGAATTTCTTGAATCCGAAGTACTGGTGTAGGGACTTGTGAAGGTCCATCCCCTGAGCCGGTCGGGCGGCTTTCTTGCCGGCCGATTTCTTGGCAGTGCTAGTTCCCATTTCTCATAAATTTCTCCATCCGGCAATTGCCGGCACACTTTTGTTTAAGTGCAGATATGCTTAAAAGATACTTCATTTTAACAGATCTTACCCAGCTGGTTTATCTGAATTATACACAGGCAGGCAAATCGGTCCAAAAAAGTACACGCTCTTTTACGGAAGCCAGGTGGTTTAGGAGACCAATAGGTCATTAAGCTCTTTCTCGCGGCAATCCTTCTTCACGGCAATCAACCCGTTGTAAGAGGACCGCGAATTTACATCTGAAAAATGGTATTCCATAATTCTCCACGTTAAAATCGACGAGCGAAATTGCGATACCCGTCTATTCATATCAAATCCGCTAATTTTGCGCAATTAGCCACCCGCTAATAACTTATTAAATGCCTTCCTCCATTATCCCTATTGCTCTGCAAACCATTGATTTGGAAGCAAAATCGATCATGAATTTGCGCACTTCGATCAATGAGCAGTTTGAAAAAGCGGTGCTGGCTCTTGCCGACACCACCGGTCGTGTGGTTGTGACCGGCATTGGTAAAAGCGCCATCATTGCGCAGAAGATTGTCGCCACCTTCAACAGCACAGGCACACCCTCGCTTTTTTTACATGCGGCCGATGCCATACACGGCGATCTGGGAATGGTACAGCAAAATGATATTGTAATTATCATCAGCAAAAGCGGGGAAAGTCCGGAAATAAAAGTGCTGGTGCCGTTGATTCGAAACTTTGGCAACCAGATCATCGCAATGGTGGGCAATATGGACTCATACCTGGCCCGCCAGGCCAACCATACCCTGAACACCTCGGTCGATCAGGAAGCCTGCCCCAATAATCTGGCCCCTACCAGCAGCACCACAGCCCAACTGGTAATGGGCGATGCGTTAGCCGTTTGCCTGATGGATCTTCGCGGTTTCAAACCCGCCGATTTTGCCAAATTTCATCCCGGTGGTACCCTGGGCAAAAAACTCTACCTGCGCGTAGCTGACCTCTATATACATAATGAAAAACCGGCGGTGGCGCCAGATGCAAGCCTCGAACAGGTGATCGTGGAAATGACCCAGAAAAGACTGGGTGTAACTGCTGTAATTGACCAGGACTCAACTTTGCTGGGAATTATCACTGATGGTGACCTTCGTAGAATGCTAAGGCAACGGCAACGATTTACTGACGATCTGAAAGCGATCGACATCATGACCAAATCGCCAAAAACCATTAATGACGACGCCCTGGCGGTGGAGGCACTGGACATGTTGCGTCAACACGAAATCACCCAACTTGCCGTAACCAACAACGAGCGTTATCTCGGCATGATACATTTACACGATCTGATCCGTGAAGGATTACTCTAACAAAGCAGATCGTTATAAAGACAGAAGAGATGAAACCAAATTATTATGTTGCCATCATGGCCGGAGGAATAGGCAGCCGATTTTGGCCAATGAGCAGGGCTAACTATCCCAAGCAGTTTCTCGATATTCTGGGTACTGGCAAAACCATGATACAACAAACTTTTGAGCGTTATCAAAAGCTGGTGCCCCCCTCCAATATCTTCGTCATTACCGCCCGTGAATATCGTGAACTGGTAACAGAACAGTTGCCAGACTTACCGAAAGAAAACATTCTTGCCGAACCCTCGCGAAAGAATACTGCGCCGTGTATCGCCTATATTGCGTTCAAACTGAATCAAATTGATCCGAACGCATTAATGATTGCAGCGCCGGCGGACAATCTGATTATCGACGACGAAGCCTTCCTTAAAACTACCGCTAACGCGCTCGATTTTATCGACCATATCAATGCTTTGGTCACCATCGGCATCAAACCAACACACCCCAATACCGGCTACGGATACATACAGCACGACGATTTGGAAGCAGCCCCGGGTGTGTACAAAGTCAAAACATTCACCGAAAAACCCAACCTCGAGCTGGCAAAAACCTTTATCCGCAGCGGCGACTTTCTTTGGAATGCCGGCATATTTACCTGGAAAGTCAAAAACCTCGTACATGCGTTTGAACAACACCTGCCAGAAATGTACGAAGTATTCTATGCCGAAAAAGACAATTTCAACACAGAACTGGAAGCAGCCGCCATTGAGCGAATCTACCCACAGTGTACCAATATTTCCATTGACTTCGGCATTATGGAAAAAGCCGACAATGTATATGTGCTACCAGCCAGCTTTCAATGGAGTGATCTGGGTACCTGGAACAGCGCCTGGCAGAATATGGAGAAAGACTATTTTCAAAATGCTGTAGTAGGCGATCAGGTGATGGTTTTCGACACCAGAAGCAGCATGGTACATGTACCCAACCACAAACTGGTATTGCTGCAGGGTATGGAAGACTATATAATAGTAGATACCAATGACGTGCTGCTGATATGCAAGCGCGAGAAGGAACAGGAGATTAAAGACTACCTCGCAGAAGTTAAACGCAACAAAGGCGAGCGATTTCTATAGTCACCCGTCATTTCACAGGAAAATGCCGGTGTTTAAACCAACCACGGCTGCCGGCATTGAAGTAGTTTTGTGAAAACAGCGCGTATGCCCAGCTACCCACTGCAGCAGATCCTTTTTCTCGATATCGAAACGGTACCGCAGTATCAGAATCACGCCGCCATGCCAGACGAGTGGCAACACCTCTGGCAGAAGAAAGCCGATCAGATAATAAGGAACCGGGAAACAGATACTGCCGAATCTGTATACCCCCGGGCGGGCATCTATGCCGAATTTGGAAAAATAATCTGCATCAGTTGCGGCATCATACAGGGCAGTGGCTCCAGCCGAAAACTGCTGATTAAATCATTCGCCGGCGACGATGAAAAACTGGTGCTGATTCAATTCAGAGACATGCTGCAGAAATGGAGCAGCCAGGAGCCCCGCTTCCTATGCGCCCATAATGGTAAAGAATTCGACTTTCCCTACATATGCCGCCGCATGCTGGTTAATCAGGTACCCATACCCCAACTACTCGACATTGCAGGCAAAAAACCCTGGGAAATAAACCACCTCGACACCATGGAGCTTTGGAAGTTTGGAGACTTCAAAAGCTTTACCTCGCTAAACCTGCTTGCCCATACACTAGGCATACCCACGCCGAAAGACGATATAGACGGAAGCATGGTATGGGAGGTATACTGGAAAGAAAAAAATATAGATCGTATTGTCACCTATTGCCAAAAAGACGTAGTAACCGTTGCCCAGATCTTGTTGCGGCTGCAGGGAGAATCTCCTATTACAGACGATCAAATCGAAATAAAACAACGCGATTAATTTAGTAGCATGAATATCGAAGACCTTCAACAATTCTGTCTTTCACTGCCTGAAGTAGAAGAAACACTTCCATTTGGGCCCGATACGCTCGTGTTCAAAGTGCAGGGAAAGGTCTTCCTGTTAGCGGGCCTTGACCAGTCGCCGGTGAGCTTTAATGTGAAGTGCGATCCTGAAAAAGCAATCGAATTGCGCGAGGCTTATCCGGCTGTTCAACCTGGTTACCACATGAACAAAAAACACTGGAATACCGTTACTGCCGACGGATCAATCTCGACCAGTTTACTGAAAGAATGGATCCGTGAATCCTATGAACTTGTGAAGCCCCGCGCAAAAAAGAAGAAACAATAGTCCCAACACTAACTACAGAGCTTTTCTATAAATGATATCAAAACTACCCAATGTCGGAACCAGCATCTTCACCGAAATGAGCGCGCTGGCACAAGCTCACAACGCCGTCAATCTGGGCCAGGGCTTTCCAGATTTTCCAATGCCCGAAGCACTAGTCGAAGCCGTTAGTAAGGCGATGCGCGACGGATTTAATCAATATCAACCAATGCAGGGGCACCCTGGATTGCGTGAAACGATCGCCGAAAAAATAGCCTCGCTCTACTCGACCAATATCAACCCGGCTGATGAAATAACCATTACTCCGGGAGGCACCTACGCCCTCTACACTGCATTAACTGTCCTGCTACACTACGGCGATGAAGTAATTGTATTTGAGCCAGCCTACGACAGTTATATTCCAGCCATTCAGATCAACGGCGCCATACCTGTTCGGATAGAGTTGCAATTCCCCGAATACCGCATTAACTGGCAGCAGGTGCGTAACCGCATTTCAACAAAAACGAGACTGATTGTATTAAACAACCCCAATAACCCAAGCGGGAGTATACTCAAACAGGAGGACATCGCAGAACTTGGCAAGTTGCTGCAGGAAAATCCACAACTTTATATTCTGTCGGATGAAGTGTACGAGCATCTTGTATACGACCAGCAACCACACCTGAGCATACTTCGATACCCGGAACTGTTTAGTCGCTCCTTTGTCTGTTTCTCTTTTGGCAAGGTTTTTCACTGCACGGGCTGGAAACTAGGTTACGCCGTAGCCCCCGCTCACCTGATGACTGAGTTCCGAAAATTGCATCAGTTCAATTGCTTTTCCTGCCACTCCCCTTCCCAGGTTGCATTGGCAGCATTTCTGAAGAACAAGGAGCACTATCTCGGTCTGGCAACAGATATGCAAGAACGCCGTGACTATTTTGTTGAACTCATGAAGTCCACTCGATTTCATCTACTTCCTTCAGAAGGCAGCTACTTCATTTGCGCACAGTCCCAGCAGATCAGCAACCTCGGCGATCAGGAATTTGCACGTAACCTGACTACTCAACATAAAGTGGCCAGCATTCCAGTGTCATCATTTTATGTTGACGGAACCGATCATAAAGTAATCAGGTTTTGTTTCGCAAAAAGAAAGGAAACTCTTGAAGATGCAGTTGCCAGACTAAGCAAAGTGTAACTGGAAGGAAATTCGCATCTTTGTTAAATATACCCGATATGAACTATAAGCCCTCTTCGATTGAAAAAATTTTCCTGATCATTGTAGCACTTATTCTGGCTGCCGGATTCGTGTTATTTTATAGCGATGTGCTGCTGTTTCAGGAATATGTACGCGAAGATGGAATAGTAGAATGGCTTACGGTAGCTGGTTTGTTGCTCGGTTCCTTCCTTTGTTTGCGCCGTTTTTTGCAACTCAGAAAACATCGTTCAGTATGGTTTCTTTTTGTTACGGCCTTCGCCGCACTTTTTCTGTTCTTTGCCGCCGGGGAAGAAATAAGCTGGGGGCAAAGGATTTTTGGCATTGAAAGTTCTGAGTTCTTCAAAGAAAATAACAAACAAGGAGAAACCAACTTACACAATCTGATAGTAGGTGGTCGCAACCTAAACAAGATCATTTTTTCAATCGGCCTCGTGGCGGTAATGGCTATCTACCTGCTGATATTCCCCATCTTGTATCGGCGCTGGCCGAAGTTCCGGCAGTTTGCAGACCGCTCTGCCATCCCAATACCGCAATTTTACCACGTGGTATGTGTAGCAACGGTATTTCTACTCACAGAAATGATCCAGCACGGAAAGCGTGCCGAAATTCTGGAGGCCGCCGAAGCTCTGTTGTTCTTCCTGATACTATCCTTTCCAGTTAATAAGTATATATTCGATAAAGAACGCTCACCTGACTAGCTAATTTTTAGTCAGTACAAGCGGGCAAGCATAATCGTATCAAGCGTTGCAGGCCTTGTCTTCGGATTCAGAAACTTCAACTTAAGAGTCGATACATTGTAGTCGGCATGGCTGGCCACCGTGTCGATGCGAAATCCTCGTTGAATTAGCCGATTCGCGTGTCGGCTTGTCAATAGAAAATACAGGTTATCGTTACCTCTTGGCAAATTGTTGGTATCAGCCATAGCATGGTTGTACCCCCGGTAAAAATCGAAGCTATGCGCACCATCATCAATCAATTGAATCGATTCGTCAGGAATCTTCAAATCCTTTTCTTCTATTACATTGACCAATTCATTTCCGCCCTGATACCTGAACAAATTGGGGTAAAAATTATAATTGACGAAGAAGTTGAAAACAATGCTGAAGCCGGCCGTAATATACACCAACTTCAAATCGCGTGACTCGCACTTTCTGAATAAAAGATACAACAACCCCACTAACAGCGAGCTGCCAACAATCCATACCCAGGCATTCATCGGCTTAAAAAAATAATAGTTCAGCAGCACTGTAGCCGCCAGTACGAGCAAAGCAAAGAAAACATGCAGGTAGTACAATACAACACTGGTCTTTGCCGAGCTGATCCATTGCCTCAAAAAGGGTGCGGTAAATAGAGCCGCCAGTGGCAGGAACCAGAAAATATAATGCGGCATCTTGAAATTACTCCAGCTGATCATGAACAGAAAAAAACCAAATGATACCGCCGCAAACGATAATAGTTCCGCTTTTACTCCCTTCTTAAACAAGCGCCGAAGCCAGGCCACAAGCGCCACGTATGCAATAATACTCCAGGGGAAAAATGCCCAGATAAACGTATGGTATAAGAAAAAATAATTGCTATTTCTGCCGCCTTTCTTGAAACTGTCGCCATCAAAACGTTCAAAATTCTGGTCCCACAGTATAAACCTGATACCCGAAATATTTCTCATACCCCGGATCTCCTTTTCAGGATGAAGATCAAACTGTAAATAGTAAGCATAGATAACAGGACTGATCAACAAAAAGAAAAAGGGTACAATTAACCAGGTTTTTGGAGACCATAAAACCGACCATTTTCCCTGCAACCAGATATAGAAAAACAGAGATACAAAAATAATGGCCGGTCCAACCCAACCCTTTGTAGAAAACGCAATTGCTGCCCCCAATGCACCAAGAACAAGATGCAGCCACCTACGAGTATCAACATATACCAGCAGTTGCCAAAGCCCGAAGATAATACCGGCCGCCAGCGGCGTTTCCATACGGGCATCATCGATAGACAACATAAAACCCTGCGCCGTACCAAGCATAATCGCTGCCAGTCTGGCCGTGCTCTTGTCACTTAAATGAAGCGTAAGGCGATAGGTGCTGTAAATAGATAACAGCGCATATAATAAAGCAGGCAAACGATGAGCAAAGGTATTGACACCAAAAATCTTGAAACTTAGTGCTGAAGACCAAAACAACAGATGAGGCTTATCGAGATAGTCTTTTTGACGATCAACCAGGCTTGTGTAATCATCAAACTGCAACATATGCAGGGCTATATTGGCATGGTGTGCAGCATCCTTGTCCATTAAAGGAAACGCAAAACATCCTGCGTATACCAGGAGACAAAGAAAACCGATCGTCCAGGTGGCACGGTCTTTTTGACTCAGCGGAATAGCCTGTAAATTATTCATCGGAAATAATAAGTGTTTATAATCCGGCTTTTGCACTTATTTCAAGCATTCGCTCAATCGGTTTTAGAGCGGCCAGCCTAATCTCTTCCTCCATAATAATCTCTGGCGACTCATATTCCATACACAGGTACAACTTCTCAAGGGTATTCAGTTTCATATGAGGGCAATCATTGCAGGCACAGTTGTTTTCAGGAGGAGCCGGAATAAACCTTTTGTGTGGCGAAGCCTTCATCATCTGGTGGAGAATTCCTGATTCAGTGGCTACTATGTATTCCTTCGAGTCATCCGTTTGTGTGTATTTCAAAAGACCCGTGGTAGAACCGATATAATCAGCCATCTTCAATATTGGCTCCTCACACTCCGGATGAGCAATCAGTTTAGCTTTAGGGTGTCGCACTTTCAGCGCTGATATTTTCTCCTGGCTGAAGATTTCATGAACCATGCAGGCACCATTCCAAAGCAGCATATTTCTGCCTGTCACTTTGTTGAGATATGCACCCAGATTCTTATCCGGCGCAAAAATTATCTTCTGTTCTTTGGGGAAACTTTCAACAATAATCCTCGCATTGCTACTCGTTACTATCACATCGCTCAACGCCTTGATACCCGCACTGCAGTTGATATAGCTAACCACCACATGATCGGGGTGTTCTTCTTTGAATTTTTTGAACAATGGCGGCGGGCAACTATCGCTCAGGCTGCAACCAGCCTTCAGATCCGGTATCACTACTTTTTTCGAAGGGTTCAGGATCTTTGCCGTTTCAGCCATAAAGTGAACACCGGCAAACACGATCATATCGGCGTTGGTCTTTTCCGCCTGTTGCGCTAAGCCCAGGCTGTCGCCGATATAATCCGCTACATCCTGAATGTCGGCCTCCTGGTAATAATGGGCCAGGAGAATCGCATTTTTTTCTTTCTTCAAACGCTCAATTTCTGCAAAAAGATCCAGTGTGGGATCAATGGGCATATCGAGAAATCCCCGGGCTTCAACATTCTTTTTGGCGGTGTTCAGTGTGCTTGCATTCATATCAGCATTATTTCGGGAGAGCAATATTCCCATTGCTTTTCCAAATTTTCAAAACAAAATTTCAAATCGAATCCCCCGACCGTAATAATTATAATAGATATTATTTTATATAAAAACACTACTATTATTATGTCTGTGGATTCGTGGATAAATCGAACAGCAAAGTTATTGTTTTACCAATATCCACATTTTTAACAGCAAAATCCACACATGGTTTCAGCCATCAGCCTGCTTTTAGATGGCTTTTCCACAGAAATGTGAATTGCCCTGTTCTAATAAAAACACCAATACCGGCAGCATCGTTCATGTGGATATAAACGGTATAAGCGGGGATTTGAGCCGCCGTGAAACAATTTTTTTCGCCGGCTATGTAGTTTCCTGCCATTAATCCCGTTTCATATTCACGTTCCACGGAGGGTTATTCACAGAAATTAGATGCTTTCCACAGCCTTTTGGGTATAAAAAGCCACCCGCAAGAGGTCGAAAAAATGAATTATGATAAATAGCACCCCCTGTTTGGAAGATCAAAACTGCCGAAACGATTAATTTTACCAAAACGATTTGCCATGAAGTTAATGCGCTCTATTTTGACTGCTATTGCCCTTTTGTTTGTGTCGCTTTTACGTGCTGAGGAAGGTATGTGGTTGCCCATGTTGCTGGAAAAGCTGAATGAAAAAGACATGAAGGCGAAGGGAATGAAGATTAGCGCCAAAGACATATATAATATTAATAGTGGAAGCCTGAAGGATGCCATCGTTAGTTTCGGTGGTTTTTGTACCGGCGAAATAATTTCCAGTCAGGGGCTGGTATTAACCAATCATCACTGCGGTTTTGATGCTATACAGAACCACTCAACTCTCAACAACAATTATATACGCGATGGCTTTTGGGCAATGAATAGAGGCGAGGAACTGCCCAACCCGGCTCTTTTTGTGACTTTCATTGTTCGTATTGAGGATGTATCGGCTAAAGTTCTGGCCGGCGTTCAAAAGGGAATGTCGGAATCTGAGCGGCAGGTGCAAATAGATCGTAATATTAAGGAAGCCAACAATTCGGTAAAAAAGGAAAGCTGGCAGAACAGTTTTATCCGGTCTTTTTTTGAAGGTAACCAGTATTATCTTTTTGTAACTGAAACATACAACGATGTAAGGCTGGTAGGTGCCCCGCCGTCTTCTATTGGCAATTTTGGAAAAGACTCCGACAACTGGATGTGGCCCCGACACACTGGCGATTTTTCCATGTTTCGGATTTACGCCGGTAAAGACAATAAGCCAGCCCCCTATTCACCCGACAATGTACCTTACGTACCCAAGCGTGCCCTTTCCATCAATATGAAAGGAACGGCTCCCAACGATTTTACGATGGTGTTTGGATTTCCGGGCCGCACCATGGAATACCTGCACTCAGCTGCTGTACAACAAACCGTAGAGATAAACGATCCTGCAAAAATTAAAATCCGGACGCAGGCCCTGGAAGTAATAGACGGATTCATGCGAAAAGATGAACAGATCAAAATACAGTATGCTGCCAAGTATGCCGGCATAAGCAATGCATGGAAAAAATGGCAGGGTGAAGTATTGGGTTTAACTCGCACTGATGCCGTAACAAAAAAGAAAAATTATGAAGCATTATTCCAAAAGCGGGTAGATGCCAATCCCGCCTGGAAAGCAGAATATGGCACTTTGCTGAATCAGCTTCAGCAGGCGTACGATGAACTTAAACCGTATGGATTAGCCCGCGATTATTACCTTGAAATCACCAGTAAAATAGAAGTATTTACCGTCATCAATTTGTTGCGTCAGCTGCAACAGGCTAAGGGTCGCAGCAATTATCCAGAAATCAGCCAAAGAATCAGCGGTCGCCTGAAGGAGTTATATGGTGAATACAACTCAGGAGTAGATCAGAAATTGTTTGAAACACTGATGCCGCTTTATGCAGAAGATCAGCCCGAAGCAAATGTGGCGCCCGCGGCAAGAGGCAAGAAAGATTATACTACATGGGCGGCGGAATTATACAATAAAAGCGAACTCGACAATGGCGACCGGGTCTTGAAATCAATCGACCAGGATCCTGATGCTTTGATTGCAGCCATGGAGAAGGATCCTATCTACCAGCTGTATTCGGAAATGGCTGGTTTATACAGCCGCGAAATCATGCCAAAATTGAACAGCATTCAGGACCGCATTAATGAGAGCCAGCGCAGCTATATGAAAGCACAGATGCTGGTGATGAAAGAAAGAACATTTTATCCGGATGCTAACAGCACGCTGCGAGTGACTTATGGAAACGTAAAGGGATATCAGGCACGTGATGCTGTGTCGTACGACCCATATACGTATCTCGATGGTGTGATGCAGAAATATGTACCCGGCGACTATGAGTTTGATGTACCAGAAAAGCTGAGAGATCTTTACAATAAAAAGGACTTTGGTCCATATGGAAAGAATGGCAAAATGCCTGTTTGCTTTATCGCTAGCAATCATACAACAGGCGGAAATTCGGGCAGTCCTGCCCTCGATGCCTGGGGAAATCTGGTAGGGCTCAATTTTGACCGTGTATGGGAAGGCACCATGAGCGATATTAACTACGACCCATCCATTTGCCGCAACATCATGGTCGATATTCGGTATGTGTTATTTATAGTCGACAAATTTGCCGGTGCGGGACATCTGGTGAAGGAAATGAAGCTGGTTTATCCCAAGTAATGGCTTAATGTGCGAATTCGGTTGTTTGACAGGAACAGATTACCTAATTCACACATTAACTAATTGAACAAAAGCTACTTAAAAACAGTTAACAGCCACAAGCAGCATGGGCTCGGTCTGAGTTTTCCACAATTTTTTCATATCTATAATTCCCCTATTTTTGCCATCCGTTTTTTAACCCTACATAATATATTATGTCAGTAATTCAGCAGATCCAGGAGAAGTACGCTAAAGTGATGGCGGTTATCATTGCCCTGGCCCTGATCATTTTTGTGGTGATGCTTGCTTTTGAAAATGGAGGCAGCCTTTTTTCAGGTACTGGTCCTGACCCTGTTGGTAAAGTAAATGGAAAGGAAGTACCCATTTCTGAATTTCAACAAGCAGTACAGGCTCAGGAAGCCAACCTGATGCAGCAGTATCAGTTGCAGGGTTCTAATCCTGCGGTTAGTCAAATGGCGGTAACGCAGGCCTGGGATCAGATGGTAAATTTGTTTTTATTGAAAGACGAAGTGAAGAAGCTGGGTCTTGCAGTATCGAAAGTTGAAATGGGCGACTATCTCTACGGATTGAACCCACCCGCTCAGCTTGCTCAGGCGTTTACTGATCCCAATACAGGTTTATATAATAGTCAGCTCGCGAAAGAAAACATCGACATGATGTTGAGCTCAAAGGATCCGGTTACTAAAAACCAGGCAGCGGCTTTCATGGATGGTATGGAGCAGCAACGTCTGTACGAAAAATTCACATCTCTGCTGGTGAATAGTTACAATGTGCCGAAATGGTTGGTAGAAAAGCAGAATGCTGATAATGCGATGATGGCTTCCATTTCAGTAGTAAAAGAATTTTACTCAAACATTCCCGTTGATAGTGTACCAACTGTTAGTGATAAAGAAATTGCTGACTATATCGCCAAACATAAAGAAGACTTTAAGCAGGATGCCAGCCGTACGATCAGCTATGTAGCTTTCAGCGCTTTACCTACTGCAACCGACACGGCCGCAGCTTACCAGGCTGTAATGGACCTGAAGCCAGAAATGGACACAACGCAGGATATCGCTTCTCTGATCACGCGTAATGCCAGCAGCATTCCTTATTCAGAAGCTTATTTTGCCAAAAGTCAGTTAACTGCAGCCAATATGGCGATGGGCACCGGCTTTAAGGATAGCATACTGATGCTGAACAAAAACGAAGTTTTTGGTCCGTACCTGGATGGTAATACTTATGTGCTGGCAAAAATGCTCGATAGCCGCGTGTTGCCTGATTCCGTAAAATGCCGCCACGTACTGGTTAGCAACAATGTACAGCAGGGTGGTTTTGACGATAGCACTGCCAAGAGAAAAATAGACAGTATTGCTGCCGCCATCAATGGCGGTGCATCCTGGGCCGCTATGGTAGAACAATACAATCCACAATCGGACGGAAGTCGTGCACAGCAGGGAGAAATGACTTTTTCGTCTACTCAGATTCAGTCGGAGAACTTTGCGCCCGAGTTTGCTAAGTTCATTTTGTTTGATGGTAAACCCGGCGAGCGGAAAATTGTAAAAACTTCGTTCGGATATCATTATATCGAGATCATGAGTTTCATTAAACCGGAAACTCATTATCAGATTGCCTATTTCGCGAAGCCAATTGAAGCAAGCACCGAGACCGATAATGCTGCCAGCACAAGAGCTGACCAGTTTGCCGCTGCTGCCCGCAATGCTGAAACTTTCGATAAGGAGGCAGAAAAGCTGAAAGCAGAAGGCATCAACAAACTCAGTGCGGTGTTGCCACCCAATGGTGCCCAGATTGTAGGCGTAGGTTACTCACGTCCTTTTGTAAGAAAAGTGTACGAAGCGGATAAAGGAGATGTGATTGAACCGGAGCGTGTAGGCGACAACTATGTAGTTGCTATGGTTACCGATGTGTTGGCAGAAGGAACGCAATCGCCAGCCACCGCACGTCCTCAGGTGGAGCCTCTCCTTGTAAATCATAAGAAAGCCGAAATCATCAAGCGCAAAATCGGAAATATCACTACTCTTGAAGCAGCAGCCCAAACTTTGGGCGGCCGCAACATTGAAAGCTATGACAGCTTGCGACTGACTGGTACCCGCCCTGCCGGCCTTACCCGTGAAGCGCGTGTAGTGGGTGCGGCATTCAATCCTGCAAACAAAGGCAAGGTTGTACCTGAGGCTATTGAAGGTGCCGAAGGAGTGTATGTAATGCGTGTAAATGATCAGACCACAACTGCTCTTACCAACACCGACATTGAAGAACAGCGTAAGCAACAGATTCTGTACGGAAAGAACGCGTACGCCAGTCCGGAACGCGCACTTCGCCGCGCAGCAAAGATTACTGATAATACCAGCAAGTATTTCTAAGCAGGATTGTTCCTGCCACAACCATAACCCACTGCCAACGCATCCGGGCCGCCTGCAAAGCGGCCCGGATTTTTTTAAGAACCTTGCCGCTCCCGGCTTGTTATCTTTGCAGAGAATAAGATGTAATGAGCGAAGAAATTGTCAATAAGATTGCCCAAAGTGGCCTGATCACCCTGGATCCCGCTGATTTCATACCCCGCGAAAAAATAATGGTGTTTGATCTAAAGGACTTTTTATTTATGGGTATGATTCTGAAAGAGAAAGATTTCAGAGAGGCACTGAAGCAATACGACTGGGAATCGTTGCGGGATCAGACCGTGACCCTGACCTGCACCGCCGATGCAATCATTCCCGTTTGGGCGTATATGCTGGTCACCACCTGCCTGAGCGGAATTGCGAAAGAAGTATTGATGGGTAATGACCTGGAAGCAAGACGCCAGTTATTTCAACGCAAACTATCTGAACTGCCGGCAGAGCCTTACCGCGATCAGCGAGTTGTAATAAAAGGCTGTGGTGATGAACTGATTGAAGAGTTTGTGTATACGGCTCTTACTCAAAAGCTGGTACCCGTAGCTAAATCGGTCATGTATGGGGAACCCTGCAGTACCGTTCCTGTTTACAAACGCAAATAGTGACTGCCAGTAAAGCGAGTCTGTTCAACAGTTCAAACTAGAACCAGCCTCGTTTCCGAAAGAGGAAGATCATCCAGAGCGGGATAATGAGCATTATACCCACCGCTACCCAGAAGCCATACTGATTGTGCAGGTAGGGTATGGAGTCAAAGTTCATCCCAAAAATGCCACCAATAACGGTAGCGGGCGCCAGCAGGCAGGTCACAATCGCCATTACTTTCATCACCTCGTTCATCTTCAGGTTTACATTGTTAATGTAAAGATCCTGCATACTCATCATGATATCGCGATAGTTGTCGGTGAGATCAATAGCCTGAACGATGTGATCGGAAATATCCTTATAATATTTCGTGTTGCGATCATCCAGCAGCTCGCTGTCGCTGCGCAATATACCGGCAATCAGATCGCGAACAGGTACGGTATTTCGCTTAAGTACAATGAGCTCTTTCCGCAACTGGTTGATGCGTGCAAGTGAACGCTTGTTGCTATGCCTTATCACTTCTTCTTCCAACACTTCAATTCGTTCGCCCAGCTTTTCCATTACCAGGAAATAATTATCGACAATCATATCCAGCATCGAATAACAGAGATAGTCGGCGTTCCGCTGGCGGATTTTGCTGGATGCCATCTTCAACCGGTCCCGCAATGGATTGAATACATCGCGACTGGCATCTTCCTGGAAGGTGATTACAAAATTTTTTCCCAACACAATGCTGATCTGTTCCTGTTCTACCGTTTGCTTTACCGCATTATAATAAAGCATGTTTAGGAGGCAAAACAGCACGCCTTCCACTTCGTCCATTTTGGGGCGCTGGTTGATACTGAGTATATCTTCAATCAAAAGTGGGTGAATCTGGAAATGCGTACATATTTTCTCCACTTCTGCTTTCCGTAAGCCGTCGATGTTGATCCAGGTAATGCCTTCAGCATCCTTGAATCGGTAAGCCTCTTCTACCGACGACAGCCGCTGATCGTCGAGCCGCTGACTATCGAAATTGAATGCAAATACGAGGACCTCTTTGGCCTCTTCCCGTTGAGGAATGACGGTGGGGTTAACAGACAGAATTTCCTTGGTACGCTGCGTACCAAAGAGGTTTGGCAGATAGAGGTAACGAAGATATTTTTCCGGTTTCAGCCGTACACCCATTTCACCAAGTTACGAACTTGCCCAATCAAAATCACCTTGCGAAGAAAGAATTTCGCGGTACTTGTTGAACACTTTTGTCTTGGAAAGAAAACCCATAAAACGCTTGTCGGCATCAAGTACCGGCAGGTACCAGCTTTGGCTGATGTCGAAAGCAGTCATTACCGAGTGCATGTCCTGATCGATGTTCAGAATCGCAGCCGGCTTTTTAACGATCGTACGAAGCGATACGGTATCAAATTTTTCCGGCTGAAACAGTAGCTGCTTGATATCATTAAGCTCAATAATTCCAACGAATTTGCCTTTGCTGTCGTTGACGGCAAAAATATTTCTTTCACTCTTCTTGATAAGTTCAACCAGATCGCGCAATTTCCGGTCTACCGGAATGCTCTCGTATCGATCCTGCATCAGATCCTCGAGGCGCATGGCAGTAAGGATGTTTTTTTCTTTCTGATGGGTAAAAATTTCGCCCTCCATGGCCAGTTTCTTTGTTTCCATACTGTAGGGCTCGTAGCTTTTCACAATAAAGAATGAAATTGAACTCGCCAGCATCAGTGGTATAAACAACTCGTAGCCATTTGTAATTTCAGCAATAAGGAAAATCGCCGACAAGGGACAGTACATGACTCCACTCAGCACGCCCGCCATACCAACCAGACTGAAGTTGCCTTCGGGTATTTTGAACCAGCCAGTATTGTTAAGCAATTTGCTGAACCAGTAACCCAAAAAGGATCCGGTAAAAAGTGAGGGCGCAAAATTACCTCCGTTTCCGCCTGCTCCGATAGTAATGGCAGCGGCAATGGGTTTCAACAGTACGATCAGTCCGGCGAAGAGCACAAGGGACCATTCATCCGGGAGTAAGGAGAACAGGGTGATATTGTCGTTGAATTGTACCGCATCGCCATTGGCAACCGATTTGATGCTTTCGTAGCCTTCGCCAAACAGCGGGCTGAAAACAAAATAGAGCCCCATCAGCAAAAAGCCGCCAGCGGCAGCTTTCAGGAACGGATTTATATTCCAGTGGTGCAGTCGGACTTCTGTTCTTTTAAATACACGCGCGTAATAGAGCGAAACAAATCCCGCCAGCACACCCAGAAGAATGTAGGAAGGCACGTTGCGATAATCAAAATTTTCCTTCAGCACAAAATTGAAAAGTGCTGACTCCTGTAGTATGATCTTGCTACACAGTGCGCCAACCACCGAGGAAATGATCAGCGGAATGAAATAGCTCACTACCACTGCTTCTGTGAGCAGCACTTCAATGGCAAAGATAACACCGGCAATAGGCGCATTAAAAACCGCTGCAATGCCCGCTGCTGCCCCACAGCCAATCAGAAGCGTTCGCTCGCGATAGTTGAGATCGCTGATACGGGCTGTGTTGCTGCCTACTGCAGAACCTGTGGCAACAATCGGCGCTTCCAAACCAGCAGAACCACCCAGACCAACCGTAATAGAGCTGGTAATGACGTGCTGGTACGTATGCCGAAGTGGTATAAACGACGATTTGCGTGCAATAGACTTGAGCACCATAGCGATGCCCTTCTCTAGATAGTTTCCGAAAAAATACCGTACAATCAATGCAGTTACCAGCAGACCCACAAGAGGAAAAGCCAGATAGGCAAAGCGGCTGAGCGGCATTTGAGTAATGGTTTCCTGCAGGAAGTGAACCAAACTTTTGAGCAGCACGGCAGTTAATCCGGAAAACAAGCCCACCAGGGTTGCAATCAGCATCATATACTGAACCCGCGTTATTTTGGTGCGCAGATAAAGAAAAATATACTGATATACTCGCTTAACAGGCCTCATAGACCGGGCAAAGATAGAACATGAGAAAGTTTTAGGGGCCTTTTGCCAGATTCAATGGAGATATGGTTCGCAAAATTTGGGTGCGTTTTCAAGATAAAGATTTGCTATTTTGGCAATACAAGCTGAACCCATGCCATCAAAAACACAGTTTATTTTAACTGGCGGAATCGATTTAAGTCAAAAAATGCCGATTGCCTTTGGCGCGCTCAAACAACTGGGATGGAATATCTCAATTGCACAGGATGATCTGATTGTAGCCCATACTATCCGAACCTGGAAACGTTATGATCAGGAAATAACTATTGAGTTGCTGGGCCAGGAACTGCAGGTGAGCAGCAAAATGGTTAATGGTGAAGCATTTGATTTCGGAAAAATCAATCAAAAAAATATCAGCGCTTTTGAACAGGCATATCGGGAATGTTCGCAACAAGTAAGCGACGAAGTATTGCTTCAGTGGCGAAAAGAAATGGCCGCCATTACCGAAACCACGATCAGGGAAGCGGTGGAGATTGAACAGGCGATGAACCCAAGTGGTACCTTACCCTATGTTACCTATACAATTTTAGCCATCAATGTGTTGTTGTTTATTGCAACAGCCTTGTCTGGCGTGGATATGTTAAACCCGGGCAGTGATGAAATACTGAAATGGGGCGGCAACTACGGTCCTTACACAGCCAATGGCGAAATATGGAGGCTGTTTACCAATATGTTTATCCATATAGGCGTAATTCATCTTTTGCTCAACAGCTATGTATTATTCATTGTAGGCAGCGTGCTGGAACCGTTGTTGGGAAAAACAAAATTTATTTTATCTTATCTGGCTTCGGGTGTAATTGCCAGTGTGGTAAGTATGTGGTGGCACAGCGGAGAACCTCTGGTGAGCGCTGGCGCATCGGGAGCAATTTTTGGTTTGAATGGCATTATGCTCGCTTTGTTAACCACCAATCTCATTCCCACTGCGGCCAGGAAGGGTTTGGGGCAGGCGTTTGTGGTAATGGTAGTCTTCAACCTTGCAAATGGTTTGCGAAGTTCACAGATAGATAATGCGGCGCATATTGGCGGTTTGCTGGCAGGTTTGCCGCTGGGCTATATTTTATTCCTGCAGTTGCGAAAACAAAACAAGCAAAATGAACAAATCAGGAAGCCTGGAGCAGCATGGGTGTATGTAGTGATGCTGGTAATGATGGGAGCTGCTATCTGGTTTTCTCAAAATTTTACTGCACGACCCACGCCGGCAAATTCTTTCGTAGCCTTATACAAACAATTTGCCGAGCTGGAATCAAAGGCGCTCGATGCTGTTTATTCATCAGAAAATGGTACTCGAGAAAAAATGATTACGGGTTTGCGGGATATAGCTATACCCAACTGGAGGCGTGCAACAGAACTTTGGTCCAATGCGTCCATCGACAGATTTTCGGAGCCACAAAAAAAGTTTGCCCGGCTTTCCGTCAAGTATTCCGTCGCCCGATTAAAGGAATCGGAGCTATTGTTGAAAATGAATGAAGAATCGCCTGATGCCTATGCCGACGAATTCAATAAGCAAAACCGGGAAGTTCAGCGACTACTTGAAGAAATCAACGCAATTGAACAATAGTTCTTACTGTAAACCGAGCATCTTTTGTGCGCGCTCCAGATCTTCGGGAGTATCGATTGCAACCGACAAAAAACCCACTTCAGCCATACGGATCGGTACACCGTGATAGAGATATCGGAGCTGCTCCAGTTTTTCCCAGGTTTCGGGAGGTGCTGCCGGCCAGGTAGTAAATTCAAGTAAAGTCTGTTTCCGATAACCGTAAACGCCAATATGCAAAAAATACGAGGGCAGCGATTCTTTATTAGCCGGGTAAGGTATAATGCTTCGACTGAAATAGAGAGCATCGTTTTGCTGATTTACCAGCACTTTTACACACGCGGGATTCTGAATATCGGCCGGATCTGTGAGCGGCCTCATCAATGAACCTACCCGCACAGAAGGATCATCGAACAGGCGCACCAGTTTTTCCAGAGGTTCCTTTTTAATGAAAGGCTCATCGCCCTGTACGTTGATTACAACGTCTACTTCCATGTTCTCAATGGCTTCGGCAATCCGGTCGCTTCCGCTTTCGTGTGCTTTTTGGCTCATAATCGCCCTGCCGCCATGCTTACTGATTTCATCAAAAATCACTTCACTGTCGGTAACAACAATCACTTCATCAAATAATCCGGTAGCTACAGTAGCATCGTAGGTATGACGGATAACCGGCTTGTCGCCCAATGGCTGCATCAGTTTAGCGTGAAAACGGGTGGCAGCATATCGGGCTGGTATTACGGCTATGATGGATTGAGAATTGTTGCGCTGCATAAATCGGGTTGTGAAATCGACGAAATTTGTTGGAAAGATAGCACAAATGAAATACGCCGTAAAGACAGGAAGAAACTCGATCGTCGGTCTAGTCAATCCAGCTTCTGAAAAGGCTTCTTCAACAACGCCACAAAATCTTCATCTTTTTCTGCAGGATAATAACGGTCGAGGCCGTATTTAATTTCGTCGGTGTTGAGGTGCCGGTAAGTGCCCAGCATTCGGTCCCAGATGGAAAATACAGCACCGTAATTGCTATCGGTATACGGTTGTTTCCAGTGGTGATGCACTTTGTGCATATTCGGAGAAATGAGCACAAAACTCAGCGCCCGATCAAGATTTTTAGGCAAGCGAATATTGGCATGGGTAAATGCCGTGGCAAATACTACCAGGGTCTGATAAATCATCACTCCATACATGGGAGCGCCCGAAACAAAAATCAGTAACAGGAAGAACACACCCCGCAGCAGGCTGTCGCCGGGGTGGTGACGTAAACCGGTAGTAACATCAACCTTGGTATCGCTGTGATGAATTAGATGAAAACGCCACAACAAAGCGTTTTTGTGCATCACAAAATGTACCAGCCAGCTGCTGAAATCGAGCGCCAGTACAGAAATGAGAATAGTCATAAGAATGCCTGCGCCGGTCCAGTAAGCCAAACCAAACTGCTGCTGTCTGCACCAGTCTGACAGCAACACAATCAGAATGGCCAACAAGCTGTGAATGATCAGATGTATGACGGTGAAGCCAAAATTGACCAGGGCATGGTTCACTTTTTTGCGCCGGTAACGTAAAGGGAAAAGGGGAATAGCACCTTCGATGATCCAGAAAAAGAGTAAACCTCCGACCAGAATGGCCATACGCTCCAGCGGACGCGATTCGAGCGTTTGAAAATAATCGAGCAAGCGATCCCACATGGCAAAAAATTTAATCAATACACCGGGCGCCTCCAATTCAGGATACCTGGTCATCGCCCGATTCCGACAGAATTGCCAGCGCCCGTTCCATTTGTTCTTCGGCCACCATTAACTTGATGCCGCCAATTGCATTCGAAAGAAAGGGGTCGATGGTGACAGTATACTCATCCTGCAAATGGCAGTTAATAAATTCTTCCTTCAATCGGCCAAAGGCAATATGGGCATCAATATAATTGTCGAAACGGGCCAGTAACTGAAAACGCAATAGAAATAATTTGTAAATGTGTGAATCTGAATAACGGTTGCTGCCGGCTATTCAATGTTTCACACAATTTACCAAATTTTTTTGATCGGAAGTTGGCATTACTGATTCAGCATCAGCGGCATTACCAGCATCAGCAGGTCTTCGTTTTCGTCCTGTTCTGTCGGCTTAATCAGGCCTGCTTTTGTAGGTGTGCTGAGCTCAATGTTCACTTCGTCGCTGTCGGCGGCGTTGAGCATTTCGATCAGGAATTTTGCGTTGAAAGCAATCACCAGGTCCTCACCGGTGTATTGGCATTTCATGCGTTCGTTTCCTTCAAAGCTGAAATCAACATCCTGCGCTGCCAGCTGAAGTTCGCTACCGCTGATGTTCAATGCAACCTGGTTGGTGCTTTTATTACTGAAAATGCTCACGCGGCGAAGCGCGCTTTGAAAATCACTTTTGTTTACAGTAAGCCGGTAAGGGTTGTCGGCCGGAATAACAACGCGATAATCGGGGAATCGTGCGTCGATGAGTCGACAACTCATTTGGGTAGTACCGTGTTTTACAAAAAGGTGATTACTATTATAGCTGAGGGTTAGTTCTTCGTCGGTTACCGGTATGGCGCCTTTCAAAAGCGTCAGCGGCTTACGGGGCACAATGAAATTGTCGTTTTTCGGGGCGCTTACGTCAGTGCGTTTGTAGCGAACCAGGCGATGGGCATCTGTAGCTACAAACTGTACACCCTTTTTATCGAGCTCGAAGAAAACGCCGGTCATGGCCGGGCGAAGATCATCGTTGCTGGTGGCAAAAAGCGTTTTGTTAATGGCGGTTACCAGTGCTGCTGCGCTGATGGTAAACGAGCTGGTATCATCTGCCGCTGGCTCCTTGGGGAAATTGTCGGGGTTTTCGCCCATCACTTTGTATTTCCCGTTATCGCTGGTTATTTCAACGCCAAAATTTTTGTCGATATTAAACGTGAGCGGCTGATCAGGAATATTTTTCAACGAATCCATCAGGATGCGGGCAGGAATACACACTTTGCCGCTTTCGCGCGCCTCAATTTCCAGTTGTATGCGCATCACCGTTTCGAGGTCGGTAGCTACTACTGTCAACTTATTTTTTTCTACTTCAAACAGAAAATCCTCCAAGATCGGCAGCACCGTATTGGCACTGATGACACCGGAAATATGCTGCAGTTGCTTTAACAGGGAAGAGGAGGAAACAATAAACTTCATCGCGCTTTTCGTTTGGGGCGAAACTACAGATTTTCCCAAAATTCCATTGAAAAATAAAAGGGGGTAAACAGGGGTAAAGCGCCTGCCAAAGGATGGGCTAACGGGTTTCGGTTTCTTAACTTTGTACTATGTCCCGGTTTACAAAAAACTACACTCCACAGCAGGCTTTGCAAAAGCTGAAGCACTATTGTGCCTATCAGGAGCGCTGCCATAGCGAGGTGCGGGAAAAGCTATTTTCGCTGGGAGTGTGGAAAAAGGATCAGGACGGCATAATAGCCACACTTATAGAAGAAAACTACCTGAACGAAGAAAGATTTGCTATTGCCTATGCGGGAGGTAAGTACCGTATGAAGCAATGGGGCCGCCAAAGGATCCGGTATGAGCTTCGCCAAAAACAGGTGAGCGAATACAGCATCAAGAAAGCGCTGGCTCAAATCGATGAAACTTCTTATCTGGCAACACTTGACGAGCTGGCAGAAGATCGTTACGCATCATTGAAGGGAGAACAATACCTGGTCCGCCGCAAAAAAACGCAGGATTATCTGATGCAACGTGGCTATGAAACCGATCTGGTATTGGCCGCAGTAGCCAGACTCAGCGAAAAGAAGAAAACCAACAAATGATAACGCTCAGCCTTATACAGGCCAATCTGGCCTGGGAAGATAAAACAACTAATCTGCAAAATCTGGAGCAGAAAATTGCAGCACTTGCGGGTAAAACTCAATTGGTATTGTTGCCCGAAATGTTCAGTACCGGCTTCAGTATGCGACCCGACGCGTTGGCTGAAACCATGGATGGCTCAACGGTGCAATGGATGAAACGTGTGGCTCGTCAGTACCGGATTATTTTAACCGGCAGTCTGATTATTGAAGATGGAAAAGACCATGCAGGTAAACCTGCCTACTATAACCGGCTGTTATGGGTACTTCCTACTGGTCAGCTCGGGCAATACGACAAGCGTCATCGTTTTGCGTATGGCGGAGAAGATCAGTTTTATACCGCCGGTAATCGCCGGTTCATAGCATCGGTAAATGGCTGGCGGGTCAACTGCCTGGTTTGTTATGATCTTCGGTTTCCGGTTTGGGCAAGGCAAACGCCCGGCGAAAATCCGGAATACGATCTACTCATCTACGTTGCCAACTGGCCCGAGCGCCGTATTCATGCCTGGAAGACCCTGCTGCAGGCGCGTGCCATCGAAAATCAGTGCTATGTGGCAGCGGTAAACAGGGTGGGGGTCGATGGTAACGGTATTGCCCATAGCGGTGACAGTATGATTATTAACCCGCTGGGAGAAATAGTGGCTCAATTGACCAATGTTGAAGACAGCATCACTGTTACTCTTCAAAAATCAGACCTGGAAGAAATCCGTCAAAAATTTCCTTTCCTGCGCGATGCCGATCCATTTTTGATTCTGCCCGACGATCATCAGGGCTGAGCGGCCGACCTTCGCTGGCGAATCAGCTCCAAAGTGGTATTCAGTTTGTAATCGAGTCCGGCGCGAATAGCTTCGGGCGTGGGACCAGAAAAAATTTCAGGCTGCACTCCCCGTCCATTATGAGGCAGGTCCTTGTTGATCACCAACCGGAACAATGGTAAACGAAAACGCACTTTGGTCTTTGGAAGTGTTACATCTGGTATCAGCCAAGCCGAGTTGCCATAGGCTCCGCCGCCGGTTTCTTCACCAATCAGGGTCACATTGTCCTGTTCCCGCAACGTTCCCGCAAAAAGTGTGGTAGCAGAGAAAGAATTGCCACCTGTCAGAATATAAACCTGTCCATTGAAATGGTTCTTTTTCCTCGGCTTAAAATGATGCTTTTCGTAATACCCGAAATGGTAGTTACCGTCTTTTTTCTTTCTGGTGAAAAAGGTAATAAATAACCGGTTAAAAAAATCGTTTTGAATATAGCGGCTATAGGTTTTACGTTTGGCAGGTGCATACAGTGAGTCGGCTACTTTGAAAGGACGATCGCTTAGAAAACGGGTAAGCAATGTGCTGTTGGTAACACTGCCGCCACCGTTGCCCCTTACGTCAATGACCAGGTGCTCTATCTGGTGTTTCCGGAGTGTTCTAAATGACCGTCGAAAGAAGCGTTTTAGCCCGAAGCCCCGACCAAATGAATTCAGATCCATCATGGCTATACGATCGGTGCTGTCGATTTTGAGCAGACGTACCGCATTTCGCCGCATTTCGCGTCGCTCGCGGCGGCTGGGTTGTGGCGGCCGCTGAACGTCGGGAGGGCGGCGTCGGGTAGTATCGCGCACAGGCACATAAGGACGCAGCGCCATGCGTTTTTCGTTTCCGGCGGAATCGATATAGCGGATGTCGTAAAACGGAGGAAAACCATATACCGAGCTGTACAGACTGCCAAAGAAGCCCCGATTGCTTAAGGTTTGAAATTTATGGGTTCGATTGTATCCGTCGGTTGACAGAAATTTGAAAAGGGAGTCGGCAATCTCGCTCACAGCCACTCCGTTGATCGATCGAATTTCAGTACCCCGGGTCAGGATGCTATCGCGCGGGTTAATGTTGGCTGCTACTACTGCATTTTCCTCCCAAAGCTTAAGACTGAGTGGAAATATGCGACGGATTCGACTCGTATCACTATAGCGAGCGTAGCGCTTGCTGCTGCGGATAGTGGTATGGCCACAATTGATGCGAGCCGTAACATAGCTGAGTACATGGCGAAACTGAGGTTCCGTAAGGCTGTCATTAAGTTGTGCCGCGCCCCAGTTGAAATAATAGTTGATACTGTCGGGCGAGCTGTACCAGTATAAACCCGGATGAGCCTCCTCCAGGGTAGTACGAAAAACAGCATAGTCCTTTTGCAATTCAGCAGGACTGTATTTGTGCAGCGGCGACCGCGCCAATTTTCCTGTATGGCAACTCCAAAAGCTGCAACACAGGGTGGCCATAATGATCAGTGAGAAAACGCTGCATTTCCTGCTCATTCACCTTTTATTTCAAGTGGTTCCAACCCTGGGCGGTCAGGGCATGTTTGTTCCCCGATTTTGTAATGATTTGCGAACCGGCCTCTGCTTCAGTCATATAACCAACAACGCTGATATCTTCTCGAAGCAACAGCTTGTCGTAGTCTTCCTGTGCAATGGTGAAGAGTAGTTCATAGTCCTCACCACCACTTAACGCGCAGGCCGTTGGATCTATTTCAAATTTAAATGCAGCTTTTCGCATTTCTTCGGCTATGGGGAGCTTGTCTTCATATAGCACGCAACCAAGTCCGCTGTCTTTACAGATGTGCAGGAGGTCTGAGCTGAGTCCGTCGCTCACGTCGATCATGGAAGTAGGTTGAATGCCTGCTTCCGCCAGAAATTGCACAATCTCTTTGCGAGCCTCAGGTTTAAGCAAACGACCTATTACGTAGGATTCATTTTCCAGATCGGGTTGCACGCCCGGGCTTTCCATGAATATTTTCTTTTCACGTTCCAGAAAGAGAAGCCCTACATAGGCTGCACCCAGGTCGCCTGATACACAGATCAAATCGCCTTTGCGTGCTGTATTGCGGCGTACAAACTTTTCGGGCGCCACTTCGCCAATAGCAGTAACCGAAATGATAAAGCCTTTCTGTGAGGAGGAAGTATCGCCACCAACCAGGTCTACGCCATAAGCGCTGCAGGCCGCGTACACGCCCTCATAAAATTCATCGAGCGCTTCCACACTAAACCGGTTGCTGAATCCTATGCTCAGTGTAATCTGAGTGGGAGTTGCGTTCATGGCAAAGACATCGCTGAGGTTTACTATCACCGATTTGTAGCCCAGGTGCTTTAAGGGAGTGTACATGAGGTCAAAATGCACTCCCTCAATCAGCAAATCGGTACTGATTACCGTCTGCTTGCCAAAATGATCGATTACAGCGCCATCGTCGCCCACACCCACGAGTGTGGAGGCCTGTTGCAGTTCAATATTGCGGGTCAGGTGTTCAATCAATCCAAATTCGCCCAGGCTCGCAATTTCTGTTCTTGGTTCCATATTTTTTGTCTGCCAATGTGTTTAAAGTTCCCGACGTTGATGAATGACGTCCAGTAATTCTGCGTGAATCTTACCGTTGCTGGCTACGATACGATGTTGATAAGGTGAGTACCTGTTGCCATCAAAGTCCGTTACTTTTCCGCCAGCCTCTTCTACTATCAAAAAGCCCGCCGCACTATCCCAGGCCTCCAGTTTATGTTCATAAAACCCGTCGAAGCGACCGCATGCAACCCAGCAAAGATCAATGGCTGCCGAACCCAGTCGCCTAACTGGTACACCTTTGCGAATAAATCGGTCAAACACTTCCAGGGGTCCGTTTTCCATATTGATATAAGTGTATGGAAAGCCGGTAACCAGGCAGGCCCGTATGGCGCTGCTTTCATTGCTCACGGCAATAGCCTGATCGTTCAGCGTAGCTCCTTTGCCTTTTTCCGCCTGAAAAAATTCGTTCATATGTGGATTGTAAACTGCACCCAGGATCATTTCTCCCTGGTATTCCACTCCCACCGATACACAATTCAAAGGTATGCCGTGGGCAAAATTGATGGTACCATCAATAGGATCAATAATCCATTTGTAAGTGCTGTCCATTACAATTTCGCCCGCTTCTTCGCTCAGTATAAAATGATCGGGGAACTGACGGCGTATCACGTCCATGATGGCTTTTTCTGAAGCATGATCTGCTTCAGTAACCAGGTTGTTGACACCCTCTTTGTGACTTACGCGAAAAGATCCATTAAAATACCGCTCTATTTCTGCGGCTCCGGCCCTCACGGCCTCCTGTAAAGTCTGTAAAAGCATGTGCAAAGATAGCATTGTTGGCAGCATTCGCTAACTGCCTTTAAGGCAAACAGATAGCAGAGTTTCTATTTTGCATTACCCCTAAAAACTTCGTACTTAGCAGCCATAAGCCATTGATTTTTGCAGCTATCAGTGATCATAGTCAATTTTAACGTACAGCACTTTCTGGAACAGTGCCTTTGTTCGTTGCGGGCGGCACTGAAGGGCATAGGGGCAGAGATCATTGTGGTAGACAACGCCTCAGACGACGGCAGCCTCAACTATTTGAAACCGCTTTTCCCGGAAGTCATTTTTGTAGCGAATCCCATCAACACCGGATTTGCCAAAGCCTGCAATCAGGGATGGCGCATGAGCAGTGGCGAGCAGGTGCTGTTTTTGAATCCCGATACACTGGTTACGGAAACCGCCGTTAAAAATGCTGTCAGCTTCCTTAACACCACCCCTGATGCAGGCGCCCTTGGTATTCGAATGCTTGATGGCAGCGGGCGTTTTTTAAAAGAATCCAAGCGTTCCTTTCCTTCTCCCCTCATTTCGCTGTATAAACTCACAGGTCTTGCGCGACTTTTTCCGCGTTCAAAACTTTTTGCGGCATATCACCTTGGTCATTTGCCCGAACATGCCAATCACCAGGTAGATGTGCTGGCCGGAGCCTTCATGCTGGTGCGGCGCCAACTGCTGGAAGCTACTGGTGGCTTCGACGAGCTGTTTTTCATGTATGGAGAAGATGTGGATCTCAGCTATCGACTGCAGCAACAACGCTGTTCCGATACAGGCGGCCAGTATCGCAATTATTACTATGCAGGCGATTCCATTATTCATTTTAAAGGGGAAAGCACCCGAAAAGCCAGCATGAATTATGTGCGAATGTTCTATACGGCAATGAGCCTTTTTGTAAAAAAACATTATGGCGCGGGGCGGGCCGGCACATTCAACTTTTTCATTCATCTGGCCATCTGGGGCAGGGCCGCCATATCAGCTATAGGACGTTTTGTGCGCGCTATTGGCCTGCCGTTGATCGACGCAGGCCTCATTCTTTTGTCTTTTGCATTGGTAAAAATGGTTTGGGCCGATTATGTAAAGCCTGAGGTACAGTACGAATCACGTTTATTATGGATAGCTTTTCCTGCATTTACCGTTGTTTATCTGATTGCGGCTTACTACGCCGGTCTTTATGATCGGTGGTACAGGCGGGCCGAGCTGATTCAAAGCACACTGGCAGCCACGTTGCTGGTGCTGGCAGTGTACGCGTTGTTGCCTGAGCAATATCGATTTTCACGAGGCATGATTTTGTTTGGAGCGCTGTTGGCGTTTCTGCTAATTGGCCTGCTAAGGCGGCTGCTACTTGCCACCGGCGTGTTGTCGAGGCACCGTCAGCAACATGAGCCTGCGAGTACACTGGTGCTGGCAACTGAAGAGGAATATGCAGAAGTGCGTCAGTTATTGAAGGAAGCAGGCCTGCAGCAAAAGCTGCTTGGCCGTGTTTCTATCAACGACAACCTCAACAACAGTGTGGCAGGCATTTCGGAGCTAAGCCAGTTACAAAAAACAATCACTTTCAGAGAGCTGGTTGTGGTAGCAGGTACTCTTCCTTTGTCAACCCTTGTAAAAACAATCTCCGGTCTGCCAAAGGGTCTAAGGGTGAAATGGCATTTTTCCGGTAGCCATAGTATTGTTGGCAGCGACTCCGGCGAATCCAGTGGTGAGTCATTTTCCGCACAGAATGGATTTCAGCTGGCCGATCCCTATCGACGCAGACTGAAGCGGTTAATTGATCTGAGTGTGGCTTTGTTGGGAATACTAACATGCCCCGTGCAGTTATTCATCGTAAAGCATCCCATTCGGTTTCTTGCTAATTGTTTTTCTGTATTACTGGCGAAAAAAACCTGGCTGGGCTATTTAGGCGAGGCAAAGGGATTGCCCTTTGTTCGCAAGGCTGTGTTGGGCAGTAATGGAGTGCCGGTGGCACAGGCTTACAAAATGCCTGCCGAAAGTATTGAGATGCTTGACTACTGGTATGCCCGTGATTATGATCCCGCGCTGGAATGGAAAAAGATATGGCAACTGTATACGAAACTGGGCGCTGGTGGCGCTGTTTCCGCTCACAAAACAAATACATAAATCATCTAATGGCAGCCTATATTCGCAGCCAGTTATTAGTGGCATAAGCCATCAATAAACAGTACCTTTAAGTGTCAGCAGAAAGCTGAAATATGGCAAGTATCATCGATATAAAAATCCCCAAAGCGATTGCAAGTGCATTGCGCATTCCTCCCAATGATGCCCGCAGGCAACAGATGAGAGTATTAAAGAAGTTGTTGAAGAGGGCCCGGTTCACTGAATTTGGTCAGCGCTACCGGTTTGATGAGGCGCTGCTGCAAAAAGACCCGGCGCCGATATTTCAACAGAATGTGCCTATTCACGATTACAATAAGATTTACGAAGAGTGGTGGCAAAAAACGCTGGATGGTGTGCCCGATGTGGCATGGCCCGGCAAGATCAAATATTATGCATTGAGTTCCGGCACCTCGGAAGCCGCCAGCAAGTATATTCCGGTTACAAAAGATCTGCTACGCAGCAATCAGATTAACTATATCCGTCAGTTGATAAGTGTATTCGGGTACGAAGAAGCGAATAAAAAGGCCCTGACGCGCGGATTCCTGATGCTGGGCGGTGCAACCGATCTGCAAAAGGGAAAAGCTGGCTGGTATGCAGGTGATCTGAGTGGAATTCTTGCCAAGAAACGACCTTTCTGGTTTCAGACTTTTTATAAGCCCGGCGGTCGTATTGCTGCTATTCGCGACTGGAACCAGAAGCTCAACGAAATTGTAGAACATGCCCGCGACTGGGATATTGGTTATATAGTGGGTGTACCCGCATGGTGCCAGATGTGCATGGAGATGATCATCGAGCACTATAAGGTGAAAAATATTCACGAAATATGGCCCAATTTCGGAGTGTTTGTGCACGGTGGAGTAGCTTTTGAGCCGTATAAAAAAGGATTCGAAAAGTTGTTGGGCCGACCAATAGTCTACATCGAAAATTATTTGTCGAGCGAAGGGTTTATAGGCTTTAAAACCCGCGAGCACGCCAAGGGTATGCAACTGGTACTGAACAATAATATTTTCTTTGAGTTTGTCCCATTTGATGAAAAAAACTTTGACGCCGATGGCAAGCTGGTGGCCAACCCAACGGTAAAGATGGTTCATGAAGTAGAGCCCGGCAAGGAATATGCCCTGCTTATGAGTACAAATGCCGGTGCCTGGCGATACCTGATTGGCGACACCGTGAAGTTTGTAGATATGGAAAAGCATGAGGTGGTTATTACCGGACGTACCAAGCATTTTCTGAGTCTGGTAGGTGAACACCTGAGTGTTGAAAATATGAACCGTGCCATTCAACTGGTGAGCGAAGAATTAAATATCAGCATACCCGAATACACCGTTGTCGGTTTTCCGCACGAGGGCTTTTTTGCCCACAAATGGTATGTGGCTACCGACGATCAGGTAGATGCGGCTGAGCTTCGCAGGCGCATTGATCAACATCTTCGCCAGTTAAACGACGACTATGCCACGGAGCGTGATAGTGCTTTGAAAGAAGTCTTTTTGGACGTGCTGCCCGAAGATCGGTTTATGCGGTTCATGGAGTTGAAAGGAAAGCTGGGTAGTCAGCACAAGTTTCCGCGGGTGATGAAGGGCAGAATGCTTGAAGACTGGAATAAATTTTTAGAAACAGGATCGCTTTGATTCCGCCAGCGCCGCCTAATCTATGTTGGATGCATTATTAAAGGGAATAACACTGGGACTACTGCTGAGCATTTCGGTAGGTCCCGTCATATTCTCCATAATTAAACAAAGCATCAACAATGGCACAAAAGGAGGAATGGCTTTTGTGGCCGGTGTATCGGCCAGTGATATCGCCCTCGTGCTGATCAGCAATGTATTTACTGAACTTTTCCGAAGTCTAAGCAGCATGCGGCTCGAAATAGGTATTGCCGGCAGCATCTTCCTGATAGTGATGGGCATTTATTTCCTGTTTTTCAAGCGTGTGCCGGTAAACGAACAGGGACAGCACCTCCTGGTACAGATCCGCGGAATGGACTATGCCAAGATAGCTTTGTCGGGTTTCCTGATGAATATTCTAAACCCGGCTATTTTCCTTTTCTGGATCACAAGCTCCACCACTTTCATCAGCCATACCGTACGTGAACGAATTGTGCTGTTTACGGTGTGCCTGCTGGTTGTGTTTGCATCCGACACTGCAAAAGTACTGCTGGCCGGCAAAATCAGAAACCGGCTTACACCTCACAATATTCATATACTTAACCGGATAAATGGGATTATTCTCATTGGCTTCGGCATTGCACTTATCTGGGGTTTGCTGGCTTATTTTAAATGAAAATGGCCGAGGTCCTTTCTATTTCTTTATAAAATCTTAAAGCTGGCTTTTATCAGCTGGCGGCTGATTTAAACAGACTAAGTTTGGCGCCATGAAACCGGTACTGCTTATGCTGCTCCTCGCATTTACCTGCCATTTCAGTCAGGCACAGGGCGGATACCTGTTTGTAAAGAAGGGATACAAAAAGAAGCGCACTTATACTGAAGGCGACCGTATACTGCTACGTTTGCCCGGAGATACCATTATTGGAGGCCTGATTACCCTGCTGAAAGACGATACTATTTATCTCTTAGGAAAGCCCATTCCGATGGCTAAGGTGGAGGCTGTTATTGTGCGGACTAAAAAGGACCAAAAATTTCATATACCAGTAAACCAGCTTTTGCTCATAACAGGTGGCGTGGCGTTAACAACAGCCGGACTAACCCTTAGCAATCAGGCAGAGTTCAACGAGGCGCTCACGGCTGGTCTGGTCATTGGTTATGGCCCGCTGGTTGTACAATATTTGATCAGCAAACTCAAGCTGGGCCGGCGCGAATTTAATGTTCGCCGAAAATTTCGTCTTCAAATGATCGATTTTCATTTGCCGCGTAGACGTGCATTCTAAAACGTTGTGAGTTCGTAGCCTGTTATCATCCTTTTTGCCTGAAGCGGCGTTCTGCGCGATTAAATACTTGTTCCTATATTGCAGCGGCAGTTTATGAAAGAATTTCTGAAAAAATGCTGGCGCTGGACGAAGAAGATCTTCCTGATTCTTTTCGTTGCACAATTGGTGTACATCATTCTGCTTCGATGGATTGACCCACCCATCACCATCACCCAGCTGGTGAGTTGGGTAAGTGGTCATGGCCTCAAGCGGGATTATGTGGATCGCGAAGACATTTCCCAATACGCGAGGCTGGCAGTGATTGCCTCCGAAGACCAGCTGTTTGCCGACCACAATGGGTTCGACTGGAAGAGCATTCAAAAGGCCATGGACTACAATAAGAAAAAACCCGGCCGTGTGCGTGGAGCAAGCACCATCAGTCAGCAGGTTGCCAAGAACGTATTTCTCTGGCAGGGGCGGAGTTTTGTACGAAAGGGGCTTGAAGTGTATTTTACATTTATGATCGAGTTGTTCTGGAGCAAAAAGCGGATACTGGAAATGTATCTGAATGTGATTGAAATGGGCGATGGTATATTCGGCATAGAACGCGCGGCCAATATCTACTTCAATAAATCTGCGGCCAAATTAACTCAGCAGGAAAGCGCACTAATTGCTGCCTGTCTGCCTAACCCCAAGCGATATAAAGTAAAACCTCCTTCGCGCTATGTATCGTCGCGCTCGCGGCAGATCATGCAGCAAATGCGTTTTCTGGCGCCCGATGAAGATATTAAGCGAATTATTTCGGATTGATAAAGGAGATGTAGCGCGAAGCCTCTGTTCGCTTTTTTTCAACTGCCAGCTCTTCGTCACGTCGTTGTTTGGCCTTATGATACTCATTTAGCAATAGCTGAATCAGGCCTCTGTTGAAAAAATCGAGTCGGCTATCATCGATCATGGCTTTTGCTCTCGCTTCAAAACTAAGACTGTCTTTGCTTTCCGACAAAGCAGTTCCTATACGCCAAATTGTACCTTCGTAGTGGTTATCTGAAAGATCTTTGGCGCGCAGCGAAAGTCCCAGCATCAGGTCAACCACATTCAGTTCCAGTACTTCCAACTCTCTCAAATAAGTTTTTCGTTGAAGCCAGGCATAACTGCCATCACTGTTGCGGGAAAAGCGGTCATTTAAAATGTTGAGGTGGGCGCGCATAAAAATATCCCATTTTTGAACTTTCCCGGCCAGTTTGGCAATTTGTATAGCCTGTTCTATGGGACGGCTATCCCGACTACAGTAACCAACTTGCTGGTAACTTCGAAGTAGGTCGAGTTCAAGTTCGTGCATTTTCAGTTTTCCGGCTAACATTTGCAGGTCATCTGCATCCGTACCATTTTTTAGCACTTCATCTACGCAGCTTTTGAATATTCCACGGAAACGCAGATCCTCTGCCAGTTCCTTACTCGCAAATTCAATCATTTCGTTACTCAGACGGACAGTTGACCGAGTCCGATTCTTTTTCTGGCCCATTTTTTCACCTATATAGTCTGTTAGTGGCTTTCGTTGCTTGGCCGCCAATTCTGTTTCAGATTTTTCAAGCCAGTCATCGTTATATTTATTGGTGAGGAAAATCGCTGAGTTAGTGTCTACCATGCAGTCAACATACTGGATCAGACGAGCATATTCGGCTGGAATCACAGACGAGCTTAGAGGTTCAAGCAAGTAATAGCCGTACAGGTTTTTCTCGTAGCTACTCCAATACCAACCTTCCTTTGCAATCGGCGAACTTGCTTGTTTGCTGACGCCGGCGTATTCAAATCCGCGGCTGGGCGAACCAGCCAAAAACGACTTCTCTGGCTTTTCTTCCTGTAAGATCAGCATCTGGCTGCTGTCTACTTCGTGCAAGTAGGATGAAAACTGAAGTTTAATTTCTTCGAACGAAGGGTTCTTTTGCAATGCATGTTCAATGTTGGAAATCTGTTTTTCGTCGGCCTTAAAGAGAAAATGAATTACCCGGGCCTGTTGCAGTGAATAGTAGTTGCGATCGAGATGGCAGGACCGAAACCGAATCTGTTCTTTCTCTACCAGATCACGAAGGATTCGCAAATCTTCTACACCGTACAATAGTCCTGTTTCATTGGCGTCAACTTGCTGTTCCCGACTGGTTTGTGCACAGCCAAAAAGGGTCGCAAACAGGCAAAGGGAAAGAAGAAGGCGTTGCATATCGGCTGATTTTACTATTGGATGCCACAGTAGCAGCAATTGCATACGTAAAATCCGGCAAAACTTACCCCAACAGGCCGTCAACTGCCGCAATTGCAGCGCGAAGTCGCTCCGGACCCTGCCCGGCTATTTCCACCCATGGCACTGACTGGTTTACCAGCAGATCTTTGTAGGTGAGAAAAAGTTTATAGCGGGTTTCCAGGTCGGGATATTCGCGTAGGTCATCCTGTTCCCACGGGAGGTCTGTATTGCATAAAAGGTACAAATCGTATTTACGTTCCACAATTTGTTGCAGAATGAAAGGGTCACATTTTCCAAATACAAACTCGCTCCACACTTTCATCACATACATATCGGTATCGATAAATAGCGGAAGCTGACCACCTTCTTCTAAAAACTCCAATGCGTGATCCTCCAGCGCCTGAGCCTGTTCGTCTTCAAGTGAAAGCTGTCCTTTAGCGATCTTGAGCAGATCATCGTATTCGTATGCAATACCGTTTTTATGCAAGTACTCTCGCGCAAACTCAGGCACCCAGCTGGTTTCGTAATGAGCAGCCAGTTCGCTTGAGAGCGTACTCTTGCCGGTGCTTTCGGGTCCTATGATAACGATCTTGCGAATCATGTTCCCAATATACTCATTTGCCCGACAAACAATGAAGCCAGAGAATAGGCGGGCTATCGCAAATGTCGCCAACAACCGCAACCGTTAATCAGAACGTTTGGAGCTGGCCTTTTGTTTCCAGGTGGCCAGTCCCCAGAAGGCGAAAATGAGCAGGATGAAATAATACCCGCTGGTTAACTGCAGCCCTTTTACATAGTAAAGCGGTATGCTGGCAATATTGGTAGCAATCCACCAGTACCAGCTCTCCACCTTCTTACGTGTCATTAACCACATGCCGGTAAATGCAGTAGCAGTTGCAAACCCGTCGGCCCAGGGGATAGCTCCTTCCCACCAGATATCTTTCAAGAAATATATGCCGGCAAACACAACGCCATAGATCAACGCGAAAAAAATCAGTTGCAATCGCCACAGGCGCGCGTCTGAAAAAGTTACCTGCAATACTTTTTCGTTTTGTTCATTTCGCCGTCCCCACATGTACCAGCCGTAAATGCTCATAACAGTATAATAGAAATTCACGGTAGCTTCGCCGGGCAAATGGTTGATAAAGCTGAGGTAAACATACAGGCTTGTATTGATCAGTCCAACCGGATAGGTTAAAATGCTTGCCTGCCGGCTGAACCAAACGCTGCCCAGACCGGTGATGATGGCGATAATTTCGAGGGTTGTCAGATACAGGGTTGCAGATTTAACGGATGAATAGCCGTGGCCTACGATTCCCGTCCGTAGTCAGAGCCTGCTGCAAATTACGAAATACGTAGAAATCAATCGTTTCAGGCGGCTCATGCAAACGGGCTTTTGGCTCAACCAACTGCTACACCTGATCAAGAAACCCGACCGATGCCCCCTAAACTTTGTTACTTGCGCGGGGGATTGCATTATTTTGTAGCACTTCCGACCGCCGTTCCCATTTAAACTGCAAGCCACCAGTAATCTTTTAGCAGCATTGATTTACATAATTCAATTCAATTTTGCGAGGCAAACTCATTTGCTTATTCCTTCCGTTGCTGGCATTTGCGGCCAGTGCACAATACAAGCTCGATCAGCCGGTACTGATTGGGAAGGAGCAGGGACTGCCAAGCAATGATATTCGAAGTATTCGCAAAGGAGCCGACGGATTCATGTGGCTGGCAAGTGCCGAAGGCCTCTGCCGTTTCGATGGACAGCAGGTTCGTGTATTCAGACCTTCGGCTGCAGTGCCGGCATTAAAGTTCGATAACCTTGTGAGCGCGGTATTGCCAATGGACAAAGAAGTGTGGATGGGAACCTCGCAGGGTCTGGCCGTACTGAATCTTACCACAGAGCATATTCGCTACTACCAGCTCGACGAAAACGGCAAGTCCGACACGCTTATCCGAAGCTTTGATCAGTCAATAACCCAGCTATACCAGGACCGCCAGGGTGAAATTTGGCTGGGTACCCGCGATCATGGGGTGTGGATGTACGACCGTGAAAAAGAAGATTTCAAAAAATTTCTCTTTCCTCATTCTGCGTACCAACCTATCCGGCCTGCACTGGGCTCCAATCAAACAGTGCTTTGCATTGAAGCATCCAAAGTCAACGATTCCCTGATCTATGTGGGAACAGTTGCAGGATTGCAGGAAATAAACAAAGTGAATGGGGTGGTCCGCTGGTACACTTACCCACACGAAAAAAAAGACTATCAGGTTGCGCTTAACGCATTCAGGCGCATGTATCAGCACGACAATGGTCTGTTATATGTGGGCAGTTGGGAGGCGGGAGTGAATGTGTTTGATCCCGAAACAGGAGCTTTTACACCATTAAAAGTGAAAAAAGGCGATCCCGAACAGGTATTAATGTCTACTATTTCGGGCATACGGCGAAAAAGTAATCAGGAACTCTGGATAACCACGGGCAGAGGACTTGTTGTATACGACACACAGCTGGAAAGCGTAACATGGTATAAAGTGAACCAGCCGCTGAAGTACCAGTTTTATGGAGTAGATTATATTGATGATGCCAACCGTATATGGCATGCCAATATCAATGGTCTGCAGTATTTCGACCCCGTTGTTCAACAATTTACGCAATACTCTTTTGAGCATTTGTATGCCCGCGACTGGGCCTTTGTATTTTATCTTCACCCCGAAAAGGAAAGTCAGCAACTGGTTGTATGCCCACGTATAGCTGATGCACTGTACAAGTTCGACAAATCAAAAAAAGAATGGTCAGCATTTGCATTTAATGGACTAAAAGAAATGGGCCTGAGTCGGATCATTGTACGAGGCTTTGCCGAGTTGGATCCCGACGAATTTTTAATATCTGCCGATGAAGGCTTGTTCATTTATTCCTTGCGCAACAGACGCTTGAAGCTGATGCCCAATCAACCTCAGGTTCGGTATAATCGATGGGGTGATTTGGCGGCCGATGGCGCCGGCAACATCTGGATTACTGCCGATGCGGATGGCCTGATACGCTGGGACCGCAGGAAGAACCAGTATCGATATTTTAAAGACGAATTGACAATAGGCCGGGATTCAGGATCAGTAGGCAGGCAAAGTCAACTGTTTCACGATAGCCAGGGCAATACCTGGGTGGCCCGGTCAGGCGGCTATTCAGTTTACCTACGCGATCAGGATCGCTTTGTACACCATATTTTCAGCAAAGACTCCGCCCGTAGCTTTCCTTTTGTATTCGACTTCGCCGAAGACCGACAGGGTCGTGTTTGGCTTTCGAGTGGCGATGGATGGTACGGCATGGCCGATCTGCGGCATCCCGAAAAGGGACTGGTTCGAAAATTTGATCTGAAGGATCATGATATTGCTGGTTATTTTACCTATCTGGCCACCGATGTCGACGGAAACGTGTGGGGCTTTACCAGTAGCGAACTGGTACGGATCAACAGCATCGATCTTTCCTTAAGCCGCTTCAGTTTCAGTTATGGTGTGCCGGCCGGCGATTTCTTTGGATTTTGTTTTCTGCCTACCGGCGAAATGGTGTTTGGCGGTCGAAACGGAATTACCATGGCTAACCCTGCCGAACTGCAACGCAACCGCGAGCTGCCAATACCCTATGTGGCGCAGTTGAAACTACTGAATCAAACTGTTTTCTACGATGGCAGCAGCCCCTTGAACTTAAGCTATCGGCAAAACTTCATATCACTACAGTTTTCTGCCAAAGCCTACAGCATGGCATCGGGGACGCATTTCAGGTATCGGCTGAAGGGGTTCGACGATTGGGTGGAGTCCAGCTCGGGCCGCCTCGCTAATTATACCAATATACCTCCCGGCGACTATGTTTTTCAACTACAAGCCGCCAACAACGAGTATATCTGGAACGAAGAAATGCTGGAAATCCCTATTTCTATTGCTTCTGCCTGGTGGATGACCTGGTGGTTTCAACTGGGGGTGGTTTTGTTGGTCGCCGGTGCCATTTACTGGCTTTATCGCTATCGCATACAGCAGTTCCGGAAAAAGGAAAAGTTGAAAACTCAGTATGAGAAGAAGCTGGCAAATGTTGAAATGACCGCGTTGCTTGCTCAAATGAATCCCCATTTTCTGTTCAACAGCCTCAATTCGATCGATAGTTACATCATTCGCAATGAGTCGGGCAAAGCATCGGAGTACCTTAACAATTTCGCCCGCTTAATGCGGCTGATTCTTCAGAACTCCCGTTCCAACTACATTACGCTTAAAGACGAGCTGGAGGCACTGGACCTTTATCTGCAAATGGAAAGCCTTCGCTTTCGCGAAAAGTTCAAATATTCCATTATTACTGACGAAACGATTGACTTGTCCGCTGTGGTTATTCCGCCGATGTTAGTTCAGCCTTATGTGGAAAATGCCATCTGGCACGGTATCATGCATAAGACCGATGGCCAGCCCGGTCTGGTGGAAATTTATATCAGCCAGGATTTGCGTAATAATCTTATCTGTGTTGTTCGCGACAATGGTATCGGCCGTGCCAGGGCGGAAGCGCTGAAGGCGCAAAACCCTGGTAACAGAAAACGCAGTATGGGTATGCAAATTACACGCGACAGGATAGAAATGATCAATAAGTTGTATAACACCACTACTGAAGTAATGATCACAGACCTGGTAAACGACGCCGGCGAAGCGGCCGGTACTGAAGTGCGACTGGTGATACCTGTTTAAATTTATTTTTTCAGCCCGAAACGAAAGACCATGATAAAAGCCGTAATCATCGACGACGAACAGCATAGTATTGATACGCTACGCTGGAAACTGCAGCATTACTGCCCCGAAGTGGAAGTACTGGCTGCTTTCGACAGCCCTGCAGAGGGTATACGTTATCTAAAGGAAACGCCGCCCGACCTGCTTTTTCTCGACATAGAAATGCCCCTGCTAAACGGCTTCGATGTGTTGGAGGAACTGGGTCGTGATCTGCCCTTCGACATCATTTTTATTACGGCTTATGACAACTTTGGCATTCAGGCTGTCAAGTTCAGTGCACTTGACTATCTGTTGAAGCCCGTTCAAAACAAGGAACTTAAAGATGCCATTGAAAAGCATCTTCGAAAAGTGCAGCACAAAGTTTCGGCTGACCAAATCGATGTGTTGCTACAAAACGTGAACGCTGAAAAAAAGGGAAAGCTGGGAAAAATAGCATTGGCATCAAAGGAGAGCATCGAGTTTGTGGATGCAGCGGATATTGTTTGTTGCGAAGCTAACAGCAACTACACGAATGTTTACCTGATAGAGGGCCGTAAGCGGGTTATTTCAAAAACCCTTCGTGAATTTGAAGAAATGCTGACGCCCTACCATTTTTTCAGACCCCACAACTCCTATCTCATCAACCTTAAGCGCGTGCGGGAGTTTGTGCGGGGCGATGGCGGTTTTCTGGTGATGGAAAACAAGATGAAAATTCCGGTATCAAAGGCACGAAGGGAGGAATTGCTCGAACTCCTGGCCTGATTCGCGGCGTTGTACTCAACAAACCGGCCAGCGGCTCAGTCCCGGGACTGTTACGATCAAATACTATTTTCAGGTAAGCGGCGCAGGTTCACCTTTGAATAGTATCCCTGATTAGTATCCCGTAACCGAACACATGCATGAAGGCTCCTGTTAATGAAATACGAACCAAAGATGGCAAACAAATACCTGTTACTGTTTACCTGCCCCCGCTACCCGGCGAAAAAGTACTAATTATCGCTTCCACCGGCAGCCAGCTCCGCTCTTTCTATGAACCCTTTGCGCTGTATGCCCGGGCTCGTGGACTTACCGTCATAAGTTTTGACTACCGCGGACTCAACGAACTCAACAAAAGCGGCTCCAGGAATTACCTGGCCACCATGCACCAATGGGCCGTGCAGGATATTGACGCCGTACTCCGCTTTGCTAAACATGAATTCCCCCATCAGGAAATTATTTATCTGGGGCACTGCGTGGGCGGTGAAATTGTAGGCCTTTCACAGGGAAGCCAGTATATCAGTCGCCTGATCCTTGTTAACAGCGCGCTTTCCTGTAGCAAATTCTGGAAATGGCGCGATCGGTTTCGTGTTCTTGGCAACCGTTTCCTGATACGTGCCCTGACCTCCTGGTATGGATATTTTCCAGCTCGCAAACTTGGCGCACCTATCAATATGCCAGCGTCAGTCATGCGCCAATGGTCCAACTGGTGTGCGCAACCCAATGGCTTGTTTGATAGCTACCCCGACAGCAACTATCAAAAATTACAAATACCAATCCTGGCTTACAGCTTTTCCGACGACTGGCACTGTCCGCCAAAAGCGGTAGAAGAACTCCTGAGCCGATTCAGCAGCGCCAGCATCTCCTGGCATCACTATCAGCCCCGCGATCTCGGCCTTGACAAAGTAGGCCATATCGGATTTTTTGAGCAGGAAAAAATGGAGCGAAAACTGTGGGCGAAGACGATTGAATGGATAAAATAATGTGCAAATGTGCAAATGTGGAAATGTGCAAATGGAAAATTTGGGAATGCCATTTTCACATTTGCACATTTGCCGAAGGCGCCATTTTCACATTTGCACATTATTTTATCTGTTCATACTTCTTCATCCCCTTCAGGTATTGCGGGCCTTTGCGGGTTTGAAAGCGGGTGGGTATTTGTTGCCAGCCATCGGGCCCCGATTTCCAGACCATAAAGTGCAGGTGTGGCAGTGCGGCGTAGCCCGTTTTGCCGCTCAGCGCAATTTCCTGTCCCTGCACTACCGTGTCGCCTACATTCACCAGCGCGCCGTCTTTTTGCAGATGCCAGTAACCTGCGCGTGATCCATCTTCGTGTTCAATCACGATATTGTTGCCGTCGGGCCGGTACTTTCTGTTCCAGCCGCCACGTTCCCCATCTTCTTTTACCCGTATCACTACGCCGCCGCGAGCGGCGCAAATAACCGTACCGCGTTTCATTTTAAAGTCAAGAGCCGCACGCTCGCGATGAGAAAAGCTGCTAAAATAACCCTGTATCATTCGGTAGCTTTCGCCCTGTCGGTAAGGCAGCGAATAAACATAACTGGTATCGTCCACCAGCTTTCCTTTTCTTAGCTGTCGCGTGGTGTCGCGGAGCGGGTTCTGACTTACATAACAACTGCTGATGCTGAAAAAGCCGAGAGATATTGTTAAAAACAACAAACCGCTTTTTAATGGGCAGGATATTTTGATTGTGCTAACTCGCAAGAAATGACAATTCAGGTTTTTTTAGATCGTTTGTTTCGGTAAAATCGGCCGGGTCGAAGATATTTGATACCCTTCTGTGTATGAAATCGGGTGGCCAATTGGCCATGTTTACCATGCGCGTCGGTACCTACTACTTCGAAGTGCAGGTGTGCAAAAGCACTGTAGCCTGTGTTGCCACTAAGGCCAATCCATTGTCCTTTTTGTACGCTGTCGCCCACTTTCACCTTTACGCCTTCATAGTCAAGATGCCAGTAATGCGCCACCGATCCATCGTTATGTTGTATGGAAATATAGTTGCCGTCGGAGAAGTTTTCAGGCTTTAAGCCCCCTTCTTTCGAATTGGATCGAGCGGCAATTACCACGCCTTCACGTGCCGCATGAATAGCGGTACCCTTTTTCACCTTGAAATCGAGCGCCCTTTCGCCGCGATGGCTGAAACTGCTTTCATAAGCCTGAATAAGCCATACTTTTTTGCTTGGGGCAAAAGGCAGATCGTACACATAGCTGCTGTCGTCAACAAATTTTCCAGCTTTCAGATCGCGAATAGAATAATCTTCCTGGGCTTTTAAACCAATGGTTGCAAAGCAAGCCAACAGTAACCCTATTTTGGTTAAATGTTTATTCATAGCTAATGGTGAGACCTGTTCTTAAAGATACTGCTTCCCGCAGAAAAATGCCTGTTAAACCAATCAGCTTTCTCTGCGTGCTTCAATTCCCGCGTAGCGTTCAGCTTCGTGCAACACAATTTTCCAGAAATTATTTTGAAACTTTCTTGAAAATGGTTTGAAATGTCCCACTTTGTTTGTGTGGTAGTCTTTGGGCCGGTGTTTAAGCATACGTGTTTTAGTACCACGGTACAAGGCCAAAAGATCAGTAACCGTTTTGTCGGTGGCTATGGGATCGTCTTTGAAATAATGCGCCAGAATGGGAACACGGAGTGGGTGAAAGGCTTCTTCAGGAATCGATTTTCCGAGGTGATCGCCAAAATAAAAATCGCTGCGGCACCATTGACTCCATTGACGAATCACCTCTTTTGGCAAATCCTCCATGATGCCCAACTTTTTCAACGGTGCATAGCCAAATAAAGGAGTCAGTATTGGATGAACAATATACCAGAGAACAGCGGCCGCAAGTCCGTAGCTGCGTTTCATTTTCCACCAGGTGCCGGTGGAGCTGCCAATGCCTATCACTACTTTTAACTCGTTGTTGTTTTCAGCAAAGCCAATCAACTGGGCTCCCATACTGTGACCAATCAAAAGCCGGGGCAGGTCGGGCGAATGAGTGCAGGCAAAGCGAATGGCCGCGGCCATATCGAGCCGGCCCCAATCGAGCAAACTGGCCTTCATATCTCGAAGCGAGCCATGCCGACTTCCACCAATGCCGCGATAATCATAACCAAGCACCCAAAAACCCTGATCGGCCAGAAACCGGCAGAAATGCTGGTAAAACTCTTTGCGTATGCCGGCACCACTTTGAAAAATAATGAATCCCACTGCCGTTTGCCCCGGTTCGTAAAGCAGGGCATCCAACTCATATCCATCGCTGCAGGTAATAACAGTACGGCTGTTGCTGAGATCCATGCGACCAAAATAATATCTTTTTCCTTCAAATAAAATGAGTTAGCAAGGGATCGGTAAATTGATAAGTCAGGAATTTGGTAATTTGAGCGCATTGGTTTCACAGCAAACTTGCCTGAAAATGAAAAAAGTTACTGTACTGGGTGCCGGAATGGTTGGCAGCGCTATCGCAAGAGATCTGGCCGCCAGTTTTGAAGTAACCTCTATTGACCTGAACGGGTTGAACCTGCAGACGCTGGCCGCAAAACAACCTGCTGTTAAAACCGTTTGCGCCGACCTCCGGGATTTTTCCCGGTATCCTCAACTATTGCAGGGTGCCGATTGGGTGGTTACCGCAGTACCGGGCTTTATGGGTTACAAAGCGCTTGAGGCGGTGATTGATTCGGGCCATCATGCAGTGGATATTTCCTTTTTTCCCGAAAACGCACTGGACCTCGATCCTTTGGCAAAAAGTAGAAAAGTTACCGTCATAACCGATTGCGGCGTAGCCCCAGGAATGTCGAACCTGATCCTTGGTTACCATAACAGTCGTATGAAAATAGAAAGCATGCGCTGTTATGTGGGAGGTTTGCCTTTGCATCCCAAGCCTCCTTTTTTTTACAAAGCACCATTTTCACCAATTGATGTGTTGGAGGAGTACACCCGGCCGGCAAGGTTGCAGATTGGAGGGCACCAGGTAGTGCGGCCGGCATTAACTGATCGCGAAATTCTTTCGTTCGAGCCAGTAGGTCGTTTGGAAGCATTTAATACCGACGGGCTCCGTTCCCTGCTTATCACCATGGCGCATATTCCCGACATGATTGAAAAAACCCTCCGCTTTCCGGGACATATTGATCTGATTCTGGCTTTGCAACAGGCAGGATTCTTTGATTTGAAGGAAAGAACTGTTGGTCATCAAAGAGTGGTGCCAATGCATTTAACCCGCGAAATACTGCTGGATCAATGGAAACTGTTGCCCGGCGAACCCGAGTTTACCATCATGAGCGTACAAATAGAAGGCGGAGGAAAAAAAATCGACTGGCACTTGTATGATGAATACGATGCAGCTACCGGCATCAGTTCAATGGCAAGAACCACGGGATACACCTGCACTGCCGCCGTCAATCTGCTTGCCAACGGAATGTTCAATCAGCCTGGCGTATTTCCACCCGAGCTGGTTGGCGTCGATGAAGCATGTTTTCAGTTTGTGTTGACCTATCTGAGCGAGCGAGGAGTTAAATGGACAAGGTCCTTCTAACCCAGCGACCCTCCCCCTCCCCAAAAGGAGGGCAAAAAAAACTGCAACATCAGTTGCAGTCCTTACTCCATTAAATTCTCTTTCCACTCCCCACTCCCCACATTCCACTCCCCAAAAGGAGGGGCAAAAAAAACTGCAACTGATGTTGCAGTCCGTAATCTATTAAATTCTCTTTCCACTCCCCACTTTCCACTCCCCATAATCATTCCGACATCGCCACCACTTCCTTCACCTCAGGAATCATTCGCTTCATCATGCCTTCTATACCGGCTTTAAGTGTAATCATGCTGCTGGGGCAACCGCTACAGGCACCCTGCATACTGAGATTCACTGTACCATCTTCATAGCTCTTGAACTGAATGGCACCGCCATCCATTTCAACCGCAGGACGCACGTAATTATCGAGGAGTTCTTTGATGCGCTTTACAACATCATCGTCGTCGGCAGCTACTTCATTGCTGCTGCTGGGACGGGTTGCTGCCAGTTCTTCTTCATTCACTACCGCTTTGCCTTCTTCCAGATAATCTTTCAGAAACTGGCGAATGCTCGGTATTACATCCTGCCATTCGGTTTCAGATGTTTTGGTAAGCGTAACAAAATTGCTGGCTACAAATACCGCTTTGATAAAGGGGAAGCCGAACAGTTCGGTTGCCAGCGGCGAAGGCTTGGCACTTTCGGCATCGGGGAAATCAACACTCTTACCGGGATACAGCAGTTTGTTGGCAACAAACTTCATTGTCTCCGGATTGGGGGTCATTTCCGTATAAATACTGATCATTGGGTTACCTGTCTTAATCATTTCATTCGTTTTTTGGTTCTGCGAACCAGTCTGCAAAACTAACAAGAAATAACGGCTTCTGTTCAGGCAACTCTTTATTCTGTGAAACGACCGGTTTTTTTAAGGAACCTGATCAGAACATAAATCAGTAATAATGCACCCAGAATAATGCCAATCAACAGGTTGCGCTGATCAACATCGTAGCCGGTAAGCATGGGGTAATTCAACAATAGCAGGAGGGTGATACCGATCAGCCAGATGAACTGGGTTGTATGTTCTTTTAAAATCCAGCGTTTCCAATTGAATTCCATGCTGCTAAAGGTTTTTCCCAGGCCCTTCAGGCTGGGAAACCAGCGGTTTACGTCTTTGCAATATTCGTCGAAACCCGGGCCAAACTTGCCCCTCAGAAAATTTTCCTCTGCCAGCACAATGGCCTGGTAGATGAACAGAAAAATAGGAATTACGATGGCCACATAAATCAGTGAATTGGCCAGAATGCCTACTCCCAACAACATCAAAATATTGCCCACATACAACGGATTGCGAACATGACGGAAGATGCCTTCCGTAACCAGTCCCTCTGCATAGGGTTTACCTTCTTTGCCACCGCGAACAATATAGGCCAACCCGATTGTGAGCCCACGGATCAACTGTCCCAGCACGGTAACAATGAGGCCAATTGCAATGGGCCAGATATAGTAGTGCGACCCTCCCGTTTCGGGACCAACCAGCGGCCATGAAGGAATAAAGAGTGCCGCATAAAACAGAATAAAGATCCAGTTGCGGTATTTGAAGAAAAAGTTACCAATGGCAACCATCATAATGGGCAGATTTTAATTGGCATTTTGCGAAGCAAAACGCCCCAATTTACTTTTTGGTAGCGATGAGTCCGGCGAAATTGTACCATTTAAAAAACACTTCGCAATGATCAAATCCCTGATCGCGCAATAGTGAAATATTCTCACTGAGTTTATAAGGGATCAGCACATTTTCGAGCGCTTCACGTTTCTGCGAAATCTCTAACTCGCTGTACTGATTTCGACGTTTGTAGTTGTAGTAGTAGCGGATAAAATCGCGATTGAAGCGGCTTTCTTCCGCAAGAATTTTTTCGATTAATATCAATGCTCCGCCGGGACGCAGACCTTTATAAATATCGCGCACTAATTTTTCCCGGTAAATGGGACGTACAAACTGGAGGGTCAGACAAAGCACTACCACCGACGCGTTTTCGATGGCTACACCCTGGTTCAGGTCGGCACAGCGCAGGTCGTATGGCCGGGTAAAACCCTGTTCTTTCAACTTGGCGTCGCACTTGCTCAGCATTTCCTGCGAGTCGTCGATACCTACAAATCGAATAGAGGGATTGACCAGGGTATTCATTCCAATCATGGTGGTTCCGGTTGAGCAGCCCAGGTCGTACACATCGCTCCCTTCCACTGCATGATCCGCCGCCAGCTCAGCCATCATCCGTTGCATTTCGCCATAGTAGGGAACCGAGCGGTTCACCATGTCGTCGAACACACTGGCCACGTTGGCGCCAAACTTGAAGTCGCTGACTTTTTCAATCTCGCCCCTGAATACTTCGTCTTTTCCCATAACCTTTGACAATTGAATATTTTTACAAAATAAAGGAAATTGCAGCGACTGCGAACTGATAGCACAGCTGCTTGTAATACTAACATGAAAAAAATTTATCATCTCGCTAACTGCACTACCTGCCAGGCTATAATAAAGGAAACAGCTATCGATCAGAAAGGATTCGAGATGCAGGACATCAAGACTGAAAAAATTACCGCTGCCCAGCTCGATCAAATGAAGGCAATGGCGGGTAGCTATGAAGCACTGTTTAGCCGACGCGCCATGAAGTACAAGGAATGGGGTTTAAAAGACAAGCAGCTTACCGAAAAAGACTATCGCCAGTATATTCTCGATGAATACACTTTTTTGAAGCGCCCTGTAGTAATCATGGGCAAGAAAATCTTTATTGGCAGCGAAAAAAAGAACCTGTCGGCCCTGACGGAAGCTCTATCGCGTTAGTGTGAAACAGGGGCGGCCAACTCGTCCGGCATGGCGGCCTGTTCAGGCACCGGGTGCTTTCGGCGAAACACCAGCCAGGCCACCCAAATGCTGCCCAGCATCAGAATGCCTCCCAGCAAAAAGTGAATTCCCGGAAAATGTACCGGAGCATCGGGCTTGGCAAAATGGTAATATAGATTGTTCATCAGGCCCGGACCAATGATCATGGTAAGGCTCATCAGACTTGTGAGCGCGCCTTGTAACTCGCCCTGCTGGCTGGGCGGAACATAACCGGCCATAATACTTTGAAGGGAAGGACCGGCAATACCACCCAGACAATATGGAATCAGTGATACAAATAATACCCATGTTTGACCAGCAAAAGCCATAATGATCAGGCCCAGGGCATAAAAGAAGAGACCCAGATAGGTACTTTTTTCATTGCCAAGGCGGGGATTAACCACTCTGGTAAGTCCGCCTTGTACGGCACCCACCAGCAGACCCACCACACCCAGACTGAGACCAACCATTTTCTCAGACCACTGAAACTGATCCATTGTGAAAAAATTCCAGTTGGCCTGTACAGCCTGTGCTGCCAGATAAATCAGGAAAAACGAAAGAGATAAGCCGAATACGGCCCGATGCTTTTTTAAGAACAGCAGCGAGCCAATCGGGTTAGCGCGACTCCAGCTAAAGCTCCGGCGATTTTCTTTACTTAAAGATTCCGGCAGAATAAAATAGCCGTACAAACAGTTGAGCAGGCAAAGAGAGGCAGCCGCATAGAAGGGCGCCCGGGTGCCAAAATCAGCCAGGAGTCCACCCAATGCCGGACCAATGATAAATCCAATTCCAAAAGCCGCTCCAATCAACCCAAAGTTTTTGGCCCTCGTTTCTGCCGTACTCACATCTGCTATGTATGCCGCGGCTGTGGTAAAGCTGGCGCCGGTGATGCCGGCAATTATTCGACCAACGAATAACCAGCCGTAGTTGGGAGCCAGTGCAAGGAAAAGATAGTCTATTCCAAACCCAAGCAACGAAAACAGCAGAACTGGTCTTCGGCCATAACGGTCACTCAGGTTGCCAATCAGTGGCGCAAATACAAATTGCACCAGCGAATACACGCTGATCAGCCAGGCTCCGTATGGGCTGGCTTCGTTTACTGATATGCCTTTCAGTTCTGCAATCAGTTTGGGCATAACCGGAATGATCAGCCCCCAACCCATCACATCGATGAGCAGAGTTACAAAGATGAAGCCAATGGCGGCCTTACGATTTACCATAAAAATTGAATGGGATGCCGCAAAAATGAAGGAAAATTATCTGAAGGACAGCAAAATTTCGGTAAACAGGCATGTTTTTGGCCATAGATATTAACAAATTGACCGTGAATAGCAGTTTTGCAGTAATTATCTTTGCGACCTTAACAACTACTGCAATTGTTGTTCGCAGTTAAGGCTTAAATTATTTCGTCAACCAAAAATCAGGTGTAATGAATCTTCAAAAATTCCTTCTCCCAGCTGCTGCCACCTTGTTGCTGGCTTCCTGTGTTAGTTCCAAGAAGTACAAGCAGGCACAGGCAGATCTGGAGACCCTTCGGGCGCAACAAACCACGCTGCAGGGTAGTTTGAACGACTGTAACAATGAAAAAACAACACTTTCCAATCAAAAGTCGAACCTCGAAAGCGAAATCGCCGGTTTGAACAAGCAGATTGATCTGTTGAAGCAAAACAATACCCAGGCGCTGAAGCAGCTGGAAGATATGTCGGTTATTTCGTCGGCACAGGCTGAAAGCATCAAGCGTTCTATGGAGAATATTGGCGCAAAAGACAATTATATCCAGACGCTGCAGCAACAAATGGCTCGCAAAGACTCATTGAATATGGCGCTGGTGATGAATCTGAAGGGTGCAATTGGCAACCTTGATGACGAGGATATTAATATCAAAGTAGATAAAGGAGTTGTTTATATCGACATCAGCGATAAGCTGCTGTTTAAAACCGCCAAGTTTGAAGTTACTCCTCAGGCAAAAGAAGTATTGGGTAAAGTAGCTGAAGTGCTGAAAAACCAGCCTGATATTGAGTTCATGGTAGAGGGTCATACCGACAATGTTCCTTACAAGGGAAGTGGCAACCTGGCCGATAACTGGGACCTGAGTGTGAAGCGCGCCACATCAATCGTGCGTATCCTGCAGGATCAGTACGGACTTGATCCCGCAAAAATGGCCGCTGCCGGACGTGGAGAATATAAACCTGTTGCCGATAATGCAACTGCCGAAGGCCGCGCCCAAAACCGTCGCACACGTATTGTAATTCTTCCGCAACTGGATCAGTTCTTTAAGTTGCTGGAGCCCAAGAAGGGATACTGATGGTGAGAGGTGAAAGGTGAGAGGTGAGGGGTGAGAGGTGAGAGGTGAGAGGTGAGAGGGGAGAGGTGAGAGGGGAGAATGCAAAAATCTGCGTCATCTGCGAAAAAAAATCTGCGCAATCTGCGGGAACAGAATTCTCACTACAGTAGGCAAACTACCTACTCTGGCAAAAGTTCTGTTCCGGCAAATTGCGCAGATTTTTACATTCTCACCTCTCACCTTTCACCTTTCACCTCTCCCCTCTCACCTTTCACCTCTCCTCAAACACCCCCGTCTGCTTATTCTTCCTCACATTATCCGCATTGAAATATCGCCCGTTCATTGCCACATACACTCCTGCGGGCAGAGTTTGAACAAAGGCCAGGGCACTGCCCAGGTTGAATAGTCCATCCGAGCTACCAAATTTAATAGGGATCATCGCTCCCGTCAGAACAATCGTTTTGCCTTTCACTCTTTCGGCCAGGTATTGAGCTGTTTCCGACATAGTATCTGTTCCGTGTGTAATTACGATCTGATCTTCTTCGCTTTGTGCACACTGATGTGCAATTAGCTCGCGGTCTTCCATCGTCATCTCCAGACTGTCGATCATCATCAATGTTCTGATTTCGATCTTAAGCCGACAACGTCCCATTTCCAGCAGATCGTGCATATGTGTGTCTTTGAAATAGAGTTCACCGTTCAGTTCGTTATACTCTTTGTCAAATGTGCCACCTGTTATGAAAATCCGAATCGCCATATTGGTAGATGTTTGGGCAAATGTATTGTAAAATGCAGGGAATGGTTGTTTTCGGCCCAGGGGATCGTTTTAAACTGATTTCCCTAACTTGTATGCGTCATTCATTTTTCAAATTCTGTTACAATGGAACGCGATATCACTAAAAAATATTCAAACGGCGAAGTAACGGTTGTCTGGAAACCAAAGGTCTGCATTCATTCTACCATTTGCTGGAAGGCGGCTACCGGTCTGCCAGAAGTGTTCAACCCTTCTAAACGACCCTGGATTGAACTGGAAGCTGCCGATACAGAAAGAATCGTAGATCAGGTGAAGAAATGCCCCAGTGGTGCTCTTAGTTATTATTACAATAATGAAACTAAAGAGAAAGTGGAAGTGACCACCCAAACAGAGGTGGAAGTAACACCCAACGGTCCGCTGCTGGTATACGGCAATATTACTATTCGCGATGCAGCAGGCAACGAAACCAAACGACATAAAGTGACAGCTTTTTGTCGCTGCGGACATTCGCAAAACAAGCCCTATTGCGATGGCAGCCATGTACGCCAGGGCTTCAATGGATAATATGTTTGAAAAAATATAATAGTATGAAAAGAACCAAAACTCATTGCCGGCTGCTAATGCCGGTTATTGCTGCAATTTTGCTGAGCTCATGCGCCAGCGATAAAAAAGCAGATCTCACTGCAGCCTACGCAGCTTTCAGTGCTGATAGTCTGGCCCACCATGTTTCCATTTTATCGTCCGATTCATTCATGGGCCGCAAGCCATTTACTGCCGGCGAAAAACTGACCATCGACTATCTCGAAAAACAGTTTCGTGCCGCCGGCCTTGAACCAGGTAACGGCAACAGCTATCTGCAGGAAGTGCCAATGGTGAGCATCAGCACACAGGCTTCGCCTTCGATGTTGGTTAACACGCCTACATCCCAGTTTACCCTGAGAGGATTTGATGATTATGTAATATGGACCGATAAAACCGAGCCCGAACTGATGCTTGATCAAAGCGAGCTGGTATTTGCAGGCTATGGAGTGGTGGCACCAGAGTACAACTGGAACGATTACGAAGACCTGGATGTAAAAGGGAAAGTGGTTTTGGTGATGGTGAACGATCCTGGTTTTGCTTCAGGCGACAGCTCGCAGTTCAAGGGCAAGACTATGACTTACTATGGTCGCTGGACTTACAAGTTTGAAGAAGCAGCCCGGCAGGGTGCGCGCGGCTGTTTGATCATTCATAATACCGACGCCGCCAGTTATCCATTTACCGTGGTTCAGAACAACTGGAATGGTACGAGGCTGCGTCTCGACAACCGGGGCAAGCAGGAAACGCTTTGCGATGTAATAGGATGGGTGTCGGAACCCGCGGCCGAAAAATTACTGGCTGCCGCCGGAATGAACGAAAGCCTGCTGGCTGCCGCCGATAAGAAAGGATTTAAAGGCGAGCCATTACCGCTCAAACTCAGCGCCCGCATAGAAGTGAAAACGCAGTATAGCAAATCGTAAAATGTACTAGGCAAGATCACAGGTTCTAAAATGCCCGATGAGTATGTTATTTATACGGCTCACTGGGACCATCTCGGCATTGGCAAGCCCGATGAAAGAGGCGATAGTATTTACAATGGCGCCCTCGACAACGCCAGTTCTACTGCCGGACTGTTGGAGCTGGCCCGGGCTTTTAAGGCTCTTCCTGAACCGCCTGAGCGCAGTATATTGTTGCTGGCGGTTACTGCCGAAGAACAGGGCCTTTGGGGCTCTGCCTGGTATGCACAAAACCCTGTGTACCCCATTCAAAATACTGTAGCCAATATTAATATGGACGGAGTGAACTGGTATGGTGCTACCCGCGATATTATAGTGGTTGGAAAAGGACAGAGCGATCTGGAAGACTTGTTGGCCGCTGCAGCAAAAAAAGTAGATCGGGTTATTGCTTTTGAACCACATCCCGAAGCTGGCTATTACTATCGGTCTGATCATTTCAATTTTGCCAAAGTTGGAGTGCCAGCCCTTTATACCGAAAGCGGAATTGAAGTTATTGGCAAAGATCCCGCCTATGGCAAACAAAAGGGTGAAGAATATACCAATCAGCGCTACCACCGGCCATCTGATGAGTTTGATGCTTCCTATTGGAATCTCGATGGTGCTATTGCTGACTTGAAATTGTTTTTTGAAGTGGGACTGGAAGTGGCGAATGCCAGCGAGAAGCCCGGGTGGAAAGCGGGAAGTGAGTTCAAAGGTGAGAGGTGAAAGGTGAAAGGTGAGAGGTGAGAGGTGAGAGGATACGTGAAACGTGAGACGTGAACGTGAGAGGTCATCTGCGTCATCTGCGTATAGATCTGCGAAATCCGCGGGAACAGAACTGTTGCTACAGACGGCAAGATTTCTACAGCGTCGGGTTTTCTGTTCCCGCGGATTTCGCAGATTTGGGCGCAGATTTACACAGATATAGATACTGAGAAAGCAGAAGAACTCTAAGATTTGGGTGTTTACAAATCAAATGATTTCATGAAAGCAACGAAATGGAACCGGCCAGCTATATAATGGTTGTTTCGACATCAAATGCGGATGTATCGCTACACCTGGCAATTAGAAATACTGCTGGAACCGGTCGTGTACATTATGGTCGAAATAGCGAGCACGGCAGCACTGAACTTTGGATCATTCCCAGGAGCAGGAAAACAAAAGAGGAGCTAATTGAAAAAATACGGGTAATGGCCTCAGTGAATAAACTGACGGTAGTTGCTTTATCAAGGCCCGTAACCGCAGGCGAATTGTTGGAAGTGCGCGAGCTGTTCGGCAGCCAGCTGGGCTGGAACAGCAGCCAGGTAAGCGATGAAGAGCTGTCGCTATTTCTAAATACTCGGCTGCAGGGCAAATACAGCTACATGTTTGACCTGAAAATGGAACAGGGCAGTTCAAGCGAAAAACTCCGCATCATTAAAGCTGAGGACCATCCAGATTATTCACCACACTGGCGTGTTCACGAGGGTGTGGAAGAAGAAATTTTAGAACGGGAGCTCACCATGGAAGATTTAGAGATCGAGAATGTACGTATAGCGGTGTCGGAAGACGAGCCTCCGGGACCTATGCATTAGTTCGTATCAGTCGATTTCACCCAGCCAGATTTAAGTACCGAGCTTTTAGCATCTCGTAACCGATTAGGTTCATGTAATTTTCCGACATTCCTTCACGGCTCCATCAGCAGCATCGGCCTCCCGGCCCCATTTCAAATACGAAGCTGTTCGTTTTGTCGCATTTTTGAGCTAAACGTATAGCTTCATGAAAAAAGGGTTTTTGTGTGTATTGCTGTGTGCAATCACGATGTTTTGTTTTGCACAGGGGAAAATAGAAATCAAACTGCAAAATGATCAGGGCCAGCCGATGCCTAATGCGAGCGTAGAGCTGTTGCGGGCGACAGATTCCTCCCTGTTGAAAATCGCGCTGAGCGATGAACAGGGTCTGGCGCTTTTTGAAGGCATTGCTCCAGGTCGATACCTGCTAAAAGCCACAGCCGTCAACCATGCTACCGCCTATTCGGCTCCATTTGTGTTGGAAAGCAATTACCAGGCTCCAATTTTGCAGCTTTCAGCGCTTGCGAAAGAAATGAACGCGGTAACGGTTACAGCAAGAAAGCCCTTTATTCAAAAACTAACCGACCGCATTGTTGTAAACGTGGAAAGCAGCATATTGGCAACGGGCAGCTCGGCCTTTGAACTATTGGAAAGAGCGCCGGGTGTCAATATTGACCCCAACGATATCATCAGCCTGCGTGGTCGCTCGGGAGTAATCATTATGGTCGATGGTAAACCCACCGCCATGTCGGGACAGGACCTGGCCAATTATCTCCGCAGCCTTCCTTCGGCGGCCATTGAACGCATCGAAATCATCACCAACCCTTCAGCCAAATATGATGCCGCGGGTAACTCGGGTATTATCGACATCCGCCTGAAAAAAGATCAACGCTTTGGAACCAACGGAACTTTTAATACCGGATACGGTCAGGGCGTATATCCTAAAGCAAACGGAGGTACCACCTTCAATTACCGAAACAAATCGCTCAATATTTTCGGCAGCTACAATTACGCCTGGCGCATCAATCTGAATCATTTACTGCTCGACAGAAACTTCTATTCAGATGCCGGTGTATTCAATGGACAGGATCTGAAAGACAATTTTTCTAAAATGCGCCTGAACTCGCATACGGCGCGACTGGGCGCAGATTATTATTTAGGCAAAAAGACAGTTATTGGTGTTATTGTTAATGGAAATTTCAATCGCTTCCGCCGCAGCAACGATAATGAATCGATCGTAATCGACTATCAAAAACAGCCGGTCAATACATTTGAAACAGACGCACGCAACAACGACCGTGCCCGCAACTGGGTGGCTAATTTCAATATCAAACATGTTTTTGATAGCACGGGACGTGAGTTAACTACCGATATTGACTATGGCGAATACCGCAACAGTTCACTTTCCACCACTTCCACCGAATACTATCGCCTCGACGGCACGCCTCTTCAACCCGACTATATCCTCGACGGAGACCAGTTGGGAAAGCTAAAACTTTTCACCACAAGAGCCGATTATTCACAGCCATTTTTGAAAAACGGAAAGCTCGAGACCGGATTCAAACTGAGTTTCGTAACAGCAGACAACGATGCGAAGTTCTGGGACGTAAGTAGCGGCACACCGGTAAACGATGTAAACAAGACCAACCATTTCTATTACCGGGAAAATAACAATGCCGCCTATATCAACCTGCAAAAGCAATGGGGCAAATGGAGCCTCCAGACAGGCCTGCGTGCTGAACAAACCAATGTGTCCACACGCCAGGCTTTTGGCAATATCCGTTGGGATAGCAGCTATCTCCAGTTTTTCCCCAGCGCATTCCTCAATTACCATCTGGCCGAGGACAAAACACTGGGACTATCCATCAGTCGCCGCATCGACCGGCCGGGATATAATCAATTAAATCCATTTCTTTTCCTGATCGACGTAACAACCTACTCAACGGGGCGTCCGGGTTTGCTGCCACAGCTTACCTGGAGTTACGAAGCTAGCTATACCGTAAAAAGTATCAATATTACACTGGCGTATAGTCATACCCGCAACAACCAGAATATTGCCATTGCGCGTTTCCGCGACGTATTTCCCAATATTCCGTCGGACGACAACGTGACAGTACAAATACCGATCAACCTGAGCTCTTCTGACTATGTTGGTATGTCGATATCGGCGCCCATACGCGTGAACAGCTGGTGGAATATGCTCAACAACGGTAATCTATTCTATGAAAAATTCAATGGCAGCCTGGGCATTACTCAGTTGAATAAAGGCCGACCCGCACTGCAACTGCAGTCGAACCATACCTTTAGTTTGAAAAAAGGATGGACGCTTGAATTCAATGCTAACCTGAATACAGGTGGACAGTATGGTTTTATGGTATTGGATCCACAATGGGCTATTGGTGCGGGTTTTCAGAAAATGCTGATGAAAAATAAAGCGACCATTCGTGCGGGAATCACTGATATATTCTGGACCAATCTGCCTCGTGCTGTTATTACCTACGACAACTATGTGGAAAAATGGCATGCTTACCGCGAAACAAGGGTAGCAAATATCAGTTTCACTTACCGGTTTGGAAGCAACAAAGTGCAGCAGGCACGTAGGCGCAGCCTGGGCTCAGACGAAGAAAGAAGAAGGGCTGGCTAAAATCAAACAGTTTAGAAAATATTAAATATATAACCCCGCGCAACCATTTTCCTTTCCAGGTTGTTTAGGAAAATGATCAAAACCGGGGTTATGAATTGCACAAGAAACCCAACCAACTGGATTATAGCACTGATTTTGTTTTCGTTTTGCTCCTGTTCGAAAATGATTCAGTACCATCCCAACGAAATCAGGTTAGACGAGGAGGACCGAAATCTCAATGATAAGAATATTGCCCGCATTGCAGCATTGCCTCATCAGGACAGCTTCAAGATTGTCGTAATTGGCGACACGCAACGCTTCTACGACGAGCTCGACGACTTTGTGGCTGAAGTAAATCAACGCGATGATATCAGCTTTGTATTAATCAATGGCGACATTACCGATTTCGGCATCAACAGAGAGTTTAAGTGGATCAGCCGATCGTTGCGTCGACTGAACGTGCCGTTTGTGTCGGTCATTGGTAACCACGACATGCTTGCCAACGGCCGGCAGCTGTTCCGTGAAATGTTTGGCGCTGAGAATTTTCAATTCAGTTACAGCGGATACCAGTTCATTTGCCTGAACACTAATGCCCTGGAAGATGGATTTGAAGGCACCATTCCCGATCTGGCATGGTTAGAATCGGCGCTGGACAGCAATCAACACAGCTCTGAGGCTTTCGTATTTTCACATATACCACCTTTTGACAACGATTTTGATCCCGCGCTTGAATCGGGTTATGTGGACGTGCTATTACAAAGTGGACGTGTCAGGTATTCCATTCATGCCCACCAACACCGTTACACACTCACACAGCCTTATGGACCCGAGCTCAACCTGCTGGTAGTGGCTGATATGAACAAAAGAAAGTACGCAGTTTTAAGCATCAACAATGGAATTCAGCATATTGAACAGGTGGAGTATTAGAATGGGGTATTTGCTATTGGCGGTATTGATGAGCAGCCTCGTATTTGGCCAGCAACAACCGCGCAAATGGTGGCAACCTGATCACCTGAAACTGCAGTACGCCGGGGGTATTGGTTTTATGGCAGCAGGCGTTGGCTTTGAGAGCAACAATAAGAAATTTGAAACAGATATCTATTACGGCTTTTTGCCTGAATCAATCGGAGGGGAAGACATACATTCGGCCACCCTTAAGTGGAACTGGTTTCCATTTGGTGAAAAGAAAATACAAAACTGGCAGGTAAAACCGCTATCGGTCGGCCTGCTGATCAACTATAGTTTCGGAAGTCAATACTACAGTTTCGATCCCAGAAATTACCCGTTCGATTACTATCGCATTCCAACTTCGTTGAACACTGCCATTCTTATTGGAGGTCAGATTGGAAGAAATATCGACCGGAAAAGATCTTCCCGATCTATATCTGCTTACTACGAAATTGGGAGCTTTGATCGCGAGATGCTGAGTTATCTGGTGAACATGCGTGCACTTTCCCTGACCGATATTCTAACATTGGGATTCGGCGTAAAGTATTCGTTTTAGTGCTGGACGGATACCGATATTTACTTTCCGATATGAAAGCGGTCAATAAAAGCAGGTAATTCTTTCAGCGGTTTCAGATCCGCAAGCTCCTCTTTTCGCCGGGGTAGTAAATGAAAATCATAATGGCGCACTTTCATGACACAATCATATTCACCCAGCAAGTGATCCAGCAAAATCAGGCATTGATAGGCCATTTCCATATAATTATCGGTAGTCAGTCCGGGCAGGTAAATGATAATATCAAGCGAATCCTTTTCAGCTACCGGAAAGAAAAATAGTTGGTCCACACCCAGCAAGCGGTCTCCCATTTTCAGCTGAAGTGATGAAATCTCAGAGGATTTCAATCGTTGGCGAAACGCAGTAAATTTCCAATTGGCCAGCAAAGGTGCTTTTTGCAAAAGTTCCTGCACAACCGGGAAGAGCCGTTCGTCGCCATCGGCTGTAAATGTGATGGATCGATGGTTGGCAGCGTCAATTTCAATGTGCAGACCACTGTCAACCGCCAACAACTGCGCCTGCAATTCTTCTAACAGGGCCACAGGCTCTTCGGCCAGCCGGTTGAGTTTGTTTTCGTTCAACTGAAACCAGGTCCAGAATTTTACTACCGGTTCCTGTGCCGATGCTTTGGCCAGGGACAGAAGCAACCCAATAGCAGTCAGCAATATCCGTATGTGGCGACCAGGGTTCATGGGATAAAGGTAGGTCAGCAAAAAAGAAAACCAGTCTGAGCAGACTGGTTTATAACAAGATTTTGATAACAGATTTTATCCTGCACGAAAACGAATATTGCCGTTATTGTTTCGCTGCATTTCTTCAAACATCTTATCTCTCTCTTTATTGAATTGTTCTGTGGTTACTTTCTTGCCTTTAGAGGGAGGTTTAATGGCGTTCAGATCTGGCTTATCACTTATTTCGAGTGCGGTGTAAACGGTGCGGCCTCCATTGGTTTCCATTTCCAGAATCAGACCCGGTAGTTGTCCCTGCATTTCAGGACCGGCTGGTACAGGAATGGCCATGGTAAACCAGGCAATGATAGTTGAAGTATCAGCAACCTCTTTTCGTTCCATTTTGCCGTTTTCCATCTGCATCATCATACGCTTGCCAATTCGTTGCGAAGTAGCTTTTCGGCAGGCAAGGCCCAGGATCGTTTTTGTTTCATCAGTCAGCTTCCAGGTGCCGCGACGAATGCTGTCGGTGATGATGAATTTTTTATCAAACAGCTCGCGACTTTCCACTTTTTTTGCTTCGGCAAAATCGCAAAACACCAAATCATCGCCACCACCCATGGTGCGAATAACAATGCCTCCATTGCCACCTCCACCTGCTGAGCTGCTGGCATTTTCCTGTATATCTTCCGGCAACTGCTGCCATACCATTTGACCATTGGCAAAATTCAGTTCAAACTGTACGGACTGTGTTTGCTGAATGGGTGGCGCGTCACCTCCACCATTATTTACACTAAATGAAAATTGGGTGCTGCGTTTGTAGATGACTTTGCCTTCCTTTTGCTGTGCTAGTACAGTGCCAGAAAAGCCCAGGACCAAAATGGCGGAGAACAATTGTTTCATGCTTCTTGATATTTGTTCCAAAACTAAAGGCCATCGGCACCGAAGCAGGTTAACACACCTTTCATTTAGGTTAATAAAGGTTAATAGAGCTGGCAGGGCCTGCCAATTACAACTACATTTGTATCGTAAACATTATACGATCCTGATGCGTTGGCTCGCCCTTTTAATGATTACGGTTATTTTAGCGATCACCGGTTTCCAGATCTACTGGCTGCACGATAATTACCAACGTGCCAGCCGCGATTTGGATAGCAAGACCGGGCTGCTCTTTCGCGAAACCTATCGGCAGGTACAGGATTCGGCATTGAGGGCACGCCTGCAACTGGCAATTGGCGATACCTCCGGAGGCGGAAAAACATTTTCAGGAGCTGTTCGTCTGGCCAGTGGCACATCAAGAGCTTTGGGCTTGTTGAGTGAAGAGCTGTCCACCGACAGTATGGCTTCCGCTAGTTCTAACATGACGATTACCCTTGATAAAAAAGAGGGAGAACGCAGTTTTCTGCGACAAGGCCGAAATCATGAAGCAGAGCTTGATTCTATACCCTCTTCCGCTATTCGCGAAATCAATATATTTTCAAAGCAACCATTACATTCCGCCGACTCGTTGGCCAGCCGTGTTCGAATGGGCGATGTGAATGTAAAAAGAACTAAACCCCTGCGGCTTCGCGTTTCAGACAGCACTCGTCCGACCATATCGCAAATCAATACCATTTATCTGAGCGATGGAAAGGAACATAATATTGTGATTCGTATCGACTCACTCATGTCAGACAGTGTGCAGTTGGCAGAACTGAATCGAAAATTTGCAGAAGCGTTGGCACGGGAAAACATAGATGTGCCATTCAGCATCCGGAAAAATGAAATACCGGCTGAAAAATCAATTGAAGAATTCGGTCCAACTCAAATCCGCTGGCGCGCGGTGCGCGACACTGATCCGTACGAAATGCAACTGGGTAACCGCCTTCCTTACCTGCTGAAACAACTGTCTCTATCGATCCTGTTTTCTGTATTCCTGGTTGGCATTACCTGTCTTTCCTTTTTGCTGATGTATCGAAGTCTGCGCCAGCAGCGTAGACTGACTCAATTGAAATCGGAGCTGGTCAGCAATATTACACACGAACTGAAAACACCTATTGCAACCGTGAGCGTGGCAATAGAAGCCCTGAAAAATTTCAACGCCATTCAGGACCCTCAGCGCACTCGCGAGTATCTTGATATTTCGCAGCAGGAATTGCACCGGCTGGGTCTGCTCGTCGACAAAGTGTTGAAATTGTCCATGTTTGAAAAGAGGGAAATGGAAATACAGCCGCAACTATTCAACCTCGGCGAACTGGTAGACGAGGTAGTGGCTTCGCTTCGCTTGCAATTGGAAAAAAATCAGGCCCGACTCACGGTCGACAGGCAGGGCGATCTTAATCTGAAAGCTGACAGGGCTCATTTGCAAAGTGTGATCTTTAACCTGATCGACAATGCGCTCAAATATGGTAAAGCTAACCCTGCCATACAGATATCGCTTAAAGGTGAAGCAGATGAAATAGTGTTGAGCATTACAGACAACGGTATCGGAATTCCAGAGGCTTACCGCCAAAAAATATTTGAAAAATTCTTTCGGGTGCCAGCGGGTGATACCCACAATGCCAAGGGGCATGGGCTTGGCTTGAGTTATGTGGCCCAGGTACTTAAGCAGCACGGTGGTTCAATATCGGTTGATTCACACGAAGGCTTGGGAAGTACCTTTACCATACGCCTCCCGAGGGAAGCTGCACAAAATGACCGTATAACATGAGCTCAACAAAAGTATTTTATGTGGAAGATGAGCTGTTTCTTGGCAAAATAGTCAAAGAAAGCCTGGAGTCGCGCGGGTTCGATGTAACCATGGAAAGCGATGGTGGTAAGGCAGTGGAAGTTTTTAAAAAGACAAATCCCGACATCTGCGTGCTCGATGTAATGCTTCCCAATAAGGATGGTTTTACCATTGCCGACGAAATACGGCAGTTGAATGAAGAAGTGCCCATTTTATTCCTTACCGCCAAAGTACAAACGGAGGATGTGGTTAAAGGCTTTTCGCTGGGCGGAAATGACTATATCCGAAAGCCTTTTAGCATGGAAGAACTGATTGTACGGATACAACATGCACTTCGTACCCGCTCCGAATCTGCACCACGCACCCATGGCGATACAGTACAACTGGGTAAGCTACAGTTTAACCTGCACCGTCAAACTCTTCAGAACGGAAATGAAGAGAAAAAGCTGTCTTTTCGGGAAAGTGAACTGCTGAAGCTTCTGTACGAAAACCGTGATAAGATCATCGATCGTAAAGACATTCTCAATCTGCTTTGGGGAAATGATTCTTTTTTCAATAGCCGTAACCTGGATGTTTATATTACAAAACTGCGGAGTTACTTGAAAGAAGATCCGCAGCTTGAGATCATTACCATCAAAGGAATTGGTTACCGTTTTGTAACCAATTGATCATTTTTCCCCGCCGCTGTTTAACTTTACGAAAAACCCGCATGAAATTTCGTAATCTGGTTTTTCTTATTGTTGTCGCCGTCATTCTCACCGCCTGGTTTACCAAACCGAGCTACGACGATTTTATGAAGTTTCGAGAAAAACAGGCCAATGTGGCCGGCATGGCACCCTCTGTTGATTATTCAGACCTGGTGTTATACAGCCAGGTCAAGGTCACTTATTATACAGCCCGGGAGGTGAATCTGAAATCGGCGGGAGGCGAAAAACCTGCCGTTGCCGTACCAGTTAAAACCGAAAAGTATATTGGATTATTTGGCCGCTTTTGGTCAATGGACTAGTAAAATCACATCCACTTTGAATCAGTATACCGCCTGGCTCGCCGATCAGATTTTTGATGGAGAGCAATGGCATTTTCAAAAAGCTTTATTGGTAAAAGAAGGCAAAGTGCAGGCCATATTGCCAGCATCAGAATTGCCCGACAATATACCCAGCAGAACCTATCCGCCGGGAACCGTGCTGTCGCCCGCGTTTATTGATTTGCAGATTTACGGTGCCATGGGTAAACTGTTATCAGTACACCCCGCCACTTACGCGCTCGACAGCCTTCAGCAATATACCCTTAAGGGAGGCACCGCCTGGACCCTGCCAACTGTTTCAACCAATACTTACGAGGTTTTTCATCAATGTATTGATGCCGTACGCGCATTTTGGCAGCAGGGTGGCAATGGTATTCTTGGTCTTCATATCGAAGGACCCTGGCTACACCCGCTCCGCAAGGGTGCCCACCGGGAAGAATGGATTCATAAACCCTCGGCAGATCAGGTAAAGTCGCTGCTTGAATATGGTAAAGGGGTGATAAAAATGATTACACTGGCACCGGAAGTTGTTGGAGACGACACAATTGATCTGGTGCGTTCATACGGCGTTATTATTTCTGCAGGGCATAGTAATGCGACTTATGAGGAAGCCACACATTCTTTTTCCAAAGGCATTTCGGCGGTTACTCACCTGTTTAATGCCATGAGCCCGTTGCAACATCGAGCGCCGGGTCTGGCCGGGGCAGCGCTCGATCACTCTTCGGTCATGGTCAGTTTTATACCGGATGGTTACCATGTCGATTTTGCTGCTTTGCGAATCGCCCATAGGGCAGCAGGCGAGCGGCTGTTTGTGATTACCGATGCGGTTACCGACTGCAATGAGGGTCCTTATCCGCACCAGTTGGCGGGCGACAAATATGAATCGAATGGCGTATTGAGCGGCTCGGCTCTGCAAATGAATCAGGCAGTAAGGAACCTGGTAAGAAAAATGAATCTGGCTCCGGCCGAAGCGATCCGTTTATGCAGCGTAAACCCTGCCCGGTTATTTGGCCGCCCCGATATTACCGGCAAACTACTACCCGGGCATCGTGCCGACCTGGTGTTGATGAATGAAGACTTTGAAGTGCTGGAAACTTACCGGTCACCAGTTTGATCAGGCGGATGTGGTTTCAATAGCCTGCTGCTCTTTCCTCCATTGTTTGTCCATAACCATGGTGCCAAAGGGCAATAGCGATGCCAGCACCGCTTTGGCCAGCCACATGAAGTCCTTTTTGTATTCCGTCTTTGCTTCCCAGCCCAGAATCAGAAAAGCAATGATCAAAAGTCCGTGTGCACTGCCCACAATTGTAACGGCCATGGGCATATTGGCCAGATATTTCAAAGGCATGGCTACAAACAACAACAAAAGGAAAGAAATGCCTTCGGCCAGTGCGGTATGACGGAAAAGACGAAATGTTTTACTCGATTTCATACTAAACTATTCGAGGCGCAAAGCTATGGTGAAGAAAATGGCCCTGCCTCATTTGATTGTCAATAATTGATGATCTGCTCCTCAATGGCATCGGGTATCTGGCGCCACTCATATTGCTGATTGCGGAGCTGCGGAATGAATCCAGCCTCCTGAATTGCGTTTTGAATGGTTTTATAGGTAAAACGGTGGGGCGCACCGGCGGCACTCACTACATTTTCTTCAATCATGATGCTGCCAAAGTCGTTGGCGCCGGCATGCAGACAAACCTGAGCGGTCTGTTTGCCCACGGTAAGCCAGCTGGCCTGAATATTCTTCACGTTGGGAAGCATGATCCGGCTCAATGCAATCATCCGAATGTATTCGTCGGCGGTAGTAAGGTTATGAACTCCTCTGATGCGTGCCAGGAGTGTATCCACATCCTGAAATGTCCAGGGAATAAAAGCCAAAAAGCCCTTGGCATGTTCCGGCTTTCTGCTCTGCACTTCGCGAATTTTCACCAGGTGCTCAAATCGTTCCTCAATGGTTTCCACATGGCCAAACATCATCGTTGCCGAGCTGGTGATGTCGAGCTTATGTGCTTCATGCATAATGTCGAGCCATTCCTGCGCACCACACTTGCCTTTGGAAATCAGGCGGCGAACGCGATCAATCAATATCTCTGCACCTGCTCCGGGTAGTGAATCCAACCCAGCTTCCTTCAGCGCCATCAACACCTCGCGGTGGGTGCTTCTTTCGAGCTTGGTGATATGCGCCACTTCGGGAGGCCCCAGCGCATGAAGGCGGATATCGGGAAATTCGGCTTTGATCTGACGGAAAGTGTCGACATAAAACTGAAGTCCCAGCTCAGGATGATGACCACCCTGCAGCAACAACTGATCGCCCCCCAGACGAAGTGTTTCTTCAATTTTTTGCCGATAGGTAGGCATATCGGTGATATATGCTTCGGTATGACCTGGTATGCGAAAGAAATTGCAGAATTTACAATTGGCAATACACACATTGGTGGTGTTCACGTTCCGGTCTATCTGCCAGGTAACGCGACCATGTGGTACCTGCTGTTTGCGGAGCTGATCGGCCACCAGCATCAGGTCGGTCAGAGGTGCATGATGGTATAGCGCCACGCCTTCTTCTACACTGAGGTAGCCAAAACCGGCGGCCTTATTCAACAATTCGGAGATTTCTGCCATTTCAGGTTAATTTTCGGCTGCAAAGCGCCGGTACAACTGCAAAAGTACAATGCATTAACAAGAAAAGGGATAAGAGGTTTGCCGGCCGCAGCCATTTGAACTAAATTACAAGTAATTATGTGGGCTGTAAGCAACAAAACAGCGTTTTGATTTGTCTGTTCCATTTTACCGGACCACATAACTGCTGTATGAAATTTCGCCGGATCTTTTGTCTGCTGCTGGGCTGTCATTTGCTTTTTTGCGCTAACCTGTCGGCGCAGGAAGAATTTGTAGAACCTCCCAGCCAATTGCTAACCCGCATTCCATTTGAACAACTTACCGGTGGTGTCATTGTATTTCGTGCACAGCTTGACCAGTTTCCCGACACACTTCGATTCATACTGGATACCGGCAGCAGCGGCATTTCGCTCGACTCCACTACCGCCGCCTATTTCGGTCTTCAGCCCGAACCTTCTAATCGCTCTATTCGGGGCATCGGAGGTATTCGAAAAGTCAGCTTTCTCAACGATCGCACGCTCAGGTTTCCAAACTTGAATGTCGACAGCCTCGATTTTCATGTAAACGACTACAGCATCTTGACCAACGTGTATGGCTTGCATGTAGACGGAATTGTGGGCTACTCCCTGTTGAATCGATACATTGTAAAGGTCAATTACGACAGTCTCTTTATTGAAATATGCAGCAAAGGCATGATCCGTTACCCCAAGGGTGGATTTTTACTAAAACCGTCAATGGGTACACTTCCCGTGCATTTTGCAAAAGTGCGCGACGCCAAAAGTCATAATGTGCGTTTTCTGCACGACATCGGCGCAGGTCTCTGCCTAATGCTATCATCTGATTTTGTGGGCGACAGTGGTACCATTAGTCGGAAACGCGTAGTGTTGTCGAAGGAAGCAGAAGGTGTGGGAGGCACCATCGATATGAAAGTTACGATCGTTAAAGAGCTGAAGATAGGTCCCTACCGGTTTCGAAATGTGCCCACCTATATTTTCGACGACGAATATAACGTAACCTCTTACCCATTCCTGGCTGGCATTATCGGGAACGACATCTTCAGACGGTTCAACACGATTATCAACTACCCCCGACGTGATATTTACCTGGTACCCAACAGCCATTACCGCGACCCATTCGACTACTCTTATTCGGGTATGGAGTTGTATTATGTAGATGGTAAAATACTGCTGGGCGATGTAGCCAAGGGCTCACCCGCAGAAGCCGCCGGACTGAAAGAGGGCGACGAGGTGATTGCACTGAATAATAATTTTACTCAGAACTTTAACAATTATAAGTATATCATTCAGTCTACAACCGGCAAGCTCAAGATCATCGTTATGCGCAACGGCGAACTGCAGCAGTATGAGATAAAAATGAAAACGATCATTCAGAAAAAGAAGATTCGTTTGCGCCGGCAAAAGGATATTACCAGACAGCCGGATTGAGTGCTGTCATTTCTTGCCTTCTCTGTCGTAATTTTGCCGTTTGGCAGCCCTGCCTCAAAAAGGAGTTTTTTAGGAATATGATACAATTTGAGCGTTTTACTCTTTCCAACGGATTGAGAGTCATAGTACATGAAGATAATTCAACACCCATGGCCGTGGTCAACATTATGTACGATGTGGGTGCGCGCGACGAGGATCCACGCCAAACCGGCTTTGCCCATTTATTTGAACACCTCATGTTCGGCGGCTCGGTGAACATACCTGGCTACGATGAACCATTGCAAATGGCCGGCGGTGAGAACAATGCATACACCACAAATGACCTCACCAACTATCATGTGCAGGTACCATCGGAAAACCTGGAAACAGCGTTCTGGCTCGAGAGCGATCGCATGTTGTCGTTGGCATTTAGCGAAAAAAGTCTGGATGTACAACGGAAGGTAGTTTGCGAAGAGTTTAAAGAACATTATCTGACCAAGCCTTATGGTGATGTATGGCACCGCATGCGCGAGCTGGCTTATCAGCAGCACCCTTATCGCTGGATGACCATCGGCAAGGAGCTTTCGCATATCGAAAATGCCGCCCTGCAGGATGTAAAAAATTTCTTCTCCAAATTTTACCGACCCGTAAATGCTGTAATGGTTGTTGCCGGCAATGTAACGCTTGACCGTGTGAAACAACTGGCCGAAAAATGGTTTGAAGACATTCCCGCCGGTGAGCCGTATAAGCGCAATTTACCACAGGAACCTGAACAAACTGCGCCGCGCCGACTGGAGATAAAAGCGCCCGTGCCACTCGATGCCTTCTACAAAACCTGGCATATGGCTTCGCGCCTCGATCGCCGTTATTATATTACCGATCTTATTACCGACATTCTGGGAGGCGGCGGTTCTTCGCGCCTGCATCAGTCGCTGGTTAAAGAGCAGAAATTATTCAGCAATATCGAATGTTACCATTTTGGCGCTACCGATGCCGGCCTAGTTTGTATTGAAGGAAAACTGGTAAAAGGCGTAAAGTTGGAAGATGCCGAAAAAGCAGTGGAGGCAGAATTGGAAAAAATGAAAACCGCCTGGGTGACTCCCGAAGAACTGCAAAAAGTGAAAAACAAAACAGAAAGCATGATTGCTTTCGAAGACATGAGCGTGATGAGCCGTGCCAACAGCCTGGCCTATTACGAACTGCTGGGCGACGCAGCCTGGATGAATTTTGAGCTCGACAAGTATGCGTCAGTCACTACCGAAGACCTGTTGCAGGAAAGTCGCAAGATCTTCCGCGAAGAAAATAGCAATACCATTTATTACCGTGCTCATAATTGAGGAATACTGATATGAATCTGAAGACTGCCAAGCTTAACCGTAAATTAGCCCCGCCAATTGTAGATGCTGTAAATTTTCATCTGCTTCTGAAGCCTTATCGTAAAATGGTATTGAAAAACGGGGTGGAAGTGTATTGCATTGATGCTGGTGCCGAAGAAGTGATGAGCCTGGAATGGGTATTTTTTGCCGGCAATAGCCGGGAAAAACAGAACCTCGTGGCAGCGTCGACCAATTTTCTGTTGAAAAATGGAACCAGCACGCACAGTGCTTTTCAAATCAACGAGCATTTTGATTATTATGGTTCGTATTTCAATCGCGCCTGTTATAACGAAACAGCCACGCTGAGTTTGCATACGCTCAGCAAATACCTGAAGGAGTTGTTGCCCATGGTGCGCGAGCTGATTACTGATTCGGTGTTGCCGCAGGAAGAACTCGATATTTATCGGCAAAACATGAAGCAGCGCCTGAAAGTCAACCTTCGTAAAAACGACTTTGTTGCAGGCCGCCTGATTGATGTTTACCTTTTTGGTGAGCAGCATCCCTACGGTAAATTTTCAAAAGCAGAAGATTTCGACGCATTGCAACGGGAGCAGTTGCTGGAGTTTTATCGCAACTATTATCAAAGTGGCCAGCTCATCATATTTGCTGCAGGTAAACTGCCCGCCGATCTGGAGCAATTGTTGAATGAACAGTTTGGCGACCTGCCTGTACAAAAGCGACCCACGCCGGTGCACGCCATTACCCCTGCAATTGAAAAAACATACCGTATTACCAATGATCCCGATGGTGTGCAGGGCAGCATCCGAATGGCCCGCCCATTCCCCAGCCGCCACCATCCTGATTTTATCAGAACACAGGTGCTCAATACGCTGTTTGGAGGCTTTTTTGGCTCCAGGCTCATGCTGAACATCAGAGAAGACAAAGGCTATACTTACGGTATCCAGAGTTATCTGGTGAACCACCTGCAGGAGTCGGCCTGGATGATCAGTACTGAAGCGGGCCGCGATGTGGCTGAAGCAGCTATTGAGGAAGTGAAAAAAGAAATGAATTTGCTTCGCAATGAAAAAGTAGATGAGGAAGAACTCTTGCTGGTAAAAAATTATATGATGGGTGGATTGCTCGCAGAGCTCGACGGTCCATTTCAAATCATTGCCCGCTGGAAAAACATTGTGCTTCATCAACTCGAGCATGATTATTTTCAACGATCTGTTGATACCATCCGAAACATCACGGCCGATGAGCTACAGGAGCTGGCCCAACGCTACCTCGATCCCGAGTCGTTTTATGATCTGATCGTGGTGTAGGATTCAGGCAACGGCCCATTTTCGTGGTATTGTGGTGTTTGGGTGCTACTTTTACAGTATGAGATGGATCATTCGGTTATTGGTTATTGCAGCCATTGCCTATATTCTTTCGCAAGTGCTGCCCGGCATTCAAATGCGTAGCTACGGCTCCGCCATTTGGTTTGCCATATTGCTCAGTATCCTGAATGTATTGCTGCGGCCATTACTGATCATTCTCACTTTACCACTTACCATTTTTACGTTTGGCTTATTTCTGCTTGTTATAAATACACTCATGGTCATGCTGGCGGGCGAGTGGATCGATGGAATTGAAATAGAAAGTTTTGGCTGGGGATTTCTATTTAGCCTGCTCCTTACAATCACCACGTCGGCATTATTCCGCGAGGAAGACCGCCAGCGACGAAATCAGGAGTAACACCTGCCTCATGAAAACTCTCCGGCCTAAAATATGCCTGCATCCTTGTTCGATCAGGCTTTTTATGATGCTGCTGGTCTCTTCCGTCTGCTTTGCGTCAATCGGCATCGCTCAATCAGACAGTAGCGTTCGCCGCACTTCTTACAAAACGTATCCCCGACAGCTTACGGGTCGATTTTTTTTGTCGAAAAAATATACCGACTTCGTGTTGGGTGGTTCACGCGAACTGGCCGACTTGCGTTACCGACCGAACAATGGTTTTAGTGCCGGAGTGGGTGCCAGTTATGGAATTGCGACCCTGAACCTCGGATTCAATATCGGTTTTCTGGATCGCAACCGCGATGAGCGGGGCAAAACGGAATTTCTCGACCTGCAGTCGCATATATATCCACGCAAGTGGGTGATAGATCTCTATGGTCAGTTTTACAGGGGATATTTTATTTCGCCTCGTGGTACCGCAGCCCCTACAGGGGATACTTATTATCTGCGCCCCGATATGAAACTACGGTTGCTGGGTGCTTCGGTGTATCGGCTACTGCGGCCGGATCGGTTTTCGTATCGGGCTGCATTTTTGCAAACCGAATGGCAACAACACTCTGCCGGCTCCTGGCTGCTTGGACTGGAAGCTTACTCCGGCTCGGTACGTGCCGACAGCGCATTTCTGCCTGCATTAGCGGCATCTGATTATACACACGACAATGTAGACCAGCTCAACTTTGTGGAATTCGGGCCGGGGGCAGGGTATGCTTATACGGCTGTGTGGAAGCGGCATTTGTTTGCAACCGGGAGTATCACGGTCAATGCGGATTTAAGTTTTGTGAAGGAGCGGGTGAATGGGGTAACATACAACGAAACCCGCGTGAGCCCGAATCTTACATTGCGTGCTGTTGTTGGATACAACACCGATCTCTGGTGTCTTTCACTATCGTGGGTTAATAATAATCTGAACTTGCAGGGTGCTTCTGTTCGCGAAAGCTACTGGATGCGCACCGGCAATATCCGTTTCACCATCGCCCGCCGCTTCCGCCCCGGCAAATCAGTAACCGACCGCCTCAAACCGCTGGAAACGAAGTAAATCAGTTTGTTGGAATTAGTAGGAAATCAAGAGGAATGAGAAGTATCTTCTGAAAAGTTATTCACTAGTCTGCGAATCCCAATTTTCAATAATGCTACATTGAAGTTGATCAGCAACCCTACCCGAAACTGTCCGAGCTTTAAATAGGTGAGCACTTGTGCTATGTGTACTTCGTTGATTGCCTCCACACTTTTGATTTCTACTACAATCTTATGTTCAACTAAAATATCGATACGGTATCCATGTTGAAGAACTATCCCCTCAAATGAAAGCGGAAGCGTTTTCTCAATTTCAACATGAAAGCCAACATTATAAAGAGCATGCGCCAGGCATTCTTTATAAGCACTTTCCAGTAAACCAGGCCCAAGTGCTTTATGAACTTTGATTGCACACCCAATAATTGCTTCTGTTAGTTGATTCTCCTTCATCGCGCCTCGTTTCGTACTCGTAAGTTAATTTGCCTGGATCATGTTGACTTAACTTGCGGTTCCTTTATCAAACTGATTAAATAGCTTTTTTTCAGAGATATGCCGCCTTATTCAACAGGAGATTTTGTTGAATTTCCTCTGCTTTGTTGAAATCTACTCAATAAAACAGGCTATTTAACCGCAGAGTTAACAGAGGTTCTACGCAGAGTTATGGGAGACAGGCTCAGAGTAACAATGGAATTAACTGCAAAATCTGTTCTTTCAAAAGCTCTCCGTTTCTCTGCGTAGAACCTCTGTTAACTCTGCGGTTAAACTAACGAAATGCGCTCAACGGAAATTAGAAGATCGGCAGAGCTGCGCGCGACAAAGTTAGTACGCCATCAATCGTGTTACTGAGTCGTTAAGGCGGGATTTGGCCAGGAAGTTCTTCTCCAGTTCTATATTAAACGGAACAGGTGTATCAAGCGATGCACATCGATGAACCGGAGCATCGAGCATGTGAAAACAATGTTCGGCGATCCATGCCGCAATTTCCCCACCAATACCACCTGTCAAACAATCTTCATGCAGTATCAATACGCGACCAGTACGTTGTACAGCCGCATAGATAGCTTCGTAATCGAGAGGCAACAGCGTCCGCAGATCCAGTATATCAATGTCGATTTCCGGATGCGCATCAGCATATTCAATCGCCCAGTGTACCCCGCTGCCATAGGTGATGATGCTCAGTTCCTGGCCTACCCTTAGCTGCTGAGCTTTACCAATAGGTACTTCATACCAACCTTCCGGCACCGGCCCACTAACGCCCCTGTACAGCGCTTTATGCTCAAAAAACAAAACCGGATTTGGATCATTAATGGCTGCAATCAGCAGTCCCTTCGCATCGTACGGTGAACTGGGATATACCACCTTTAAACCCGGAGTATGCACAAACCAGGCTTCGTTGCTTTGGCTATGAAATGGGCCAGCTCCCACGCCAGCACCCGCCGGCATACGAATCACCATGTCAGCCTTCTGCCCCCAGCGATAATGAATTTTGGCCAGGTTATTCACGATCTGGTTGAAACCCACACTCACAAAGTCGGCAAACTGCATTTCTACTACCGATTTGTATCCTTCCAGACTAAGACCCAGCCCGGCGCCAACAATGGCACTTTCACAAATCGGCGTATTTCGCACCCGCGCTTTGCCAAACTGTTGCACAAATCCCTCTGTAATTTTAAATGCTCCTCCGTACTCTGCAATATCCTGACCCATTAGCACCAGGTTGGGATGTTTTTCCATCGACAAACGCAGGCCTTCCTGCACTGCGTCTATAAACCGTTTCACTGGAGCCGCTTCGTCTTCGTTTGAGTTGCCCTGAGCCTGCTCAGATCCCACCGGCTGCCATTCTCCCTCGCGTAGTTCCCAGTCGCCGGTATTCTCTTTTTTGGCATAAATATCATCCAGTTCATACGCTGTATTAACTTCAATTGGGCTTGCGGCAAATCCAATCTGTAATTCCGATTCTATTTGCTGCTTCAGCTCTTCACGAATCGATTCGATCTGCTCCTCATTCATCACTCCCCATTTCAATAAAGCCGCTTCGTAATTTTTTACGGGATCCTTTTTTTCCCATAATTCAAACAAGTGAGCCGGTACGTATTTGGTGCCGCTTGCTTCTTCATGCCCACGCATACGAAAGGTCATGCACTCGATCAGGTAAGGCTTCTGATGTTTGATGCAGTAATCGCGTACGCCTGCAATGGTATCATACACCGCCAGCAGGTCGTTGCCATCTATTTGTATGCCATCCATGCCATAACCTTTTGCACGATCTACCAGGCTTATGCAGCGGTACTGCTCATTGGTCGGCGTGCTGAGGCCGTAGCCGTTATTTTCAATCAGAAAAATGACAGGCAAATCCCAAACCGCTGCCACATTCAGTGCTTCATGAAAATCTCCTTCGCTCGTGCCTCCTTCGCCCGTATAGGCCAATGCACATTTTTGTTCCTGCTTCAACTTGTAAGCCAGTGCTGTTCCATCGGCCAGAGCCAACTGCGGACCCAGGTGCGAAATCATGCCACAGATATGGTGTTCGGCCGAGCCGAAATGGAAACTCCGTTCACGTCCCTTGCTGTAGCCGTCGGGCAAACCCTGCCACTGCATAAATAATTTCGAAAGCGGCATATTGCGGGTGGTGAACACACCCAGGTTTCGATGCAGGGGAAATATCCACTCATCACTCTGCATGGCCAGTGTTGATCCAACCGCTATGGCTTCCTGACCAATTCCGCTAAACCACTTCGAAATACGTCCCTGCCGCAGCAGGATCAGCATTTTTTCCTCAATAAGTCGGGGGTACACTAATGTGCGGTAAAAATGCAGCAATTGCTCGTTGGATAAATTTTTTCGGTCGAAAGCCATACTGCGAATTTCATGGATTCGTTTTGAACTACCAACGTGTACAATTTGGCGAAAGAAAAGGCACGAATTAATTTTTAGTTATATTGGAACCATTGAAATCCGGCATGAAAAGAATACTGACCCTGTTATTGGCCGTACCCGGCTGCATTGCTCTTTCGCTCATCAGCTCGCCTGTGCAGGCCCAGGGTGAGGATCCCTGGTTCGTAACATTTGAGGAGCAGCTCACCACCCGCCTGTATCTGGCAAAAAAATACACGTCGGTATCGCTGGAGGGACCCGAAGGCACGCAGACACTTCGGTATCGGCCCAATAGCCTCACCACCCTCGGTATAAACGGAACTTACAAATCGCTTTCGCTTACCCTCGGGTCCGGTTTCGGCTTCTTGAATCCCAATCAGGACGAAAAGGGCAAAACCAGATCGTTCGATTTTCAAACACATCTCTACACCCGACATTGGGTGACAGATATCTATGGCCAGTTTTACCGCGGCTATTACCTGCGCGATGAGGGATCCGGAGGTAATGCCGATCGGCTGTATTACCTGCGGCCCGACATTAAAGTGAATATTGTGGGTGCTTCCGTTTACCGGCTGTTCAATGGCGATCAGTTTTCGTATCGCGCAGGCTTTTTGCAAAATGAGTGGCAAAAAAGATCGGCCGGCTCATTTCTGGCCGGCGTAGAGTTTTATATGGGCAGGGTAAAAGGCGATAGTGCACTGGTACCCTCAGAAGTTAGTGGCTTTTATCCCCAAGCTGGAATTAAGCGAATGCGACTGATTGAACTGGGCCCGGGTCTGGGTTATGCCTACACTTATGTGTGGAACGAGAATTTTTTCGCCACGGGTAGTGCAACCATCAATGGCGATGCAAGTTTTGTAAAAGAAGAAACCGACGACGGCAGTCAGAATAAAGTCACCTTCAGCCCCAACGCAACTCTTCGAGCAGTTGTTGGATACAACAGCGAGCTTTGGGCATTTACCATATCCTGGTTGCATCATTCAGCCAATGCACGTGGCGCCTCCAGCGATCTTGATTATCGGATCAAAACCGGTGACTTCAAGATTACTGTGGCACGCCGATTTACTCCCGGCCGCAAACTCAAGCGCGATCTCGATTCGGTGATCGATATTTTGCCGTAAACAAATTTGTAGCATTTTAAAATTTTGCTCTCCCTTTTAGAAGAGTTCTTCCAGTAATTGCCATTAGTTTAACCGCAGCGTAAAGGAGGTTTTACGCAGAGGCAGAGGAGGGCTCATGAAATTTCGGAATCAAAAACTACCACCCTTCTCCGCGCTCTCTGCGTAAAACCTCCTTTCCTCTGCGGTTAAAAAGGGTTCTGCAGCATTTTGCTGCCATTGAAATACCAGCATCTTCTAATCATTTTAGCTAATTTCAGGGGGTACAAATCGATAACTTTTAGTTACGGTGGACGTAAAAATCTATATACCACACCCTGCATTGCAGAATTTTGTTCTGAATATTTCTACCGTGCATGCCGTATTGCCTGCCGGTATGCAGGATGTTGCTACACCCTATCCTCCCACTCCCTTTCAGTCATTGATATTCTATTGCAACCATCCAGTTTCCATGGGCAGGGTGCAGGATCAGCACTTTGAGCTACAGCCAACAGCGGTGGTGCTGGGTCCCCAGTATTCAAGAGTGAACATCAAGGTACATGGCCGACTGAGCGCCATTCGTGTCGATTTTTTGCCCGGAGCCATGTATCGCCTTTTGTCGATGCCCATGCATGAAATGTTTGACCGTGGTTTTGACTGCACAGATTTTTTTGGCCGCGAAATGAAGATTATCAACGAACAGTTGAAACATTGCGACACACTTGAACAGGGAAAAAATCTCGTTGAAAATTTTCTGCTCAAAAGGCTGGGAAACCTGGCGCCATTACTACCCTTTGATGCCGCCATGCATTCAGCCCTAAGGGCCGACGGTCAAATTTCCGTTGAAAAAATGGCCAGCCTCTCCTGTTTGAGCCTGAAGCAGTTTGAAAGAAAATGCAGGGAACGTGTGGGCATGAATCCCAAACTGTATGCGCGTATCCTGAAGTTTTCGAAAGCATATCGATTACATGAAGCGAATCCTAACCTAAACTGGACCAGCATTGCGCACGAAGTCGGATATTACGATCAGATGCATATGATTCGCGATTTTAAACTTTTTGCGGGCGTAAACCCGAGGGTAATAGAACAACAATTGCTGGCCACACCACTTCGTATGCAAAAGGATTTACCGGCTTAAAATGTCTGATTCTTACTATTTCTACTTTGCAATGCTGTAGAAATTTGGAGAAAAAAGTCATGAGCACTTCTTCTCTCTCTCCAAAACAAAGAGTCTACTGTCGGTCTTGTGTACTGGTTTTATTTTCGATGATCCTCCTGCAGTCGCTGTGTGCCCGACAAAACCAGGCGTGGGATAGTATCCACACCAGGCTAATCAGTATACCGGCACATTCACAACACTATTACGTTAGCAAGGGTCAGCAGCAGCGGGCAGACAGTATTATTTCATTCATCGAAAAGGCCGTTCATTTTTTCAGGCAGGAAGTAGGATTTGCGCCTCAGGCAACTCTTTATATTTTGGCTCCCGAAGACTGGAAGGGCGTAGCAGCGAAGCCGCTGCAGGAAGTGTATGGCTTTCCGCACAATATAGACAGTGCACGTCTTGCTGTTGCTGCCGAAGACAACGATTTTTGGAAAAGCTTTCTTCCTGATGTGAAACAGCTTCCTGACCCGCTGGCTTCGCAGGTGAAAGACGCATACGGCCGATCCGACGGCAGTTTTAGTATGATGCCATTTTTTGATCTGCTGGCGCTACACGAGTTTGGCCATTCTTATACCGCTCAGGCTGGATTAAAAATGCACCGTTATTGGATGGGAGAGTTGTTTGTAAATATCATGCTACACACATTCGTGGCAGAAGTGGAACCCTGGCGGCTGCCCGCACTGACCACATTTCCCAATATGGTTATTGCGGCCGGTACCAGGGAGTTCAGGTTTACCAGTCTTGAAGACTTTGAAAAACTATATCCCACTCTTGGCATGGGGCCAAAAAATTACGGCTGGTATCAATGCCGGCTGCATGCAGCAGCAAAGGATATCTATAATTTAGCGGGAAAGTCTGTGCTGCGTAAGCTTTGGAATGCGTTGAAAAAACATCAGGCACCTATGTCGGACGAAGCCTTTGTTGAAATGCTCGGCCGGGAGGTAGATTCTTCGGTGGCAGCTGTATTCCTGAATTGGGACTAGTGGCTCGCTTACCCTATTTTTTGTAACTGCCATTGTTATTCAATCCGGAAAACTCCAGTTGCCTTTTTGACCGCGGAGGGCATTGAGATTTTAAGCAGAGCAACGGGAGATCAATAGGTGCCAGGTTCATGAAGTATACAGCACTGTTAACCTTTCTCCCCCTTCCTCTGCGTAAAACCTCCTTTCCTCTGCGGTTAAATGGGGTGTTGCATAGATAGGAGTCTCAAAACATCTGAAGCAGCCAGAACAAATAGATCGACTAATTTTATAGACAGTGGCTCATCATCAAACCAGCTACCCTGTTTTGTCGTTAATATCCGCATGCTGTTGCTTCGTCATATACCCGCACTATTCCTTTTGTTGCTAACCCTTGCCTGCGACAAGCAGCCCGAGGCAGACGTTGTAGGACCCGTGCCCACTCCACCTCCGACCGGCAATCCGCCTCCGGCTGGCAATGCTCTTCGATACCTGGCGTTGGGCGATTCATACACTATTGGTCAGGGTGTATTGGTTCAGGATCGTTTTCCTGTGCAGACCCGGCGTTTGTTGCAGGGTGCGGGAGTGAATATGCAGGAACCCGAAATTATTGCGACCACCGGCTGGACTACCCTTCGCCTGCAAGAGGCCATTCAGACCCAGAGCCCATCAGGGCCTTATGATATGGTTACCCTGCTCATTGGAGTAAATGATCAGTACCAGCGATTAAGCATTGACGGTTACCGTACGCGTTTTGGCCAATTGTTGCAGGAGGCCATTCGGCTCGCCGGCAATAGACCGAAGCGGGTAGTGGTGTTATCAATTCCAGACTACAGCGTCACCCCTTTCGCCCAGAATATGGATCGCGATCGCATCCGTCAGGAAATTGATGCGTTCAATCTGGTCAATCGTGAAATCAGTCTCGCCCGCGATGTGCATTATCTCGATATCACTCCATCCACCCGCGAGGCAGCCACCGATCCAACCTTGATTGCATCCGACGGGCTCCATCCCTCCGGCCGCGAATACGCCCGCTGGGCAGCACGCCTGCTGGCCATCATCAAACCCGAATTCCCGTAGAGACGCGATGCATTTTGCGGAGACGCGATGCATTTTGCGGAGACGCGACGCATCGCGTCTCTACGGCACTACCAACCGAAATGCAAAAAATGATGGATATTTATCCAAATCATTCTTATGCGCACACCTATCTTGTTGTTGCTGGCATTTGCTGCCGCCGTTGTTTCCTGCAACAATAACGACAGTACCACCGTTGCTTCAACTCATATCGATAGCAGTTATCAGGCCGGGCCAATGCACGATAGCAACCGCATGGAACGGATCAGGACTAGCTTTCCGGTTATCGATCGTATGTTTCGTGAGCATGCAGAAAAGAATCATTTGCCGGGAACCGCATTCGGGTTGGTGGTGGATGGCGAGCTGGTATTTACCGGTAATTATGGTTACACCGATATTGAAAAGAAAATTCCGGTTACGTCCAGTTCTATTTTTCGGATAGCCAGTATGAGCAAGAGTTTTACCGCCATGGCCATCCTCCATTTACGTGATGCGGGCAAACTGCAATTGGATGATCCGGTGGAGAAATATATTCCTTCACTCAAAGATCAAAACTATCCCACTGCCGATGCGCCATTGATCAGCATCCGTCACCTGATGACCCACGGCGCGGGTTTTCCGGAAGATAACCCCTGGGGCGATCGCCAGTTAGCTGATACCGACAAAGAATTGGAAGAATTCCTCCGAAGCAAGATCAATTTTTCGAACCCTGCAGGAGTATCTTACGAATACAGCAACCTCGGTTTTGCCTTGCTGGGCAAGATCATCACAAAAGTTTCAGGTAAACCCTATCAACAGTATATCCGCGAAAATATTCTTGCACCCCTGAAAATGAATAATACTACTTACGAGTACGATGATGTTGCTGCCGACAAGCTGGCGCATGGCTACAGGTGGATCAACGGCGCATGGCGCGAGGAAGAATTGCTGCACGATACACCCGATGGAAGCTGGGGTGCCATGGGCAGCATGCTGTCGTCGGTAGAAGAGTTTAGCCGCTATATGGCGCTTCATTTATCAGCCTGGCCTCCGTCGTCGGGTCCCGAAATAGGTCCCATTCGGCGCAGTTCGGTTAGGGAAATGCATCACCCATGGCGTTTCAACGGACTCAATCCCAATTATCGGTATACCGATGGGCGGCTTTGCCCGGTGGCATCTGCCTATGCTTACGGACTGGGATGGTTGCAGGACTGCCAAGGCCGTGTCTATATCGCGCATAGCGGCGGCCTGCCCGGATTCGGAAGTCAGTGGCGAATTATGCCCGACTATGGAATCGGGATCGTGTCGCTGGCAAACCGAACCTATTCGCCAATGGGAGCCATCAATATGCAGGTGCTGGATACGTTGATAAAAATGGCGGCTTTGCAGCCGCGTGCCGTGCCGGTGTCGAATATCCTGGCTCAGCGTCAAATGGACCTGATGAAGGTATTGCCGCAATGGGCGGGTGCAGATACTTCATCACTGTTCGCCGAAAACTTTTTCGCCGACAATCCAATTGATAGTTTACGTAAGGAAGCCATTGCACTGTTCGAAAAAATTGGCCCTGTTAAGGCAGTTGACAAAATGAATGCACAAAACCGGCTACGTGGACAGTTTCGGGTGGATGGCGAAAAAGGCAGCTTGTATATCTATTTCACCTTATCTCCCGAAAACCCCGCACGTATACAGGAATATCATATATGGCAGCGACCCTAATGTTATACAAATTTATGCCGGGCTTATTCGAACAAACTCCTGATGCAGAACCCTCTTTAACCGCGGAGTTGGGGAGATTTTGCGCGGAGAAACGGGAGGGCGTTTCAACACGAAACGCTAACCTCACTTTACTCTCAATAGCTCTCCGCGCCCTCTGCGAAAAAACTCTGTTCCCTCTGCGGTTAAAAAGGGTATCAGTGCTCTGACGCCAATTAATAATCACAAGAGAAACCGATATGTTGTATACATATTCAGACAAAAGCTAATCGTAAATCTACGATAACACGTCTCTCAACCGCTTGCAAACTACCGCTATGTGGTATTTACGGACATATTCGGGAAATTACTTGCAAAGCTGATTTCTGCAGACTACCTTTACTTCTGATTGGGCATTCGATCACCTCTGAGCCCAATGCTCCCACGCGGGATGTTAGAATCCACTCTTATAAAAAATCGCCCAAAACTTTTTGTTTTTCCAGTAGCCTGAACGACCAGCTGATCAGTTTAATGCGCCAGTATTTTCCTGATCGCGTCACTCAATCTAACGTGTATGAAAATTCGGCTACCCGGAAACCTTCTTTTTGGACTTTTGGCTATTTGCCTTAGCCTCACCTCTGTTTCTTCAGAAGCACAGGGTGTCTACCGCTTTTGGGGCGTTACCCGCCAGGGTGGTCAAAACAATACAGGCGTCCTCTTCAGTCTCGATAGCAATGCCAGCAATTACCAGGTACATCATGATTTTGTTTTAAGCAACCCGGGTGCTGCACCTTACTATACCCATCTTACTGAGTTCAACGGCAAATACTACGGCGTTACGCTGGCTGGTGGCGACAACAACAACTACGGCGTCATCTTTGAATGGGACCCGGTTACGAATGTATATAGCAAGAAATACGACTTTTCAGGTGACGATGCCTGGTTTGCCTATGGCAGCCTGACCGTGCTGAACAACAAACTCTATGGCATGACTAACCGCGGTGGCGACCATGGCCTGGGAGTTATTTTTGAATTTGATCCGCAAACCGACGTATTCAATAAGCTATTCCATTTTTCAGATAATACGGGCCATAGTCCTGAGGGCAGCCTCACAGCCTACAACGGCGTACTATACGGAACCACCCGCTCGGGCGGTGATCATTTTGGCGGTACTCTTTTTCAGTTCGATCCTCAAACACTTGCCTTTGACAAGAAAGTTGATTTCGGCGACTTTAACGGGAAATACCCCGCCGGACAAATGGTTGTTGTAAACAACAAACTGTTTGGAATGACTACCGATGGCGGAGCGCAGGGCAAGGGTGTTATTTTTGAATTCGATCCTTCGAACAATAATTACAGCAAGCGCTTCAGTTTTGATGGCTCCAATGGAAAATATCCCTATGGCAGTCTGACTTATTTTCAAAACAAGCTTTATGGCATGACCACCGAGGGTGGACAAAATAATGCAGGTGTGTTGTTTGAGTTTGATCCTGCCAATTTTGCCTGCATCAACAAAATAAGCTTTGGCGGGCCGAATGGCGTACAACCCTACGGTTCGCTGGCAGCAGGTACTAACACGCTTGCGGGCATGACCTGGATGGGCGGCCAAGGCAATTACGGAGTGCTGTTTGAATACGACCCTGCAACTGCATCCATTACACATACGCGCGAATTTGCCAACAGTCAGCAGGGCGCTAACCCGCTTGGCAGCCTTGTTTGGAACGGTACTCATTTCGTGGGTATGACCACCAGCGGCGGCGCGTCCAATTCGGGAGTGATATTTGAATGGAATCCGACAACAGACAGCTATACCAAAAAAATTGACTTTAACCTGGCCGAGAACGGTTCTTTGCCCGAAGGAAATTTGCTGGAATGGAAAGGCAAACTCTATGGCGCCAGCTCACGTGGCGGTGCATTTGACCGCGGTACCTTATACAGCTACGATCAAACAAGCGGCAGCTTCACGCGTTTGCTCGATTTTGAAGGCATTAATGGTGCTTACCCCACTGGCGATCTGGCCATTTTCAATGGAAAAATTTATGGCTGGACCCGCGAAGGTGGCGACCACAATCGGGGCAGCATTTTTACATGGGATCTGACTACTCAGCAACTACAACTGGTTTATTCCTTTCAATCGGCCACCGGACAAATTCCTTCCCGCGGCCCTGTTTTCTGGAATGGCAAATTCTATGGCACTACCGAAGGAGGTGGGAGCAACGATCTCGGTACCATTTACAGTTTCGATCCGACAACGGCGCAGTACAGCAAGCAGCATGATTTCGACGATATCAATGGTGCAATGCCCGCCGGTAACCTGGCGATTCGTAACGGCATTTTCTACGGCATGACTACCGACGGCGGTAGCAACGGAACGGGCACCATTTACCAATGGGATCCGGTGAATAATATTTTCACTTCCCGCTACAGTTTTGAAGTAACTGGCGAGGGCGTACACCCAAGAGCCGGCCTTACGCTCAGCGCCAATGGATCGGTATTTTATGGCATGACCCGCATGACCAACGGTCAGATCAGCTTCCCCGGTCAGGAAGGTCCGGGTGTGTTGTTTGAATGGAATCCCGGCAATGGTCAATATACGCGCAAAATTGATTTCGATGGTAGCAATGGAGGTTTGCCCGTAGGCAACCTCAGCTACAGTGGAGGAAAATATTACGGTATGACCAGCCAGGGAGGAAATGGTGAAAGCTATCCTGGAATTAATATTATCGTAGGCGGCAGTGGCGTTATATTTGAATGGGATGCTGCCAACAACATCATCAACAAAAAGGTTGATTTGTTGGGCGATAACGGAGCCTACCCCAGCACCAACAATCTGGGCCGCACCAAAGTACCCGTGGCTATTGGAACCGATAACAATTGCAAAACAGTTCCTTCGGTTATCATTGACGGTACCAACAATAATAAATGGGTAGCCATTACCGATGAAGATGGTAATGTGGTGGCTGAAATAAATGCACAGGGAAACAACCTGGGTGCCATTTCAACTTCGTTCTATATCAATTCCGGCGCAATTCGCGAAGACAATCGCCGCAGGTTGTATCTGGATCGTGATATTACCATTGTACCCGCTGTACAACCAACCAGCCCGGTAGCTATCCGTCTTTATTTACGCGGGAATGAATGGCAGGCGCTTAAAGCCGCCAGCAATTCGATGGGACAGCCATCGGGTGTAAACCAGATTGGTGATCTGGCCATTTACAAACTGAACACAATTTGTGGCGATGTAGTGACTGAACTGGCCAATCGCCATAACAGCGTTGGCGAAGCCTGGAGTGCCGATTACGTACTCACCACCACCGTTACTTCGTTCTCTACCTTCTATTTTGCTTCTGCCAACCCGGCCGAGGCGCCGCTACCAGTTGAATTTGTGAGCTTCACCGCTACACTGCAGAATGAAGATGGTTTGCTGGACTGGAAAACTCAGTATGAAGAAGCAATTGCTCGTTTTGAAATACAACGCAGCATCGATGGACAAAACTTCGAAACTATTGGTCAAGCAAATCCACATAACAGCAGCGGATCGCACCACTATCAATTCCGCGATTCAAAGATCACTTCGCTCGGTCTGACGCGCGTATTCTATCGCATTCGTGAGGTAAGCGTTGATGGTCAGATGCTGTATTCACCTTCGGCCATGTTGAACCTGCCCGCCATGGGTACCGAGTTGGTATTTTACCCCAACCCCGTAAAAGCCGATGGGAACCTGCGTATACAATGGAACCGTTCGGAGGCCATCAGTGCCCGATTGCTCGACCAGTCTGGCCGCCAGTTGCGCCAGTATTCATGGACGCTGCAAACTGGCCGCAATCAGTATCCCGTTTCATTAAACGGAATGGGTGCGGGCTATTATCTGCTTGAAATCCGCGGAGCAGGTTGGAGCAAAGTGTTAAGGATCGTTAAGGAGTAATGCTGGCCGCATGCCGGATCGCTTTTCCTGCCCTTGCACCTGTGTGACGGCCCTGGTCCACTGTAAGTGTACCATTTACCAGCACATACTCAAAGCCGGTGGAATATGCATGAGGTTTTTCAAATACCGAAAGATCCTGCACTTTATTCGGATCAAAAATCACGATATCTGCAGCAAACCCCACCTGCAACAGTCCACGCTGCCTGATCGAAAATTTTTGAGCAGGTAAAGAAGTCATCCGCCTGATCGCTTCCTCCAGTCCGATAATTTTTTTCTCACGTACATAACGCGCCAGCACACGGGCGTTGGTACCATAGCCGCGCGGATGAGGCACACCGTTGTTGAACTGGCGGATGCTGGCATCGCTGGCAAACATATTGAAGGGGTAGCGAAGGAAGTATTGCAGATCATCTTCACTCATGCCATGAAATACCGCGCTGGCGCCACCCGCTATCTGGATGTCAATGATGGTTTCCGCTTCGTACCGGGCTTTGTGTTTTCTTCCCTTCATCCGATTTATTTCCTCAATGCTTCGACCATTGTAGCTGGTATCGGCTGCATGATTTGCAATAACGGCGTAGCTGAAATGTTTGAGTCTTCTTTTTTTCAAACGATCCAGTAAAAACCTGACCGTTTCTTTACGGACCGACTCGCGTTGCAGCCTCGCTACAATTGAGTCCTGCCCGTCGGCCAGCAATTCATCTGGCAGCAGGGTACTGATCGAAGTGCTGCTGGCAGTATAGGGATACTGGTCAATCGTTACATCAATGCCTTCTTCTCTCGCCTTTTGTACCAGGGTCAGTGTTTCGCGGCTTCGTCCCCAGTTCTGTTGCCCACTTACCTTGAAATGAGAAATCTGGACAGGCAGACCTGCTTCGCGGCCAATATGAAGTGCTTCGCGAATGGCCGGCACCACACTATCACCTTCGTTTCGCATATGGGTGGCATAAACTCCATTGTAGCGTGCAGCTACTTTTGCCAGTTCCACAATTTCTTCACTCGTGGCATAGGTACCAGGTATATAAATAAGGCCCGTGGACAGTCCCACTGCGCCAGCCTGCATTCCTTTTTCCAGCAGCGCCTTCATTTCATTTAACTCGACCGCACTTGCATGGCGGTTGGCGCGGCCCATTACCGCTTTTCTAACATCGTTATGGCCCAGCAGCACTGCCACATTTACGGAAAGCTGCAATGAATCGATGAACTGCAGGTAGTTTGCGATATCTACCTTCGAACTTCCGCAGTTGCCGGTAATGCAGGTGGTCACCCCGTCGTAAATGAAATTGCGCGCCAGTGGTTCTTTTGCTTCGTCGCCTTCAATATGTGTGTGCACGTCAATAAATCCGGGTGCTACAATCATTTGCCTCGCATCTATTACCCTTTTGGCATTACAGGAAACCGTTCGGCCAATGGCAGTGATCTTGCCATTGGAAATAGCAATAGACCCCAGGTACCAGGGATTGCCCGTGCCGTCTACAATTCTTGCGTTGGTAATCAGTATATCGCAAGACTGTTGCGAAACTGCCGTAAACGAAGGCATTAAAAGCAAAATGATCAGCCTGAATTTCATGCAGGTAAGTTAAGTTAGAATCGCGACTGATGGAAAAATGACTAATATCAGTTGGCCGGGGTGATGAAAGTCACACCCGACGGCTATAATTCGTACTAACTTGTTTGAACAATATCTGCGAAAATCCGCGTTTCACAACTGCAATTCAAAACCACACATAAAATGAAAAAGAACATGGGAAATGCTGATCGGATCATTCGGATCCTGATCGCAGCCGTTTTAGCCGGTCTTTATTTTGGCGGAGTCGTAAGCGGCACGCTTGGTATCGTATTGCTGGTAGTAGCCGGTGTTTTCCTGCTTACCAGCTTTGTAGGTTTCTGTCCTTTGTATACATTGGTCGGCCTCAACACCTGCAAGGCGCCGCGGTCCTGATATTACAGGCGGCTCTCTATCATTGCGCCGCCTGTCAGTCCTTTTGATTTTTTTCGCCCGTGAACCAATGTTCCTTGTCGCGAAACAATACATTAAACGTGGTAAATGAACCGTACACGCGGGTAATGTATTGTTGCAGGTTCACTTTGTCTTCATCGCTCAACAATTTGTGAGCATTGATCTGTTGCTCCAGCACCCTTAAGCGATCGCGAGCCATTACGATTTTGTGAAAGAAAACTTCAATAGGTACTTCTTTCGGCTTAAGTGAGCTGTCGGCAGGCTGTAGCAGCATGGTACCACCCTTCCAGCGGTCGCCAAGTGCAACCGTTTCGGAAAAGCCGCCCCACATGCGCAATATCTTGAGCAGCGAGGCTTCTATTTCGCTGCTGGTTTCAATTTCGGCGCTCACATTTTCAGGAATAATTTCTTCCAGTTGGCTGTCGGTTTTCTCTATTTCTTTTATGCCGTGATGTATAAATGAAATTAGATAACTGGCATAACGTACTCCCACAATTACGCCCGGACCAAATTGGGTATGTTGCAGGCGGGTGCCAATGCCGAGTAAGGTTGCATCCATCAGTTTTCTATTTCTAATTTAAAATGTTGCACAGGCTAGAATTTTAAGAATCCAAAAAACTCGTTACAAGGTGTAGTTAAGTTTATAAATTGGAAGCTTAGCCCTTGTCGGATATGAAGTAAGTCGTAAATTTTCTTACTCTCGCTGTCGGAAGAGACGTAGTATGCAATGCCTTGCTCTGACTCAGCTTGTGCAAATTCTCCTGTTTTTATAGCATGATTGAGATTAAAGGGAATAATTTTCAGATTTCGAAGTGGAAGCTCTGAAACATGCCCGCCTACGCAATATTCTGCAACGCAAATTGAAGAAATGAACATGTCTATGTCGTTTGCAAGAAAATAACGGAAGTAATCATCAGCATTCCTGAAGAGGGGATCAGTCTCATTTAGAAATCGAAGAAAAAAACTTGTGTCTAATAGCGCGGCCTTATGCATCAAACCCTCCTCTCATTTTTCTTAGCCACTCATCCGCATCAATGTTTCCCAACCACGAATTTTTTGCTTTATTCCGAAGTGACAACAAGTAAGCCTCGTCATATTTTGGCTGGTAGTCGATCAGCTCGATGAAACTGAAACTAGAAAGATCGGGCTCCCCAGTTTGAGCATTTTGTTTTCCTACTGCTCGAATTCCGTAAGATCGGTAGAGAATGTTATCATTAAATTTTTCCAACAACTTAATCGGTGTCTGAATTATGACGTTTCCATAATCCTCTGTGTTGATGTGGATGTTGGCTTTTTCTTTCCCACCTGCATTCGTAATTTTTCCGTAAAAATAGAACTCTGCATCAGCCCAAACCGCCGCTGTCCTGAATAATTGGGTTGCTGGATCCAGCTTGAACTGATAAGAATTTTCGATAGAGGTCTTGATTTCGAATTCGTAATTACGCTTTTGCGCCATTTCCTGGAAAACAAGCAACGCGTTTGCGGTAGACTGATCGAGAAAATCGATATTGTTTGTTTCTATAATTTGCCCAAGTACTGCATTAAAGCCTATAACAGCCTGAGCGGAAGTGAAAAGCAAGTGTCTAACTGAGCCTTCCTCTAATTTGTAACTTATGGTAGGTCTGTCTTTCTTGTTAGTCGGGAACAGCAGGGCCTCTGCATTTTCTAGAATTGGAATTATCTCACGGATATCATAGTTGTCAGGCGTTATTGGAAGATTTCCTTTTGCACCTGAAACCCTAATTTCTATGTAGCCACTGTTTTCCATGACATAAAGTTACTAAATCCTCAAACAGCTAATAAATAGAGAAAAGTCTGCCACTCAAGCCTAATTTAAGGATTCCCTTCCTCTATTTCTTCCAGCTTCAACTGGTCAGGCGGCAGTCCACGCTTAAAGCGTTCGAAAGCTGCTTTGATGTAGTATTGAAAATCGTAGTCGGAAAGTACAGTGGTCAATTCATACGAAGGACGATAAAGCATCATGAACGAATCGAGCACAGGCTCCGTGAGACCTGTCAGGCGTCGTACCACCGCTTTGTTGAAGCGGCGATCCACAAATTTTTCCTGCTCCTGGTTCACGAGTCGCTTTTGAAATGCCAGCATGCTCCTGTTGCGCCGAAAACGAAATACATTGATTATTTCATTCAGATCGAAACCGGCAGCGGCACCATACTGTGTTTGTCCCCGCACCGCACTTAGTCCGGGCTTTTTATAATCAAACACTTTCGCATAGTCCTGCCGGTTCTGCAAACTATCCTGCTTATAATCGCGCGGACGGATCTTAACCTCTTTTAACGTGGTGATGTTGATATGCAACGACACGTCGAAACTGAGCGGATTCACCATTTTGGCTATCGGATATTTTACGGTCGGCTTGTTTAGATAGCTGAACCAGATGGAATCGGTAGCCGCCACATCCAGTTCGTACTCGCCCTTTGAATTGGTGAAAGTTCCTTTACCCGAAGAGCTCATTACCGATACCAGCTCAATTACAAAATTGCGACTACTATCGTATACCACGCCTTTCACCTTGTACTGAGCCTTTACAGAAGCGCAAAAGGCCATCAGCAACAGAAGCAGGTAATATCGTGGTTGAAGTTTCAAATTGAATAAGCCGCCTGGCAAGTAACAAAAGAATTTCCTAAAAAAACGGTAAATCTGAAGCTATTTTAATGATAATCAATCAACAATCGCCTGATACAGGAGTGCCTGAAACTTGCTGTGAATTTCGCCATGCGAGCTGGGATATTGGTTGATAAACAACTGCGCAACAATTTTCTCTTGCGGGTCAATCCAGTAGGAGGAGCTGAAAAAGCCTCCCCAGCTAAAACTTCCCGGCGACAGCGGACTATGGCGTGGTTCGGTGTTGAGAGCTATACTGAATCCGAGTCCCATAGCCGAACCGCCTTCGCGCCAGCCTTTAGGTTCAAACTGCACAGAGCGCATCATATCCACTGTTGTCGGACTCAGCAACTGCCTGCCATTATAGATGCCCCCGTTCAGCAACATTTGCATGAATATGCCGTAATCCAGCGCAGTGCAATTCAAACCCGCCCCACCCGAAAACATGCGGCCATTGCTATTGGGATAATTAACCGTAACCGTGCCATTAAGTTCAAAAGTTTTTTCCTTCAGCAATACCACTTCCTTCTTTTCATTTTCGGTACTTACCGTTACCAGGCGGCTCTGTTTTTCCTTAGGCAGATAGAAATAAGTGTCTTTCATGCCCAACGGGTCGAAAATCCGTTCTTTAAAAAACTGGTCGAGGCTTTGGCCACTCAGCACTTCTACCAGGTAGCCCAGCAGATCAGTGTTGAGTCCATAAGTCCAGTTTTCCCCCGGCTGATGCAATAGAGGCATGCGGCTCAGGATTTTCATCTGGTCGGCCAGCAAAAGTTGTTCTACTCCTATGCCGGCAAAAAGACCGTTTTTGTAGAATATGGCATTGGCTTCCGGGCTACCGATCTGCGCATAGCCGATGCCGGAGCTATGTGTTAGCAGGTCGCGAATGGTAACGGCCCGTTTGGCCGGTACGGTAGTATAACTTGAATCGGCCGCATTGAATTTATCGAGCACCTGCATTTTGGCGAATTCAGGGATGTATTTGCCAATAGGATCGTCGAGCAAAAACTTTCCTTCTTCATACAGCATCATCACCGCCACAGATGTGATGGCCTTGGTTTGAGAGGCAATTCGAAAAATCGCATCCGTTTTCATCGGCGCTTTCGTTTCCACATTGGAATAGCCAAAGGCTTTATGATAAACAATTTTGCCATTGCGGGCAATCAGTATAGTGGCGCCTGGTATCCATTTTTTGTCAACGTATTCCTTAAATACTCCATCGATGCGTTTTAACCGATCGGCCGACATGCCCACTGTTGCCGGATCAGCAGGGCTAAGATTTTGTTGGGCAAAACTGGAAAAAACAAGCGCGATGGCGGTAACGACAAGCAGAATTTTTTTCATTGCGTTGGTTTTAGGCTGGATGCATTAAGATAACGAAAAACCGTTGAATTGTTGAGTTGTTTAGTTGTTAAGTTGTTTAGTTGTTCTGCGTTATCAGCGTAAAAATCTGCGTAAATCTGCGGGAACAGAACTGTTGCTCCAGTCAGCAATACACAAACGGATAAGGGTTTTCTGTTCCCGCAGATTTACGCAGATTTTTACACAGATTTACGCAGATTTTCGAAGATTGTACACACCCCAACAACCCTGCCTGCCGGCAGGCAGGTCAACAACTCAACTACTCAACAATCGCTCAATCACTTCCGAAAAATGCCGATGTTCCAGCTCATGAATTCGCTGGGCCAGTGTTTCGGGTGTGTCGTTGGGTAAAACCGGGCACATGGCCTGAAATATTTTGTCGCCATGGTCAAAGTGCTCGTCTACATAGTGGATAGTAATTCCTGATTCCGTTTCGCCCGCATCAATCACTGCCTTGTGCACATGTGCGCCATACATACCTTTTCCTCCAAACTTTGGTAATAGCGCCGGGTGAATATTGATGATTTGTCCGCGAAAGGCTTCAATCATGGTGTCTGGTATTTTCCATAAAAACCCCGCCAGCACAATCAGTGCCGGCCCATAGTTTTTCAACTCCGGCACATAAGCATCGCCTCTGAAAAAGCGTTCACGCTCGATGAGCAGAGTTGGGATGCCCTCATTTTTCGCAATCTGCAATACGCCCGCCTCCGGCTTATTGCAAACTATCAGGGCTACCTGCACCTCCGAACTACCTTTAAAATGCTGAATAATCTTCGCGGCATTGGAGCCCGCACCTGAAGCAAAGAGGATGAGATGTTTCACTGTTGCAAGTTAGGGGGAATTCAATGTGCAAATGTGCAAATGAGGGAATGTGCAAATGAGGAAATGTGCAAATGTGGGGGTCAGCTTGCTTTTGTTCTATTTGGGATACCAGAATTTGCACATTTCCTCATTTGCACATTTGCACATTCACTCATTTGCACATTAGCCATTTATTTCACCCCCATTCTCCTCCCAATCTTTTTCAAATAATTGGAAAAAAAGCGGAACTGGCCAAAGAAGATGGATACTACCAGTACGGACAAGGGCCAGAGCAGGGTGACTATTAATATATAAAGGACGATCCAGAGTACACCTTTTTCGATGTTGAGCAGACCCATGATCTTTTTGCCCACCAGGCCGGTCAGGCTGCCGCCAATGGCGAAAGTGCAGAGGATCAGGAAAAGCTGCCACCCACCCACTTTCCATTTTTGTTGTAACCGGTTGAGCATTAAATAATTAGAATCTTAAATGTAAAAATTAAAAAAAGCGAAAACAGCATCTGTCTTTCCCCACCACATACCCAAAGCGCGGCAAAATTCTGTTATCGTGGCCAATAAAAGACAATTGTCTGAGAAAAATGACAAACGAGAGAGGTGAGAGGTGAGAGGTGAAAGGTGAGAGGTGAGAGGTGAGAGGTGAGAGGTGAGACTTCAAACGGCCATCTGCGTAAATCTGTGCAAAAATCTGTGTCATCTGGGGGAACAGAACTGCTGCACTGCTATCAGGCACGCGAACAGTAAATGGTTTTCAGTCTCCGCAGATTTAAACAGTTTTTGAAATTGTGTCGATAAATTTCGGCCATTCCCCTCTCCCTCTCACCTTTCACCTCTCACCTTTGACCTCTCACCTTTCACCTCTCACCTCTCACCTCTCCCGTTTCACGTTTAATCCCAATTTACCCCAACATGACAAACAATTTTTGACCCTTGTCAAAAACACGCATAAATCCGCTGAAATGCAGGCTGGTAGCGGCTCAAAAAATTTTTAAAAACGTTGGCATTTTGTTAACTCCGTAGCTTATTTTTGCAGCCGGTTAGAGCTATTTATCCACATTTTTCAGATCAATCGCTTCTATGATTCCTTGTAAACCAAAGGCCCATAAACTGACTCTGCTTTCTCTGATTTTTGTTGTTTTTGCTGCGTTTCAGGTTTCGGCCCAGGATGGAAAAGCCCTTTTCCAGGCAAATTGTGCAAGCTGCCACAACGTTTTCAATAAAGGAACCGGCCCGGCTTTGGGTGGTGTGCTGGACAAAGAATATTATGGCGGCAGCATGGACAAGATCTATGAGTGGGTAGCCAACCCCGGTAAGCTGATAGCGGCTGATCCTTATTATGCTGCCTTGAAAGCTGAGTATGGTTCGGTGATGACGGCTTTTCCGGCGCTGAAAAAAGAAGAGATTGACGCGATCTTCGCACATATCAATCAGGTGTGGACTACGCCAAAGGATGACGGCCCCAAAAAGGACGATGGCACCCCCGGCACCAGCTCCAGTCAGAACGCAATCATCTTCGGTATCATCTCTTTGATCCTCGGCATCATTGCGCTGATCCTGATGCAGGTAAATAGCAACCTGAAGAAAATGTCGGACGATGCCGAAGGCATTGTGCGTCCCGAACCAGTACCATTCTACCGCAACAAAGTGTACATCGCCATGCTGGCTGTGGTATTCTTTATAGTGGGTGGTTTCTTCATTGCTCAGGGGGCCATAGGCTTACAACGCCAGAAGAATTACGAACCAGTACAACCTATTTTCTATTCCCATAAAGTACATGCGGGCATCAACCAGATCAACTGCTTATACTGTCATGGCAATGCCTGGGAAAGTAAACATGCAGCGGTACCTTCTACCAATGTATGTATGAACTGTCACAAAACTATTCAGGAGTATAAAGGTCCACAGCTTTACGACCGCGATGGTAAGGAAGTAAATGGTACTGCCGAAATCGCTAAACTGTACAGCTTTGCCGGCTTTGATCCAAACAAACCCAACGACTGGGATGCATCCAAGGCGAAACAAATTCCCTGGGTGAAAATTCACAACCTGCCCGATCACGTGTACTTCAGCCACGCCCAACACGTGCGTGCCGGTAATGTACAATGCCAGACCTGCCATGGCGAAATCACCGCTATGGATGAAGTGTATCAGTTCTCAGAACTGAGCATGGGCTGGTGTATTAACTGTCACCGCCAGACAGCTGTGAACTTCAATTACGACAGCACAAAAGGAAATCAGTTTTATAGCATCTACGAGAAATTCCATAACGATTTCAAATCGGGTAAAATGGATAGCATTCGCGTAGAGCATATCGGCGGCCTGGAGTGTCAAAAATGTCACTATTAAACCCCCCAAAACCGCGCTGCGGCCATGGGATTCTATAGTATCGCAATCATTATTAAACCAAAATAAACCCCATCAGGGGTTTGGGGTCAACAATATGAGCCAAAAACAGTACTGGCAGGGTTTCAGTCAGATCAATAATGATCCGGAGAACTTTCAGAAGAATGTTGCAGACGAGTTTAAGGAGGATTTGCCTTTTGAAGGATTTGACAGCGGAAGTCTGGCGGATGCGAAAGCCCCCCGTCGCGACTTTTTGAAATATCTCGGCTTTAGCACGGCTGCCGCTGCATTGGCTGCGGGTTGTAAAGTGCCCGAGCGCAAAGTGCTGCCTTACGCCAACAAGCCCGAGAACCTGATACCCGGCGAAGCGCGTTACTATGCCACTACTTATGTACAGGATGGTGATGTGCTGCCAATTGTTGCCAAAGTTCGCGATGGACGTCCCATTAAAATTGAAGGCAACACCAGTTCATCCTATACCAAAGGTGGTACTACAGCGCGCGCACAGGCTTCTGTACTCGACCTGTACGATATGCATCGACTCACCAACCCCAAACATCGCAATGGGGAAGAGTTGAAAGAAGTGCCCACTTACGAGCAACTGGACAAGGAAGTGGCAGCCGCCATGGCGGGTTTGAACGGTGCCAAGGTAGTAGTGCTGTCGGGCTCCATCACTTCGCCCAGCAGCCAGCAGGTGATCAACGAATTTTTGGCCAAATACCCCGGCAGCCGCCAGGTGGTAATTGACCCTGTATCTTATAGCGGTATGCTGCTGGCCAATGAAGCCAGCGGATTTGGCCGCAAACTCCCCAGCTATCATTTTGACGCTGCTAAAGTAATTGTAAGTCTCGATGCCGATTTTCTCGGCAACTGGATGAATCCGGTAGAAAATGGAGTGGGTTATGGCAAGGGTCGCAAGATCGACGAAGCCAACCCAACCATGAGCAAACACTACCAGTTTGAAGGTCACCTGAGCACCACCGGCGCCACAGCCGATGAGCGCTTTACACACCGCCCTTCTGAAACAGGTATGGTTGCGCTGGCCCTGCTGGCAGCTATCGATGGATCAGTAGCTGCACCTTCCATTGCAGATGCCAAACTGAAAAAAGGAATTGAAAAAGCGGCTGCAGATCTGAAGGCTAATAATGGTGCTGCACTTGTTGTTTCCGGCAGCAACGACGCCAACGTACAGATCATTGTAAACGCCATCAACAACGCCATTGGCGCATACGGTACTACCATCAACTGGGGCACTACTTCCAACTATCGCCAGGGTATTGATAAAAATATGGCCGAACTGCTTTCCGAAATGGAAACAGGTTCGGTGGGTGCTTTGCTGATTGTAGATGCCAACCCGGTATACACTTACTTCGACGGCGAACGCTTCGGCAAGGCGCTGGCGAAAGTAAAACTGTCGGTATCCTTCAGCGGTAAGATGGACGAAACCACCAAGAAGTGTAACTACTCTGTGCCCACTCACCACTATCTTGAAAGCTGGGGTGATGCCGAACCCAAATCAGGCATGATCAGCTTTCAGCAGCCTACCATCAGCCCGCTCTTTAAAACGCGTGCATGGCAGACCTCGCTGCTGAAATGGAGTGGCAACGATACTACTTACGAAACTTATTTCCGCAATTACTGGGAAGCTAAGCTGGGTGGCACTGCCGGCCTGGACAAAGCCCTTCAGGAAGGTGTGCTGGAAACACCCGCTGCCATCAGCGCAGGATCGTATAGCGGTGCAGCAGTTGCAAGCGCGGCCAGCGCCATTGGTGCTGCGCCCAAAGTAAGCGGCGCTGAACTGGTGCTTTATCAGAAAGTATCAATAGGTGCCGGTGCAGGTGCTGCCAACCCCTGGTTGCAGGAACTTCCCGATCCCATTTCAAAAGCTTGCTGGGGCAACTATGCGTTGATCAGCATGGCCATGGCCAAGGAATTGCTCGACCTTGACCTGATCAACGGAAGCGAAAAATCGAAGAACAACTACGAATATTATCCGCAAAAACCTGTTATCAAAATTTCGGTTGGAGAAAAATCAATCGAATTACCGGTGCTGGTTATTCCGGGTATGAATGCCAATACCATCGCTGTAGCCGTAGGTTACGGTCGTAACGATGAAATGGGCAAAACTGCAGCCGGCGTAGGAGCCAGCGCATTCCAATTTGCGAAGCTAAATGGAGATACGGTTTCTTACTCTGCAGCCGTTACAGTGGAAGACGCCAAGCGCAAAGAAAAAATTGCGCAAATGCAGATCCATAACTCCTACGAAGGACGATTGGAAGTAGTGCGCGAAACCACCCTGGCAACATTTAAAAAGAACCCCAACGAAATACTGGACGCCCGCAATCACCTGAAAGAAGCCTACGGAGGCAAAACAGGTGACTTCAAAAAAGAAGGCACACTGTATGGCGTACACGACAACCCGGGTTTGAAGTGGGGTATGAACATCGACATGAACGCCTGCTTCGGTTGCGGAGCCTGCGTAGTGGCCTGCCATGCCGAAAACAACGTGCCGGTGGTTGGCAAGAGCGAAGTATTGCGCTATCACGATATGCACTGGTTGCGGATCGACCGCTACTTTGTAAGCGATAAAGAAAATCCGGATGACCTTAAAGGGGTGGTATTCCAACCCATGATGTGTCAGCACTGCGACAATGCTCCCTGTGAGAACGTTTGTCCGGTAGCGGCCACCAACCATAGCAGCGAGGGTATTAACCAAATGGCTTATAACCGCTGTATTGGTACCCGTTATTGCGCCAACAACTGTCCTTACAAAGTTCGCCGCTTCAACTGGGCCGACTATACCGGCGCCGACAGCTTTGGCGACAACCAGGATCAAAAGCTCGTAGGTAAGCTTGATCCCGCTGTATTCCAAATGAACGATGAACTTACCCGCATGGTGCTGAACCCCGATGTAACGGTTCGTTCACGCGGTGTAATGGAAAAATGTAGCTTCTGCGTACAACGTACACAGGCTGCGAAACTCAATGCTAAAAAAGAAGGCCGTCCTTTGCTCGATGGCGAAGCTAAAACAGCCTGTCAGCAGGCCTGTGCTGGTGACGCAATTGTATTCGGCAATGTTAACGATCCCAATACCGCCGTATCAAAAATGCGTAGCGACAACCAGCAGCGCAGCTTCCTCGTACTCGAGCAGTTGCACGTGTTGCCGAACGTGACCTATCTGGCAAAAGTTCGTAATACCGATGAAATCATCGAGTCGCACGGACACCATGCAGCACCAAAAGCAGAACATGCAGAGGCGGCGGCAGAAGGGGAGCACCATTGAGGGGAGAGGTGAAAGGTGAGACGTGAAAGGTGAAAGGTGAGAGGGAGCGATATTGAAATTGAATTTTTGTTCTAAGCAATAAGAAAGCAGAAGAGTTCGGAGATGACTTCCGCTGGGGAAGGCCGGAGCTTCTAAAACACAGTTTATGGGATTACTCAGATACGAATCGCAGGCGAGGCCGCCACTGGTAGATGGTACTAAGGATTACCACCAGGTGACCGAAGATATTTGCCGCCCGGTTGAGACCAAGCCTTCCAAACTCTGGTGGGTGGGTTTCCTGATCTCCGTAGCGCTGCTCATCTTCGGTATTATTTCCGTGACCATGGAAGTAATTTATGGTACAGGCCAGTGGAACCTTAACAAAACCATCGGATGGGGTTGGGATATCACCAACTTCGTATGGTGGGTAGGTATTGGTCACGCTGGAACGCTGATCTCGGCGATCCTGCTGCTGTTCCGTCAGGGCTGGCGTACCGGTGTAAACCGTGCAGCAGAAGCCATGACCATCTTCGCGGTAATGTGCGCTGGTCAGTTTCCGATCTGGCACATGGGTCGTGTATGGGATGCCTTCTTCGTACTGCCTTATCCCAACACCCGCGGTCCGCTTTGGGTAAACTTCAACTCACCGCTGCTTTGGGACGTATTCGCGATCTCTACTTACTTTACCGTATCGCTGCTGTTCTGGTACTCGGGTCTGCTGCCCGATCTGGCTACTCTGCGCGATCGTGCTAAACTGAAATGGCGTAAATATTTCTATGGTGTTGCTTCATTCGGCTGGACCGGTTCTACCAAGCACTGGCAGCGTCACGAAGCTCTTTCACTGGTGTTGGCTGGTTTGAGTACACCGCTGGTACTTTCAGTACACACCATTGTATCCTTCGACTTTGCCACTTCGGTTGTACCCGGCTGGCACACTACCATCTTCCCGCCCTACTTTGTGGCAGGTGCCATCTTCTCTGGTTTTGCCATGGTACAAACACTGTTGTTGATCACACGTAAAGTATTATCGCTCGAGGACTATATTACAATTGAGCATATTGAAGTAATGAACAAGGTAATTGTGCTCACCGGTTCTATCGTGGGTATCGCTTACCTCACCGAGTTGTTCATGGCCTGGTATTCTGCTGTGCCTTACGAGCAGTTTGCCTTCTTCGAAAACCGTTTGAACCTCGACTCTCCTTATGGCTGGAGCTACTGGCTAATGATGGGTTGTAACGTGTTGTCGCCGCAGATATTCTGGTTCCGCAAAATGCGCCGCAATATCCTGCTTACATTCTTCATGAGTATCCTGGTAAATATCGGTATGTGGTTCGAACGTTTTGTGATCATCGTTACCTCTGTTTACCGCGATTACCTGCCCAGCTCCTGGAGTACTTATTATACGCCTACTATCTGGGAAATAGGATTCTACATGGGTACATTCGGTTTGTTCTTTACCTGTTATTTCCTTTTCTCCAAATTCTTCCCGGTTATTGCCATTGCAGAAATCAAGCATATCCTGAAGAAAAATGGGGAGAGCTATAAGAACAATATGGATGAAGTGGAGAATGAAAGCACTGAGGAGTTTGGAGAAAAACATGGACACGATCACGGAGCCTGATCCGGAATGTTGAAAAGAGCAGAGTGAGGAGGAATGAAATGAGAGTTGAACAAATTAGTTCTAAATAATAATTGTTAACCAAGCACTGGTTCGCGAAAAGCTGAAGTGAAAATGAACCAGGCAAAAAAGCCCCTTCAGGGGTTTGGGTTTTATGAGTGTAAAAAAATTCATCGTAGGTAATTTCGACGACGAAGCGGTTTTGTTTCCGGCTGTCAAGAAAGTGCGTCGTGCAGGCTACAAGATCCATGATGTATTTACGCCGTTTCCCATTCACGGCCTCGATAAGGCCATGGGATTGCGTGATACCAGCCTGCATGTGGCCGGTTTCATTTATGGTATTACCGGTACCACCACTGCAGTATCGTTCATTACCTGGGCCCTTACATACGACTGGCCAATCAACTTTGGTGGTAAGCCGTTCTTTTCATTGCCTGCCTGGATTCCTATCACCTTCGAGCTGACCGTGTTGTTTTCGGCCGTGGGTATGGTGCTTACATTCTGCTGGCTTTGCCAGTTGGCGCCTTTTGTAAAAAAGGACCATTTCAACCCTCGCAGCACCGATGATACGTTTGTGATGGCGCTTGAGTGCACTGATAAAACGAATGAAGAGGAAGTACTGGCATTCATGAACAGTGTGGGTGCGAAGGATGTGTCGGTACAGTATCGTGAAACCGGCTGGTGGATGGGTCGTTACGATCAGGAAACCGTGAAGTACGGTAAGAAAATAGAAGCAGCTTAATAACGCATTTATAAAAAAGAATAATGAAGAAATTATTCATATTGACAGCTATCGGCGGAACCATGGCAGTACTGGCAGGTTGCGGCGGAAACGAGAGCCCCGGCCGTGCTTACATGCCCGATATGACCTATAGCGTAGCTTACGAAACCTACACCGATGCGGAAGGCCGTTTGAAGAACTCGGGTGCGGAAAGCACTCCGAGCTTCAATTTCAAGCCGGTACCCGGTACTGTAGCGCGTGGCGATATGGCTTCCTATCCGTTTGCCAACGACTCTGCGGGATATGTGAACTCGGCTACGGTGAAAAGCCCTATCAATAAAGATTCAGTTGATCTGAAAAATGCGGAGCGCCTTTACCTGGTTAACTGCGGCATTTGCCATGGCGCTAAACTCGACGGCAACGGTCCCCTGTACAACGACGGCAACGGTCCCTACACTGCGGCACCAAAAAACCTGCTGGCTGATGATATGAAAGCCCTGGCAGACGGTACCATGTTCCATTCTATTACTTATGGTAAAGGACAGATGGGTAGCTATGCATCGCAACTAAGCTCTAATCAACGCTGGGAAGTGATCGCCTTTATCCGTTCAAAACAATCTCCCGCCTCAACCACTTCGGCACCTGCAGCAAGCGGTACCGATTCGAGCGCGGCAGCAATGACGAAATAATTTTTTTGAAGCAACAAAAGAAAGCTGATGTCTCTTAAGCTCAATTTCACGGTTCCAAAACGCTACAATACCATATCACTGGCACTGATGGCGTTTGGTGTGTTGTCGATTATTGGTTTGTATATCACTACCCATGGCTCGGCCGCCAATGCCGATGAGGCTGCGCATAACGATGCGCGTTTCTGGGCCAGCCTTTTGCAAAACAGCGTGTACTTCCTGCTGGTGGTGAATGCAAGCATGTTCTTTATCTGCGCAACAACCCTGGCCTGGGGCGGATGGCAAATGGCATTTCGCCGTGTGCCGGAAGCAATTTCAGCGGTGGTACCTGTTATCGGCGTTATCAGCCTGGCCATTCTGCTGGCCGTTTGCTTCGGCGATAACCATACTATTTACCACTGGACCGATACCCATCATGTAGCGGAAGATCCTGTGCTGAACGCGAAAAAAGGTTTTCTTGACAAAGGCTTTTTTGCAGTAACAACTATCCTGACCATCGTATTATGGTCAGCATTGGGTTGGAAAATGCGTAAACTGTCTCGGAGCCTCGACGATGCTCCCCTGCCTACACTGGAAGACAAACGCAAATATTTGTGGAAGAACACTGTTTGGGCAGCTTTGTACATCGTGGTGTTTGCCCTTACTGTTATGTCGTCTATTCCCTGGCTATGGCTTATGAGCATTGATGCGCACTGGTACAGCACCATGTATAGCTGGTACACTTTTGCAAGTTCATTTGTAGCCGGTGTAGCGCTTATTGCTCTGTTTGTTGTGTATTTGAAAAATACCGGATATCTCGAACTTACTTCGCACGAGCACCTGCACGATATTGGCAAGTTCATGTTCGCCTTCTCCATTTTCTGGACTTATCTCTGGTTCTCGCAGTTTATGCTGATCTGGTATGCGAACATCCCCGAAGAAACCGTTTATTTCAAACCAAGGGCCGAAGGCATATACAGCGGAATTTTCTGGCTGATGTTCATCATCAATTTCCTTGCTCCGTTGTTAATACTGATGAGCCGTGATTCTAAAAGAAATTACGCAACCATCACGTTCATGTCTTTGTTAATTCTTTTCGGACACTGGCTCGATTTTTATCAAATGGTGTTCCCTGCAGTGTCACCAGATCACGTGCCTATGATACTGTACGACTTTGGTGTGGCATTAGGTTTTGTGGGATTGATCATGTTTGTAACCGGCCGCGCATTGGCGAAAGCTCCGCTGCTGGCAAAGAACCATCCGTTTATCAAGGAAAGTGTGATACACCATACGTAATTCTGTTTAGGTAAATAAAGCATCCAACGACTTAAAACCTGAACACTCAACTAAAAGATTTTAATATTTCGATATGCAAACAGTTTTCATCATCGCGATTTTGGCCCTGGGGTTCCTGGTAACGTTCCAAATTGCCAAGGCGAGTGAGTACGTGGCAATTTTGCGCGGCGAGGAAAGGTCGCGCAAGCAGTCGAATAAGGTCAATGGCTTTTTGTTGCTCGCCTTCCTGATCGCGGGACTGTTTGGCGTGTACTACTGTAATGAGAAGCTGAAAGGTAAAATTCTGGGCGAGCCCTATTCAAACCATGGTGAGCATATCGACAACATGCTCTACATTACGCTGGCCATTACAGGTATCGTATTCTTTCTTACACAGATTGCGCTTTTCTGGTTTGCTTACAAATACCAGGAGTCGGAGAAAAGAAAAGCTTTTTTCTATCCCCACAATAGCAAGCTCGAGTTGATCTGGACAGCCATTCCTGCCATCACACTGACCATTCTGGTGGGTTTTGGTATCTTCTACTGGTTCCGCATCACCGGCGAAGCTCCAAAAGATGCCATGGTAGTAGAAATTACAGGTAGCCAGTTTAAATGGGAATACCGCTATCCAGGTGCTGATGGTATACTGGGTAAAAAATATTATAAGGAAATAAGCGACGCCAAAAGTAATCCGCTCGGTCAGTTGTGGGATGATCCTGCCAACCACGACGATATTTACGCCACGGGCGAAATGCACCTGGTAGTAGGTAAGCCCGTAAAGCTGGTAATTGGCGCCAAAGATGTAATTCACGATGTGGGTCTGCCTCATTTCCGTATGAAAATGGATGCAGTGCCCGGTACGCCAACCACTATGTGGTTTACGCCTACTAAAACTACCAAGCAGGTACGTCAGGAAACCGGTGACCCCGAATTTGTGTTCGAAATTTCCTGCGACCAAATGTGTGGCCGCGGTCACTATAGCATGCGTGGAACCATTGTGGTAGAAACACAGGAAGAGTTTGATGCCTGGGTAGCTGGCCAAAAGCCACAGTATGCCGTGGCTCAACAGGCTGCATCGCCTGCACCCACACCTGCGGCACCTGCAGCTACGCCTGCAGCCGACACTACAAATAAACAGATCGCACAAGCCGTACCGGCAAAGGTTGCCGGCAATGGCGGAAATCAATAATTGAAGAGTTTGGGCGCGGTAACAACGCTCCCTAAAAATGAAGTTTATGAGCGAAACATTGCATGTGCATTCCGAAGCTGCAGCAGGTGTTCATCACGATGAACACAATGGACATGGGCACCATCACCAGTCCTTTGTATCGAAGTATATCTTCAGCATGGACCATAAGACCATCGGTAAACAGTTTTTGATTACCGGTATCGTATGGGCTATTATCGGAGGTCTGTTTTCGGTACTCTTCCGTTTACAACTGGGCTATCCCGGGCAGTCGTTTCCTATTCTGGAAACCTTCTTTGGCAGCCGTGCCGAAGGTGGTTTGATCAAGCCCGAGTTTTACTACTCACTCGTAACCATGCACGGTACAGTACTGGTATTCTTCGTACTTACGGCTGGTTTGAGCGGTACTTTTGCCAACTTTCTAATTCCCCTTCAGGTTGGTGCGCGCGATATGGCTTCGCCCTTCCTGAATATGCTATCGTACTGGTTCTTCTTCCTCGCCAGCGTAGTGATGCTTTCATCGCTTTTTGTGGAAACAGGTCCTGCCAGCGGTGGATGGACCATGTACCCGCCATTAAGCGCATTGGGTCAGGCAGGCGATGGATCAAAGATTGGTGCCGACCTATGGCTGATTAGTATGGCCCTGTTTATTGTGAGTTCGTTGCTGGGTGGCTTGAACTATATTTCCACCATCCTCAACATGCGTACCAAGGGTATGTCAATGACCCGTATGCCATTGACGATCTGGGCCCTTTTCTTTACCGCCGTTCTTGGGGTACTGTCATTCCCGGTACTGTTGTCAGGTGCTATCCTGCTCCTGTTCGATCGTAACCTGGGTACCAGCTTCTTCCTGAGCGATATTGTGGTAAATGGCGAGGTGTTACCCAACGAAGGTGGTAGCGCTATTCTTTATCAGCACTTATTCTGGTTCCTCGGTCACCCCGAAGTATATATCATTCTGTTGCCGGCCATGGGTATGGTTTCAGAAATTATGTCGGTTAACAGCCGCAAACCCATTTTCGGTTATACAGCCATGCTGGGTTCCCTGTTCGCCATCGCCATCCTGGCCTTCCTGGTATGGGCGCACCACATGTTTGTAACGGGTCTGAACCCCTTCCTGGGATCGGTATTCGTGTTGCTCACCCTGCTCATTGCGGTACCTTCGGCTATCAAGGTATTTAACTGGCTCACCACTTTGTGGCGAGGAAGCATCCGCTTCACACCGGCCATGCTTTTTGCCATCGGCTTTGTGAGTCTGTTCATTTCAGGTGGTCTTACCGGTATCTTCCTCGGTAACTCAACTATTGATATTCACCTGCACGATACCATGTTTGTGGTGGCCCACTTCCACATTGTAATGGGTGTGGCTTCCATGTTCGGTATGTTTGCCGGCATCTACCACTGGTTCCCCAAAATGTTTGGCCGCTACCTCAACAACACACTGGGGTATCTGCACTTCTGGGTTACATTGATAGGCGCTTACCTGATCTTCTGGCCTATGCACTATCAGGGTCTGGCTGGTATTCCCCGTCGTTATCTTGATAAATCAATCTGGCATTCATTCAACCAGTTTGGCGATCTCGATAAAATGATCACCATTGTAACTATTGTGGTGTTCGCGGTACAGCTCATGTTTGTGTTCAATTTCTTCTATTCCATATTCAAAGGCCGCAAGGTAACCAGCAGCAACCCCTGGGGTGCTACCACACTTGAGTGGACAACCCCCATCAATCCGGGTCATGGTAACTGGCCGGGCGAAATTCCCGAAGTACACCGCTGGGCTTATGATTATGGTAAAGATGGTAGAGAGTATATCGCGCAAACGGAGCCGGTGAGTGCGAATGAGTCAAAGCATTAGCGGAGAGTGGGGAGTGGAAAGTGGAAAGTAGTCCCAACGCATGCGTTGGGAGGGGAGAGAGGAAAGTGGAAAGTGGAAAGTAGTCCCAACGCATGCGTTGGGACGGAATAACGAAATAAAAAACCAATGACAGGGCATGCAGAAAATTAGGGATTACCTGCAATTGATGAAGCCCTCGTTGAGTATAATGGTGGTGTTCAGCAGTGTAATAAGTTACCTGTTGGCGCCGAAGGTGGTGGAAACGAATTGGAGGATGGTAGGTTTGCTCTTTGTAGCCGGCATGCTGATAACAGGCAGTGCCAACGCAATTAACCAGGTAGTGGAAAAAGATACCGATGCGCAAATGAAGCGTACCGGCAAGCGACCCATTGCATCAGGCCGTATGGCGCCCAACGAAGGCTGGGCATTTGCCATAATCACCGGACTGGCCGGAGTACTGATGATGGGTTTGTATTTCAACTGGCTGGCGGCAGGCATTTCCGCCTTCAGCCTCTTTCTGTACGCTTTTGTATACACACCTATGAAAAAGGTGAGCAATATGGCGGTGCTGATGGGGGCTGTACCTGGTGCATTACCCTGCCTGATTGGTTGGGCGGCCGGCGATGACCAGCTCTCCCTGGGAGGCTGGGTGCTCTTTGGAATTCAGTTTTTGTGGCAGTTTCCACATTTCTGGGCAATTGCCTGGATTGCACATACCGATTATTCAAGGGTAGGCTTCAAACTCCTGCCTGCAGATAAAGGTCCAACTAAGTTTACGGCACTGCAAACAGTCATTTACTCGTTGTTGCTTCTGCCCATCACCTTGGTACCTTATTTCACTGGTATGTGCCAGTTCGATGATATAACAGGCAAGATCAGCCTTGGTTTAGTAGTGCTGGCAAATCTGTTTATGATCGGAAGAAGTGTGAGTCTTTATCAGTCGATGGAAGCAGGAGCTGCACGGAAAGTGATGTTTGGAAGCTATATCTATTTGCCCGTTGTACTGCTGGCCCTGCTGGCAAGCAAAGCAACTGCATCGGTATAGCGCCGGAAAAACAAAATGAAATCGTGAAATGGCAATAGTGTCGAATCAACAAAAGAATAAAATACATCCGCATAAGTACACCCTCTGGGTAGCTATCGGAAGTATTTTGATGATGTTCGCCGGACTGACCAGCGCCTTTATCGTAAAAAGCAATCTGGTGGGATGGCGCAATGTGGAAATGCCAACAGTATTCTGGTATTCCACTGGCGTAATCCTGCTGAGCAGCCTAACGATGCAGCTGGCACTTCGCTCCTTTCGTCAACGCGATCTGGGGCGCTACCGGCAACTGCTGGGAATGACTTTTGCGCTGGGTGTGCTCTTTATAGTGTTGCAGTGGATTGGTTTTAGCGAACTATGGTACCAGCAGGGAATTAAAATGAAAGGTGTAACCGGAGCGGGCCAGTTTTTGTATGTGATATTCGGCCTGCATGCCATACACGTGATCGGTGGAGTAATCACCCTGTTGGTGATGTTTATTAAAGGGTTCTTTGGAAAAACAAAAAATTACAGCGCAGTACCAGTAGAAGTGGCCGCCACTTACTGGCACTTTGTAGACCTGTTATGGGTTTATTTGCTGGTGTTCTTTATAGTAATAGGATGAGAGAATGTTTAGTTGTTGGTTGTGTAGTTGTTGTTGGGAATACAACTAAACAAAAAACAACTAAACCCTAATTGGTTAACCCGTTTTTGACTTTTAATTAGAATTATGTCGACAACTGCAACGGTACATCAAACGAAATGGTGGAGTGGTGGAAAAAGCCCCTTCAATGTGGAGTATGGAAAGCTCATGATGTGGTACTTCCTGATGAGTGACGCATTTACTTTCGGTGCTTTCCTGATTTCCTATGGTACCATTCGTTTCAGCCAAAACTTCTGGCCCGATCCCAACGTGGTGTTTAACGCGTTTCCGGGTGCGGGACATGCCAATTTGCCGCTGGCTTTCGTGAGCGTGATGACCTTTATCCTGATCATTAGTTCCGTAACCATGGTGCTGGCCGTTCATGCCGGCCACAAAGGCGATAAGCAGGGTGTGATTAAATGGCTGGGTTGGACAATCGTTGGTGGACTGGCCTTCCTTGGCTGTCAGGCCTGGGAATGGCATCACCTGATCACCGGTGAGCACGCCACTCTGATCGATGGCAAAATTGAGTTCATTGGTCAAACCATGGGCGCTAACCCCTGGGGTGAACTGGTGGAACCCGAAGCCGTTGCCAAAGCACTGAGCAATTCATCTACCCATACATTGGCTATGCTGGCTCATGAGTCAGGTGCCACCCAAACCCACGAGCAACTGATGGGTATGAGCCAGGCAGAACTCACCAACCTGATCAATACAGCCGAGCTGCATGTGCGCGAAAAAGGTCCCGTAGCCTTCGGTGGATATTTCTACGGCATCACCGGTTTCCACGGCTTCCACGTATTTTCAGGAGTAGTGATCAATATTATCATGCTGATCATGACTCAGAAAAATGTATTCCAGAATCGTGGTCACTACCTGATGATCGAAAAAGCCGGATTGTACTGGCACTTTGTAGACCTGGTTTGGGTATTTGTGTTCTTGTGTTTTTACCTTATCTAGTAAACAGGTAAAAGGCAGAGGCAATATTGAAAAGTTGAGATTTAAAAATTAGACGTAAAAAATTAAATATATTTCGAATGGATCATTCAACAGTGTCTTCAGAAATTACATTTGAACACCATGTGTCAGATGCCGAATTCAGGAAGCGCGTGCGTAAGACGACCATCATCCTGTCGGTGATCACCATTATTGAGCTCGCTATTGGTCTGATTATTTACAACATGCACAAGGGTCCCGATCCCAACACCTTCCTGGTGCTGGCGTTCAAAGGCCTGGTGTGCATACTCACCCTGGCAAAAGCCTACTATATCGTTTCTGTATTCATGCACCTGGGCGATGAAATTCGCAACCTGATCATGACGATCGTTGTGCCTCTGTTGCTGTTCATCTGGTTCATTATCGCGTTTATTGTAGATGGTAATTCGTACAAAAACCTTCGCAATACCTACGATCTGCATTTTAAAGAAACCACCATGCCCAAGGGCCACCACCCTGCAGCAGCTGAGGAAAAACAGCCCGCCGAAAAGCCTGAGCCCGGTAAGCAGTAAGGCTCTCATCAATATTTTTGCCACCGGCCTGTTTTGAATCAAACATTCAGAATGGCCGGTGGTTTTATTTTCGGAACTTTGCCGCCAAATCGAACGAATCGTGAATAAGACCGCCCTATATGCCATTGCTCTGGCAGCGCTGATACCGCTGATCAGCTACTTTGTTGTGAAGCGGCAAAGTGAAAAAAATGTGCTCATGCCCCGGCACTTTCTGCCCGACAGCACCACTACAGTTGTGCGAAATGGGAAGCAGTACACCGACACGGCCTGGCATCGTTTACCCGACTTTAAACTAACCAACCAACTGGGCCAGACCATTACCTGGAATGAGCTCAAAGGTAAAGTGGTGGTGGCCGATTTCTTTTTCACGCATTGCCCCACCATTTGCCCCGGCATGACGCTTAATATGCGCCGCCTGCAGCAGGGTATTACCAACTCGCAACGTGTAGGCGATAAAACGCCCGATTTTGTACACTACCTTTCCATCAGCATCGACCCCGAACGCGACTCGGTAGAGCGCCTGAAATTCTGGGCCGACAAATACCAGATCAATCCCGAAACCTGGTGGCTGCTCACAGGCGATAAAAAGGAGATCTACGATTTTGTGATCAACCACGTGAAGCTGGGGCTGGTAGATGGCGATGGGGTCGACAGCAACTTTATACATTCCGACCGCTTCGTGCTGATCGATACATTTCGTCATGTTCGCGGCTACTATCGCGGACTCGACACCGCAGACCTGGCCCGCCTTTCGAATGATATTATCCTGCTCAGCAAGGAGAAGGATCCTAATAGAAAAAGCTTTTTTGCAGGCAAACTCGAAATAATGGCAGTGGCATTTTTGGCCGCCATCATCGGTGTTGGCCTGCTGATTTATTTCATAAAACGTAAACCTAAAGATGTTAGCCCCCGTCTGGACCAGGAATGACCGTAAAGCCAATGCACTCATTCTTTCATTTTCTGTAATTGTATTCGCCGCTGTTGTTGTTTTAAACCGCATCAAACTCGATGTAAACCTCGGGTTCGATGTGCATATTTTTGCACTGGTCAACGCCCTGATCAATTCCACCGTCACCGTGCTGTTGATCGCTGCACTTGTGGCGGTGAAAAAGAAACTGTACAAACTGCATCGCAACTTGATGTTGCTGGCCATGCTGCTTTCCATCCTTTTCCTGGTCAGCTATATCTGTCACCACCTGTTTGCCGGCGATACGGTTTTTGGCGACATGGATGGCGATGGAAAACTGAGCGAAATTGAAAAGTCGGAGATCGGTAGCTCACGTACCCTTTACCTGATTGTACTTGCTACCCATATTCCGCTGGCCGGACTGATCCTTCCCTTCATCCTGTTCACCGCCTATCGCGCACTGACAGGAGAGTATACCCGCCACAAAAAACTGGCAAAAATTACCTGGCCTGTTTGGTTGTATGTGGCTATTACGGGAGTGTTGGTGTATTGGATGATAAGCCCCTACTATTGAGTTGTTGACCTGCCTGCCGGCAGGCAGGGTTGTTTGGTTGTTTAGTTGTTGAATTGTTGAATTGTTGAATTGTTGGGTTGTTGAATTGTTGAGGTGTTGGTATGTTCGGGAGTATATCATCTGCGTTAATCTGTGTAAAAATCTGCGTAAATCTGAGGGAACAGAACTGTTGCTCCAGTCAGAAATAAACCTACGGATTAGGTTTTCTCTTCCCACAGATTTACACAGATTTGTACACAGATTTATACACGCATGAACGCTGAAGTATACACAGTTGTGCCATGGCAATGAAAAAAACTAACAAACCCAAAGAGGAAACCCTTCGTTCGGTTCTGCCCAGTGGGCAGGAGGAGAACAGTTTCTTTGAGCAGGTATACGATATTGTACGCCAGATTCCGCGAGGGCGGGTTACGAGTTATGGTGCCATTGCTGCTGCACTCGGATCAAAGTCGTCGGCACGTATGGTGGGTTGGGCCATGAATGCAGTAGGCAAACAAACTCCTGCTGTACCCGCACATCGCGTGGTCAACCGCGTAGGACTGTTGAGCGGCAAACATCATTTCAATCCACCCGAAGCAATGCAAAAGCGCCTGGAGCGCGAAGGAGTGAAAGTAAAGGACGATCAGGTGGTGGATTTTAAAAAGAAGTTCTGGGATCCGATGCGTGAGGGGTGAAAGGTGAGAGGTGAGAGGTGAAAGGTGAAAGGTGAAAGGTGAGAGGTGAGAGGTGAGAGGTGAGAGGTGAAATGGAGACTTCAAACGGCCATCTGCGTAAATCTGTGCAAAAATCTGCGTCATCTGCGGGAACAGAACTGCTGCACTACTATGAGGCACGCGAACAGTAAATGATTTTCAGTCTCCGGGGGATTTAGACAATTTTTGAATTGATGTCACAGATAAATTTCGCCCATTCACCATTCACCTTTCACCATTCACCTCTCACCTTTCACCATTCACCTCTCACCTTTCACCTTTCACCTTTCACCTTTCACCTCTCTCTCCCCCAACAGCCTACTCCTCCTGGGTTCCGGTACATTTTCAAAATCGAACGGGCAATGCAAACAGCCATTGCCACAACAATAGCCTCGCGCCAGGTGATATTTTTCCGTTAATACCACCAATCCTTCTTCGTTCACATAGTAATGAACACCTTCAATCCATTCCAGCATTGGTTAGTACTTGTTTAAGTTCATCGTCTTTTTCACGGTCCGGTAGTTGCGACGGTAGTTGAAACCGCAGGTAATGTACCCGGTTGCTTCCCGCAATATCCAGCGACTCGTAATGTGTTTTAATCGCCAGTTCGGCACTTAGCTCTTCACCTGCATACAGATCGTCAATATCGGCTTCGGTTTTGCAACCATACATCTGCAGCACCAGTTTGGTAAAGCGGTACAGGTCCGGACTGTCGGTCTTTAAGTGTATACAACCCCCCGGCCGTAGAATTTGTTGATATAGGCGCAGGAATTTTGGGTGGGTGAGCCTCTTTCTGATCTTGCTCAACCTCAGCTGCGGATCTGGAAAAGTGATCCAGATTTCAGCTACCTCACCCGGAGCGAAGTAGTTGGTTATCTGGTCAATCTGTGTACGCAGGAAGCCGGCATTCTTCAGGCCCTGCTGCAGGCATTTGCGGGCACCCACCCATATTCGGTTGCCTTTTTGATCAATGCCCAGAAAATTGCGGTCGGCATAAAGCTGCGCCAGGCCAACTGTGTATTCACCCTTGCCACAGGCAAGCTCCAGGGTAATGGGATTTTCGTTGCCAAAAAACTCCGCCCATTTGCCGGCCATTCCTTCAGGGTATTGAAATACGTTCGGGAAGGTTGTAAGCTCCGCAAAACGAACCAGTTTTTTTTGTCCCATTTTTGAAAAATAAAGAATGCAAAAGTAAAAAGAAGAGTCCCAGCTCAATCTGTGCAAATCTGTGGGAACAGGACTTTTGCTCTATCGGCCTGCTGGCTAAAAGCGCGAGCTTTTCTGTTCCCGCAGATTTGCACAGATTTTTACGCAGATGACGCAGATTACAACAACAAAACAACTCACGATAGAACAACTAAACAGCAAAACAACAAAACAACTCAACAATTCAACAATTCAACAATTCAACAATTCAACAATTCAACATCTTAAAACTTGACCAACAGCCCCAGCCCCACCAACGATTTCAACTGCAGCCCTGCGCCTTCACCCGTTTTACCAAACAGGCGTACATCATCGTCATAAATCATATCCACGCTCCATGTCATCGACAACACTTTACTTATTTTTACATTCAGCACATTGGTCATGTACAGGTCAATGTTTTGTGGGTTGTTCTTGTAGTTTGAAAAAAGGTCCAACCGGCCTTTGTAGGTAACTATTTTATTGAACTCTTTGAAATAGTTGATTGATGCAAAGGCTCCAATTTCGTTGGCGCTATGTTTACCAGGCTCCACACCGTAAAGCCCCTGGGCCGAAAGGGAATCATCCTTTACGATCGTCCAACGCACCGTTGCCGGAGATATAAAAATCGACAGATCGCTATTGGGCTTGTAGTCGATACCAGGGCTAAATAGTACATAGGCCGGCGATAGAAAAGCAGAAGAGAATGTCTTTACATTTTCCGGATAGGTATAGCCTTTGAACAATTGCGAGCGGAAGTTGAACAGGCCCGCCACGTTTACTTTTGGTCCAATGGCGTAGCCGTATTTGGAGAGGATATCGATACGGTCATCGTTTTTGCGGCTGCCCAGGCTGCTGGTGCGTACATAGCCCAGGTTGAAGTCGAGCGTATTGTCCCAGCTATGTTTATCTTTTTTGTAGAACGCGAACAGGCTCAGCACGGAATTTACAGAAAGAGAAAAATCGTCGCCACCCGCAGCCCAGTTGCTTAGCGAACCTTGCGAAACGTTGATGCCGTAAAGGCCGCCCTTTCGCCACACTTTGCTGGTAGTGTCGTTTGGATCTTTTTTGACGCTCCGGTTTGCATCGTCACGCAGTTTTTTCACCGTCTCGTCCTGAGCAAAACCTGTCAGTGTCAGTCCCAACAGCATACAAAGAGTCAGCCCCTGTTTTTTCATACAGTATGATTTTGCGCAAATTTACAGAACTGCGCACGTAAAGAAGGGCTGAAGCAAGTTGAATAATAATGGAAATTAAACTGATGGAGCAGGCACAAAAAAAAGCCTTTGCAAGGCATGGAAATACAGAGCAAAGGCAAACAATCACATGAGAAAAAGCAGCTGTAGGGGGAGGAGTCGAACCTCCACGAGGCAGTTAGCCATAATGCAAATTCCAGTGGTCAACCCTGGTCGGTTCCCAACGAAAGCTGGGCACCGGCTCTACATTACGTTTATCCTGTTGTCCTCACCCTCGAGACGAGAGGGCATGTCTGCCAAAAATTTCATCACCCCACAGTATAGATTCGCACAGCTTTCGAGTTTTGATTTTCAGCCGTGCTTCAAAGAACGTTGACAAGACAAATATCGATCAAAACGGCATTTCGTTCCAAATTTTTCAACAAATATTTTGAAAGTATAGAAATTATTCAAATATTTGCCATTATGAATGAAAAAATCTAAAAACCATGGATAAATCGGGCGGTAAATTGAATCTCGACAAACTCGATCTCGAGATCATGCATCACATGATGGAAAACGCGGAAATATCTTACGCCGATCTGGGTAAGAAACTCTTTGTATCAGGCGGAACCATACATGTGCGGATTAAGAAATTACAGGAGGCAGGCGTGGTGAAAGGTACTAAACTTAGTGTAGACATCAAGCAACTGGGTTATGATGTTATTGCTTTCATTGGAATTTACCTGAAAGAAAGTTCACTTTACGACACCGTGGCACGTGAGCTGCAAAAGATACCTGAAGTAGTACGCGTAAACTATACCACGGGCAACTATAGCATGTTTGTAGAAGTGGTATGTAAGGATATTTCGCAGCTTCGCTATGTACTGCACGATCAATTGCAAAAAATACGAGGCATCGAACGCACCGAAACCCTTATTTCGCTCGAGGAAAGTTTGAATCGGAATGTGCGTGTATTACCCTGATCAATTCTTTGTTATCTTGCTGCCGTGAGCAACCCATCTGTCAGTTTTCAACAAGCGGCCTGGAAACGGTTACGCAAAAACCGCCTGGCCATGGCGGGACTGATACTGATTCTGATATCGATGTTGCTGGCAGCAACATCATATTTGTTTGCACCCGACGGATCGCCTTTTGCCAACCGCCAGATCGTTGAAATCGGCGGCAGCAAACCGGGCAGCCATTACCAGTTTCTGCTCGTTAAAAAGGAAAGGCAGCCTGAGCAGGCCGGCTTCTTTAAACGATTGTTGAGCGGGCAGGAAGATGCTTACTACTACATCCCCATCGTTAGCCATACCAGTATCGGCGATTCCATAAAAGTGGAAAAGCTGATCGATCGCAACCTGGTCGATACTCAATCCTATGCATTATCTCAACTGGCACCAGAACCGGTGGTAGGGCAGACTTTCTGGCTGGGCACCGATAAGTTTGGTCGCGATATTGCCAGCCGCATCATGCTGGGCACGCGTGTGAGTTTAAGTGTTGGATTGATTACCGTGTTGATTTCATTGACCATTGGCCTCGTTCTCGGTTCGCTGGCGGGTTACTATCGCGGCCGCACCGACGATATTATCATGTGGTTTATCAATATCATTTGGAGTATACCTACACTGCTCCTGGTATTTGCTATCACGCTGGCGCTTGGCCGGGGTTTCTGGCAGGTATTTATTGCAGTAGGCTTTACCATGTGGGTGAGTGTGGCCCGACTGGTACGTGGGCAGGTGCTGGCGCTGCGCGAGCTTGAATATATTGAAGCGGCCCGTGCGCTGGGTTATAATCGTTTTCGGATAATTGTAAAACATATCTGGCCCAATATCATGGGGCCTGTCATTGTAATAGCCGCTTCCAACTTTGCATCGGCTATTGTAATTGAAGCCGGGCTCAGCTTTTTGGGTATTGGTGTACAGCCGCCACAGCCAAGCTGGGGACTGATGATGAAGGAGAATTACAATTTCATCATTACGCAAAACCCGGCGCTGGCACTGGCACCAGGCGTGGCCATTATGTTGCTGGTGCTAGCATTCAATTTGCTGGGAAATGGTCTGCGCGATGCGCTCAATGTGCGCAATTAATCCTTATTTACTGGAGAATCGGTAGCTGCCGCTCCAGGTATTGGTTGCCTTGGTTAGCGAAGTCACTTTTATTTCTACCAGGCAAAGGGTATTGGCAGGCACGCTGGTCAGGTTAATGGTATTGCTGGCAGCACTGCTGGTAGGTGTGCTGCTGAAAAATGCGGGGCTGCCTGAGCCATCGTCTTTTCTTGCCCTCACTTCAATGCGTACTCCGTTTGGCGGCATCACCGAGCTGATGTTGACCGTAACCGAATAGGGTCCCAATGCAGGTGGTAACACGGCGCCATTGGCGGGGTTGGTGCTCACTACCAGGTTAGCCTCTTCCGGATCGGGATCAGGGTCGTTGCCACCACCTTTACTGCAGGCGGCCAAACCCATTAAAACCATCAGGGCCAGGGAAAAACGAAGGCAGGCGAATCGCATAGCAATGTGTTTAGAGTACACAATATAAGGAAATTTCGGGATTTGCCGGGTTCTCAACTGCGTCTTTTATTTGCTTCATTTCTGTTCTCTTGTATATGGTCCACAAACAGTACGGGCTTTTCTGTTCCCACAGATTTGCACAGATTAATTCACAGATTTACACAGAAATTAGACATCTGGATTGTACAGTCGGGTGTCTAATCTCAAGGAAAAAAATCCGCGAAATCTGCGCTCAAATCCGCGTTATCTGCGGGAACAGAACTTTCGTTGTCCAGGGATTGCTGTGCATCCCCATCCTGTTGTATGCAGTCTACTTGTGCAGTACCCGTTTAACCGCGGAGTTCGCTGAGATTTTACGCAGAGTTCGGGAGATCGGTTTAGAGCACGTGTTTCAGTTCCCGCAGATATTGAAGACACTTCGTGCACATAACAGAATAATCCGCGTCATCTGCGCCCAGATCGGCGCTATCTGCGGGAACAGAACTGCTGCACTAAAGACATCTGTGCAAATCCGTGCACAAATCAGTGCAAATCTGTGGGAACAGAACTGCTGCACCAAAGACATTTGTGTAAGGACAACAAGAAGACGAAAATTCCGGGAATGTGTAATTTAGCTGGCCACACTTTTTGGTAATGTATACTGCATTGTGCAACGGTTAGACATTCCGTTCATCAAGAAAAAATCTCACTGCTGAAACACATGAAAGATTTAGCCATATTTATCAAAGAGCGGGTCCATATTCCCGAACATCACCTGCAAACAATCCTGTCAAGCTTTCAGGAGAAAGAAATTGCCAGAGACAAATACCTCGTTAAGAAAGGACAGTTTGTTAACTCGTACTACTTCATTCAATCAGGCGCACTTCGACTTTATCTCGACAAAGGCGACAAGCAGTTCACCGTCTGGCTCGCATTTGAGAATGATTTCTTCACCGAACTGAACAGTGTAAGTTCAGGCACCCCCACCAATTTCAATATCCAGGCAATTGGAGATACCAGCCTGCTGACCATCGAAAAGGGAAGAATGGACGAACTCTACAAACAGATACCTGCCTGGCAACAATTTGGCCGAATCATCTGGGAGGAAGCATTTCTGAAGGTAGTTAATGGAATATTAAGCCATCAGACGATGACGGCTGAAGAACGTTATCGACAAATGATGAATCAATCGGACCTGCTTCAAAAAGTTCCATTGAAACAGCTCGCCTCCTATCTTGGAATTACTCAAACATCGTTGAGCAGATTGCGAAAAAGCATCAGGTAACTCATTACTTGTCATTTGGCAATTTTTCCACCGCTGTCCCTGTCGAAATTTGCATCATCAACTCAATACGATGCAAACAACGACAACCCCCAAACTAAAAATTCTTACAGGCTTTTCGCTGGCAACTCTTTTGATTGGCATTTCGACGGCATATCTCAGCTTTGCCTTATTTCCATACGATAGCTCGCATCGGCTGCCGGATATTTATCCTCCGCAATGGGTGTTTTGGGCGGTTTGGATGGTATTATATCCTGCAATGGGATGGGCAGCCGGGCATGTTTGGTTAAAAAGGCATGAATATGATGTGCGTGGAGCGATGACTTTTTACGTTTCAATGCTTTTGGGTAACCTAATGTTTCTACCTATTGCCAATTTATCCAAGGGTAATCCGGCCATCATGACGTTCATGGACATCAACGGCGTATTGACCTCAGTTCTACTAGGTTGGTTATTTGGCCGGTATTCAAAAACAGCTTTTCTATTCACGCTTCCGCTAATTATTTGGATGCCGATTACCACTTGCCTCAAAATTGTGCTTTGGATCTATAATCCTATAGGTTAACATTTAGCTCAAGACGGGTATAGAGACTCTATGAACAGAACTGCTGCTCTAAAAGCATCTGTGCAAATCTGTGGGAACAGAACTGTTCGAACCGCAGGCAGCATAAAATCGTTCAAGCTTTTCAGTTCCCGCAGATGACGCAGATTTTTTTCGCAGATATCGCAGACGCTTCGTGCACAGAACCAAACAATCAGCGTCATCTGCGCCCAGATCAGCGCTATCTGCGGGAAAAGAACTGCAGCACCAAAGCAATCTGTGTAAATCTGTGAACTAATCTGTGCAAATCTGTGGGAACAGAACTACCACAACCAAGAAGACCTGAGAAAGCAAGGAGAAACTCACCAGCTTTACAAGCTTTTTACATTCGTTACACTTTATTTTACACTACAAATTCGGCCCAGCCCTAACCCCCGATTAGCTTTGCTTTCTCACCAAAAAAAGCAATATGAAAAAGAATATCTATGTCCTCATCCTCCCCCTGCTCGTTGCCGGCGGACTCGTATTTGCCAATTACACAACCAACAAAAAGCAATCGCAACCGCCCACCTCAACCACCGAATGCATGACCGAACGAGCCAAATGGGAAGCCAGCCCCGATGGCATCAAATACAAAGAATGGGAAGTCTCCGAGGCAGGACAAAAAGTAATGGCCAGCACCGCAAAAATCAAGAAAGCGGTTAGGGAATTCACCGGCATGGAAGCTGTGGTTACCTCTCTATCCCTCCCTCCCGGCTCCCGCCTGGGATTTGGAATAATGGTGAAGATCGATGGCGAAGAATACATCCTCAGCTTTGGAGCAGGAAAATCGGATCAATTCAAGCAACTGCGTAACCTGAAAGTGAACGACCGGATCGTGATAAAGAGCAGCGCTGTATTGCACGCACCAAAATATGCCTATCCCATTATATCGGGAGAAAAAGTAGAAAAAGATGGTCTGCTCATTTATGAGCGCCCGCTTCCGGAAGATGGTTGTTGATTCAATCATTAGCTAGTGCATCATTTTTCCTTAATCAGGAGGGTACATTCCGTATCCTCCTTTTTTTATAAAATCTGTGCTAGCATGCCATCAGGGATTGCATTGCATCCACATCGTGTTGTATGCAGTCTACTCGTGCAGCACCCGTTTAACCGCGGAGTTCGCTGAGATTTTACGCAGAGTTCGGGAGAGCGGTTTAGAGAAATGAGAGCTAGTTTCATCAGGGAAAATCCGCGTCATCTGCGGGAACGGAACTGCTGCACCAAAGACATCTGTGAAATCCGTGGAAGGATCTGTGCAAATCTGTGGGAACAGAACTGTTCAAACCGCACGAAGCATAAAATCGTGAACGCCTTAAGCAAAGCCATCTACGAGGGCTACCAATCGCGCCGACGGAGATAAGGATAGCTCAGCCTTTTCCCCCATTCCCCTACATAATGTTGCCACTTACAACAACAGCACTTAAAAATTAGGTGAAAACCATTATTGGGTTTTTGCCTCCCTCCTTCCATTTTTGTAAGCTCCAATACCCACTTTATGAAAATACTATCTACACTTCTGTTTTTTTCCTGTTTTACATTTTTCGCCGTCGGCAAAGCATTTTCCCAGGTAAATCTGCCTTATACCCTCAGCTTTACCAGCAATGATGCAGCCAATTGGGCCGATGGCATTGCCAACGATGGCGATGGTGGCACCAGCGATATCAACGGTCTGGATATTGAAATATTCGCAGCCAACTCTGGCTTTACCCTGTTGTCGGGCGCTACCATGACCTGGCACGACAATAATTATTTTGCTTCGAACGAATCAGGCTATACCGGCATCACACCTGGTCCCGATGTACCCATGACCAACAACGGTGTGCCTGCTATGGTGATACGAAGCGCCAACCCGGCTAACAATTTTTCCCTTGTATCGCTCAGGTTATACGACTGGGGCGATGTTACTACCCTCAACATTGAAGCGTTTAACAACGGCGTATCCCTCGGCACCGTGCAGGTACACCTAAATGCCAGCGACTGGGATCCCGAAACTATTTCGCAATCGGATATACTCACTTCTACCATTTTTCAGAGTGTAGATGAAGTGCGTTTTTATCCCGATAGCGCCCCTGTTACCTGGTTGTCGATGAATGATATCAGTCTGGCCGCACCTTCCAGCACTTTGCCGGTGCAATGGATATCGTTTAATGCCACCCTTACCAATGAAACTACCGCGCTGTTGACCTGGCAAACAACTGCAGAAGAAAACAACCGCGGTTTTGTGGTGGAGCATAGCAGCGATGGTAGTCAGTTTAGTGAAAAGGGGAGTCAGTCGGCAACAGATCATTCTTCCAACCTCAACAATTATCAGTTTCTGGTTGCCGGTCTTACTGCCGGCCAGCATTATTTTCGTATACGGCAGGTAGATGCGGATGGGCGTTTTTCGTATAGTCGAATTATTACGCTTACCGTCGGACAATTGTCGCGCATATCTGTTTACCCCAATCCTGTTCGAAGTACTACAACTATTAGTGCCGGCGGCAGCATTGTTCAACAATTATTTGTGTATTCTGTAGGCGGCAAATTGATGGAGCGCCAGGAGCCAGGAGCTGCACAAGTGGTGCTCAACATGGGCCGTTATCCGCAGGGCATTTACTTCATCGAGCTTATCACGGCTGATGGCAAGCATCGTCAGCGGGTGGTGAAGGAGTAGCTTTTGATCATACCGGTCACCTGTGCCTGGAAGAAAAAATCTGCGTCATCTGCGCTCAAAACGGCGCTATCTGCGGGAACGGAACTGTTGCCATTTAAAAATGGTGACAAATAGTACGAGCTTTTCCGTTCCCGCAGATTCCGCAGATTTTTTTCGCAGATATCGCAGACTATTCGTGCACAGAACAGCAAAATCCGCGTCATCTGCGCCCAGATCGGCGTCATCTGCGGGAACAGAACTGCTGCACTTAAGACATCTGTGTCAATCTGTGGAACGATCTGTGCAAATCTGTGGGAACAGAACTGTCATTGTACATTTAGGTCTTTAATGGCGTCAGGTATTGTAGTGCATTCCCATCCTGTTGTATGCAGTCTACTCGTGCAGCACCCTTTTAACCGCAGAGTTCGCTGAGATTTTACGCAGAGTTCGCGGAGAGCGGTTTAAAGAAATGAGAGCTCGTTTCATCAACGAAAATCTGCGTCATCTGCGCCCAAATCGGCGCTATCTGCGGGAACAGAACTGCTGCACTTAAGACATCTGTGTCAATCTGTGGAACGATCTGTGCAAATCCGTGGGAACAGAACTGTTCAAACCGCACGAAGTATTAAATCGTTCAGGCATTTCAGTTCCCGCAGATGACGCTGATCTATGGCAAGCAATTTCACACTCAAATAAAGCGATTGCAGGAACCGGATATATTTCTAAACTTTGGTAACTATGCTACCCCTCCTCTACACCCTCTTCGCTGTTGGCATATTATACCTCAGTTCAGCCATCACCCTCGCTTTTCTGAACCGCCACTCTCATGCCCCCATGTCCGAAGGGCCTATCAAATTTTCCTTCAGAAAAAGAGCCAGAGAAGCCTATGCCCCCGAAAAACCAAAGGGAAGACTGTATCAGATCGCCCGAATCGTACTATACCTTTCCGGGCTGGCCTTCTGGTTGGTAATTGTGTTGTTTCTTACGAGGGTGTTTAAAGGATATCTTTAACGCTGGTGTAGGGCAACCCGACCTTTATAATATTGCACCACCTTAAGTACAACTACGAGCCGACTGCACGGAGTTTTGCGCGATTATTGGAAATATAACGAAGCAGATTTCTGAACCCCACTACCTGCACCGAAATTGCATATGAAGCAGAAGCTGATTAGAGTACCAATATCTTGAATCCCGGTTCCGCCCGCTGTGGCTCAGATACCCGTATCTGTAGGTCGAAACGGCCTGCCAACACCGTGGTTTTGCAGTTGTTGTGGTAGCCTCGTCGCACAAGCTGCAAATTGGCTATGAAACGACCCCAAAAACTATTTCCCCTCAAATCCAAACATATACTATGGGGTGTTTTCGTATTGGTCATGCTCACAACAGGCCTGTTCGTATACCAGTCCCTGCAGAAAAGTCGTGATTCGAGACAAAGAGATCAGTTGGTGCGGCAAACCCTGGTTATACTTCGGGGATATGCAGATATCAGGCTGGCCACTACCGAAATGGAATCACTAGTCAACAATGCGACCGGGGATAGGAGCCAACAGGCAAAAGCAATTGAACGCATTCACCAGAACCTGGAACAAACGCTTCAAAACACCGCCCAACTGCTGATCGATTCCATTCAAAAAAGTCATTTCAGTATACTGCGCAGCACAATTGGTCAATTAAGAGAAACACAGTTGTTGCAGCTTTCCTACCCGGGTAAACCTGATATTGCCGCGCGTATCTCGCCATTGTACACGCAAACCGACAGACTGCTGAACGAACTCGACAAACGCCAGAACCTGCTGTTGCAATTGCGGGATCAGGCTAGCGAGGAGGCAGCTTCCAAATCGCTGTTTGCCACCCTGCAGGGCGCCGCCCTCATTTTCATCTTTATCGTTATACTGCTGTTGCGTCTCCATCGCGATATCAAACGCCGACAACAGGCTGAGCACCTGGCCGTTGACAGCGAAAAGAAATACCGCTTGCTGATTGAGGGCGCAGCGGTCACCATTTTTACTACCGATGTGGCGGGTCGATTTAATTATGTGAGTGAAAAATGTCAACAGCTCACCGGCTTTAGCTCTGAGGAACTAATAGGTAAAGCATATAGTACACTGGTGGCGCCCGATTGGCTTCCCCTCATCAACGAAGTATACCAGCAGCAATTCAAAGAACGCATTGCGGAAACCACACAGGAATTCGAAATCATCCACAAAACAGGTCGGCGCCGATGGGTGGAACAACAGGCAACGCTGCTGTTGCATGACAACGAGCCACGCGGTCTTCAATGTATTGTAAAAGATATTTCAGATAAAAAAGAAGCCGAAGCCAGACTGCTCGAATCACAACGTATCACTCAGTCGCTGCTCGACCATACACGCGAAGGCTTCTTTATGGTCGACCGCTCCTTTAACATCCGGTTGGTCAACAAACAGGCCAGGCTGGGCATGGAGATGATAGCCGGACAACGGGTAAATCCGGGCATGTCGCTTTTTGACGTGATACAGGAAAAGGACAAGCCCACGGCACGCATCAACCTCGAGAAAGTGTTTGCCGGCGAACAAGTAGAAGTGGAATCTGATTACGATAGCCCCGAGGGACAGCGATGGATCAGGATCAGTCATTCGCCGGTTCGCAACGCTGCCGGCGAAATTACCGGAGCAGCTATTGTTACGCACGACATTACTGCCATTCGCCGTCAAAGCGAACAACTGCGCGATGCCGACCAGAAGATTCGAGCCATGTTGTCGAGCACACAGGAAGGATTTTACATGATCGATCATGATTATCGGGTACTCATGATCAATGAAGCAGGCCGCGACTTAGTTTATCGGGCCACAGGTAAAAAGATCGGCGAAGGCATGAGGATAATAGAATTTGTGGGCACGGCCCGAATAAGAAGCTACATTAACCTGATCGAAAATGCCAAAGCCGGACGAAGGCAGGAAATAGAAAGCCAGGTTACGCTGGACGATGGTGATTATTGGTTTTACAATACCTATTTCCCCGTCAAAAATGAAAAAGGAGAAGTCATTGCCGTTTGCGCTACCACCGTTGATATTACCGAGCGAAAACTGGTAGAAAGAGCCATAGAGCGGGTGCGTATCGAAAAAGAAGAATACCAGTTTCGACTGCAATCCATCCTCGACAATACACCCATGGTGGTGTTTATAAAAGACACAGAGGGCCGTTATCTGCTCATTAACCAGTCCTTCCGGGAAATGTTTGCCGTGGCAGACGAGGCCATTATTGGAAAAACTGACTTTGAAATAGATAGTCCCCAAAATGCGCAGCGCTACCGGGAAGCAGATGAACTGGTGATAGCCACGCAGGATCATGTGGTGTTGGAAGAAAAGCTGATACGCAATGGCAGGGAAAGTGACCTGCTGATCGCCAAATTTCCGTTGTTCGACAGGCAGGGCAAAGTATATGGCGTGGGCTGTATTGCCACCGACATTTCGGAACGCGAACGCCAGCGGCAACAATTGATTGAAGCCCGCCTGAAGGCAGAAAATGCGGAACGGCTGCAGGAGCAGTTTCTGGCCAATATGAGCCACGAAATAAGGACACCCATGAATGGCATTATCGGTATGACCAATATCCTGGCAGAAACAAAGCTCAACACACAACAAAAAGAATTTTTGGATATAATCCGCCATTCGTCGGCCAACCTTATGGGCCTGATCAACGATGTACTGGATCTTTCCAAAATCAAAGCAGGCAAACTGAGTATTGAACAAACCGCTTTCGAGCTCCAGGTAATGATGCGCAATGCACTGGCTCCATTTCTGCTGCCTGCTAAAGAAAAGCGGATTGAACTGCGCTATCAACCCAACGACAGGTTGCCCCGCTGGTTGCTGGGCGATCCGCTCCGCATCACCCAGGTGCTCACCAACCTGCTGAGCAACGCATTGAAGTTTACGAGTGCGGGTAGTATTACTATTCTTGTAAATCAACATGCACATGAGGAAGGCAAATGTTTGCTTCGATTCGAAGTAACCGACACGGGTATTGGTATTGCCCCCGATCGGGTAGACCATGTATTCGAAAGCTTTGAGCAGGCAGAAGCAGGAACTGCGCGTAAATACGGCGGCACGGGCCTGGGGCTTACCATCAGTCGAAACCTGGTTCATTTACTGGGCGGAGAACTCAGGGTGAGCAGCCAGGAAGGAATGGGCACTACGTTTAGCTTTATCATACCGCTACAGGTGCCGGAACAAACAGAAACCACTGGCTCTATCAATCCCGGCGAAATACTTTCAAAACAGCTGGCAGGCAAAAGAGTACTTGTTGCTGAAGACAACGAAATCAACCAAAAAGTCATTTTCCACGTACTGCAGAAAGCGGGGATTCTAACAACTATTGCCAACAACGGGCAGGAAGCAACAGCAATGCTGGAAGCCGGAGAGGAATTCGACGCGGTCATACTCGATTTGCGGATGCCGAAGATGGATGGCTTTCAAACCGCTGTTTATATCAGGGAAAAGCTAAAACTGTCGCTACCCGTTATTGCCATGACGGCCAGCGCGCTGCGCAACGAACGGGAGAAATGTATGCAATTGGGCATGAATGGCTATTTAACCAAACCCTTTTCGCCACCGCTTTTGTTTGAATTGCTACATCAATTGCTTCATAGCTCTGGTGCTGCCTCCTCGCTTGTGCCGGCGGCAGAACAGGTAACCGTTGGTATGGCGGCCGGCTATAATCTTTCGCTGGTACAGGAAATGGACGATGCCGACTATACTCGCGAAATTCTGCAACTTTTTCTGAAATCCACCCCCACAGCATTTATACTGTTGGATAAAGCCGCTTTGCATGAAGACTGGGAACAGTTGTATGCGCAGGCACATAAATTGAAAAGTGCGACCGGATTGCTACAGATGTCGCAAATGACATCACTGCTGGTTACATTGGAAGCGCAGGCAAGGGAGCGAGCTTCGTTGACAAACGTTGAAAACACACTGAAAAAATTGAAAGAACAATATAAGCTGCTGCAGCCGATGATTGCCGCAGAATTAAATGCTCTGGCGCAGGCAACGGAACAGCCTGCTTCCGATCCACCTCAACCCATCACCTACCCTTAAAACAAACATTATGAAAATCCTTGTTGCCGAAGACGAACCGATCATGCTAAAGACCATTGCGCTACGCCTCCGAAAAGACGGACACGAAGTAATTGTGGCCGACAACGGTCGCGATGCCATGGAACATATTGATGCGCACAAACCCGACCTCATTATTACCGACATTATGATGCCCTATTCGTCGGGACTTGAAATTGTGGGAAAAGTAAAAGGCCGCGACAGCAAAACACCCGTGATTGTTTTGAGCGCCATGGGACAGGAAAACGTGGTGCTGGAAGCCTTTAACCTGGGTGCCGACGATTATATCACCAAACCATTTAGTCCCAACGAACTTTCGATGCGGGTGAAGCGCCTGGCCCAGATTGCGTGATCGCCATAGCTGCCCAATAGTTGACGCTTTGTATGTTTACCAGCCACCCTTTTTTACTCGAAATGGTACATTCCTATCAGTTGCTGAAAGGAATGTACTTTTTGCTGCTGGTTATTGCCGCACTCATCCTGTTTATTGCTATTTACCTGATGAAACGGAAAGGCCGATCGGCAAAGCGAAGGCAGTTGCGCGCGGCGTTTAGCGATTTCATCAGCGAACTGGCGGTGAGCGAAGATGAGGCAGAGCGGGAGCAATGTTTTCAGCAACCTGCCTTGCAGGCATTGCTGGCATCCTGGCTCGCGGATCGCTTTGCGAGGCAAACCCTCATTCGCGAGCTGGCCGCAACCGTTCGGAATATGAGCGGCCAGGCCGCTGCCAATATTTGCTGGTTTTATGAAAAAACGGGTTTGCATCAGGATACACTCATGCAGTTAAAGAGTGGGCAATGGCACCTGAAAGCACGTGCCATACAGCAATTGGCGCATTTACAACAACAACGTTATATCACCCGCATTTATCGGCTCACCAACGACCCACACGAACTGGTTCGCAATGAAGCGCGGATTGCAGTGGTAAAACTGACCGGCTTCGAAGGATTGCGTTTTCTCGACGTGATAAGCTACCCCATTACCGAGTGGCAACAAATTTCACTTTTGCATGAACTGGCACAACATCGCCGGCTCGTTTTCCCCGCTATCGAGCGCTTGTTGCAATCGTCTAATAACAGTGTAGTGGAGTTTGTACTTCGGCTGGTTGCTACTTATCAGCTCTATGATCGGCAGCCGGAGGTATTGCAATGCCTTCAGTCGCCCGTTGCCTCGGTCCGCAAAAATGCGCTGGCAGCGTTGAAAGAAATCGGCGACGATAAAGCTGCCGCTATTTTGACCGACCATTTTGAAAAGGAGGAGCCGACGCTGCAAGTACTGGTACTCGATGTTATACGGCATATTGGCTCAGCCGATCAGGTGCCCTTCCTTATTCGTGGGCTCGCGCATCCTGATTACGCCATCAATGTAGCTGCGGCAAGGGCCTTGCAGGCGCTGCACCCTGCTGCATTCAACCTGATTGAACAGGAAACCGATACCAGCCTTGCGCCCTGGAACCAACTCCTGCCACAGTTAAAATACGAAACCGGCGGATGAACTGGACGCAGCTTCTATACGATTTTCTCACCTATGGCATTCTCGGTTATTCGGTATTGCTGTTACTGTTCTATCTTTTTATAGGTGGCTACTCTATTGGTGAAACCCGCCGCTACCTGCGCAAAAGCAGTTTTACCGATTATTCCATTATGGCAGTGTCGCCTCATACGCCAACCATCAGTATACTGGCTCCTGCCTACAATGAAGGGGCCACCATTATCGAAAATGTGCGCTCGCTGCTCAGTATACATTACAATAAAATGGAACTGATTGTGATCAACGATGGCAGCAAGGACGATACCCTGAACCGATTAATAGCGGCCTACGAGCTGGAGCTGGTGCCGCGCCTGCTGATAGAGCATATACCTGCCAAACCTGTACGCGGTGTATATAAAAGCAAAAACCCGGTTTACCACAAGCTTACAGTGGTGGATAAGGAGAATGGTGGTAAGGCCGATGCATTGAATGTCGGCGTCAACATTGCCGGCAACGATTATATTGTTTGTATTGATGTGGATTGTATACTGGAACAGGATGCCATGCTTAAACTGGTAAAGCCTTTTCTGGAACAAAAAAGCCACCGCGTCATTGCCACCGGCGGCGTGGTTCGTATTGCCAATTCCTGCGAAATAAGAGACGGCAAGATTATTCGGGTTCATCTTCCACAACAGTTGCTGCCCCGGGTGCAGACCCTTGAATATATCCGGGCGTTTTTACTGGGCCGCATGGCCTGGAGCAGACTGAATGGTCTGTTGCTGATATCGGGTGCCTTTGGCGCCTTTGACCGCGACATTGTGATTAAAGCAGGCGGGTATGATCATGGCACCGTAGGAGAAGATATGGAACTGGTAGTACGCATGCGCCGCTATATGGAAGAAAGAAAGCTCCCTTACAAAGTGAGTTATATCCCCGACCCCTTATGCTGGACCGAAGCTCCTTCGTCTTATAAAATTCTCGGCCGCCAACGAAACCGCTGGACCAGGGGAACTATTGAAACCCTGCGTATTCATAAAAAAATGTTTTTCAACCGCCGCTATGGCGTACTGGGTTTGTTGAGTTATCCTTACTGGTTCTTCTTCGAATTTCTGGCGCCGCTGGTAGAGTTTACTGGCTTCTGCGCTTTTTTGATTTTTTGTTTGCTGGGCTTAATGGACTGGCCTTTCTTTTTTGCCCTGCTGGGTTTTATTTTCAGCTTTGGCTTTCTGTATTCAACCTTCGCCATTTTGATGGAGGTACTCACTTACAACCAGTACAAACGGGGCCGCTATATTTTCCAGTTGATCCTGACCGCTTTTATTGAGCCCATCGTTTTCCATCCGTTTGTAGTATGGTCGGCCGTGCGAGGCAATATCGATCTGTTGCGCAAAAAGAACTCCTGGGGCGAAATGACGCGCAAGGGATTTCAACCTAACCCTCCATCCCTATGAACCCATAATCCATTGCCGTGAAAGAAAAACTACTTCATATTCTGTCTGCCTTTGTTCGCGTAATGGCTGTGTGGATGCTCTTGCTGCTATTGATGCGGGTGGCAGAATGGCTGTTCTATGGATTTCAACGTCAGTTTCCTGAAGAAGGATTTCGGTTTTGGTTAGCCGCCCTACAGGCCGATCTGATTTTCGTAAGCAGGATGGGCTTCGTGTTGTTGTTGCTTTTTACGACAATGAGTATGTTTTCGCTACGTCTGGCGAAGATTAGCACAGCGGTGCTGCTATTAGTCATATCCTCGGGGTATTTTGCCCTGCAGCAATATTATCTTCAGACCGGCGTGTTGCTGGGCGCAGATCTTTATGGCTATTCAGCCAAAGATATTCGCCAGACCACCGGCGCTTCCGGTGGCATCAATGGCTTAACCATTTTGGCGCTGATATTGATCGGTGTTAGCCTGATTGCAGGCCTGCGTTATTTTCACGCACGCCGGATTTCCCGATGGCAGGCAATAGCGGCGATCGGGTTTGTATTATTGGCGGGTCTGGTGCTAATGACTGCCGGCGCCCCCTTTTCGCCACCACGCAGCGAGTATGCAAAACAACTGGCCGTTCATAAACTGGATCATTTTATTCGAGCGTCCTGGAACTATGCATTTCCCGCGCCGCATGAAATGGATATTTACAGCGATGCCTACAGTGGCGATTTTGAAGACGATGGATCGCCCATCGCCAGCTTTTCTTATCCGCTTGAAAAGGAATTTCCCTTTCTACATGCCGACAGTACGGCCGATGTGCTTTCTCCTTTTTTCAGCAACTCTACTACAAAACCCAATATAGTGATCATTGTGGTAGAAGGGTTGGGTCGGGCCTTTACCAACGAGGGCGCCTACCTGGGCAACTTCACCCCTTTTCTGGATTCGCTGGCGCAGCAAAGTCTTTACTGGGAAAACTTCCTGAGCAGCAGCGGCCGCACATTTGCCGTATTGCCCACTCTGCTGGGATCGCTCCCCTTTGGTAAGAATGGATTTTGCGAATGGGAACCCGCTATACCTGCGCATCAGAGTTTGCCCGAAATACTGGCACAAAACGGATTTACCAGTTCCTTTTATTACGGGGGCGATGCTTCTTTCGACAACATGGATAATTTTCTGCAACAAGAGCAGGTGGCAGCTATTTATGATAAGAAGAAATTTCCCGCCAATTATCGTTCTTTGCCCGCCAACAATGGTTTTAGCTGGGGCTATGGCGATCAGGAATTGTACCGCTACTACCTTCAAAACACTGCAGCTACCGCCGGGCCTCGGTTAGATGTGTTGCTAACCGTGAGCACACACAGCCCATTCCTGATCAATGACCAGGAATTCTATTCGCAAAAATTTGAAGAGCGGATGGGTCAGTTGTCGTTGAACAGTCAACAACAAAGCTTGGCCAGGGCCTATCGCCAGCAACTAACCACTGTACTGTATGCCGATGAGGCACTTCGGCAGTTTTTTGCCGCATACGCACAGCGTCCCGACTTTGCCAACAGCATTTTCCTGATCACCGGCGATCACCGGATGCCCGAAATTCCGATGTCGTCTAAAATCGATCGATACCATGTACCATTGATCCTGTATTCGCCTTTGCTAAGTCGGCCCGCAAGGTTTCAATCTATCTCGTCGCATTTTGATATAGCACCCAGCCTGCTGGCCTTCCTGCATCATCAGTACGCCGTGTTAAGACCATCCATGGTCACCTGGCTGGGCACTGGTCTCGATACTGCGCGTGGGCTTCGCAATATTCACGCGCAGGCACTTATGCAAACCAAGTCGGAACTGGTGGACTATGTGCGCGGCATGTACCATCTCAACAATGGAGAATTGTTTCGCATCACCCAGAATCTGCAGGAAGAGCCGGTACAGGATCCGGCAATGCAGCAGGCATTGCAGGCCGGGCTCAACCAATTTCTCGAAAAAAACCAACGCGTTATCCAGTCCGGAAAACTACAACCACAGGGAACCCTGCCATGACCCTGCTAAAGCACCCGGCGTAGGAACTGTTTTACTATGGTACAAAACCGTTGGTCCTGCCTTTTATCCAACAAAAAATTATCGTTGCTTCAGGATGGTGGTTACCAGTGGGCGGTAATAATTCCAGAAAAAGGAGCCGCGTTCACCCGGCTCATCCGAATAAAATAGACGGCTGAATACGGAGATGCCTTTAAAATAAGAACTGCGAAGGCTAACCGGATTATCAGAAAAATCGGCACAGAAATAATAAAAGCGATAATCCTCTGCAGCATGGCGGATCACCGCCGGAAAACGGGGCTGCAGGCCATGCCTTGCCAGTAGTTGCCGGCCCGCAGCATTTACAGCCAATTCAAAAGAGGCAATAGACTGGTTGATGCTGGTATCGATGGTCATGATGTCGAACCAGAAAGGATAATCTACCCTGGCCGGCAGATCATACTCCCTGCAGCCCTGTTTGCTGCTGTGAATTTGAGGAAGCGATTGTTGCAGATGACGACCCTGCTCCAGTATCTCAATTTCATCGTGCTGGCTCACCAGGGCAATACCCGATTGGGTAAACGGCCATTGGCCCTCATGCTGTGCCATGTAATTGCCGACAAGCCATTTCGGAAGCTCGCGATTCACAGAGGTATCCAGTGAGGTAAAATAGCGGCCAATCCAGCCGCTCCACCGCAGGCCAAACAATTGCTCAAACTCGCCACGAACGATTGAGTCGGTGGGTGAACCAATGCAATTGAATTCGGTCAGGATCAACTTTTTATTCTCTTTCATTTTTTGCAGAAAAATCAGATCCTGCCGGCTGAGCCCGCCGTACAATATGCCAGAGCGTTCCGTGCTGGAGCTTTGGCTATACCATTCGTTGTTGTATACACCATAGGTATCGGTAAAATAGGCCAGGTCGCAGTCCTGGCTCAGTTGCTCCAGTTGTGCCGTGCTGAACCGCTCCAGCCCTTTAATCCGAAATTTTTCTTTTTCCTGCGGAAAAAAACCATAGTAGTCGTTGCCAACATCATACAGTTTGGTCGGTGTTTTGGTATACCGTTCCTGATTGAGTATCCAGGTAAGGGAAGCATGCTCCTGCCCCTGTTGATTGATTTCCGTTTTGTCTACTATTGCTACTACCAGTTGTTGCCTGGGCGTAAGCAGCCAGGCCAGCCACATCCACAGCGGCAGTAATAGGAGGGCAAGCAGTGCTGCCAGCAAAATTCGGTTTTTGGTTTTTCGCGTCATGGCTAAAATCTTCTATGGTAACCAAAGCTGGCATTGACCTGGTTGTCGCGGGTTTTGGGCAGGTATTCTACATTGGCCCAGCCAATACCCAGCGAAAAAAGATTCAATTTCTTATAACTGAAATAGTAGGCCGCCGAGGCGCGGCGGGTCAGCAGTTTGTAATTGCTGTTGAGCAATACTGCCTGGCTTCTGTCGTCTGGCGAAAGGCCAGATCCCACGGAAAGGCTCAGGTAATCGTCGGCCCCACTGAGGTAGTACCGCGCCGTGGCAGAATAGGATTGAGAAATGCGGCTGCTGGCTGGCGTAAGGTAGGCGCGCAGGTTGAACCACCAGTTCTTATAATATTTTCCGAGCGATCCGGTATAGATCCAGGTATCCTCGCTAAAGTGCAAATACCGAAAACCCGCATCTGCCTCAAAGCTCTTTGGCAGGTTCACATATAGCGAAAAGCCCGAGCGAAACTGGGGAAATATAGGTCGATCCGGCGAATAGCCCAGGTTAACGTAGGCGTATACATTCCGCGCAATAGTTGGATAGGCATCCAGCTCTACCTGTCCGCCCGATTCGCCAAAGCGGTTGCCGTAGTTGACACGCGCGGTAAAGGAGCCCAGGGCCGTTTGTCGGCTATAGTCGATGCTCATCAGGTGCCAGGCCTGGTCAAACTGTTTGGCAAAATGCGTATAGTCGTAGCTGATGCCCACCCGGTTTTTGGAGCGGTAGTCTTTGATTCGGCTGGCCAGGATGCGTGCGTCCTCTACCGGTGGATCCTGCTGCAGCAGCGAGTCGGTTAGTGTGAGCGCTTGCCGATATTGTTTTTGGGCGATGAGGATTTTTACTTTCAGCAGTCGAAGTTCCTTTGATTGCCTGTGATATTGCAGGCCGTTATCACAATAGGCCAGCGCCTTCGCATAGTCGTCTATAAAATACGAAATACTGGCCGCCGCCACGCTTGCGTCTTCGTGATCCGGCGCCTGCGTTACCGCCTCGTGGAGGGTGAGGCGCGCACTGTCGGGCTGATCATTCCAATAGAAAATACGTCCCATGAACACGCGAATATCTGTATAGCCAGGACTCTGCGCCAATGCCTGTCGGCAGCGGGTAAGTGCCAGTTCGTAATTTTTTTGGTCAAATGCCGCCTGGCGCGCCTGCGCCAGCAATTCGTCGGCCGAGGGAGTTTGTGCCGCCAACTGTTGTGTAGTAAACAGCAGGGCCATCAGGGCCCGAATACCGTAGGTTCGTTTCATCATATTGGATATCGAAATGGCCCTTTGCGAGGCAATCTCTCTAACGTCAAATATCTAAGGAATATGCGAAAATCTGAAGGAAAGCCGCCGATATTTCGCTGCCCGGCGCATAGGCGCAGTGGCGCTAGTATTGTTGCCGAAGGTTTGGGTTGCAGCTTTCCCGCCCACGGCAAATCGTATTTTCGAACCATGAAGAATTTTGAACGGATCCCCTTTTTTTATTTTATAGGATTGCTGCTCTTTGCCATCGTATTAATGGCTTTTGGGTTCCCACTCTTGAATATTTTAAGTACTGTATTGTTCTGGTTGTTACCAGCCATATTTGCCGGCCTGGGTTTTTTATTGGGTGGCGCAGTGTATGAGTTAGTGATGAAGCCCGCCAGGAGGAAAAGGAAGATTTTTCTTTGGGCTCATTCTATTGGCCTTCTCCTTTTTTTGGTTCCTTTTTCAATACTGTTTTATGTGCATCGCAATTCCGAAACGGATATCGCCAACAGCGATGCCAACCATTCTTTTTTAAGCGATTTTTTTCCAGATACTACAAGGTATATGTGGACTGCTGTCAACAAACTCGAGTCAACATTTTTAAACCCCGATGATTTCAAACTTAGATCATTCTCCTCCAGGCAACGCGATACTTTGGTGAATGGAATAACAGATTCCGTTTTCAGTGTTTATTTTGAATACCAGCACTACGATAAAGCGGAACCCCTGTACTTATCCCGAATTGATGTATTTCGCAACTCAGCCAGTCTTTTGCTTTTCAACGCCGACCCGAAGGAAAACGAAGAATACCAGCTTTGGCGCATGCAGAACCGGAAGCAACTAAACAACAGCATGCAGGAAGCAATGGAAACTTTGCGGAAGATCGTGAAGGCGAAAGATCAGCAGAGTATCCAGTAAGTGCCCGTTTCAGGCAAACAAACCAGCCATAACAAAGTTTTAGACATGTGAAGTGGGGTAATGCACAGCTCGCCCAAAAGAAATGCAAAACGCGCCGGGCCCTCGGTTCCAGATGTGCAATCTAGCCAGAATCCCAACGCGTTTGCAGGGTGAAGGTAATAATTCCCAGGCAAAGGCTTACTTTTAAAACAGCACTACTGCAAGCAAATGAGCCATATCAAAAATATTGAACTATTAACAACTTTATCCGAAGAGGATCGTGTACTCCTGGAATTAACAGCCCTGGTACATAAGCAAAATTTCGCCACTACATACAAAGTGCTGGAGCTAACATCAGATATTCTCGCCATTTCAGTGAAGCAATACCAACATTGGAGAAGTGATTATTTTACAAGCGCGCAATTGAATGAGATGACAAAAGGAATGTTCAGGCCATTTTTCCCCGATCACCAGATACATACCCGTCCTTATCCATTCAACCCTTAAGCATCCTCTTGATTTTTGCCTATTAAGAAACAATCAGAAATTTCGAGAAATGCCTCTTCCCTAATCAATTCGATCCTATTCATCCTCCCATCCTATTAATCCTAGTCAGCACACCCACCGCCTCCACCATCAGCTGCAAAAACTCATACCCAAACAAGAGTTCATTCCGTTTCTCCGCCGAATCGGCCACCAGCTCGTTGGTAATGGCGCCCTTGGCCATCATCCACAATTCATCCCGCGCACCTTCAATGCCATTGCAGGAAAAATATTCATCAATAATAGCCCAGGCGGCTTCGGGCGATTGCTCGCGGCGTAGGCGGGTTTGGAGGTTGGCAAGTTTGCCGGGTAGGGAGTTCATAGAAGAAAGTTTATAAGTTTAATCGAAAAGAATCGCAAACGGCAATGTTGGCTATCCAATCGATAGTTATAGAATATCCTACACAATTTATGGAAATTCAAACGCCATTCCAAATATTCCGACGTTTTTCCATAAATATTTATCTTTCAACTATCGCTTTTGATAGAAAAACCTACTAATCAATGACTAAACTGGGGGATTATTTGGCGCAGCGTTCGGTTAACAAATCGGAGGTGGCGAGGAAGACGGGGCTTTCACGAGCGCGATTGAATGAATTAACGCTCAGCGAACGAAGCCACCTGAGGGCCGAGGAATTGTATTTGATAGCCCTCGCCATTGGAGTAAAACCCGCCGAACTACTGGAAGCTTTGTATGGTGATATCCAACTCCGGTGAAAAAACCCGGCCAGTCCGATCATTTTCACCCTTGGCATTCTTGGCGACAACAACAAAATAAATTAGGTTTACCCCATACCTTATACCCTGAAAATTCCAAACTGTATTATGAGCGCTGTAGTTAAAGAACCGGATATTGAATATGGCTTTGTGGGTCAGCTCACCGACCTTAAATATGTGTATCGACCCGATATACGCGACCGCAAAGCGCTGGAACAAAATTTCCGCAACAAATTTGAATCACTCAACCGCGTGAAGCTAAGTGATGCGGAATTTGCCCGCCTGCGCGATGAAATTATTACACCCGATGTATTTCAGGCTTCCAAAACACTTCGCCAACTCAATACTTTTGTTCGGGAGGATGGCACACCCCTTCACTTCTCCCTGGTGAACCTCAATGATTGGTGCAAGAACGAATACGAAGTGATCAATCAGCTGCGGATGAACACTGAGAACAGCAGCCATCGCTATGATGTGATCCTGCTGATTAATGGTGTACCCGTTGTACAAATTGAACTGAAGACACTCCAGATCAGTCCCCGCCGGGCCATGCAGCAGATAGTTGACTATAAGAATGATGCGGGAAACGGTTATGGCAACTCGTTGCTTTGTTTTATGCAGTTGTTTATTGTCAGCAACCGCAGTTCTACCTATTATTTCAGCAACAACCGGCAGCAGCATTTTAATTTCAATGCCGAAGAGCAATTTTTGCCGGTATATAAATGGGCAACAGAAAGCAATAAGAAGGTTGAAAACCTTTATGATTTTACCGAGAAATTTCTGGCCAAATGTAATCTCGGCGAAATGATCAGCCGCTATATGGTGCTGGTGGAAAGTGAACAGAAAATACTCGTGATGCGTCCTTACCAGATCTATGCGGTAAAAGCGATTGTGGAATGCATCAATCAAAATCGGGGCAATGGCTATATCTGGCATACCACCGGCAGTGGTAAAACGCTTACTTCTTTCAAAGCATCTACCCTACTGAAAGACAAGCCGGAGATTGAGAAATGTTTGTTTGTAGTAGATCGCAAAGACCTTGACCGGCAAACCCGTGAAGAATTTAACCGCTTCCAGGAAGGTTGTGTGGAAGAAAACACCAATACCGAAACCCTGGTGCGGCGCATGCTAAGCGAAAGCAAAGCCGACAAAGTAATTGTTACTACCATTCAAAAGCTGGGGCTGGCGCTGGATCCTGCCAATAAACAATTCAAAGACCGCCTGCTTCCGTTGCGCAATAAGAGGCTGGTATTTATTTTCGATGAATGTCACCGCTCGCAGTTTGGCGAAAACCATCAGGCCATTAAAGAGTTTTTTCCAAAGGCCCAGCTTTTTGGTTTTACGGGTACACCCATTTTTGAAGACAATTCCAACTACCTGCAGCGCGATGGGGAAGAAGCTTCTTATCGGACTACCCGCGATATTTTCCAAAAGGAATTGCATGCGTATACAATCACACACGCCATTGAAGATCGGAACGTACTCCAGTTTCATATTGATTACTATCGCGGCGAAGGCGACTATAAAGCCAAACCCGGCGAAGCCATTGCCCAGCAGGCCGTGGTAGAAGAGATATTGAAGAAACATGATGCCGCCACCAATGGTCGCCGCTTCAATGCCATACTGGCTACCGCTTCCATCAATGATGCCATAGCCTATTACAACCTGTTTAAAGATATACAGGTAAGAAGAGCTGCCACGGAAGAAGACTACCGGCCGCTCAACATAGCCTGTGTGTTTTCGCCCCCGGCGGAGGGAAACAAAGATGTACAACAGCTACAGGAAGACCTGCACCAGGAAAAGGCAGATAACAAAGTGGCGCCTGAAGAAAAAAAGATAGCCCTCAAATCGATTATTGAAGGGTATAACAAACAGTATGGCAGCAACCATAGCATCAACGAATTTGATCAGTATTATCAGGATGTGCAGCAGCGTATAAAAGATCATAAATATCCCAATGCCGACTATGCTGCCAACAACAAGATCGATATCGTGATTGTGGTGGATATGTTGCTCACGGGCTTCGACAGCAAATACCTGAACACTTTGTACGTTGACAAGAATCTAAAATACCATGGGCTGATACAGGCATTTAGCCGTACCAACAGGGTATTGAACGATAGCAAGCCCTATGGCACCATTATCGACTTCCGAGGTCAGCAACCGGCCGTAGACGATGCCATTGAATTGTTTAGCGGCGAGAAAAAGGATGCGGCCCGCGAAATATGGCTGGTAGAATCGGCACCGGCGGTTATTCAACATTACGAAGCCGCCGTAAAAGACCTGAACGACTTTATGCAGGCCGAGGGGCTGGAATGCAAACCCGAAGAAGTGAGCAACCTGCGGGGCGATATTGCCCGTGCAGGATTCATCGAAAAATTTAAAGAGGTGCAGCGTCTCAAAACCCAGCTTGATCAGTATACCGACCTTAAGCCGGAGGAAGTAGAAAAAATAGACAGTTTGTTGCTGCCTGATGATCTTCGCTCCTTCCGCAGCCAGTATCTGGAAACGGCTAAGCGGTTAAAAGATATACAGGAACGGGAAGGCGATAAGGCCGACCCTAAACTGCAGCAGCTCGATTTTGAATTTGTGCTTTTTGCTTCGGCCACCATCGACTACGACTATATCATGCGCCTGATTGCCCGCAATATGGACCGGCCGGCAGCTAAGCAGAAGATGACCATGGAGCAGATCATTCACCTGCTAAGCAGCAGCGCCAACCTGCTCGATGAGCGGGAAGACCTGATTGCCTATATCCGCACAGTCGATTTCAGCAGTGGGCAAACCGAAGAGCAGATCAAAAAGGGTTATGAGCATTTTAAAGAAGCTAAAACCAACGCTGCTTTAGCTGCGATAGCCGAAGAGCATGGGTTGGACATAAAAGCATTGAAGAGTTTTGTAACCGGTATATTGAACCGGATGATATTTGACGGTGAGCAACTCAACGAATTGCTGGCACCACTGGAGCTGGGTTGGAAAGCCCGCAGCCAGAAAGAACAGGAACTGATGAATGCGCTGATACCCGAGCTGAAAAGGCAAGCGGCCGGCCGAGAGATTTCGGGATTGAGTGCTTATGAAAATTAATGAAGATTAGCATGAAGATGAATAAAAATATACCTGAGCTCAGGTTTCAGGAGTTTAAGGGGAGTGGGGAATGGCAAATTAAAGAACTGGGTGAGTTGGCAGAGGAACTTTCGCATAAAGTAGGCTCAAGAAAGTATAAATTCATGAGCATTACATCTGGCAAAGGATTAGTATCTCAGGTTGAAAAATTTGGAAGAGAGATCGCTGGTTCATCATATCGAAATTACATCGTTCTACGAAAGGGGGATTTTGCGTACAATAAAAGCTCAACGAAAATGTACCCTGAAGGTGAAATTGCAAGACTTGAAACAGAGGAACATGGCGCCGTACCGAACAGCATATTTACATGCTTCCGCTTTGATGAGGAAAGAGTATTGAGCGATTTCGCAAAATTTCCTTTCATGAAGAATGTGCATGGAAAATGGTTGAGGAAGTTCATATCAGTCGGCGCTAGAGCGAATGGCGCTTTACAAGTAAATACTAAAGATTTATTTTGCCTCCCTTTTGCTTTTCCCAGCTTGCCTGAGCAACAAAAAATCGCCGACTGCCTTTCTTCTTTAGATGATTTGTTGAAAGCCGAAACAGAAAAGCTGGAAGCGCTTCGTGCGCATAAAAAGGGGCTGATGCAACAATTATTTCCCGCAGAAGGCGCGCGCACGCCCGCGTTTCGGTTTCCTGAGTTCAGGGGGAGTGGGGATTGGGAAAGTTCCAGTTTTGGGAAGCTGTTTTCTTTTAAAACTACAAATTCATTTTCCCGAGATCATCTCAATTACGAGTCTGGTCATGCAAAGAATATTCACTACGGCGACATCCATAAGAAATTCTCTAGTCATTTTGATATATCTAAGGAAGTTGTACCATACATTAATGTCGGTATTTCACTTGATCGAATTAAGGAAGAAAGTTACTGTAGGGAAGGAGATTTAGTGTTTGCGGATGCTTCAGAAGATGTGCAGGATATTGGCAAATGCATTGAATTAATCAGTTTAAACGGCGAAAAAATCTTAGCTGGGTTACATACTATTCTAGCAAGGCCATTGGAACGAAAACTTGCCATAGGATTTGGCGGTTTTTTGTTTATGGCACCAAAATTTAGACTACAACTTCAAAGGGAGTCTCAAGGGACAAAGGTCTTGGGTATTTCTGCCACCAGATTATCAAATCTTGAGGTTCTTTATCCAACGTCTCTAAAGGAACAGGAAAAAATCACCGACAGCCTTCTTGCAGCAGACAAGCTCATTAAGGAACAATCTACCAAACTCGAACAAATGCACCTACATAAAAAAGGCCTGATTCAAGGACTTTTTCCTTATTCATATAACGAATAGACATATCATGTCAGCAGCTTTGCATTTTAATACGTTGCCGGAACTCGCAGAAAAGTTTCGAAATGATTTGGAAGAGCAGGATTTCATTTTGCTTTATGCCTACAATGGCATCGGTAAGACGCGCCTTTCCATGGCTTTTAAGGATAAGGGAAAAGTGGGTGGAGAAGATAACCGTGACACTCTTTATTTTAATGCATTTACCGAAGATCTTTTTTATTGGGATAATGATCTGCCGGGAGACAGTGAGCGGAAGTTGATGATTAATTCAGACTCTAATTTTTTTAATGGTTTTCGCGAGTTAGCACTGGAGGAAAAGATATTTTCATATCTAGAGCGGTACGCAACATTCGATTTCAAAATTAACTATGAGGACTGGTTAATCACTTTTGACAAAGACGATCAAGCCCACATAAAAATTTCGAGGGGAGAAGAAACGATTTTTAAGTGGTGTATTTTCCTGGCAATATGTGAGCTGGTTATTGAAGAGGCGGGCAGTTATAATTGGGTAGAATATGTTTACATCGATGATCCTATTTCATCCCTCGACGAACATAATACCATTGCCGTAGCCTGCGACCTCGCTACTCTCTTGAAAAGGGGGCAAGGACGAATCAAGACAGTCATTTCTTCACACCATATTCTGTTCTATAATGTCATATCGAATGAACTAAAGAGCCAATCGCATCGAAAATATTTTTTGTCCAAAAACGGAGCCGGAGGGTATTCAATCCGCAAGACAAACGATACGCCATACTTCCACCATGTTGCCTCGCTTAGTGAACTCAAGCAGGTCATGGTTTCGGGTCAGGTAAAAACCTACCATTTCAATATGCTCAGAAGCATCATGGAAAAAACGTCGTCGTTTTTTGGTTATCATGAATTTAGCCGATGCCTTCATGGAATAGACGATGAGGTGCTTTTCAATCGCGCACTCAACCTCCTTAGCCACGGAAAATATTCCATTTACGAGCCAGTAGAGATGAGCGACGACAATAAAGAATTGTTCCAACGGGTGATGCAAGGTTTTTTGGATAAATATGAATTCCACTTGCCCATCTTGTTGGAAGAACCCGGCGAAGTTGAAGCCTCAAATGAGGTTGTGGCTGAAATCGTCGCCGGACAAGGGCGTATGGAGATTGTTGTCCCGCCGACGGCAGGAGCCGATGCCGATACGAATCAGTCAAACGACGGTGTAGGTATGTCCTCAGCCAATAGCTAATGGTTATTATTCCAGAATTGCTTTTCATCATCGCTTTCATCCGCATTCTTTAAATTGACCGTAAGTTCATTGCTTGATTCATTATCTTGCGATCATACTATTTTTCTTTTTTTACCAACTATGACTGCCACCGAACAACAACAACTGGGTAAAACGCTTTGGGCCATTGCCGATGATTTGCGTGGGGCCATGAATGCCGACGATTTTCGGGATTATATGCTAAGTTTTCTGTTTCTCCGTTACCTGAGCGACAATTACGAGGCTGCTGCCAGAAAAGAGCTTGGCAAGGATTATCCTCAACTTGAAGAGGGTGACCGGCGTTCGCCACTGGCTAGTTGGTATAAAAACAATAAGGCCGATATCAAGGATTTTGAGAAGCAGATGCGCCGCAAAGTTCATTATGTAATAGAGCCCGATTACCTGTGGAGCAATATTGCCGATATGGCCCGCAATCAAAACCCCGACCTGCTGCGTACCCTGGAGAAGGGCTTTAAGTTTATTGAAGAGCAGAGTTTCGAAAGCAATTTTCAGGGCTTGTTTTCCGAAATCAATCTGAGTTCCGATAAGTTGGGGAAAGCCTACCCCGAGCGCAATAACCGCTTATGCATAATTATTCAAAAGATTGCTGAAGGCATTGCCAAATTCTCCACCAACACCGATATACTGGGCGATGCTTATGAATACCTGATTGGCCAGTTTGCCGCCGGTTCCGGTAAAAAAGCGGGAGAGTTTTATACCCCTCAGCAAATCTCTACCATCCTCTCCGAAATAGTGGTACTCGATAGCCAGGATCCGGCTCTTGGAAAGAAGGCCAGGCTGAGCAATATCCTGGACTTTGCTTGTGGTTCCGGTTCGCTGTTGCTGAATGTGCGGAGGCATATGGGTGCGCACGGCATCGGTAAAATCTACGGGCAGGAAAAAAATATTACTACCTACAACCTGGCGCGGATGAACATGCTGCTGCATGGTGTAAAGGATACCGAGTTTGAAATATTTCATGGCGATACCCTGCCAAATGAGTGGCCCCTGCTAAGGGAAATGAACCCTGCGAAAAAGATTGAGTTTGATGCCGTCGTAGCCAATCCCCCCTTTAGCTATCGCTGGGAACCAACAGAAGTATTAAGTGAAGATTTTCGATTTAAGAATTATGGCCTGGCTCCTAAGTCGGCCGCCGATTTTGCCTTCCTGCTGCATGGCTTTCATTTCCTGAGCAACAATGGCACCATGGCCATCATTCTGCCGCATGGTGTACTGTTCCGCGGCGGTGCCGAAGAACGGATTCGCACCAAACTGCTGAAGGACAATCATATTGACGCCGTCATCGGCCTTCCCTCCAACTTATTCTTTTCCACCGGCATCCCGGTTTGCATTATTGTATTGAAGAAATGCAAAAAATTCGATGATGTTCTGTTCATCAACGCCTCCGAGCATTTTGAAAAAGGCAAGCGGCAAAATGCCCTAACCGATGCCCATATCGAGCGCATTGTGGAAACCTACAAGAACCGCAGCGATCATGACCGTTATGCCCGTAAAGTGTCGCTCGATGAAATTGAGCAGAACGGCTACAACCTCAATATTTCCCGCTACGTAAACACCTCCATCGAAGAAGAAAAGATCGACTTAAAAGCAGTAAATCAACGACTTGTTGAAATCGACAGCAAAATCCAGGAAGCTCGGGACCGGCATAATCGTTACCTGGATGAGTTGGGGTTGCCGAGGATATGATGAGTATTGGTACAGAAAATTGAGACGTATAGTCCCGCTATTTCCTTCAATGGCAAAAGCGAATGACATATTTTAGGCAAGAAATTCAAGTTGTGTGTGGGCCGAGTTTTTTAGATGATTTGTCCGTCGAGTATGCACCCTGAATATTCGATGATTACGAAATCCACTATTATGAAATTCGATTGCATAGGTTAATTCACCGCATCTTAATCTCAACATCTTCGGGATCACACTACACTGCCTGCCTTTTCCTTTTTTGGCCGTTCTTACGCTATTTTTACGGGAAGCCGTATTTGCCCCATCTTTTTTCTACGCCAAATTCTAAACTTTCGATTAGCGCTCTTTCTGATTAAAAATCTTCGTAAGTTGTATAAAATTGGATTTACATCGGAAATTGTTCAAATAGTAAAATGAGTAATGCTTGAATTCCTGACCTTGTACATGCTCCGTTTGTAACTAAGGAAATCCGCTTCAAATTCTGTTTAAAAAGCCGACCACAACGATAAGAGCATTTAGAAATATCTTGATCCCCTTTTTTGACCCACTTAACACCAAATCTACCAGCCTTTTCAAAACGATTTGTTACTTATGGCAATAAAGAAAAGAATCACCAGTAAAGATTATTATATCACTCCCGATATCAATCATATGACCGGCGACATTTGGATAAATCTGCCTACCATGGGTTTACTGAAAAGTCCCGTATCATCTGGCATAGTTATTACGCCAGCCTGTGATCTTGCGAACTCAAAAGTTGAGACATTAACTTACTTACCAATTGTCGGCATGAGCGAATATTTTTGCTCACGTTCATATTATCCGTACCTAATTACCAAGGTAGTTGCCTTGTCAAATTCGATGCAAGATTATACTGCTCAGAGCTTTCTCTTAAAAAATTTCATTATTGAAATACCCGATCTAGATTTCATATACGAACATTATAACTCAAAAGAGCGAGATAAGAATGGAAATATTCTACGAATTCTGAGTGGCTTAACGCTAATAAGGCACATATGCGATAGGGGTGAGCTATCAGTTGATTATGACCTACTGGCGAAGTGTTTCAGTCAAAAAGAAATACAGGGCGTAAAAAGAGAAATAGTTCGTAACAGTTTTTCTTCAGATTTGCATTTTCTGCCGAAAGATAACCAAGATAGTGATTGGTCAGCTGTCAAATCCCATTCAGTTGTTTTATTTCGATATCCAATTACAATACCAATTGAAATTATGGATGTTGCAAACGATAGCTCTATTTTAGACTGGAGGGCGAAAATGACGCAGATATCTAAGACATTTACCATTTCGAAAGAGTTCTCGGCCATTCAACCTATTAAAAGTCTTCGTCTAAAGGAGGCATTTCTCAGCGATCTGTTGACAAGGTTTACTGCCTTATATATTCGTATTGGATCGCCAGATTTTGACGACGCAACTCTCGAGATGTTAGTCAAAGAGCTTTAAATAAATCAAAATGCAGTATTTCGGAATTACATTTAAAACTATTGAATGGTTGTTAGCAAATACAACCTTGTTAGAAACCTTCAAAAAGGATCTTAGATACAGTTTAGGCAAGTCACTTGCAGAAGGGGTTTTGACAGCTGGATCTATGCGATTAACTGCTTCAGACAGTGTGTTATTATGTGTCTGGAATAACGACTATCTTTCTGGCACTGATACAGAAGAGTGGGGTTTTGTAAAGATTAATGGAAAGTTTGGACTATTGGAGACGGAGTCAATTTACGAAGAAGCTCTAGAGAGGTGCCTGAACTTAGTGAGCCTTCGATTGCAAGGTTTCAACTTACCTGATGATAGATACATTCATCGAGTAAAAGGCGAAAATTTGCATACAAGTTTGGCTGGAAGAGGAGACCAAGCCCGGAAATACACCTTGGGCTGGTATGAAGACAAAGTTCATACAAGCAAAGGGGCTTTTCATTCATTGTTGATTGCAGGACCATCAAATGAACAGGTCCAGTCTCTTAGCAATCTAATTAATACGTTAGAAAATTTAAAACCTACTCTTGCTAAACTTGTTGACAATGCAAATGACTTGCTTGTCCGAGCAAGGAGTCGCCCGATTCTAGAATCTGACTTATTCTCCGAGTTTCGAAATAGAAGTATTGAACAAGCCAGCGAAGAAGGTATTCTAAATATTGATAAACAATTAGGAGAAAACACCTTTGATGACGACAAGCGGTACACAACGTATGATTGGAACTATTCTCAGTGGATAGATGACACTAGCCCGTTAACATCTGTTCAACGTGATATCTTAAAGTCAGATATTATCCTAGAACAACCATTGAGGATTATTGGAGCAGCTGGCACAGGGAAATCATTGCTAATGCAATTGCTAGTACTAAGACGGCTGGAGGATGCTCGGGAGAAGGACCTAGCTACTTCAATTTTCTATATTGTTCATAATAATGAAATTGCTAACAGTATTAAACTTCGATTCTCTACCCTTGGCGCAGACAAATACTTAGATCTAAGCGGTAGTCAGAGGCTGGTTGTAAAGACACTTTTTCAATATGCCTGCGAGGTGCTAAAGCTTGATGATTCAATTTTGATTGATAAAGATGCTTCGCAGACAAAAATGTATCAGCGATTGGTAGTTCTTGAAAGTATGGAGGAAGTTTTACGTAATCGCCCGAAATTTATCGATGAGTCTCATCTGATTAAAAGGGTTTCTGAAGATGGAGGCTTAAGAGATGTTTTCGCGGACATAGTTGTTTCAGAAATAGGCGTGGGGATTAAGGGTCGTGATTTATCCAATGACCGAAGAAGGTATATTGAATCTGAAAGACCACTCACTAGATTTCATGGAAGTCTAAATGAGTTTGAGCGTCGGTTTGTTTTTGAAATATTTTTAAGGTATAACAGCTGGGTGGCTGATGGAAATGGCATGATGGATGCTGATGATGTTGCTATAACATTGTTGGGCGTATTAAAGACTCCACTTTGGGATCTAAAAAGGAAGAAGCAGGCATTTGACTTTGTTTTTATTGATGAAACCCAGTTATTTAATCAAAACGAGCGCCAGTTATTTAAGTTTTTGACTAAGCGTGCGAGTTCGAATTTGCCTATTGTAATTGCTCTGGACGAGGCTCAGGAAATACGAAACAGCTCTTCCGCTGGTTTCGGCGCGCTAGGGATTGAGCATCTGGCTAATGAAACATTACCAAATGTTCATAGATCGACAAAGGAAATTTTGAATCTTTCATTTTTCATAATTCAACATACAACTGATCTCTTCGGAACGGAATTTCCGGATTTTACTAGATCTACCACCGTCGGAATAAATAACAACAATAGTAATGAAGTTCCCAAATTGGTAACATCAAAAATGGATTTGGGCTCACAAGTAAAGAAGGAGATTAGTAGCCTGCGAAAGGCTGATGTTCGACAGATCGCAGTGATAGTGCATGCCGAGAGATACATGCAGGAGATTATCAGCGGTTTGAAGCGAGGAAATAAGGAGAATGTGATTGTGGCAGAGAAGCGGGGAGAACGAATAGACCCTAAACGACCAATAATCTATGTTGCAAGACCCGATTTAGTCGGAGGCCAAGAATTTGATGCGGTTGTCGCCGTGGGTTTAGAACAGGGGGTTGTTCCGCCAGTGCTTAATGGACATATGGGTTTGACGGAAGCAATGGATCAACAAGCGTTACGGGAGATGTATTTGTCATTTACCAGAGCAAAGAGGTACCTATCTATTGTCAATAGTGCCAATTCCTCTCCTACGAGTATTTTACAACGAGCCTTGTATGAGGGAATTTTAACAAAAGAGGACTAGTATTACTTTCGACTTTCGATAATTTCAGAACCAAATAATTGCGAAGCATTGCACAGAAATTAAGCGTTGGTGTAACAATGCGGAGACAGACACCTTCACCGAAGAGGAGTTTAAAAAGGTGAGAATTGTCTATAAGTTTTAAGTTGAGATTGGGTAGCAATTTTAGTTATAAACTACTTTTATGAAAAGATTGATCACTATTCTTTTTGTCTGTGCCTGTGCACTTACCTCTGGAGCACAGCGTTTATCATCTAACGACAGTTTACAGATTCACTCCATGATCGAAGACTGGGACAGGGCCTGGAATGAAAAAGATTATAGCCTGGCGGCAAAGTGGTACAGCAGTGACGCTTCCTTTACGAATGCATTTGGCGACAAGCGTATGGGTCGAAAGGAGGTAGAAGCACTTTTGAAAGAAGTGTTTTCGTTACCGTTTGTAATGGCCGGCCAAAGCGAAACAACTGAACATAGATTCCAGGTGTTGAGCTACAATACGGTCATTGTTCATACGGCCGTATTACGAAAGGGGCAAAAGATGCCCGACGGTTCGGTTCTGCCCGATAGAAAGACGACCCATTTGCGGGTGTTTGGTCGAGAGAATGCGGGCTGGGTCATAAAGGCTCATCTTATTTCCGATGCCCGGGATAAACAGTCGCCCAAACACTGACGGAAATCGTCCTAAGTATCTGTGTCAGGTTTTATCGACCCGAAAAGCTTACAAAGTCGGAAAAACAACAGACTTTCAACCGATATACAACCAGGCAACCTTGAACCTCGGCCATCAATCTATATCACAGGAACATCTGGTTGCAGCCGACGGCGAGTTGCTAACGCTGCCAAAATACAATTTCATTTTCGAGCCCTGGCCGGAACCGCATGATTTTGATACATACGGAGGCAAAAAGCTGCTGAAGTATAACAACGAGCCGTTGTTTGCCGAACTGGTGCTGTTGCGGTTGCTGGAGGAAGAAGGCTACAAAGGCGTGTGGGTGGATACGTACAGCAACAAATTCTGGCAACGGCTTCCACATTTCGGATTTCCGGTAACGCCAAACCAAAAGCTGCTGGATGTGTATGAGCAGATCTATCAGATCAAGGGCGGAAGAAGATCCGGTTGTTTTGATGTGATGGCTTATCGTGATGATCATTTTGTATTTGCGGAACTTAAACGGCAGAACGAAGACAGCATCCGGCCATCGCAGATTCAGTGGTTACAGGCAGCGAGGGCTTTACGGCTCGAAGATCCTGATTTCATCATTGTAGAATGGACGACCTGTTCCTGATTTTGGTGAACGCATATAACAATAAGTGATGCAGGCAATAATCGCTATATTGGTAGTAGTTGGTCTGTTGCTGATCAAGCGGGCACATTTCGAATATGGGCGCAAAAAGCGGCGCGACTATTACCGAAACGTTTATCTTAAATCTGAAGCCTGGCAGCGGAAGCGTTATGTGGTGCTGAAAAGGGACAATTGGCGTTGCGTATATTGTGGTGGTCGGGCAACGGAAGTTCATCATAAAAGGTATGCAAAGTATAATATCGGCCGTGAGCCGATTAAATGGCTTGTTTCGGTATGTAAAGCCTGTCATGAACGGCTACACGGGTAAAGTATGCACCAGCTCTCAATTTGCATCAATTCCCTTTTCCCTCGTTATCAATTTCACTGTTAACAGACCGAAGAAAGTTGGCAAAAGCCTGCTGTCGCTCATTGCTGTCGGCCTCGGGCGAGGCACTATTGACGGCAATTCCCAGTGGCATGGGAGGGCAAATGTTGAAACCTGTGGGCCATTTCGACGGTACGCCTACACTACAACAATCTGCGGACTAGAATCATCCAATTTGTGCGGGTCGGCCTGATGGCACTGGATTGATCCATTTGAATTTATTCTGGTTAGCAGTATATTCACGTCTTGACATTACAGCCGATGATAGATACATAGTCTAAGGCGTTTAAAAATTATCTCTTACAACTCAAAGAAAGCAACCAGCCATGGGTTTTGAAAACGCTGCTGATTCCTCCAGGGCCTATCCGGTTCTAAAAGGATTATTCAAAGATTTGAATGAACTATACAGATGGTTGAGAACACAATCACGGTTAAAAGAGAACATAAGGTACTCTACAGTTTATCGGTCTACCGACTATATTGAATTTTCACTCAAAATAATGAAGCAAATTTATGGCAGGACGCTGTTGAAACTACAGGAGCAGGAGTACCCGGTAGTATGTTATAAATCGACTGGCAATCTAATTGCTGAACCATTTACTGAGTTGCGCTTAAGCAAATCTGTCAAGCCAGCAGCAAACTTCCCATCAAACAAAAAAACACTACTGAAGAATAGAACTTCAATACAGAAATCCTTTCATTGGTTAATAAAACCGAATATCAGATATCCAGAGCAGGTTGGCTATGCGCTGGACAAGCTAACGTTGGATGAAAAAGGAAAGATAAAACAGCTTGGATGTAAATCCTGCTTTTATATTGAAAACTTAATAACCAGCCATGTCCTTGAATACGAAATTTATCATGTATTTACCGACTTAAATAAGAGGTACGAGATCGAACGCTCACCGGATCGAATACTGAAGAATTTGCCTGAGAGACAACGAATTCATTCGCAATGCTTGAATAATAATATTGCACTTGACGGCTCAGGAAGATCTTCTCAAATTGGAGTCCAAGCACTTTTTGCATACGCCGACGGTGCGACCTATAAGATAAGGATGATCACCCGTTCAAATCAGGTTGCGGTAAGGCCCCAATTGCGGCAATTTATACCTTCTGGAAACTTTGAAATTTTTGAATCTCATGTGGACGCAGAGCGACTGGAGGAACAATTTAACCCAATGGCCTCATTATACCGGGAACTTTTGGAAGAGGTATTTGGAGATCCAACTTTAAGACATAACGAAAGCAATTATTCAACGCATCAAAAGGTTTGGGCAGATCCAACATTCAAAATTATACAGAATTTATTGCTACAGGGTAAAGCACAAATTCGTTTTCTGGGCACTGTATTTGACCTTTTAGTTTTGAGACATGAACTTAGTTTTTTGATTATAATTGACGACACTTCCGAATTGGAAGAGACATTAAGGAAAGCAACGACTTTTGAAGGAGAAAACATCGACATTGAATATAAAGACTTGGAAAAAATGCTTTCGAAGCATGGATTGAGCCTAAATCCACCGAGTGCCGGCTTGTTAAAAATGGCTATGGAGGAGAAAATTTTCGAAAAGGTTATGGGCAAAAAAAATAGCGGATAAGCTCGCGATGCTTCTGTTTTTTTTCGCATATTTGAACATTTACAAAGAGTCTAGCTTTAGTCAGTCATTACATTGCTATTGAAAATTTGGGAGAAAGCCATATGTCCAAACATATTTTCTTCCAAGCGCAGTGATATACAAGCCGCATATCCGGTAGTTTGGGGATGTTGCGAGTTGCTTTGAAAGGCTAACGAGCCGAACGGCGGACTGTTTGAGGATTTTCGATTTTATTATGTCGAAGCGGCAAAAAAAATACTGCCCCAGATCACCCGAACCAAATTCGCGAGCTTTCTGTGTAATCGGCCACGACCCGACATCTTTGCTAAAAACAACATTATGAAGCAACTGACCGTTCTCGCAACTTTATTGGCATTTACAATGTCAATACAAGCTCAAACCAAGAATTTTATCGACGTACCATTTGTAGAAGTTAGTGGAACGGCCGACACATTGGTTACGCCGAATGAGATCTTTATTCGCATAATACTATCAGAAAAGGACAGCCGGGACAGGGTTTCGGTAGAGGAGCTTGAAGAAATGATGCTGGCTGCTTTAAAGGATCTGGGGCTCGACACGGAGAAGGATTTAACGGTGTCGGATATAACAAGCAATTTTAAACAGTATTTACTGAAAAGCAAGGACATCATTAAAGCAAAAATGTATTCGTTGAAGGTGACCAACGCTGCTATGGCGGGCAAAGTGTTTATAAAACTGGAAGAGCTCGGCATATCAAATACTTCAATTGAAAGGGTGGACCATTCTGACATGAAGGAACTGAAAAATAGTATGCGTGGCCGTGCGATAGTGGATGCAAAAGAACGGGCGGTGGCGTTGGCCACGCCTCTGAATCAGACGGTTGGTTCGGCGATACATATACTCGAAACCGACATCAGTTTTCCTTCGCAAATGCCCGGTAGAGTGGCCGGAATCCAAATACGTGGCTCGTCTATGAGGCGCAGTAGTGGTTCGGATGAATTGCCACAAATAGAATTCGAAAAAATAAAGGTTACGGCCAATGTTCAGGTCAAGTTCCTTTTGAAATGAAATTCGAAGGGGAGGGCGACACAGCTTCGGGAAAGAGGGGGATTTGGATAATACTCGCTTTGGTATTTATTCTATTCTTATGGGAGAATCCGCCGAACCACCCAAGACAGCACTTGTAACGAAACTTACTGAAACCTACTTAAAAGAAGGAGTGGGTAAAATGCTCCAGCAATACCAGACGCTTATAAACGATTCAACCTACAATCTGGGAAGGACAAAAAGCTTTCTAAACAATTTTGGCTACACACTGCTAACAAAGGCGATGTAAAGAAAAGCTTGCAAGTGCTTAAAATGGCGGCCGAGGAACAACCGGAGAACGCGAATGTATTGGATAGTTATGCAGAAGCTCTTAAAGCCGATGGGCAAATGGACATGGCATTGGAATATTATCGAAGGATACTGATTCTGCAACCTGATGATGAACGGATCAGGCAAGAAATAAAAAACTTGCAGGCGGTGAAAAAATGATTCGGCCTTATCTTGCAGAAGCGCCGGGTACTGTACCATTGCGTCTCAATCAACATTCTATATTGTCCCAATCTTTTACCGCAGCCACAAAGATCTTAAACATGGAACTACATCAGCGAATCCTTCAGGCGAGAAAGCAAAAAGGACTTACACAGGAACAATTATCGGAACTGTCGGGCATCACGGTTCGCAGTATCCAACGGATTGAAGCAGGCGAAACCAGCCCAAGGGCTTACACCCTAAAAGCCATGGCCCAGGCATTGGACCTGGATTTTGACAGCTTGCTGGTCAATCAGGAAAACAAGGAAGCAGCCACCGAATCCGACATCAAATCCCCGACAGCCGATGAAGAAGGGAGCCGTCATTTTTTCCAATTGCTTTGTCTTTCCTGTTTCAGCTACCTGGTAGTGCCCTATGTTCATTTTTTAATTCCGGCTTATCTGCTCAGAAAATATAAGGAACAGGATCCGGCAGTCATTGCACGGGCTAAAAAATTGATCCGCGCGCAAACCTATTGGCAGGTATCGCTCCATCTCCTGCTTTTTTGCACGCTGGCCTACAACCTCACAGCGGCCGGATACTTTCAAAGCACCCGCCTGATCAGTTACCTCCTGCCCTTTTTTGCAATGTATTTTATCAACGTCTTTATTATTTCACACCACTTTATTCGTGGACGCAACATCGCCAGCCGCCTGATACCGGCCATCTAAGCCCTGTACTATCAACACGTTATCTACCCGTCGGCCAAATGTCGGGTAAATGTCGGGCCCCTTGCGGCAAGGCCGATAGCGGAGACAAATAGCTTTGCTGTAAAAAACAACAATGCTATTCACGCTCAACAGACAACGCATGGGAGCCCTGCTACTGGCCTTGCTTTTTTGCCAGCAAGATGCTCAGGCACAGACGCCTTCGCCAATTGCCGACAACTTTCTGGAACGATCAGCCAGCAACTTCTCGATTCCATTTTTCTGGCAGGGCGATACCATCAACGACAAATGGGAAGCACATACGGCCATGCTCCTGCCCGTGAAGTTGAAAAGCTGCCCGCGGCAGTTCTATATGCAGTTCGACCTGGGGTCCCCCTCTTCGCTATTTTACAAAAACAAAATAAAGGCGATCCGGCAGCAGTATCCATCCTCTATTTCATTAAAAGATTCGGCTGAGGGGCTAAGCAATTTTTCATTCCAACTTGGAGATGCCAGCATACTGGCCCGTCAAATTGTCGTCCAACAATTTGATATTTCCGGCATTCGTTGGGACGATACAACAGCGGTCGACATCATCGGAACCATCGGTGCCGATCTTATCGACGAGCGAATAGCTGTGATCGAATATCCCCAGCAAAGAATCAGCATCTCAACGACCCTGCCGCCGGAAATAAAGACGCCGCTTACCTGGACCAACTTCGTTTATGCCCAACGAAGAATATTGTTGCCGGCAATCATCCGAAACAAATCCACCCTTCTTTATTTCGACACCGGTTCCAGTTTGTACGAACTGCTCACGGATCAACAAACCGCCGAATCGCTGGCAATACCAGGCAGTCCTGTCGCAAAAAGCCAGGTGAAATCCTGGGACAAATACCTGACTGCAAACAGCCTCAATAGCGCCGACAGCATCGCCATCGGCGGTTGCCAACTTCCGATCCGCCGGGCTACGTATATCGAAGGAGTGAACCAATCACAGGTAAATCAGATGATGAAAATGGGCATCGGCGGAATGACTGGTAATACCCTATTTCTCGACCATCAACTGATCCTGGACACCAGAGATAAGAAATTTGCCATTATTCGTTAGTAGGAAAGTACCATGCCTGCAACTGGATCGTAAGGTGAAAGGGTACATCCTCCCGTCAGCTATTAGTGTGTTATAAGCAGAGTACACTAATTTTGAACAGAAGTTAACCAGAAGGGCATAAAGCGACATCCGTGCGACGCATCTTTTTTACAACAATGATTATGTCATGAGAAAAGTAATTGCAGCCATTAATATGACCATCGATGGCGTTTGCGACCACAGGGTTGGGGTGGTTGATGAAAAGCTTCATCAACATTATGCCCGGCTCATTGATGATTCGGGAGTAATCTTATATGGCCGCAGCACTTTTGAGCTGATGAAGTACTGGCAAACATTACTGACTGATCCATCGGACCAGGCATCGATGAATGAGTTTGCGCATTCGATCGATAAAATTGAAAAACTGGTTTTCTCCAGTACCTTAACCGACACCGGCTGGAACACAGCTACAATAGCGAGGCAATCGCTGGAGCAAACTATTTCTGAGTTGAAGAGCCAGCCTGGAAAGGACATCCTGATTGGCAGCAGGAGTTTAATTATTCAATCACTAAACAGCGCCTTGGTGGATGAATTTCAGATTTGTATTCATCCGATGGTAGAAGGAAAAGGCTTGCGATTGTTTGATGAAATAGAAAGAGAGATCTTTTTTAAGCTGACGAAGACAAAATCGCTGCCCTCCGGAGTTACGATTTTGTATTATCAACCTACGTGATTTCAAAAATCCTTTCGCTTGCAGATAATCAACTCCTGATCGTTTTTGTCAGAAATCTCGGTGGGGCGCAGTCCGGCTGGTGCCACTACAATTTTAAGCGAGTTGCCGTTTAGCTCATAGCCAACACTGACAGGTGCTGCATCGGCAGGCGCATCCAATGGCTTGATCACAATATACCTTGGGTTGCTGCTGGTATCCAGAGTATAGGGATACTTCACCACCATGCCTTTTTCGTCTATAAATGTGAGTGTGTCTTTGTTGAAAGTATATTGAAAATCGACCTGCTTACTGATGCCGTTCACGCTTTCCGTTTCTGCCAACCAGGTTCCCTGAATATTGGCATGGTCGCCCGGTTTTGCCGAATCTGCATTAGGGCTGCAGGAAAAAATGCTTACCAAAACCAGTGAAGCGAGGAGGCCTTTTATCATTTTATATCATTATTTTATTTAACTCCGTTGGATCCAAACCACGATCTAAAACTAGCGACTGTGGGCGATCGATGGCAACCATTTGTTTCAAGGTATAGCGTTTTACAAAATTTGTAACAGTAATTCGGAAAAAATCCGAATTACTGTACTTTATTTGACATATTAATGCTAAATTTCGCTAACTAATTCGGATAAAATCCGAATTATCATCTTAATTTTTGCATTATGGAGTTTAAGAAAGATGTCAAAAGGTATGCGGGTCAGCCGCTTCTCAAGCAGGTGCTATTGGATCTTTTGAAAGAGTATAAGCGCCCCTTTGATAAGTTGGATGAGTTGGTAAAACAGCAGGCATTAACCCAGGTGCGAAGGGGTGTGTACATTCCAGGGCCCAATCTGGATATGCAGGGACCTGAACCTTTTTTGCTGGCCAACCACCTGTATGGGCCGAGTTATGTATCGCTGGATGCCGCCCTTTCTTATTGGGAACTGATTCCCGAACAGGTTTATGAAATTACTTCCGTTACCACCCGCAATACCAGGCAATTTATTTCAGCTGCGGGTCGGTTTACTTATCGGCACATGCCCAGCCCCTGGTATAGCTACGGAATTCAACAGGTGAAACTTGTCGAGAAACAAACAGCGCTGCTGGCGGGTAAGGAAAAAGCCTTGTGCGACAAGTTGATTGCTACGGCGGGACTTCAACTGCGAAGTATTCCGCAGGCCCGCCAATTGTTGACCGAAGATTTAAGGATGGAACCAGAAACATTGAAATACCTGGATACGGAAATGATGGCAGGCTGGTTGTCGGCAGCGCCAAAGCGGCGGACTATCGAAATATTAATTAAAACAATCGAAAGCTTATGATTAAAGAATGGCTGGAGGAATACAAGCCGACAAACTATCGCGAAGCCGACCAGGCCCTGCGTGAAATAATGCAGGAAATTGCATTAAGTGGTTTGCAGCGAAGCGGATTCTTTGAAGTAGCCGCCTTTTACGGCGGCACCGCCTTGCGCATTTTTCACGGCTTACCACGTTTTTCGGAAGACCTTGATTTTTCGTTGAAACAGGAGATACCCAACTTCACCCTTGCTCCTTACCTCAAGGGAATAAAGGACGAGTTCAGTGCATTGGGTATTCATGTAAATGTGACTGAAAAAGAAAAATCGATGACCACAGCAGTCGACTCTGCCTTTCTGAAAGCAGAAACAGAGTGGAAAGAATTATTCATAAAAGAAATTCTGCCACAGGAGTCGGTAAAAATGAGAGCTACCATCAAAATAAAACTGGAAGTGGATACAAAGCCACCTGCTGGTTTTGCAACGGAGCAGTTGCTGCTTACAAAGCCATTCTCATTTTATACCACCTGCTTTACGCTCCCCCATCTTTTTGCCGGTAAAATGCATGCATTATTATTTCGCAAGTGGAAAGGCCGTGTGAAAGGAAGGGATTGGTTTGATTTTGCCTGGTATGTAGGCCGGGGAACAGCTCTTAGTCTTGAGCACCTGGCTCTCCGGGCAAAGGATAGTGGTGACTGGCCAAAAGAAACGATGAACATCAAAGAATTTACCGATCTGTTAACGGCAAAAATCGCAGCGGTAAAGATGGAACAAATTAAGCAGGATGTAATACCCTTTATTCCCGAGGTTCGCCAGTTAGATATCTGGTCGCCGGGATATTTCATGGACCTGGTGAAGCAAATAAAATACGAAAGCAAAATGAAAGTAACCGCTCATTGGTCTGATCCGGTTCTTTTAGAATATGGCAGGACTGTCAGGATTTTCGCCTCACCGCATTCTGTTACGGTAAAAATCTACAATGCATCTGGAATATCCATTGAAAAAACAACGAACCCGGCCGACAGGGAAATTGTTTTTACGGCATCAGAAATAGCAGCAATAGATCCACCTATGATGGCTTTTCTTTTAACAGAAGGCAAAGAAGCGTATGTGGAGTACCAATACATAAACGAGGAATAATATCTGCAAGCCAGGATTGCATAAGGATGAGGGTAAGGTTGATCTGGTTAGGGATGTGCCGAAGTGAGTCTCTATCACCTTGCCATCCTCCCCTTCCACTCATAGCGCCCAATCAAGCCCAAAAATCCCGACAGCACGGTATATAGCATATGAAAGGGCTGAAAAAGGAAAAAGGAAAGGAATCCAAACCGCAACCCAAAGAATCGGAAGACGGGGAATACAAATGGCCACTCCAGCAGGGTTTTGCCTAACCAAAGCAGGAGGGCGGCGAGCAGGAACCAGGCATTCCAAAGTGAAGCGACCAACAGAAAAGGAAAGCTGAGATTGACCAGATACACCAACAGCATCACGAAAAAGATAGGGCCTTCGGTATAGTGCCGGGCCTTGCTAGCCCAACGAATGCGCTGGTTGAAGAAGGCGCGCCAGCTAAAAGCCGGCGCAGTGCGTACAATGGCCTCGGGGCTATGCAACCAACCTACCTGCCGGGGAAAACGACGATTGATTTTCTGCAACAGCAACATATCGTCGCCGGAAGCAATATGATCAATGTTCTCAAAACCATTGACGGCATCGAAGGCTTCGCGGGCATAAGCCTGGTTGGCGCCATTGCTCATGGCATGCAGGCGGCTGTGTACACTTACGGCGGTGACTCCCTGCAATACGGCAAAATCCATTTGTTGGAAGCTCTGCAGAAAACTTCCGTTGCTGTTCATAACAACCGGCGCGGCCACATAGCAGCTTTGGGTTTGCTGCTGAAAATTCATGATGCAGCTAAGCCATTGAGGACCCATTTCACAATCGCCATCGGTGGTTACGATCCATTGTCCGCGGGCCAGGGCCAGACCGGCTTCAATGGCGCGCTTTTTATGCGATCGGGTGACCTTGTTGTCTAAAGCAATCAGCTCCACTCCATCGAAGCTTTGTACAATTTCGCGGGTATTATCTTCACTGGCATCGTCTATCACAATGATCTGGCGGAGATGGGCGGGATAGTCCTGCTGCAGCAGGCATTGCAACAATCGGCCGATATGAGCAGCTTCGTTGCGTACGGGTACCAGCACGGTCACCGTTGCAGCAGGTTGGGTATTACTGGCCGCAAATTCAGGAATACGAATCCAGGCCCGTCGGTACCAAAGCATTAAAGCGCCATAGGCGAGCAGGATCAGCAATGCGGGCAACCAGATGAGCATGGCACAAATCTACTTATTCAAACACTAAGTGAGCAGGGCCTGTACGATATCGGCACTGTGTTTTTCATGAAGCAACTGATGGCCTGATTCAATGATCTGGCAGCGGGCCTGGGCTTCGATGCCTTTTACAAATTTTTGTCCGTGAATGGGTAGAATAATGCGGTCGTGTTGGCCATAGAGTAAACGAACCGGTGTACCCGATTTTTGAAGATGCGATTTGATGGCTTTCAGATCGGGACGAAAGTGGCGCAGGCCAATCCAGCGCTGGTACAATTGGGCGCGCACTTCTTTGTTGCCGATATAGTATCGTACAAACTTGAAGATGCTGCTATTGACCAATCCCAGTTTGTTGAAAATTTTCAGGAAGCCGAAGAACCAGCCCGGGTGGCGCATGGTAAACCGAAATAATTGGCGGCCGAGCCAGGTCTGGGTGGCAAACCAGTACCAGAAATTCAGTTTCAGTCCATCGGGTGCGAGCAAAACGAGTTTCTGTACCGGAATGGTTAGTTCTGTGAGCATTGAAAGGGCGAGTCGGCCACCGAGGCTAAAGCCAATGAGGTCGATGCCCTGTTGGGCTGCGTGGGTGAGGCCTTCCTTTTGAATTATCTGCATCAGTGTTTCCCGCAGTTCGGTGCCGGAGAAATTGGGTCCCTGGTTCCAGACTGTGTGGCCATGCCAGGGCAGGTCGATGGCGAGAAAGGAGTAGTGTGCCAGTGCGGGTTCTTTGGACAGAAAGGCGTAGTGGGCACCGCTTTCGCCATAGCCATGGAGGCTGATGGCCAGGCGGCTACCTTGTCCCCAGCGATGGTAGGCCAGGGTGGATTGTTGAAATGCGATGGTTGATGTGATGGGTTGGTTTATTTGTGTGCAATTTATTGAAAGCTTCAGTTGCTGCGAACCTGTACTGTTTGTAGGGTTTCCTTTTTGGCAGCAGTTCTGTTCCTGCAGGTTTGCATAGATGACTTTTGGTGCAGCAGTTCTGTTCCCGCAGATAACGCTGATCTGAGCGCAGATGACGCAGATAAGAGGTTGTGATATTAGCTATCAAACTCCTGGATTTGAGAAGGAAAAATCCGCGCAATCTGCGGGAAAAGAAAGCCGGTGCTGTTTACAATGTTACCTTTTCGGCAGCATTTCTGTTCCCACGGATTTACACAGATTTGTACACAGATTTACACAGATGACTCCAGGTGCAGCAGTTCTGTTCCCGCAGATAACGCCGATCTGAGCGCTGATGACGCAGATGGTAGGCTGTGATATTAACTATCAAACTCCTGCATTTAAGAAGGAAAATCCGCGCAATCTGCGTTCCAATCTGCGTGATCTGCGGGAAAAGAAAGCATGCGCTGTTTGTAGGTTTCCTTTTCCGCAGCAGTTCTGTTCCCGCAGATGACGCAGATCTGAGCGCTGATTACGCAGATAAGAGGTTGTGATATTAGCTATCAAACTCCTCCATTTAAGAAGGAAAAATCCGCGCAATCTGCGTTCCAATCTGCGGTATCTGCGGGAAAAGAAAGCCTGCACTGTTTGTAGGTTTCCTTGCTGGCAGCAGTTCTGTTCCCGCAGATGACGCTGATCTGAGCGCTGATGACGCAGATGATTTGTTCTGTGTAAATCTGTGGGAACAGAACTGCCGCCGGGAGGGGTAGGCTTAATTGAAATGATGTAGAATCCATGTCCAGCAACAGCCAGAAAATTGATTTGGGATTTCCCGGAAATTGCCTAAATTTGGATAGTTGCACAAACAACTATATGCCAAACAACCATTTTAAGAAGGGAGAGCTCTATAGTTTCATCACCGGTAAAGCATCCACCGCTATTGCACGACGCCTGCAAAAGCGATTCAATTCGGCAGGACTGAATCTGACGATTGAACAGTGGAGTGTGCTATACCATTTATGGAAACAGGATGGCCAGAGTCAGCAGCAGTTGTGCAATGCTACCTTTCGCGACAAACCGAGCATCACACGACTGGTAGACAATCTCGAGAAACTGAACCTGGTGAAGCGGGTGCCTTCGGAACACGATCGTAGGATCAACATGATCTATCTGACCAAACAGGCGCAAAAACTGGAGGAAGAAACGATGCAGATCGCTGACGAAACATTGAATGATGCATTGAAAACAGTGCCGGCGGAAAAGATTGAAGTGTGTAAGGAGGTGCTGCAGGTGGTGTATGATAATTTGAAGTGAGAGAGGTGAGAGGTGAGAGGTGAGAGGTGAGAGGTGAGAGGTGAAAGGTGAGAGGTGAGAGGTGAAAGGTGAGAGGTGAGAGGTGAGAGGTGAAAGGTGAAAGGTGAGAGGTGAAAGGTGAGACGTGAAACGTGAAGGGTGAGAGAATGGTTTGTATAATGATGGGATATCTGATGTGTAGGCGGGATAGTGACTTTTGCAGGTGAGGTAGACAAAATCTGTGTAATCTGTGTCTCGATCTGTGTACATCTGTGGGAACTGGAAAGCTGTATTTGAGGCGCGTTGTCCTGGATAGCGAAAGTTTATTCCGGCAGAAAGAGAAGCAACAAAACTTTTGACATAAAACTTAACCATATGAGTGCCGCAACAGATTCGAAACAAGTGCTGAAAGGAGGCGAATGGCTGATTCGCGAAAGCCAGCCTGCCGATATTTTTATTCCGGAAAATTTTTCGGAAGAACAACGGATGATTCGCGATATGTGCGACCAGTTCCTGGATACGGAGATCTATCCGATCCTCGACCGCATCGACAACCTGGAGCCCGGACTGATGAAATCGCTCGTGACCAAAGCGGGTGAACAGGGTCTGCTGTCGGTATCCTTTCCGGAAGAATTCGGTGGACTGGGCAAAGACTTTGTGACTTCCACCATCGTAAACGAATACCTGGGTGCGGGTCACTCCTTCTCGGTTGCCATTGCAGCGCACACGGGCATCGGCACCTTGCCGATCCTCTACTTTGGTACACCGGAACAGAAAGCAAAGTACATTCCCAAATTGATCACCGGTGAATGGGCGGGTGCATACGGACTGACCGAACCCAACAGCGGTAGCGATGCATTGGGAGCAAAGACCACAGCGAAGCTGAGCGATGACGGTAAATACTACCTGCTCAACGGGCAGAAATGCTGGATCACCAATGGTGGATTTGCACAGGTCTACACCGTGTTTGCAAAAGTAGATGGCGATAAGTTTACGGGCTTTATTGTTGAGCGCGGCACCGAAGGTTTTACCCAGGGTCCGGAAGAACATAAAATGGGTATCAAGGGTTCCTCAACAGTTCAACTTTATTTCCAGGATGCCAAAGTACCAGTGGAAAATGTATTAGGTGAAATTGGCAAGGGTCACCGTATTGCCTTCAACATCCTGAATATTGGTCGCCTGAAGCTTTGCGCTGCAGCTACAGGTGGAGCAAGACGTGCATTGAATGAGTCGGTAGTATATGCGCGCACCCGCGAGCAGTTCAAACAACCTATTTCAAATTTTGGTGCTATTAAAGCCAAACTGGCGGAAATGGCGATCAAGATATTTGTGGCAGAATCGGCACTTTACCGAACAGCAGCCTGGATAGATGACAAAGAACAGGAGCTGCTGGCCAGCGGCAAACCCTTCAACGATGCACTGCTGGGTGCTGCGGAGGAATATGCCATTGAATGCGCGATGTTGAAAGTATTCGGCAGTGAAATACTGGACTTTGTAGTAGATGAAGGCGTACAGATTCATGGAGGAAACGGATTCAGCGCAGAATACAATATTTCCCGCGCTTATCGCGACAGCCGCATCAACCGCATTTACGAGGGAACCAACGAAATCAATCGCCTGCTTACGCTCGATATGACGCTGAAACGCGCCATGGGTGGTCGCCTCGACCTGATGGGGCCAGCAATGAATGTGCAGAAGGAACTGATGAGTATTCCTGATTTTGGTTCGGGCGATGAAGCCCCATTTGCATCGGAACTGAAGCTGGTAGCCAACCTCAAAAAAGCGATCCTGATGACAGCCGGTGCTGCAGTGCAGAAGTTGATGATGAAAATTGAAAGCGAGCAGGAAGTGTTGATGAACCTGGCAGATATGGCTATTGAAACCTTCAATGCAGAAAGTGTGTTGCTGCGAGTGATGAAGATGACAGAAACCCAGGGCGAATCGGCCGTTGCGCTTCACCAGGATATGATGCGTACATATCTCTATGATGCGGCCGACCGCGTGAACAAAGCTGGTAAAGATGCGATCAACTCATTTGCTTCGGGCGATGAACAACGCATGATATTGATGGGCCTGAAGCGCTTCACCAAAGCCGAGCCTTTTAATACCAGGGATGCGCGCCGACGTATTGCCGACAAAATGATTGATGCAGGTAAATATTGTTTCTAATTAATTCCAGCTCTCGTTCTGGTCAAAATTCAGGGCGACCGTTCCGAAAGGGCCGGTCGCCTTTTCGTTGCTTTCACCATAAATTTCCTTTAGCTCTTCGCGAGCAATGCGGATTTCTTCGAGCTCTTTTACATGCTTATGTTCGAAATAGAGCCCAATGGAAAGGGCACCCCCAAACAGGAAACAGATCATAAACTGAATAAGCTGCGCGTCGTGCCTGAAAGCGGGATTGGTATAAAAGCGTACACCGTAGATATAAGAAATACCAACCGTGGCAAACAACACGGCCGACACCAGGAAGGCCTTACCCATTCCTTTTTGAAAAGTAATGGTAAGTTTTACCTGACGGGCAAAGAAATAGAGTCCCATACCAAGGGCCAGTACGAGGCCGGGCACAGCCAGAATTCCAAATGCATCGTCTGAAAATCCTTTGGCAACAGCTACTGTTGTCTGAAACACCAACAATGCTGCAATAATCATCAATATCTTTTTACGAAATACTGCCGTGCGGCAATAGTAAGAAAGGAACAGGAGGACGAGCGGACCGGCAGTGAAGTAAAATGTTTTTTCAACAATGCTTACAAAGGAAGAGGATGGTGCCAGAAATTCTATTAGTAATAAATTATATACGCAAAGCACCGAAATAAATCCCAGCAAGGCAGGGAAAGTACGGTACCAGGCAAGTTTGAAGGCCAATAAAAAGAGGATGGGCAGCCACAGGGCAACGGTTGAAATCAATCCCATCAGGTCATACAGGGTCATTTGGATCAATTTTTTCGTCAGGATAAGGTTTACGCTCTTCTTTCAGTCGTAATGATCACACAAAATTAACGCGCAAAAAGCGTGGATAGTGCTATTTTCTAATGGTTTATACCAAAATTCAGTAAAACCTTGTGCCTATTCCGTAATAATACTAAACCCGTAAATAGGGGTTTTTGACTGATTGCACTGAATATATTACGAAAAGAATGTGAGTCTGGATGTTAGGTTGTTGCGGACTTTACTCGACAGGATAGGGTTCGCCGCGGTGGCATGTCTTGCAGTTAACGATATTCAGGTATACTGGAGGAATGAGTGAGTCGTAGTAAAAATACTTTTGATTTATGTCAATTGTCAGTTTCATCATGCCTCGAGCATTTATTTTCATTTCATTCTTATCTGAAGCATAATCGAGGCTGTCGGCAATGGTAGGATGACTTGCATGACAAAAACTACAGCCAATACCCAATGCACGGTTGTAAGAATTCATGATGCTGTCGAGCTTTTCGGGCGAAATATCTTTTGCCAATATTTCGAGATTCTTGAACTGACCACCCGGAGCCTTGATGGCCGCAACAGCAACCGTTGTCAGCAGACTCAAACAAATGAATAGACGAACAGATGATGGCATAGGAAATGCTTTAGTGTAAGTTCTGTAAAAACCATCAAAAAACTCTGCACCATTTGCGAAAAATCTGCGGGGAACAGAACTGCTCCTTCGTAGCACAAGCAGCATTTGCTTCTTTACTCTCAAAAGATCTCGGTGAACTCTGTTCCTAACTCGGTGTCCTCTGCGGTTAAACTGAGGCCCGCACGCGGACGAAACTCACCAACCAATTTTTGCTTTCGTGATGTTTTTAACAGCAAACTGGTGCAGAATTTCTTAACCGCAGAGGACACCGAGTCAGGAACAGAGAACGCGGAGGGCTTATCAAAGCGCAAGTAGTACTCGCTATGTTTACTCTCGACAGATCTCCGTGAACTCTGTGCATTAAACTCTGTTGTCTCGACGGTTAAACTAAGGCCTGCATGCGGATGAAAATCACCAACGAATTTTTGCTTCCTTGATGTTTTTAACAGCAAACTGGTGCAGCATTTCTTAACTGCAGAGGACACCGAGTTGGGAACAGAGGACGCGGAGGACTTGACAGAGCGCAAGTAGCACTCGCAATGTTTACTCTCGACAGATCTCGGTGATCTCTGTTCCTAACTCGGTGTCCTCCTATGTTTGCATATCAACTTAAAAGGTCTTTGATTTAGCGATCGCGCTAAGTAGATTTGAGTGAATGGAGTGAAAGAGAGTGAGAGCACATCCGCTTCCAAACAGCTATTAAAGCAT